>NZ_OZ249405.1:165000-1107443 GCF_965235095.1 Fontibacterium abundans (SeqCode) | reverse complement strand
TTAAACAGTTTTTGTTAATTTTTGATTAAGATCTTTAACTTCATTTTCAAAGTTTTTATCTTGAATCATTAACTCTTCTACTTTTTTAATCGCATGAATGACAGTTGTGTGGTCTCTACCAGAAAATCTTCTGCCGATATCAGGTAAGGATTTTGTAGTCATTTTCTTTGATAAATACATTGCAATTTGTCTTGGTCTCGCAACAGATCTTGATCTTCTTGAAGACATAAAATCATGCATTGAAATATTATAATAAGAAACTACGGTTTTTTGAATGTCTTCTATAGTGATATTGGTCTCAATTTTATTCAAAGAATCTCTTAAAATACTCTTAGCTTCTGCCACAGAGATCTTTCTATTATTTATATTTAGATAAGCCGCTATTCTATTAAATGCGCCTATCATTTCTCTAACGCTAAGTTTTAATTCATTGGCTATAAAATTAATAACCTCATCATCAATAGCAATGTTTCTCTCTGAAGCGTGGAATTCTTTTAAACATCTTTGTTTTAAAATTTTAACTCTTTGTTCAAAATCTGGACTTTGAATATCGACAACTAGGCCGCCTGATAGTCTCGATTTAATTCTGTCTTGTATTCTATCCAGTTCGTTTGGTGGTCTGTCACAAGAAATAACTATTTGTGAACCCGATTCTATTAATGCATTAAACGTGTGAAAAAATTCTTCTTGAGTTACGTCTTTGCCGCTCACAAATTGTATGTCGTCTATAATTAAAACTTTTGCACTTCTAAAAATATCTTTAAATTTTACAACATCATTATTTTTTATAGATCTAACGAATTGATACATGAATCTTTCTGCAGACACATAAATAACTTTATCTATTTTTTTTAATAATTTATTTCCAATAGCATTTAAAAGGTGTGTTTTTCCTAAGCCAACTCCACCATAAATATAAAGTGGATTATATTTATTTAAATTATCAATAATTCTATTTGCTGCTGTAAAAGCAAGTTCATTACTTTTTCCAACTATAAAATTATCAAAAACTAATCTTTCATCAATTTTTGAAAGTCCATAACTACCACTGTCTTGAAGGAATTCTTTCTTCTCAAAATCAATTACGTTTGATTTGCTGTTGCTCTTTGTTTCAACTCTTTCTGAAATTTGAAACTCTATACGAGTAATATTTGCGTCTTGTTTCTTATATAAATCTAAAATTTTGTCAGCGTAATGAGCAACGATCCAGTCACGAATAAATCGAGTTTTTACGTTTAGGACTAAAGTATTAAAATTTATTTTAGTAAAACTGATATTTTGTAACCAACTTGTGTAGACATCTTTACCGTAAAGTCCTAGCAGAGATTGTTGTAGTGAATCCCATCTCGCTTTATCGTTGCTAAAATTATCTTTAAGACTTGTTTGGTTTGTCATTTGAACTTACTTTAAAAAAAGAAGTGTGTTTTATTTTTTTAAATCTGTAAATACAAGAAAAGAATTTAATATTTTTAATTTTCAACTAGAGAGTTTAAACTTTTTAGTTGTTGAGAAAAAAATAATTATCAACTTAAGATTGATAAAATATTTTTTTACAACTTGGAGATTTGTTTTGAGATACGAGAAACTTTTCTTGAGACTGTAGTTCTTTTTAAAGAACCTTTTTTAGAAGCTTTCATAACCTGTGATTGAAAATTAGAAAATAATTTTAAAGCTTTTGCTTTATCTTTAGTTTTAATTGCTTCTTCAATGATTTTTACTGCAGATTTATATTTTCCAACTCTAATTTTATTAACTTGAGTTCTTTTTTTAATTTTTTTTACTGCGCGAATAGCGGAGACTGTGTTTGCCATATTTTTATTGGATTATATATAAGTTGAAGATATTAGGGTCAATTACTTAATTTTGACATTCATCACAAAAAAAACTTGCTCTGCCTTGAGATACAACCCTTGCTATTAGACCAGAGCAACCTGACCTAAGACATTTTAAATCTTCCCTGTCATAAACTTTAAATTCATTTTGGAAGCGACCCTTTTCACCAACTGAAGACTTGAAGTCTTTTATGCTTGAACCACCCAATTTTAGAGCCCTTTTAAGAACTTTGCCAATAGAGGGGTGAAGTCTCCCGATATCAACTAAGCTTAACTTAGAGGAAATTTTATTAGGCCTTATCTTTGCTAAAAAAAGAATTTCGTTTGCATAAATATTTCCAATCCCAGAAATAAAACTTTGGTCCATTAATAAAGTCTTGATCGTTCTTTGTGTGGCTTTAGTTTTTAATATTAAATAATCTTTCTTTAAATCTTTACCAAGTGGCTCTGGTCCTAATTTACTTAAAAATTTATTAACGTCTAATTTGGAAATTTTATCTAATAAAAAAAAACCAAATCTTCTAGGATCGTTATAAATTACCTTTAAATTATTAGAAAAGAAAAATTCTAAATGATTATGCTTTGAGGAAAATTCATTAGAGTAATAACTGGTCTTTAAAAAATCTTTAGAATAATTATTTTTAATTAAGAATTTGCCCGACATTCCTAAATGAGCGATCATTACATAATCGTTCTTTAGATAAATCAAAATATATTTAGATCTTCTTAAAACCTTAACAATCTTTTGTCCGGTTACATTTTTTTTAAAATTTGCAGGAATTTTAAATCTTAAATTAGGATTATTTATTTTTATATTTTTAATAACTTTATTCTCGATAAATTTTAATAAAGTTCTTCGCGTTACTTCTACTTCTGGTAATTCTGGCATTAACTATATGACTATTGATTGCAAATGTTCTATATTTAAAGAATGCAAGATACTAATGCAAAACAAAATTCAAAAAAAGACTTTGTAAATAACGTTTTCAATTCTGTTTTTAAAAAATACGATTTGATGAATGACATCATGTCATTTGGCGTTCACCGACTATGGAAAAGTAATTTGATCGACTGGATGCAGCCAAAACTAAATTCAAAATTAATTGATATGGCGGCTGGGACCGGCGACATGACAAAACTTTTCATTGAACGCACCAACTTGACTGGTCGGGCAATGATGGTTGATCAAAAT
Source organism: Fontibacterium abundans (SeqCode) (assembly GCF_965235095.1). Taxonomy (GTDB): domain Bacteria; phylum Pseudomonadota; class Alphaproteobacteria; order Pelagibacterales; family Pelagibacteraceae; genus Fontibacterium; species Fontibacterium abundans. The sequence goes on along the minus strand of NZ_OZ249405.1, from coordinate 1,104,419 downwards.
ATTGAAATGTTAAATGAAGGAAAAAAAAAACTTGAACAGTACAAAAATATTGATTCTTTGTGCGCCAGCGCAGAACAAGTTCCTCTAAAAGATTGTAGTTTTGATTACTACATCATTAGTTTTGGTATAAGAAACGTAACCGATATAAAAAAAACACTCAATGAGGCCTATCGATTACTTAAACCAGGTGGAAGATTTATGTGCTTAGAGTTTTCAAAAATTAATAATGAGATCATCGATAAATTTTACTCAATATACTCAAATTTTATTCCTCACATCGGACAAGCGGTTGCTGGAGATAAAAAGCCTTATGAATATTTAATACAAAGCATCAAAGATTTTTATAACCAAGACCAATTATTAAATCTTATGAAAGAGGCCAAGTTTATAAACACTGAATATAGAAACCTAACAACTGGAGTTGCGGCAATCCACTCTGGATGGAAAATACAATAACTTAAAATGCTATCTAATTTTTTTACTCTCATTAAAATTGGCAGAGCCTTAGCAAAGTCTAACAGTTTATCTATTTTTGAAGAATTTTATAAACCACCCTTATCTATTAAAGTTTTAATAAAGATTTTTGGCTTTACTACTTTTAATAAAGATTCTGCAAACAAAAGTGCAGGCGAAAGATTAAAAAATGCTTTTCTAACTTTAGGTCCTGCTTTTATAAAACTGGGACAATTTCTTGCAACTCGCGCTGATATTGTTGGAGAAGAATTTGCAAAAGAGTTACAGAAACTACAAGATCAAATGCCCTCTTTTGACATTTCTCAATCAAAAGAAGCATTGCGTAAGGAATTAGGAGAAGAGAAATATCAACAGATCACTTATTTAAGTAAACCCATTGCCGCTGCATCCATTGCACAAGTTCATTTTGCCAAAATTATTAATAATGAAAAAAAAGAAATCGATGTTGCTATTAAAATATTAAGACCCAACATAGAAAAAATTTTTAACAAAGAGTTAGATGCTTTAAGATTTTTAGCATCAATTATTGAATTTAGCGTTAAGAAAAGTCGCAGATTAAAATTAGTAAAAATTATAGATCTTCTTAAAGAAATCACCAACATTGAAATGGATCTAAGATATGAGGCGGCAGCTGCAAGTGAACTTAAAAAAAATACAGCTCAAGATGAAGGCTTTAAAGTTCCATCTATATTTTGGGATTTTACTTCGCAAAGAGTTTTAACTATTGAAAAAGTAGAAGGAATTTCAATTAAAGATATAGACCTACTTATTAAAAATAAAATTGATCTCAAAAAAATATCAAGATTACTAATTCAAAATTTTTTACGACAAGCAGTTGGCGATGGATTTTTCCATGGCGACATGCATCAAGGGAATCTTTTTGTCGATAAGAATGAAAATATTGTGCCTGTAGATTTTGGAATTATGGGTCGACTGGATATTGCTAATAGAAAGTATTTAGCCGAAATATTGTATGGCTTTATTAACCGAGACTATGAAAAGGTCGCAAAAGTCCATTTTATTGCAGGTTTAGTACCAAATACAGAGTCTTTAGACCAATTCACTCAAGCTCTAAGAACTATTGGTGAGCCTATTTTTGGTCAGTCTTCTAAGAATATTTCTGCTGGGAAATTATTAGCTAGACTTTTTGAAGTAACAGAAAAATTTAATATGGTCACTCAGCCACAATTATTATTATTACAAAAAACAATGGTCGTAGTTGAAGGAGTTGCAAGATCATTAGATGAAGATGCAAATATTTGGGAAATTTCAAAACCAGTATTACAGGGTTGGTTGAACAACGAAATTGGCCCAAAAAATAGAATAGATAAAATATTAAAAACAACAACTGATCTTTTAGATAAACTTCCTGAATTACCCGAGATGATTAATCGCGCCAACAAAGCGATGGAACTTTTAAGTTCATATGAGTTTATAAAAAATCAAAACCAAAGTAACGAATATGAAATTAAAGAAAAATCTTCAAAATTAAAAAAGACTTATCTAATTATAGGTTTATTAATTATTGTAATTATATTGTTAATAGTATTCAAATAGCGCGATGCTAAATTCAATTGAGAATAAGAAAATTTTAATCGTTATTGGTGGCGGAATAGCCGCTTATAAAGTTCTCGATGTTATTAGAGAGCTTAGAAAGAATAACTGTGAAGTTAAAACTATTCTAACGAATTCTGGAAAAGAATTCGTAACGCCATTATCAATCTCTGCCCTTTCTAAAAATAAAGTTTTTGAAAATCTATTTGATCCAAATAACGAAGGTGAAATGGATCATATAGCGTTATCTAGATGGTGTGACTTGATACTAGTTGCGCCTACAACTGCAAACCTGATGGCTAATTTTGCACATGGTGAAGCTAAAGATTTTGCAACAACAGTTATTATGGCCTCTAACAAGCCTATTTTCCTTGCCCCAGCAATGAATGTTGAGATGTGGAATAATCAAGCGACCCAAGAAAATTTTAAAAAACTTATTCAATTTAAATATAAATTTATTGGACCCGTTGTTGGTGAAATGGCGTGTGGAGAAGTGGGTGTTGGTAAAATGTCATCTCCTGAAGAAATCATTCTAACTATTAAAAATTATTTTCTTTCAAAGAATTTATTCAATAATAAAAATTTAAAAGCATTAGTAACTGCAGGATCGACTAGAGAATATATTGATCCGGTAAGGTTTTTGTCGAATGAGTCTTCTGGAAAACAAGGATTTGAAATTGCAAAGTCATTAAACGATATCGGCTTTAAAACAAAATTAGTTATTGGTCCAAATTCTTTAGATATTAAAAATCAGGATAATCTTGAAGTGATCAATGTGACAACTGCAAAACAAATGTTTGAAGCTTGCAAAGATAATTTACCAGTAGATGTTGCGGTTTGTACTGCCGCAGTTTCTGATTTTAAAGTTAAAAATTATAGTGAAGAAAAAATAAAAAAAGAAGGATTAGAAGATTTTAATTTAGAACTTGAAAAAAATATCGATATTTTATCTTACATCGCTAACCAAAATATTAATCGACCGAGACTGGTAGTTGGCTTTGCAGCAGAGACTAAAAATATCATCGAAAATGCACAAAAGAAAATCCAAAATAAACACTGCGATTGGATTGTAGCTAATAATGTGGCTGATAAATCTATTGGTTTTAACTCAGATTATAATGAAGTTTTTTTAATTTCTAAAAATAAAGAAGTTGAAAAATTTAATAAAACAACCAAATCCGAAATTGCAAAAAAACTATCTAACAAAATTCTTCATGCTCTTATTCAATAATGGTTAAAATTTTAGTAAAAAAAATAAATTATAAACATAAAGATCTGCCTAAATATGAAACCGTAGGTTCTTCTGGTTTAGATTTAATTGCTAATATTGATAAAGAAATAATTTTAAAGCCTAATGAGCGTACATTAGTGCCGACAGGTTTAGCTGTGGCGATCCCTGAAAATTACGAAATACAAGTAAGACCAAGATCAGGACTTGCGGCAAAGAACGGGATTAGCGTTTTAAATACGCCTGGAACAGTGGATGCTGATTATCGAGGTGAAATTAAAGTCATATTAATAAACTTAAGTTTAGAAAACTTTAAAATTGAACCAGGACAAAGAATTGCACAGATGGTGCTATGCCCTGTTATAAAAGCTGAACTCGTTGAGGTGGATACACTTCCTGAATCAGTTCGTGGAAGCGGTGGATTTGGTTCAACGGGCCGATAAATATTCATGAAACTTAGCCATGACGATGTCAAAAGATACATTGCTCATATCAATTTAAAAAAAATCGGCAGCTTTGGTCAAAAGAAAATCATCGATACAAAAGTTCTCATTATTGGTGTTGGTGGATTAGGTTCACCAGTTGCACTCTATCTTGCGTCCTCTGGGATTAATAATATCGGCATCGTCGATCATGACAAAATAGATATCTCAAATTTACACCGACAAATTTTATTTAATGAAGAAGACGTTAATAAGTTTAAAGTTGATATTGCTGAAAAAAGATTAAAAAAAATTAATTCTAAAATAAAAATAAAAAAATTTAAAACTAAAATCGAAAGCAACAATATAAATAAGATTGCAAAAGGATACGATCTCATCATTGATGGGACTGACAGTTTTAAATCAAAATTATTAATTAACGATTATTGTTATAAAAATAAAAAAATCTTAATTTGTGGCGCTATCAGTAAGTTCGATGGTCATGTTTTTGTTTTTAATTTTAAAAAGAAAAACTCACCTTGTCTTAGATGTTTTATGCCAGAAATTCCAAGTACAGACATGATGGATTGCCAAAATGAGGGGGTTTTATCTACTCTTGCAGGTATGGTTGGAACAATTATAGCTAATGAGGCGATCCGTGAAATATTAAATTTTGAAAATTCATTATGTGGGAATATTTTAATAATTAATGCTGAAAATCTTTTAATTAAAAAAATTAAATTAAATAAAAACAAAAACTGCATTAAAAAGATTAAATGAAGTTTAAAACATTAATTATTATTTTATCTTTTGTTATTTTCACAAGCACAGATTTATTGGCGCAAAAAATTATCACTAAAAAATATCTTAGTATTAGAACCAGCGTTGCAAATCTTAGAATAGGCCCATCACCTGCTCATCCTATTGCATTCGTGTATGAAAAAAAGAATATGCCAGTTGAAGTGATTGATGAGTTTGAAGTTTGGCGAAAAGTTAAAGATTATCAAGGTGACATTGGTTGGATTCATCTAAGTCAATTATCTAGAAAGAGAACTTTATTAACTACGAAGGATGGGATTGTTCTTTTTAAAAATTCAACCATCTATTCAAAGCCAATAATTAAAATTGGAAATTTAGAAGCTGCTTCTATTAAAAAATGTATTCCAAATTGGTGTTTGGTTGAAATCCAAAAATACAAAGGTTGGATACAAACCGATCATGTTTGGGGCTTAGAAAATAAAGAGATTATCAATTAAATTTGTCAAATCCTGTATTAAACTGTAAATTGATATCTAATAATCAATAATTTTAATTCTCTAAAGATTTCATGAAACAAAAAAATCAATACAGCTACCAAGATCTGCTTGATTGTGCTGAAGGGAAAATGTTTGGGCCTGGTAATGCAAAATTGCCAGCACCTCCAATGCTGATGTTTGATAGAATTACTTCAATCACTGCTGAAGGTGGATTATTTAATAAAGGTGAAATTTTAGCAGAGTTAGACATCAAAGAGAATTTGTGGTTTTTCGAATGTCATTTTAAAGGCGATCCTGTGATGCCGGGATGTTTAGGATTGGATGCAATGTGGCAGCTACTTGGATTTTATCTTGGTTGGTTAGGAAATCCAGGCCATGGTCGAGCACTGGGAGTGAATGAAGTAAAATTTACAGGTGAAGTTGTAAAACAAGTAAAACTTGTAAAATATGTCATTAATATCAAAAGATTATTAAGAAAAGGCGAAACTTGTGTTGGTTTGGCTGATGGTTTAGTCTTTGCGGACAATAAAGAAATATATAACGCTAAAAATCTTAAAGTTGGTTTATTTAAAAGCTAAGGAGAATTGATGCGAAGAGTAGTAATCACAGGTTCTGGAATTGTATCTTGTATTGGTAACAATAAAAAAGAAGTTTTAGATTCTCTATTAAATACTAAATCTGGAATAACTTTTTCTGAAGAATATAAAAAATATAATTTTAAAAGCCAAGTTTGCGGCGTTCCTAATATTAAATACGAAGATTTAATTGATAGAAAAGTTCTAAGATTTATGGGCGATGGATCTGCCTATGCTTATCTTTCAATGAAAGAAGCTATTGAAGAATCAGGTCTTACTGAAAAAGAAATTAGCCACGAGAAAACTGGAATTATTATCGGATCGGGTGGTCCATCAATTAAGAATGTTATGTTCGCAATTGATTCGACAAGAGCATCGGGTCCTAAAAAAATGGGTCCCTTTATTGTGCCAAGAACAATGGCAAGTACATGTTCTGCAACACTTGCAACACCATTTAAAATTAAAGGAGTAAATTATTCAATTAGTTCCGCTTGTGCAACGAGCGCACATTGTATTGGTAATGCCATGGAACTTATTCAATTTGGAAAACAAGATATTGTTTTTGCAGGGGGTGGTGAAGAAATAGATTGGAGTTTATCTGCAATGTTTGACGCGATGACTGCATTATCTTCAAAATATAACGATACGCCACAAACAGCTTCTAGACCTTACGATTCAAGCAGAGATGGCTTTGTAATCGCTGGGGGAGGTGGTGTTATTGTTTTAGAAGAGTATGAGCATGCAAAAGCTAGGGGAGCTAAAATTCTGGCCGAAATTACGGGTTACGGGGCCACATCTGATGGTTATGATATGGTTGCGCCTTCTGGTGAAGGGGCTGTGAGATGTATGAAAATGTCTATGCAGAATTTAAGACATTCTAAAATAGATTACGTTAACACACACGGAACTTCTACTCCTGTAGGGGATACAAAAGAAATTGAAGCGATGAAAGAAGTTTTTAAAGATAAAATTCCTCCTTTCAGTTCAACAAAATCAATCACAGGACATTCGCTTGGCGCAACATCAGTTCAAGAGGCTATTTACTGTCTATTAATGATGAAAAATAAATTTATAGCAGCCTCTGCGAACGTGAAAGATTTAGATGAAAAAGTAAAAGGATTGCCCATTGTAACTGAAGTTAAAAAAAATGTAGATTTAAATTGTGTAATGTCTAATAGTTTTGGTTTTGGTGGAACGAACGCAACTCTAGTATTTGAAAGTTTATAAAATGAAATTAATGCAAGGTAAAAAAGGATTAATTATGGGCGTTGCAAATGATCGCTCTATTGCTTGGGGTATTGCAAAAAAATTAAGTGAGCATGGCGCTGAACTTGCATTCACATATGTAGGTGATGCTTTAAAAAAAAGAGTTATTCCTCTTGCAGAATCTTTAGGTTCAAAATTTACGTTAGATTGTAATGTGGAAAAGAAAGAAGATATTGTTAAAACTTTTTCAGACATTAAAGATAAATGGGGAAATTTAGACTTTGTGGTTCACGCAATCGCGTTCTCTGATAAATCAGAATTATCAGGACAATATTTAAATACATCAAGAGAAAATTTTTCAAACAGTATGTTAATTTCTTGTTTTTCTTTTACAGAAGTTTGTAAAGAAGCTGCTAAAATAATGAAACCAGGTTCAAGCTTTATTACTTTAACTTATTGCGCTGATAAAGTTATTCCAAATTATAACGTTATGGGAGTTTGCAAAGCTGCCCTTGAAACAAGTGTTAAATATTTATCAGTAGATCTTGGAGGAAACGGAATTAGAGTAAATGCTATTAGCGCAGGTCCAATTAAAACTTTAGCAGCCTCAGCAATTGGTGATGCTAAATTTTTATATAAATGGAATGAAAACCATTCTCCACTAAAGAGAAACGTGGATATTAACGATGTAGGTGGAGCTGCAGTTTATTTATTAAGCGACCTTGCAGCAGGTGTTACAGGCGAAATTCACTATGTGGATGCGGGTTATAATATCGTTGGTATGCCTAACCCAAAGAATATGCAGGCTTAACTATCTAAAGCTTGTTTAATTGAAAGTTTAACTTTTCCTTTATCAAATCCTAAGACTTTAACTTTAACTTCATCACCCTCTTTTACAACGTCACTTACTTTTTCTACTCTTTTCGCTGCAAGTTCAGAGATGTGAACTAGACCATCTTGTTTGCCTAAGAAGTTTACGAAAGCTCCAAATTCCATAATTTTAACAACTTTTCCAGTATAAATTTTTCCAAGTTCAGGTTTAGCAATAATGCTTTTTACCATCTCTAAAGCTTTGTTTCTTGAAACTTCATCGGGTGCAGAAATAGTTACAATTCCATCATCACTAATATCAACTTTAGCGCCTGATAATTCAACAATTTCTCTAATTGTTACTCCGCCTTTTCCGATAATGGCTGCGATATCTTTTTTATCGACAGTTACTTTTTCCATTTTTGGAGTGTGTTTTGATAAATCTTTTCTTGAAGCATTAAGGGCTTTGTTCATCTCACCTAAGATATGAATTCTTCCGTCTTTTGCTTGCGATAATGCTTTATCCATAATCTCAAATGTAATTCCTGTAATTTTAATATCCATTTGTAATGAAGTAATTCCGTCTTCTGTTCCTGCAACTTTAAAATCCATATCTCCTAAATGATCTTCATCACCTAAGATGTCTGATAGAACTGAGAAATCAGCTCCTTCTTTAATTAAACCCATTGCAATTCCTGCAACTGGCTTTTTAATTGGAACTCCAGCATCCATTAAAGCAAGGGATGCGCCGCAAACAGTTGCCATAGATGACGAACCATTTGACTCTGTAATTTCTGAAACAATTCTAAATGTGTAAGGGAAATCTTCTTTTTTAGGTAAAATTGAATTAACAGCTCTCCACGCTAATTTACCATGACCTATTTCACGTCTTCCTGTTCCAACTCTACCAACTTCTCCAACTGAGAATGGAGGGAAGTTATAGTGCAACATAAATCTAGATCTTTGTAATCCATCTAAGCTTTCAAATCTTTGTTCGTCTTCTGAAGTACCAAGTGTTGTAACAACAATTGCTTGTGTTTCGCCTCTTGTAAATAAAGCAGAACCATGAGTTCTAGGCAATACTCCCACTTCACACTTAATCGGTCTAATATCTGCAAGTCCTCTTCCATCAATTCTTTTCTTTTCTTTAAGAATTTTTGTTCTAACGATTTCTTTTTCAACATCTTTAAACTGAGACTCAATATCCATTGTGCTAAATTCTTCTGAATCCGTGTAAAGCGCTAATGATTTTTCTTTTGCTAAATTAATTAATCCACTTCTTTTCTTTTTATCTGGCTCTGAAAACGCTGCGACTAAATCATTTTTAACGTTTTTTAATAAATTATCTTTTACAACTTTTAAATCTTTTTTCTCTACAACCCATGTTTCTTTTTTGCATTCTGCGGCAAATTCATTAATCATTTTAATTACTGGACCAAATTGTTCATGACCAAATTTAACTGCATCTAACATTATTTTTTCAGTTAATCCTGAAGCTTCGGACTCAACCATCAAAACTGCGTCTTTAGTTCCAGCTACTATTAATTCTAATTGTGATTCTTTTAATTGTTCTTTTGTTGGATTTAAAACAAAGCTGTTATTAATGTAGCCTACTTTAGAAGCTGCAACTGGTCCCATAAATGGAATTCCTGAAATAGCTAATGCAGCTGAAGCTGCAATTAAGGATAGTACTTCTGGATCATTATCTTTTTCATATGAAAGAACTGTTGGTAGAACCTGAACTTCATTTCTAAAGCCTTCTGGGAACAAAGGTCTGATTGGTCTGTCAATTAATCTTGATATTAGAGTTTCGCTCTCTGTTGGTCTTGCTTCTCTTTTGAAATATCCACCTGGGATTTTTCCTGAAGCGTAATATTTTTCTTGGTAATTTACTGTAAGTGGAAAGAAATCTATGTCAGGTTTTGCTTTCTTTGCACCAACAACTGTTGCTAAAATAACTGTATCACCTGAAGTTAGTATGACTGCGCCATCTGCTTGACGAGCAATTTTTCCGGACTCGATAGATAATTTTTTACCGCCCCAAACAATCTCTTTTCTTACTATTTTAAACATTAAAATTTATTTTCTGATATTCAGCTTTTCTAAGATCTTTTTATAATTGGTTGCGTTTGTTTTGCTGAGATAATCTAATAGTTTTTTTCTTCTATTCACCAATGTCGTTAATCCTGTGTACGAATGCTTATCTTTTTTATTTTTTGTAAAATGCTCAGTTAAGTATCTAATTCGCTCAGTCAAAATAGCGATTTGCACTTCTGAAGAGCCGACGTCTTTAGCGTGCAGTTTTAAATCTTTAAAAACACTTTCTTTATTTAAAATTTTTTTTGTCATTTTTTAATTAAATACTCTTCTTGGATAAAAAAAACCGGACTTAAGGTATCCGAGAGCAAGTGGCTTTTCTAAAGCCGCTGTGTAAATATTGTCTAAACTAACCTTTCCAAATTCATTAACCAAACTAACTTTCATTCCATTCTTTATTAAATTAATTCTTTCATCATTTAATTTAATGCTAGGTATATGTATTAAAGCGCTCTGAATATCAAGTACATATTTTAAAAAATTAGCAGTACTTTCTTTTTCTATTAATTTTTCAAGGCTATTTGAGTTCTTAATTCTAAAATTTCCATATCGAGTTCTGACTAATTTAGTGACATGAGCAAATCCACCAAAGAATTTTGCAATGTCTCGTGCCAGACTTCGAATGTAAGTTCCCGTTCCACATTTTATATAAAAAAGGCTTTTGTTATTTTCGTGTTTTAATAATCTAATATTTTTTATAAAAACTTTTCGCTCCTCCATATCAAATTCTAAATTATTTCTAGCAAGTTCATAAGATCTTTTGCCATTAATTTTGACAGCAGAAAATTTTGGTGGCATTTGCATTTGGTAGCCAATAAATTTTTTTAAAATATTTTGAACTTCTTTTTTTTCTGGGTAAATTTCATTACTGTTTATAACTTTCCCCTCTAAATCTAAGGTATCTGTCTCTGATCCCCACTGAATTTCAAATAAATAACTTTTGAATAATAAATGTATTAATGAAACAGTCTTAGTTGCTTCGCCTAGGGCAATGGGTAGAACGCCTTCTGCTAACGGATCTAGAGTTCCAGCATGGCCTATTTTAATTTTTTTAAATTTGCTCTTGATGACGTTTAAACAGTATGCGGAGCTAAAACCTTTTGGTTTGTTTAAATTTATCCAACCATCAATCATTTTCGTGCGTCTTAATAATTAATTTTTCAATTTTTTCTGCATAATCAAAAGATTCATCTAATACGAAATGAAGATTTGGAAGAAATTTATTCTTCCAACTGTGCGACATTTGTTTTTTAATTAAGCCACTATGATTGATGAGAGATTGTAAAATAAATTCTGAATTTTTACCTCCTAGAGGCATAAAAAATACTTTTGCATGTTTTAAGTCTGGGCTCATTCTAACCTCTGAAACGGTGATCACTCGGGTATTGATATTTGGCAAAGCTACTTCTTCTTTTAAAAATAAATTTCCAAGCAACTGCTTTAGTAGTTCACCCACTCTTAACTGCCTTTGTGTGAAAGGCTGATCGCTTAAATGAATGTTCATTATTAACTAATTTATTGTTCTTGCGCTTTCAACGACAGAAAATGCTTCAATAATATCTTTTTCTTTAAAATCTAAAAAATCTTTAAAAGCTACTCCGCCTTCAATGCCCGCTTTAATTTCTTTCACTTCATTTTTTTCTCTAAAAAGAGATGCGACTTTTCCTGTGTATACAACGCTTCCATCTCTAATAATTCTTACATCAGAATTATTAACGATACTTCCCTCAGTCACTTTAATACCTGCAACTTTTCCAGCTTTAGAAGATTTAAATACTTGTAAGATTTCACACTGTCCTAATACTTGTTCATTAATTTCTGGTGCTAATAAACCTGAAAGTGCTTTAGTAATGTGCTCGATCGCTTCATAAATAATATTAAAGTATAAAACATTCACTCCTAATTTTACTGCAAGATCTTTTGCTTCTTTATTAGGCTTAATATTAAAGCCAATTAAGACCGCATGAGAAGCTTTTGCTAAAGATACATCTGTCTCTGTAATGGCACCAACGGATGATAAAACGATAACTGGTTTAACTTCATCATGTTGAATTTTTAATATCGCATTAGATAAAGCCTCTGCAGATCCATGCACGTCACTTTTGATAATAATTGATAATTCTTTTTGTTTATTAACATCTCCAAAAATGTCATTTTTCTTAACAAGACCGATAGTTTTTTTAGATCTACCCTGTTCAATTCTATATTCATTTATTTCTTTTGCTTTTGCCTCGTTATCCAAAACTAAAAAATCATCACCTGCTTCAGACACGCCTGTTAAACCAATAATCTCAACTGGCATTGAAGGGGTTGCTTCATTAACCAATTCTCCTCTAAAATTATTCATCGCTCTAATTTTTCCCCACTGCATACCACTTGCAAAGAAGTCACCTCTCTTTAAAGTTCCTCTGGTGATTAAAATTGTCGACACTGGTCCTTTGCCTTTGTCTAATTTTGATTCAATCACTATTCCCTGAGCGGGTACATTTGGGTTCGTTTTGTGATTTAAAATTTCTGCTTGTAAAATAATTGCCTCTTTTAATTTATCTAAATTTGTTTTCTTTAAAGCTGATATTTCAACGCACTGAATATCTCCGCCTAATTCTTCAACAACAAGTTCGTGCTCTAATAATTGATTTCTAACTTTTTGTTTATCAACGCCGTGAATATCGCATTTATTAATTGCAACTATGATTGGAACTTTTGCGGCTTTTGCATGTTGTATCGCTTCAATCGTTTGCGGTTTAATTCCATCATTTGCAGCAACAACTAAAACAACAATATCTGTAATTTTAGATCCTCTAGCTCTCATTTCAGTAAAGGCCGCATGACCCGGTGTATCAATGAAAGTCATCCATTTTTTATCTTCTGCAAAAACTTGATAGGCACCAATGTGCTGCGTAATTCCACCATGTTCTGTTGCAACAACATTTGTTTCTCTTAATGCATCTAGTAATGAAGTTTTACCATGATCGACGTGGCCCATTACAGTTACAACTGGTGGCCTAGAATATGTGTCTTCGTCTTCTTTAGATTTTTTTAATTTTGATAATTCATCATCTATTTGATTATCTTTAACTACTGTGTGTCCAAATGCGCCAACGATATACTCTGCGGTATCTCTGTCGATGGTGTGGTTGATTGTAACTTTTACATTCTTTTCAAATAAAAATTTAATAATCGAACTTGCTTTTTCTGCCATTCTGTTCGCAAGGTCTTGAATAGTGATTAAATTAGGTACCGATATTTCTCTAGAAGCTTTTTTTGCTTCACCCGATTCATCGCCATCTTGAACTAATTTTTTGTCTTTTTCTCTAGCTCTTTTAAATGAAGCTAAACTTCTTGATTTTTCATCTTCGTCGGCATCTGTAAGCGCTTTAGATAAGGTTAGTTTATATTCCCTTTTTTTACCGTGAGTTTTTTTAATTAATTTTTTACTATTATCTATTTCAAGCTCTTCTTGAATTTTTTTTCTTGCCCATTCTTGAGCTGATTTTTGTGCTTTAGCTGTATCTTCTTTTGTTAAAACCTTACCTTTTACGGCATCTTGTGGAGTTGTTGAAACTTTTGGTTTTTCAGCAGACTGACTAATATCAATCGATCTATTTTTCTTTTTTTCAACTAAAACTGATTTATTGCCGGCACCTCTTGCATAGCTTGAAACAGCTGCTGCTCCACCACTAAAGTTTTTTAATGTAAGTTTTTTCTTTTTGTCTTTAACGTCCATGTTTTTTCTAAAAGCGAGTTTACTATTTGTTAAAAACTTTTTCTCTAGCGCTCATTATCAGACGCTCAGCCTCAGCTCTTATGATATCGAAATTCTGGAGGATTCCTTCAAATTCCACTCTTTTTCCTTTAACTTCATCGTAACCGCCTAAGATTTCATCAACTGATAAGTCTGCAAAGTCAGCTAGAGTTTTAATATTTTTTTCACCTAAAGTAAGTAGCATTCCAAGTGATAGTCCTGGATGATTCATAAGATCATCCTGAATACCTAACTCTTTAACTCTGTTTGATATTTCTTTAGATTCTGTTTCTAAATATTCTTTCGCTCTTTCTTTTAATTCTTTTGCTGTGTCTGCATCGAAACCATCAATTTTCGTTATCTCTTCCAAAGGAGAACCATCAATTTCTTTGATAGAAGAAAATCCTTCTAGTACTAAAAGTTGGGCCATCATTTCATCAATTTCTAAACTTTCAATAAATCGTTTCGTTTTAATTTTAAATTCCGATTGTCGTTTTTCTGTTTCTTCTTGATCTGTTAAAATATCAATTTCATAATTCATTAACTTAGAAGCAAGTCTTACGTTTTGTCCTCTTCTTCCAATCGCTTTGCTAAGATTATTTTCATCAATTACGACTTCAATTCTTTTTGTAGCCTCATCTAGAACTACTTTTTGAACTTCAGCAGGCGCTAAAGCGTTTATCACAAGTGTCGCCGGATCTTCTGACCAATGAATGATATCAATTTTTTCTCCTTGTAATTCATTCACCACCGCTTGCACTCTACTTCCTCTCATACCAACGCAAGCTCCAACTGGATCTATAGATTTGTCTTTTGATGTAACACAAATTTTTGCTCTACTTCCAGGATCTCTTGCTACTGATTTAATTTCAATTGTTCCTTCATAAATTTCTGGCACCTCAAGTTTGAATAATTTCGCCATAAATTGTGGATGCGCTCTTGATAAAAATATTTGTGGACCTTTAGCTTCTTTTTTAACTTCGTAACAATAAGCTTTAATTCGATCACCTACTTTTATATTTTCTCTTGGTATTAACTCATCTCTTTTAATAATTGATTCAGCTTTTTGTAAATCAACGATGATATTTCCAAATTCTATTCTCTTAACTATTCCGCTTAGAACTTCACCAATCTTATCTTTAAATTCGTTATATTGTTTTTCTCTTTCTGCATCTCTTACTTTTTGAGTGATAACTTGTTTTGCAGCTTGAGCAGCTATTCTACCAAAATCAACTGGTGGTAGTGGTTCTAAAATTTCTTGATCAAGCTCTATATCGCTTTTAATTTTTTTAGCGTCTTTTAAGCTAATTTCGTTTTGGCTGTTGGCTGGATTTTCTACAACTTTTAATCTTCGCCCTAATTCGATTTGACCATTAGCTCTATTAATAGAAACATAAATATTATTTTCTTGTCCGTAACGAGTTCGTGCAGCTTTCTCAATGGCCTCTTCCATAGAAGTAAGCACAAGCTCTTTATCAATTGATTTTTCGTTTGCGACAGCGTCAACTATTCTAATCAGTTCAACTGTATCAACTCTGTTATTTAACATTAGTTTTGTTTCCTGTAAAAAAAAATGGGCCTAAGCCCATCATGTACTTTCAATAATTTCCCTTAATCTATGCTACATTTTTTAACTTATCAAGATTTAAAAAATAAATATCTTTTTTTAATTTATTGGCCTTATTTGAGTATTTTGTGTCGACTATGGGATGTCTATTGCTCAAGCTATATTCAAAAGTATCTGTTTTTTTCTTTAATAAAGAAATCTCTTTTACAACATAATTAAAATAGTCCTGATCGTCCGTTACAAATATTAGTGTAGATTTAATTTTCATTTTTTTTAAAATTTTTTCTAAAAATAAATAATTTAGCAATCTTCTTTTTTTTTGCTTATTCTTCATCCATGGATCTGGAAATAGCACAAAAACTTTTGAAAAAAAATTATCTAAAAAATTATCTATAACTTTTTGTACAGGGGTATCTAGTATTGAAATATTATTTAGGTTTAATTCTTTAGCTTTTTGCAAAACATTAGCGACGCCATTAATAAAAGGGTCAACTCCAATAAAATAATCTTTAGGATGACTGCTCGCTTGAAATAATAAATTCTCACCCAAACCAAATCCTATTTCTAAAATGAAATCTTTATTTTTAACTATTTTTATTTCTTCAAAATTGACTAAAAAATCTTTTTTGTGATTTTCATAAAAAAACTTTTTACTTTTAGATAAGGCTCTTGATTTTGATCTTCCAAAAAAAATCTTTTTTTTGTCGTCGATCAAATTATACTTTTGATTGAAAATATTTAATTAAATCAGTTTTTTCCCAGCTAAAAGAACCATTGTCTTCTGGTTGTCTACCAAAGTGTCCGTACGCGGCTGTTTTTTGATAAATTGGTTTATTAAGTTTTAATAACTCACGAATGCCTCTTGGACTTAAATTAAAATTTTTAGAAATAATTTCTTCAATTTTTTTTGATTTATTATCTTCACCATCAAATAAATCGATATAAATTGAAAGAGGTTGCGATACGCCAATTGCATAAGACAATTGAATTAAACATTTTTCTGAAACACCTGCGGCTACAATATTTTTTGCTAAATATCTTGCAACGTAAGCTGCTGATCTATCCACTTTTGTTGGATCTTTTCCTGAAAATGCTCCACCACCATGAGGTGCTGCGCCGCCGTAAGTATCAACAATAATTTTTCGACCTGTTAGTCCTGTATCACCGTCAGGTCCGCCAATAACAAATCTTCCTGTTGGGTTCACATAAAAATTTTTCTCATCACACATCCAACCTTTTGGGATGACTGACAAAACATAAGGACGAACGATTTCTTTAACTTTTTCTTGATCAATACTTTCATCGTGTTGTGTTGAAACAACTATTGAAGAAATTCCTTTTGGTTTTCCTTTTTCATAAATAACTGAAAATTGACTTTTTGAATCAGGTCTTAAAAATTTTTCTTTTCCAGATTTTCTTGCCTCTGACATTAATTGTAAAACTTTATGAGAATAACTTATCGGTGCTGGCATAAGATCTTTTGTCTCTGTACAAGCATAACCAAACATAATTCCTTGATCGCCTGCGCCTTCATCTTTATTGCCTGCTGAATCAACACCTGCAGCTATGTCTTGTGATTGACTATGCAGATAGTTTGTAAATTTTAAATTTTTCCAATGAAAACCTTCTTGCTCGTAACCAATGTCTTTAACTCTAGATCTAATTAATTTTTCAATTTCATCGCTGTTTATTTCTGGACCCCTTACTTCACCAGCAATCACAACTGTATTTGTGGTTACTAAAGTTTCGCAAGCAACTCGACTTTCTGGAAATTTAGATAAATATAAATCGAGTACTGAGTCCGATATGATGTCGCAAACTTTATCTGGATGCCCTTCCGATACTGATTCACTTGTAAATATGTAATCTTGTTTAGCCATTTTTATTTAATTTTCTAAGAGCAATTACGAATATAATACTTAAGAAGATTGTAAAATAAAAAATGTAGTTTTCTAATAAAGAAAATAAGGTTTTTTCTTTTAAAAAGGATAATTTTACATCAATAAATCCAGATTTGTTTAATTCTAAAGAATTTACAATTTTTCCATTTGAAGAAATATAAGCGGACATGCCTTTGTTAGTTGATCTTACAATTGGAGAACCTTGCTCTACTGCTCTAAAAACCGCTTGGGTTAAATGTTGATAAGGACCTATTGAATCTCCAAACCAACCGTCCTCTGAAATGTTTATTATGAAATTATAATCTTTAGAATCGCGTTTAAGGTCACCGGAATAGATTATTTCATAACAAAGCAAAGGCAGGAAAGATAAATTGTTAAATATTTTAATCTCGTTTCTTTCAGCACCTGAAGAGAAAGAACTGTATCCAAATGTAATTTTTTTTAATCCCCACTTTGTTAATAAATTTTCAAAAGGAATAAATTCTCCAAATGGAACAAGTCTAATTTTATTATAAACACTAACAACTTCAGCGTTATTATTAAGTACGACTAAGGAGTTATAAAAATTAATTTTATTACCTGAAATACTTGGATTGGTTACTCCAACAATAATTAAATGATTTTTAGAGAAATTTTTATTAAAGTATTCTTTATATTTATATAAATCTTTAGGATTAGTTTGCTGGATCATCCCCTCGGGCCAAACAATTAAAGTTTTTTCATCTTTGTTGGTTTTACTAAGATTAATTAAAGTAACTAAATTTCTATTTTCGTTTTCAATCCCCCACGTCTTTGCAATATCAATATTAGGCTGGACTATTTTTATTTTAACATCGTTATACTGATTAAACTCTGCATTATTTATTATAATTTTTCCAAATAAATAATTAGAAATTAAAACAATAAATAAAAAAGCAGAATTGACTAATATTTTCTTAAACTGTACAGGCCATAAAGAATTAAAGTAAATTGAAAAAATAAGAATGCTAAAAAAGTTAAAAGTATATGTGCCAATAAATTTTAATATTTGAATACTCTCAAGTGAAAAACTCCATGAATAAGATATTAAATTCCAAGAAAATCCTGTGAACAGTATCCCTCGTAAATATTCAAATATGGATAAGGAAATAGAAAATATTAACAAAAACAAATAATCTTTTTTTATCAAAGAATGGATTGCAATAACTGCGGCCCCATAAAAGATGGCAAGCAAAATAGGCAAGCCTAGTATGGCAACGGGCATTAAAAAGGTTAACTGTTTGTCAAAAGTTAATGAGTGAGAAACCCAATAAAGACTACTTGCAAAATATCCATAACCAAAGGCAAAACCTAAAAAAAAGAAATTAGATAATTTTACTTTTTTTTCTTTAAACAGAATTATTAAATACAAAAATAAAGAGTAGGTAATAAAATTTATAAAGATAAAATTATAAGGGGGTAAGGAAAAGCTAGATAAAGAGCCTAATAATAATAAAAAAATGTAAATAAAAAAAATATTTTTTTTTGACATCTTTATTTTTAAATAGTTCTAATAATTTTTTGCTCTAATAGATTCATTTTTTTGTATTTTTTAAATGAATCATGTTCATGGCCAATAAGATGCAAAACACCATGAACTAACATTTTTTTAAAATAATCATCAAAGCTTATATTTTGTTTTTTAATAATTGCCTCAATATATTGGTAACTTAGTGCGATATCTCCAAGGTAAAGCTTTTTCTTTAATATAAAATCTTTTTTAAAAAAATTTTTCTCCTCCGCAGGAAAAGACAAAACGTCTGTGTCCTTATTAATTTTTCTAAATTTTTTATTGAGATTCTTCATATTTTTTGTGCCTGTAAGAAGGATGGATATTTCAAAGGCAATCGCCCGAGATGGGAATATAGATGATAAAATTTTTTTAATACTTTTTGTAAGAAACAAATTTACTTTGGGGTATCTGGATTTCCAGTTCTTATTCTCAATAGCTAAATTAACTTTTACCATTTGGCTCTTTTTTTTCATAATCATCATAAGCCTTAACTATTTTAGAAACTAAAGGATGTCGCATAACATCATTATGATCAAAGTTTATGGTTTTAATTTCTTTAATATCTTTAAGAATTTTTGTGGTCTCATAAAGCCCAGACTCTTTTGATTTTGCCAAATCCACTTGTGATGGGTCTCCGTTTATTACCATCGTTGAATTATTTCCAAGTCTCGTTAAGAACATTTTTATTTGAGTAAACGTTGCATTCTGAGCTTCATCTAATATGACAAATGAATCTTTTAGTGTTCTTCCTCTCATAAAAGCAAGTGGTGCGATCTCAATTATGCCCTCTTCTATTTTTTTTTGAATTTTGTCATATCCTAGAAGTTCATAAAGAGAGTCGTAAAGAGGTATAAGATAAGGATCAATTTTATCCTTCATATCCCCAGGTAAAAAACCTAAATTTTCTCCAGCCTCTACTGCTGGTCTTGATAAAATTATTTTTTTAACTCTATCTTCTAATAAAAAAGTAACAGCTACGGCAACTGCCAAAAATGTTTTTCCAGTTCCGGCGGGTCCTAATGCCATTACAATCTTATGATTTTTTAAAGCATCTACGTAAATTTTCTGCTTCTCCGATCTTGGTAAAATTATTTTTTTTGATGTTTTGATAGCATCGTTATCACTATAAATTGAATTAGGATTTGACTCTGTTCTATTCATTTTAGTTACGTCAAAGATTGTCTTGATGTCTTCTTTTTCAATACTGTTCGTGTTTACAAATTTTGCGATAAGATTATCCATAATTTGAACAACAGATTGCCTATTACTCACATCACCTCTTACAATCATTAAATTTCCTCTTAAATTAATTTTTGTATTAGTAATGTTTTCTATTTCCTTAAGATTAGAATCAAATTCACCAATAATTTTACTCAAAACTAAATTATTTTTTATGTAAAAACTTAAATAATCATTATTTTTTTCAATAATTTCAATCTGTGAACTAGAAACTTTAGATATATTCATCAAACAAGTACTTCTTCTTTTTGCAATATACCAAAAAGATTTTTGCTATTGCAGGAAGTAATTTCAATATCCACTAAATCTCCTGGATTACAATTTTCAGAGTTAAAAAAAATAGAATGCATAAATTTACTTCTACCAAAGAATTGACCGGGAGTTTTAGTTTTATTCTCAATTAATATTTCAGTTTTTGTTCCTATTAATTGTTTACTGTTTTTAAATTGAATATCACCTAATAAAGTTTGTAATTTTAATAATCTGCCTTTGCATATATCTAGAGATATCTGATCTCTATCAACAGCTGGAGTGCCTGGTCTTTGACTATATATAAATGAATAAGAACTATTAAAATTTACTCTGTTAATAATATCAAGCGTATCTTGAAAATCCTGTTCTTCCTCACCTGGAAAACCAATTATAAAATCGCTAGAAAATTCCATTTCTGGATTAGCTTCTTTAAATTTAGCGATTAAATCTAAATAATATTCTCTTGTATGTTTTCTATTCATTAATTTTAAAATTTTATTAGAACCTGATTGAATGGGTAAGTGTAATTGCGGCATTAATTTTTTTTGATATTTAAAAGCCTCTATCAATTCTTGATCCATGTCATTTGGATGTGAAGTGGTAAAACGTATTCGATGAATTGAATTAATTTTTGCTATTTCATCTATTAGTTTTGCAAGATTATAAGTTTTGTTCCCATCTACAAATTTGTAAGCGCTAACATTTTGTCCAAGCAAAACAATTTCTCTAACTCCATTATCTGATAATTTTTTTGCCTCATTAATAATGCTGTTAAACGATCTAGAAAATTCAGCGCCTCTTGTATAAGGAACTACACAAAAGGAACAAAATTTATCACAGCCTTCTTGGATGGTTAAAAATTCAGAAACTTTAGATTTTCTTGAAGATTTTAAATTATCTAAAGTATCAAATTTTTCTATTAATTCAAAATTAGTGTCAGAAAAATTTTCTTTTCTTTCTGCAAAATTTTTAATTTGTTCAGGTAGTCGATGGTAAGATTGTGGCCCAACAACAATATCGACATAGTTAGTTCTTTTAAAAATCTCCTCACCTTGTGCTTGCGCTATACATCCCGTTAATACGAAAATTGGTTTTTTTTTAGATCGATTCAGCTTTTTAATTTTACCAATATCAGAGTAAACTTTCTCAGTTGCTTTTTCTCTAATGTGGCAAGTATTAAATATAATACAATCTACATCTGCTAAAGTTTCAGATCTTACAAAATTAACAGATTGCATTAAGTCGGATATTTTATCAGAATCGTACTCATTCATCTGACAACCAAAAGTCTTTATATAAAATGTTTTTAACAATTATTTTAATCTCAAAATATTAGAAGCTCTGAAGGTATAAAAAAAAACAAATAAATGAAATATATTTGTTACATATTTTCATAAATAGGGAATAATTTGTTATCAATAAAAAGTTTATTATCCAAAATATATTGAAGATTCTTAGATGTGTATTCGGGTAATTTTGAAAATTTAACTATTTTATCACTATTTTTTTCTAAAGCATTTTGAAGGGTAAATTTTGAATAATAGTCATCACAATTTTTTAGATCCTTAACATAAAATCTATTATTAACTTCTATAGCAACTTTTTCATAATCTTGATTGGTAATTGTAGTTTTTAGAATCTGAAAATTATTAAATCCAAGTACTTTGATTTTTTTAACTAAGGCAATACTTTTAATTGAAGACAAGATGTTTCTAAGACCAACAAATCCACCTGGCCCTAAATTAATCATTAAATAATTTAAGTTTTCTATCTTGATATTGTTTTGCTGAAAGAAATTTAAAAGAATATTTATAAAATTTTCACTATTTAAGAATTTATCTTTAACTAAAGCAAAGTCAGAATTGTTTTCTTTTGCGATTAGTATTAAACTTCCCAGTGTAAAATCGATCGAACAAAAACGGGAATTCATGGCTTCATTCATAAAAAGAATTATTTTAATTACTTTTTTTATAATTGCTAATCTTTCTGGAGTTAATTCTCAAGAATATCAAAATGAAAAAGGAATTATTGGATTAATGTATCATCGTTTTGAAGAAAATAAATATCCATCAACCAATGTCAGGCTTAAAGAGTTTAATTTGCAACTTGAAATTATTAATCAAAACAAGATTGAATTTATTTCAATTGATGAATTAAGAAAAATTCTTATTGAGAACAAAAGTTACGACTCAAAAAAAGTTTTAATTACCGTTGATGATGCCTATAGATCTTTTTACGACAATGGATGGAAGATATTAAAAGAGAAAAAAATTCCATTTGTACTTTTTTTTAATACACGAGAAGTTAATACCAACAATCCCAATTACATGACTTGGGATCAAGTGCGAGAAATTCATAATTCTAAAATTGGAACTATTGGTGGACATAGTTTTTCTCATGAATTTTTAATTAATAAATCTGAAAGCGAAATAAGAGAAGATTTAGAAAAATCTCATAAAGATTTTTTAAGAGAATTATCTTTTAGGCCAAAATATTTTTCATATCCATTTGGTGAATACAGTTCTATTTTTAAAAAAATTGTAAAAGAATTTAATTATGAATTAGCATTCGGACAACATTCCGGCGTTATCGATAAATCAAAAGACTTATTTGAGTTACCTCGTTATCCTGTAAATGAAAATTATGGGAAACCAGAAAGATTTTTAACATTGTTAAATACTAAACCTTTTCCTTTTAAATCTTTCAAACCAGAAAATAAATTTCTTACAAAATCAGAAAATCCTCCAAAAATTGAAATAGAATTTTTTAAAGAAACTACCAACTTAGAAAAAATTAATTGCTTTGCTAATGATGGTGGGGAGTGGAGTAAAAAGAAAATATCGTTTATTGAAAAAAATTGGATAAAAGTTAATTTAGATAAAAAATTTACAACAAGAACTGGTAGAATTAATTGTTCTTTATTAGATAAAGATAATCAATGGCGCTGGTTGGGATTTCAGTTTGTGGTAGATGGAAATTAGATCGATCCTGATCTTTTAACTAATAAATTTGCTTTATCGAAATCTTGTAGAGAATTTTGTTCAATAATTTTCTTTAAACCAAGAACATAATCGTCTCCTTTAATTGAATATTTATGAACATGTTTGATTAATTTTATGCCTGATATTGATCCGCTTAGTCTGCCTGATCTTTGTTTGGCTCTTTCTATGCGAAATTCCTCATAAAACGGATGTGTATTTAAATTATTTTTGTAAGCACTCACTGCATATCTAATTTTATTAAATTTTGAAATTTCATGTTTTTCATCTTCGCCTCGATTTTCTGGCACCATCCCTTTGTTTTCTTTCCATCCCCACTGACCAAATAAAGCATTGCCCTCAGTTGCAAAACGAGATGTACCCCAACCACTTTCGTAAGCCGCTTGCGCTATAGCTAATGAAGGAGGAATAATGTCCATTTTAACTAATAATTCTTTAACACTGTTATTTTTAACTTTATATTGCTGGAACTTCTCATTTAACCAATCAGCGTCCTTTTTAAAACTTTTTCTATTCATGATGGCAGTTAACTTTCTTCGGTCTTCAATAATTTTTTCATTCTCCGATAAAACGATAGGCAATAATATTTGTATAAAAATTCTTTTTCTTTGCTCAATATTATCTAATTCACTAATACCTTCTGGAAATTTTGCTAAAAAGAAATTAGCAACAGGCTCTCCATCTCTAACTTTTTCAAGATTATAACCGCTCTTTTCAAATAAATTAATAATACCTAACACTTGCTGAAAATCTAAACTTAATTTTTTTGAATCATTAGTTAAGAAACTTTTCTTTAATATCTGATCAATGGAAAGATCATTGGTAGTATATTCTTCTGTTTGATTATTAATAATTTTTTTTTTATCAGCTGTGGACTTAAACATCTCCGGAACAAAAGCGGTAAAAATTATTAAAGTAACAATAACGGTGTATGGTAAAATTTTTTTAAGATTAAGTTTCGTAATTAGAAAAAAGTAAATTTTATTTATATTTTTTAAAACAAAAGAAAAAAATCTAAATGTTGGAGCAAATGTATCAACAATATACCGCGAAAAACCATTGTTCAAAATTTCTTCTCTTATTTTTTTAAAAAAATTAATTAATTTTTGATTAATAATTATTTTTTTCATATTAATTTAGATTATAGACTTACAGCTCTAACGCTTTTTACTTCAGGCACATAATGAACGAGCATTCGTTCCACGCCTTGTTTTAAAGTTAATGTAGAGGAAGGACAGCCTGCGCAGCTACCCTGCAGTTCTACTTCAGCCACTCCATCAATAAAAGATCTTAGCTTAATATTGCCTCCATCCTGTGCAACAGCAGGGCGTATTTTTAGTTCTAGTACTTCTTCTATTTTTTTAAATACTTCATCTTTATTATCAATTGTTTCTTTTTTTATAGTGATCGCTTTAAAATTTTTAGGAAAGTCGTTTTTTATAATATTTTTAATTTGCTCTAATATTTGCCCCCACTCTAAAGAGCTATTTTTTTTAACAGAGATAAAATTAGTTCCAAAAAAGACGAGCTCAACTCCAAGCTCAAATATTTTTTGAACAAAGGGATACTCTTTAGCCTCTGAATGAGCTTTAAATTCGATAGAGCCGCTTTGCACTAATTCTAAGCCTAACACAAATTTTAATGTGTCTGGATTTGGGGTCTGCTGCACATCAATATTCATATGTATATATTTAGTTAGTATGATTTGTTGTTAAAGTAAGCACCATTTATAATAAAGCTTATAATTCAATAACTTATATTAAATTATCGATCTCTTTCTCAGAAATGAGACCTGGGATTATAACTAAGGGCACTGGCAGATCATTCATCTTTTTTGATAAAGATTTAATAATAGGCCCTGGATCGCTATCAGTTGAAGAGGCTAATACAAGAAATCTAATACTCTTATCCTCTTTAAGAAACTTGATTATTTCATCAACCTTATCACCCATCTTAATAATAATCTGCGGTTTTATTTTAAATTTTTCTTCAACTACAGTTGACCAAAGTCGGCTAATTTTTTTTCCCTCACTTGTCTCCTCTTGCTCAATAAGATTTCCAACTGATGCCCACTCGGCATTCACTGCGGGCCTTACAACATAAAGCATTATTAAATTAGCATTATTTGCTACTGATCTTTTGGCTGCAAAATAAATTGCATTCTTAAGTTCATCACTCTCGTCAATAATAACTAAATAATTTTTTCTCATTAAGATAGAGATAATCCAACAATCTTATGTACTTCTTTTATAGTTTTTTGAGATTCAATATTAGCTTTTTCACTTCCGCTTTTTAAAATCTTTTTAATTTCATCAGTGTCTTTTTTAAATTCTTTAATCTTTTTTCCTATCGGAACAATTTCTTTAACTAAAACTTCACTTAGTCTATTTTTTAATTCAGAAAAATTTTTACCACTTAATTCTTTTAAAGTTTTTTCAATTGTGCTGTTATTTAAAATAGAAAAGATATTAATTAAATTTCTAGCCTCTGGTCTGTCTGCTAATTTTGACTCAGTATCTGGAATCAAATCATTATCTGTTTTTGCTTTTTTAATTTTTTGCACAATATCTTCTTCTGTGTCTGTTAAAGTAATTCTTGAAGCTTCAGATTCATCAGACTTGCTCATTTTTTTAGTTCCATCTTTCAGACTCATTATTCTTGCAACTTCTTTTGTAATAATAGGTTCTGGTAATGTAAAAAAGTCTTTACAATTAAAATCGTTATTAAATTTCACCGCAATATCTCTACACAGTTCCAAATGTTGTTTTTGATCTTCACCCACAGGAACATGTGTTGCCTTATAAAGTAAAATATCTGCTGCCATTAATGTTGGGTAGGAATAAAGACCAACACTTGCTTTTTCTTTATTCGATCCTGCTTTTTCTTTAAATTGCGTCATTCGATTCAACCAGCCAATTCTTGCAACACAATTAAATATCCATGCTAATTCAGAATGTCCGGCAACACTCGACTGACAAAATATAACATTCTTTTTTGGATCTAATCCGCAGGCAAGAAAAACAGCGGCTGTTTCAATTATATTCTCTCTTAATTTTTTTGGATCTTGAAATACAGTGATTGAATGAAGATCTGCCAACATAAAATAACACTCGTAATCTTTTTGTAATTTAACAAAATTTTTAATTGCGCCTAAATAGTTGCCAAGATGAAGGTTTCCTGTTGGCTGAACACCGGATAAAATTCTATTTTTAATCATTTAAAATTTAAACCTTTAAATCTTTAATACGAAACGCTTTTAAAAAATAGGCAGTTAAAAAGTAGATAAACGCCGAGAATAAAACCAGAGATATTAAAATTATCGCTTTTAATATCGTTTTTGATTCTAAATAATTTGCAAAATGTTTTAATAAAACAGAAAGAATTAATCCCATAATTAATGTGCACAAAATTGATTTTATAAATCTAATAACAAATAATTTATCAAAAGAATGATATCCGGATTTAATAAGATTTAGTTGATAAATAATAACTGTTAGCCAAGCCGAGATGCTGGTTGCAAGAGGTATAATTAGAAAACCATAAGTATTAAATAAGGAAAGACTAATTGAAATGTTTAAAATCACCGAGAATAAAGACAAATAAAAAGGAAATTTTGTATTACTTCTTGCAAAATAAAAACTTGAATAAATTTTAATTAATCCAAAAGCAGGCAGTCCTATTCCAAATAAAAAGAGAGCTGCTGAGGTATTGATAACGCTTTCATCATCAAAAAAACCATAACCATATAAAGCCGATATAATCTGATCTGATGCAAGAAAAATTCCAACTGTTGCTGGTAACGATAAAAATAAACACAATTCTAAAGAGCGATTTTGAATAAAATTTACTTTTACTAATTTCGATTTAAAAACTTCTTTAGATAAGCTTGGCAAGATAACGGTTGCTATTGCAATCCCAGTTAAAGCTAATGGCAACTGATAAATTCTATCTGCGTAATATAAATAAGAAACTGCTCCACTTTCAAATGAAGCAATAATTGTGCCAATTAAAATATTTATTTGATTTACCCCCGATGCAAAAACACTGGGTAATAATTTACTAAAAAAGGATTTTACTTGATTATTAATATTAATAATAAAACTTAAGTTAATTTTGAAATATTTTTTTGCAAAGAAAAATAAAAAAATAACCTGAATAATTCCCGCAATCGTTAGCGCATAGGAAGACGCATAAACTATTTCTGTATGAGTACTGTTAAAAAAAACTAAAGATAAAATTAATAAAATATTTAATATGATAGGTGCTGCAGCAGTAATGAAAAATTTTCCTTTTGAATTTAAAATAGCTGAAAGAAATGATGAAATAGATACAAAAAATAAAAATGGAATAGTAATTCTGCTAAGGTCTACGGCAAGATCAAATTTTCCATCAATATCTTTAAATCCAGGTGAAATAAGAAATAAAAACTCAGGTGTAAATATTTCAATAATAAAAATTATAAAAAGAATAAAAATAATTAATAAATTTAATATTTGATTTGCAAAATGATTTTTTTTACTACCCTTTTGCTTTGTATAAGCTGGAATAAAAGCGGAATTAAAAGAACCTTCCGCAAATAATGATCTAAAAGTATTTGGTATTCTAAATGCAACAAAAAGTGCGTCCGCAACAGCAGAAGTTCCAAGAAACACCGCAATTAAAGTATCCCTTAAATATCCAAGAATTCTACTCAAAAAAGTCGAAAAGCCAAAATAAGAGATATTTTTTAAAATATTCATTTGATATTTAGTTTCAACTTTGTTTTAATAATTTAAAATCTAAGAACTTAGTATAAGAAAAATAACTTCTTCTTACAGTTTTATTTATATTAAAAACAATATTATGGAAAAGTTTACAGATAAAGAAGCTTTAGACTATCATAGTCAGGGTAAGCCTGGAAAAATCGAAATAATAGCAAGCAAGCCGATGGCAACGCAAAGAGACTTGGCGCTTGCGTATTCTCCTGGTGTTGCTGTTCCTGTCGAGGCGATAGCAAAAGATCCATCGAAAGCTTATGATTACACTAACAAAGGAAATACTGTGGCCGTTATTTCAAACGGAACTGCAATCTTAGGACTTGGAAATTTGGGAGCACTTGCTTCAAAACCAGTAATGGAAGGTAAGGCTGTTCTTTTTAAAAGATTTGCCGATATTGACTCAATTGACATTGAGGTTGATTCACAAAATGCAGAAGAAATTATTAATTGTGTTGCTAAAATTGGAAATAGTTTTGGAGGCATAAACTTAGAAGATATCGCATCTCCAGATTGTTTTATTATTGAACAAGAGTTAAAAAATAGACTTAAAATTCCTGTTTTTCATGATGACCAACATGGAACAGCTATTATTACTGTGGCTGGAATTTTAAATGCTCTGGAGATTGTAAAAAAATCAATAAAAAAAGTAAGAGTTGTTGCTAACGGCGCAGGAGCTGCTGGGCTTTCGTGCATATCATTATTAAAGGCAATGGGTTTACCAGATGACAATGTTGTGATGTTAGACAAAGAAGGAGTTATTTATAAAGGTCGTCTAAAAGTAGATCAATTTAAATCAGCGCATGCTGCAGATACAAAGCTTAGAACTTTAGAAGAGGCGATGAAAGGAGCAGATGTATTTTTAGGTTTATCTGCAAAAAATGTCGTAACAGCCGCAATGGTAAAATCTATGGCAAAAGATCCAATTATATTTGCTTGCGCAAATCCTGATCCTGAGATTCTTCCTGAGCTAATTGAACAAACAAGAAGCGATGCAATTATTGCAACTGGAAGATCCGATTATCCAAACCAAGTAAATAATGTTTTGGGTTTTCCATATATTTTTAGAGGAGCTTTAGATTGTAGAGCAAAAACTATTAATGAAGAAATGAAGATCGCTGCTGCAAGAGCAATAGCAGATCTTGCAAAAGAAGATGTTCCAGATGAAGTGGTTGCAGCTTACGGGGGTGAAAGACCAAAATTTGGAAAAAATTATATTATCCCGTCTCCTTTTGATCCAAGATTGATTAGAAATGTATCTGCTGCAGTAGCCGAAGCTGCTATGAAAAGTGGCGTTGCACAAAAGAAAATTGAAGATATCGCAGCATATAAAGATAGTCTTGCTGCAAGATTAGATCCTTCCGTTGGTTTCTTACAAAACATTTATGCGCAAGTAAGAAAAAAACAAAAAAGAGTTATTTTTGCTGAAGGGGAAGAAGAGTCTATGCTTAGAGCCGCAATTGATTTTAAAAATAATGGACTTGGAACTCCTGTTTTGATTGGCAGCAGCGAAAAAATTGCACAGCAGCTTAAAGATCTTGGTCTGACATTAGATAAATCTATCGAAATTCATAATTCGAAAGATGAAAAACAAAGACAAAGATATACGGATCATGTTTATAATAGATTACAAAGAAAAGGTTTCTTAAAAAGAGATTGCGATAGATTAATTAGAACAAATAGAATTGTTTTTGGATCTTGTATGGTGGATCTTGGAGACGCCGATGCGATGGTAACAGGTGTGACTAGAACTTTCAGCGACACTTTGGAGAATATAAAATACGTTGTAGATGAAAGACCAGGTGAAATTATTTTCGGACTTACAATTGTTGTTACCAAAAAAGGGACAGTATTTATTGCAGATACAAACGTTCATGAATATCCAACTGCAGAAAATTTAGCTGACATTGCTATCTCTTCAGCTAGAGTCGCAAGAAATCTTGGTTTTACTCCAAGAGTTGCTTTTCTTGCTCATTCAACATTTGGAAAACCAATGTCTGAAAGAAGCATTCATTTAAGAGAGGCTAGAGACTTACTTGAGAAAAGAAAAGTTGATTTTGAATTTGAAGGAGAAATGCAACCGGATGTAGCTTTAAATCCAAAATTTAAAACTATCTATCCGTTTTCAAAATTATCAGCTCCTGCAAATATTTTAATTATGCCAGCAATTCACAGTGCTGCAATTTCTACAAAGTTACTCAAAGAACTGGGTGGCAGCACATTAATTGGTCCTTTATTAATTGGGTTAAATAAACCTATTGAGATTGCAACTTTAAGATCAAAAGTTTCTGATATCTTTAATATGGCAGCTATTGCTGCTTTTTCTTCAGATGTAATTAAGTATAAAAAGAATTAAAGATAATTTCTTCTAGATAAATTATCAGCAAGAATAATACTTGGAACAATCTCTACTACATCAGGTATTAATTTTGCCTCTTTAACAACTTCTTCAAGTTCAGCTGTAGTTTTTGCCATTCCATAAATATAAATCTTACCATTAATAGTTTCTAAATTGTAATTTCGTGAATTAATTTTTTTATTAATTAATAACGCCGCACTTAATTGTGAAGATATTAATAAATCTTTTGCTCTTTGTCTGAAAGAAGTTTCATCAGCAATAACAATGTCATTTCTCACAGCTTTGATACCTGCTGTTTCCCATGCAAATTTTGTCATTTTTAATTTATCTTCAGCTTTTTCAACTCGACCACTTAAAATAGCAGTTCCATCTATAACTTTAACATTTAAAAATATTTGTTTGTAATTGTTCTGAACAATTTTCTTCATGATAAGTGTTTCTGCTAATTTATCATCTAAATATAATCCTGGAGATCTTGGATCTAAATTAATATTAACACCAATACCAAAAACGGTTGATGTAAAATTTCCAATACACGACGTTAAAAACAAAAATATAAAAATTACTTTTAGAAATTTCATTATTTTTTATCTAACATTAAAATTTTTTTATAAATTTCTTTTTTAGAAAATTTAAATTTCTTAGATAAGTATTTTGCAAGATCTGCTGTTTTCATTTTTTTTGATAAATCTAAAATTTCTTTATTTAAATCAACATTTTGGTCTTTATTTTTATTCGTTTCAGAAGACAACACTATTGTAACCTCCCCTTTAAGAACAATTGATTTAACTTTATCAAGAATATTAGCGAGCGTTCCTTTGATTATATTCTCATGTATTTTTGTAATTTCTTTAGCAACTAATATCTGTCTTTCACCAAGAAACTCCTTCATTTCTTTTATTATAGAAACTAAGTCTCTAGCTGGTAAAAATATAATAATTGAACTTTCTAAATTAGAAAATTTTTCGTAAACTTTTTTTCTCTCTCCTAACTTTTTAGGTAAAAATCCATAAAAATAATAATCATCACTATAACCAGCCAAACTAAAAGCTGCTGTCACTGCTGATGCTCCGGGTACTGGAATAATTTTTATATTATTTTTTTCAATCTCATTTATTAAAATTTTTCCAGGATCAGATATTAACGGCGTCCCTGCATCACTTATTAAAGATACAATTTTATTTTTTTTAAAAATTTCTAATATTTTTTCAACTGATTCTTTTTCGTTAAACTTATGATATGAAAATAATTGAGCTTTAATGTCATAATAATCTAATAATTTTTTTGAAACTCTTCTGTCTTCACATAAAATAATATCTGATTTTTTTAAAATATTTAAAGCACGTATTGTAATATCTGCTAAATTTCCAATGGGTGTTGAAACTAAATAGAGCCCCTTTTCTAAATTCTGATCTATAAATTTAATATTTTCCATAAATCTAATATTTAAAATATCTTTTTATTTTATTAAACGCCTTATAACGATGACTAATTTTATCCTTTGTATTGGCCTTAATCTCGCCAAAAGTTTTTTTATAGCCATTTGGAATAAATATAGGATCATAGCCGAATCCATTATTACCTTTAGGAGTTGATGAAATTTTACCATTAACCGTTCCACTAAACGTTTTGTATTCTCCATTTGGAAAAGCAATTGCTAATGAACAATAAAATCTAGCATTATTATTTTTGTTTAGTTTTTTCTTATTTTTTAGTTTTGAATAAACTTTTTTAATTGCTAATTTAAAATCTTTGTTCTTTCCTGCCCATCTTGCTGAATAAATCCCAGGATCCCCATTTAAAGTTGTTATCTCCAGTCCTGAGTCATCGGATAAAGATATTAATTTTGATTTTTCGGCACAATATCTTGCTTTAATTACAGCATTGCCTTCAAATGTTTTATCATTCTCGATAGGTTCGATTAGGTTAAAATCTTTTGGACTATAAAAGGTAATATGTCTGGGTAATAATTTTTTTATTTCTGAAAGTTTTCCTTTATTGTTGGTAGCTATCAATAAAGATTTTATATTTTTTAAATTTTTTAACTTATTTTTCAAAACAAGACTTTTGATGTTGTATTATTTCTTTTATTGCGCTCTTTGAAATTTTTAGCATTTCGCTTAGATCTTGATCTGAAAATGTCTTTCTCTCCCCTGTTGCCTGAATTTCAACTAATTGCATATTCTCAGTTATAACAAAGTTAGCATCGATATCTGCTTTGCTGTCTTCTTCATAATTTAAATCTAATAAAATTTTACCATCTACAATTCCACAACTAACCGCCGCTATATATTGTTGCATTGGATTTGTTTTAATTTCTTTATTTCGAAGTAAATGCTCAATACATAATTTTAATGCAACAAAACCACCTGTAATGGCCGCTGTTCTTGTTCCGCCATCTGCAGTTAAAACATCACAATCAATTGTAATTAATTTTTCATTTAACAATCCTAGATCAACAACAGCTCTTAATGATCTTCCAATTAATCTTTGAATTTCAGATGTTCTTCCTCCTATTTTACCAACCGCAGCCTCTCGTCTCATTCTTTCATGGGTAGATCTTGGTAACATTCCATATTCTGCTGTTACCCAGCCTTTTCCTGAACCAACAAGCCATCTTGGAACTTTTGAATCAACTGAAGCGGTACAAACGACTTGTGTTTCTCCAAACTTAACAAGGCACGAACCTTCTGAATTTTTAATAAAATTTGGAATTATCTCAATTTTTCTTAAACTAAGATTATCTCTGTTATCTTTTCTCATAATAAAGCTAGAAATCTGAAATATAGTACCTATATATGTCAAAAAAATTATAAAGTATTGCTCTAAATATATAAGCTTATGAATAATAACGAAGAAACTAATTCTAATAAAGATCAAGAACAAAAAATAGATGCTCCAGAAAATAATGGGGTAGAACCTAATCTAGAAATTAATCTTGAGAAAAAAATCGAAGAATTAAATGATAAGTTACTTCGCTCACTAGCCGAAAACCAAAATCTTAGAAAAATTCACGAAAAAGAAAGAGAAGATTTAATTAAATATAGCTCCTCTTCTTTTGCTAGAGAAATTCTTAACCTTGCTGATAATTTAGAAAGAGCCTTTGGTTTGTTTAAAGACAATCCTAAATTTAAATCAGATGAATTTAAAGATACGATGCTTGGAATTGAGCTTATTGAAAAAGAATTAATAAATAGTTTTGATAAGAATGGAATCAAATCATTTGAATCTATGGGCAAAAAATTTGATCCAAATTTTCATCAAGCGTTGAATGAAGTTGAAAGCGAACAAGAAGATGGAATGGTTATAAATGAAATTCAAAAAGGCTATACGTTAAATGATAGACTTTTAAGACCTGCTCTAGTGTCTATTTCTAAAAAAAAGACTAATACCAATTAATAGCTCAATAAAGCCAAATAAATTAAGGGTTTTTTAATAAAAAAAATTTAGCCTCAAAGGTTGTAATCTTAAAATTAAGCACCACATAGGGTTAACAAATTAATTTAAAAATAGAATTTTATGTCAAAAATAATTGGAATAGATTTAGGAACCACAAACTCATGCGTTGCCATTATGGATGGTGCGCAGCCAAAAGTATTAGAGAATGCAGAAGGTGTTCGAACAACTCCTTCTATTGTGGCTTTTACAGAATCTGGTGAAAAATTAGTTGGCCTTCCTGCAAAAAGACAGGCGGTAACAAATCCTGAAAATACTTTCTTCTCAGTTAAAAGATTAATTGGAAAAAGTTTTGATGATTCAAATTTAAAAAAAGAAATACAGGGACTTCCATACAAAGTAATAAAATCGGATAACGGTACTGATGCGTGGGTTCAATCTCGTGATAAGAAATATTCTCCAAGTCAAATTTCTGCTTTTATTTTAATGAAGATGAAAGAGTCTGCTGAAAAATATCTTGGTAGCGAAGTAAAGCAAGCAGTTATAACGGTTCCTGCTTATTTTAATGATGCACAAAGACAAGCAACTAAAGATGCTGGGAAAATTGCAGGTCTTGAAGTTTTAAGAATTATAAATGAGCCAACAGCAGCAGCACTTGCTTATGGTCTTGATAAGAAAAAAGCCAAAACTATTGCTGTATACGATTTAGGTGGTGGTACTTTTGATATTTCAGTTCTTGAATTAGGTGATGGAGTATTTGAAGTTAAATCTACAAATGGAAACACTTCTTTGGGGGGTGACGACTTTGATGCCGTAGTAACAGATTATATTATCGAAGAATTTAAAAAAGAAAGCGGAATTAATTTAAAAACTGACAAATTAGCATTACAAAGAATAAGGGAAGCTGCTGAAAAAGCTAAAATCGAATTATCTTCTTCAGCTCAAACTGAAGTAAATTTACCTTTCATTACAGCGGATAAAAGCGGTCCAAAACACGTTAACATGAAAATCACAAGGGCAAAGCTTGAAGCTCTTACTGCAGAGCTAATTGAGAAAACTATAGAACCTTGCAAAATTGCTCTAAAAGATTCTGGTTATTCTGCATCTGAAATTAATGAAGTTATTCTTGTTGGAGGAATGACAAGAATGCCAAAAGTTGTTGAAGCAGTTAAAAGTTTCTTTGGAAAAGAACCAAATCAAAGTGTTAACCCTGATGAAGTGGTTGCTTTAGGTGCTGCTGTTCAGGCGGGTGTATTACAAGGTGATGTTAAAGACGTTCTTCTTCTTGATGTTACTCCATTGTCTCTTGGTATTGAGACTTTAGGAGGTGTATTCACAAGATTAATTGAAAAAAATACAACAATCCCAACTAAAAAAAGTCAAACATTCTCAACTGCTGAAAATAATCAGCCAGCTGTAACTATTAGAGTTTTTCAAGGTGAAAGAGAAATGGCTAATGATAATAAATTACTTGGTAACTTTGAACTAACAGGCATTGCGCCAGCACCAAGAGGCGTTCCTCAAATCGAAGTAACTTTTGATATTGAT
Source organism: Fontibacterium abundans (SeqCode) (assembly GCF_965235095.1). Classification (GTDB taxonomy): domain Bacteria; phylum Pseudomonadota; class Alphaproteobacteria; order Pelagibacterales; family Pelagibacteraceae; genus Fontibacterium; species Fontibacterium abundans. Next base: position 1,069,506 of record NZ_OZ249405.1, on the reverse strand, counting down.
GCAAATGGTATTGTTAATGTTTCTGCAAAAGATAAGGGAACTGGAAAAGAACAAAAAATTCAAATTCAAGCTTCAGGTGGTTTAACCGATGAAGAAATTCAAAAAATGGTTAAAGAAGCAGAGGCTAACAAAGAGGCTGATAAAAAGAAAAGAGAAGAAGTTGATGCAAAAAATCACGCGGACTCTTTAATAGCTTCAACAGAACAGAGTTTAAAAGAACACGGAAGCAAAATTTCAGAAGCTGATAAAAAAGCAATTGAAAAAGATATGGAAGATTTAAAAGAGGCTATTAAATCTGATAAAACTGAAGATATCAAAACTAAAACTCAGCAATTAATGACGTCTTCTATGAAGTTAGGTGAGGCCATTTATAAAGCTCAGCAAGACACGGCTGGTGCTTCAAAAACAGATAATAAACCTGATGATAAAAAAGATGTAGTTGATGCCGAATTTGAAGAAGTAAAAGACGATAACAAAAAGAACGGCTAATCCATTTATAACTGGTTTTGCCTTAAGTCATTATGTCAAAAAAAGACTATTATGATATTCTTGGTGTAACCAAAAAATCAACTCCTGAAGAAATAAAAAAAGCATATAGATCTCTTGCAATGAAATATCACCCTGACAGAAATCAGGGAGACAAAACTGCTGAGGGAAAATTTAAAGAAGCCTCTGAGGCTTATCAAGTTTTATCTGATCCAAAGAAAAAATCTTCCTACGATCAATTTGGACATTCTGCATTTGAAGGTGGGGCAGGTGGAGCTGGAGGTTTTGATTTTGGTGGCTTTGAATCTGGTGCATTTTCTGACATTTTTGATGATTTTTTTGGCGACTTCATGGGATCTGGTCGAGGAGGAAGTCGATCAAAGAAATCAAGATCCAATAGAGGATCGGATTTAAAAATTAATTTAGAGGTTAGTTTGGAAGAAGCTTATTTTGGTAAAAAACAAACTATCAATTTATCTTCAAACGAAAAATGTGAAAAATGTTCTGGAGGTGGTGCAGAACCTGGTTCAAAACCAAAAAAATGTTCAACATGCGATGGCCATGGAAAAGTTAGAATGCAACAAGGTTTTTTTACATTACAACAAACTTGCCCTGATTGTGGAGGAGATGGTGAAATGTTATCAAATCCATGTAAAGATTGCAGAGGTTCGGGAGCAGTTAAAACTAAAAAAAATCTATCTATCCAAATTCCAAAAGGGGTTGATGATGGTACACAAATGAGATTATCCGGCAAAGGTGATGCTGGATATAGAGGAGGATCCAACGGTGATCTTTATGTTTTAATTAATGTTCAAAAACATAAAATTTTCCAAAGATCCGAGGAAAATTTATACTATAAATTGCCCATCTCCATGACCGACGCGGCCCTTGGTGCTGAAATTGAAGTCCCAACTATAGATGGTGGAAAATCAAAAGTTAAAATTCCTGAAGGAACGCAATCTGGAAAACAATTTAGACTAAAAGGTAAAGGAATGCCTATATTGAGAGGAAATGATTTTGGTGATCTTTATCTAGAAACCAACATCATTATTCCGGAATCCTTAAATAAAGAACAAATACAGCTTTTGGAAAAATTTAGAGCCTTAGAAGATAATAAAAATCTTTCAATTATAAAAGATTTTAAAAATAAAATTAAAAATTTCTGGGAGAATTATTAATTTACTATAAATGTTATTATTTATAAAATAATATTTATTTTAAATGAGTAATATTGAATTAGAACAAGCTATAGCTTTGTATAATTCAAATGAATTTAAAAAAGCTGAGAACATTCTACTTCAAATAATAAAGAATAATAATCTAGATTTTAATGCTTTAAATCTATTAGGAGCCATTTCAGCTCAAAGAAAAGATTATAAAAAAAGTTTGGAGTACCTAAAGATATCATTACAAATAAATGATTTAAATTATATTGCTTTAAATAATTTAGGCTTAGTTTATCTAAATTTAAAAAAACTAGATTTAGCAATATTAAATTTTAACAAAGCTTTGAAAATAAATCAAAATTATAGTCCGCTGCATAATAACATTGGTAATTATTATATAGAAAAGAAAGAATTTAATGAGGCAATAAAATCATACGGGCAAGCCATTAAAATTAATCCTGATTCTTTTCAAGCTTTTAATAATATTGGTCTAGCTCACTTTCATCTAAAAAATTTTAATGAATCAAAACAGAATTATTTACAAGCAATCAAGTTAAATAAGAATTATTATGAAGCTTACAAGAATTTAGGAAATTTATTTTCAAGTTTTAATAAAAATATTGAAGCAATTGAATGCTTCTCAATGGCAATTAAAATAAAAAAAAACTACTCCGATGCATATTTAAACCGTGGTGAAACTTATTATAAGATTAATAATTTTAAATTAGCAATCAAAGATCTGGAAACTTCTATTAAATATGATGAAGAAAAAGATCGGGGTACACTTTTCCTTGCTAAATTGAAAACTGGAGATTGGAATAAAATTAATGAACAGGTTGATAGTTTAAAAAAAAAAATTTTTAGTACAAACTTTTCTATATTACCCTTTTATTCTCTATCTTTAACTGACTCAACTTTTTTGCAAAAAAAAAATTTTGAAAATTTTATATACAATTTAAATATCAAAAAAAATATTTCGTTCAATTTACAAAAAAAAGATAAGATTAAAGTTGGATACATATCTCACGATTTCATGAGGCATCCAGTGTCTCAGCTAATTTCTGACACTTTTGAGATGCATAACAAAGATAAATTTGATATTTACGCCTTTAAGTTAAATGCATTATCAGATAATTTTACAAAAAAAATTTCTCGTTCAACCAATTTAATAGATTTAAGTTCTTACAAACTCGATAAAATTTCTTCCACCATAAAAAAATTTGAAATTGATATAGCTGTGGATCTAATGGGCTATACTAGAAATGCAAATCCTGAGATTTTTTATGATAAAGTTGCTCCTGTTCAGGTAAATTTTTTAGGTTACCCTGGGACAGCAGGACATAATAACATTGATTATATAATTGCTGATCAATTTATCGTAAAAAAAAATTATGAAAATAATTTTTTAGAAAAAATTATTTATCTTCCAAATTGTTATCAGCCAAGTAATAAAATTGAAAATACTGATTTAAAGTCTTTCACCAAAAAAATGTTTAATCTGCCAGAAGATACATTTATATTTTGCAGCTTAAACGGTTCCTACAAAATAAATCCTTATATATTTAATCTTTGGGTTAAAATTTTAAAAAAAGTTAAAAAAAGTGTTCTTTGGATTTTAGCTGATAATTTAGATTTTGAGAAAAATTTATTAAATGAATTTATGAAAAGCAGCATTGACTCTAATAGAATAATATTTTGTCACCAAGTCAATTTGAATGAGCATTTGCAGAGATTCAAATATGCCGACCTCTTTTTAGATACCTTTCCCTATTGTGCCCACACAACCGCTAATGAATGTTTACAAAAAGATCTACCGTTATTAGCATTATGTGGTGAAAGCTTTGCAAGCAGGGTGAGTGGAAGCTTGTTAAATGCTATTAATGTTAAAGAATTAATAACTTATAACGCCGAAGAGTATGTAAATACAGCTATTAAACTAGCAGAAAATGTGGGGGAACTAAAAAAAATAAAGAATAAAATTATGGTAAATAAAAAAATTTTGTCTGATGTAAATACCTATACTAATAATCTAGAGAGAGCGTACTCTAAAATCTACAACATGTATTTGAGTAATGAAAAAATAGAAAATATATATATAAATTAATTAAAAAACTTATTTAAAATAAAATGAAAAAAATTAACATTACAATTGTTGGTGCCCTCGGTCGTATGGGACAAATGTTAATAAACCAAGTATTAAAAAATAAATCTTTAAGGCTTCATAGCTTAACAGATCTAAATTTTGGAAAAAAGATTAAAGGTCTGCAAATTCAAAATAATAATTTAGAAGCATTTAAAAAGACCGATGTTATCATCGATTTTTCAAGACCCAAATCTTCAATTGAAGTTTTAAAATTTGCAAAAAAATTAAATAAAAAAGTTATCATAGGAACAACAGGTTTTACAAAAAAAGAAGAAAATTTAATAAAAGATTATTCAAAAAAAATTGCTATATTTAAATCAGGAAATATGAGTTTAGGGATCAATTTACTTGAATACATTACAAAGATTTTATCAAAGAAAATCCCTAATAATTATCAAATTGGTATTTTAGATAATCACCATAAAGCAAAAATAGATTATCCGTCTGGTACTGCGCTTATGCTGGCAAGTGCTGTTGCAAAAGGTAAAGGCAAAAATTTAGATAAATTAACAGGTAAATACTTTTTAAATAAAAAAGGAGATCTTCAAAACAATAAAATTAATTTTTTTATTAAAAGAAAGGACAAAACCGTAGGCCAACACTCAGTCATTTATAATAATAAAATTGAAAATATTGAGTTAAAACACACTGCTTTTTCAAGGGAGTTATTTGCAGAAGGAGCATTAAATGCTGCAATATGGATAAAAAAAAAGAATAAAGGCCTATTTAATATGCAGGATATGTTTAACCTTAAGTAGTTTAATATTTTATAATTTTGATGGCATTAAATAGATTACAAGCCTTAAAACTTATTAAATTATTAAACAAATCAATTAAAAATCCTGAAACCTCACTCAAATATAGAAATCAATTTACACTATTAACTTCTGTTGTTCTCTCTGCTCAATGCACGGATACAAATGTTAATAATGTTACAAAAGATATTTATAAGAATTATTATACACCAAAACATTTTACTGACCTTGGAATTAAAAAAATTAAAATAATGATAAAAAGCATTGGGCTTTTTAATATGAAAGCCAAAAACCTTTATCATCTTTCAAAAATTTTAGTTGAAAAGCATCAAAGCAGAGTTCCAGATAATTTTGAAGATTTAATAAAACTTCCAGGTGTCGGGAGAAAAACTGCGAACGTTGTATTAAACGCTGTTTTCAACAAACCAACCATAGCAGTCGATACCCATGTATTTAGGGTAAGCAACAGAACAGGCTTAACAAAGGGTAAAAATCCAAATCAAGTAGAAGAACAACTTTTAAAAATTTTGCCTAACAAATTCCTAAAGAAAGCCCATCATTTAATCCTTTTGCATGGAAGATATGTCTGCAAATCTAGAAATCCAATTTGTGTAAAATGTGTAATTAATAAAATTTGTCTGTATAAAGATAAAAATGTCTAAAAAAATTCTTGGTATCGGAAATGCTATTGTGGATGTATTTGTAAAAGTGGATGATGATTTTTTATTAAGAAATGACCTTACTAAAGGTTCAATGAAACTCATTAAAAAAGAGGAGTTTGAGAGTTTAAAAAGCACAATTAAGATTGAAAAAATTGAGGCAGGTGGCTCTGTTGCAAATACCATGGCAGGAATATCTTATCTTGGCGGAAATCCATCCTTTATAGGAAAAATAAACTCTGATGAATTTGGAAAAATTTATAAAAAAAGTCTTGAAAAAATTAATGTAAATTTTCTCTACTCTGAAAACAAAGAGAAATTATCAACGGGTGCATCTATTATTTTTATAACCCCAGACTCTGAGAGAACCATGTGTACTTATCTTGGAATTTCATCTCAACTTTCAAAAGAAGATATTAATGAGGATCGTATTAAAGATTATGAGATTATTTTTTTAGAAGGATACCTTTGGGATAAAGGAACAAGTGAAGAAATGTTTAAACATGTAATTAACCTTGCAAAAAAACATAACATTAAAATTGCCATGAGTTTATCTGATATTTTTTGTGTCACTAGGCATAGAGAAGATTTTTTTAAATTATTAAAAAATGATTTAAGTATCTTAATTGGAAATGAAAACGAAATAAATGAACTAATCCGGAAAAATAATTTATTAGATAGTATGAACGAACTTAAAAATATTAATAAACTTATTATCATCACTAGAAGTGAAAATGGCAGTATAGCTATTTTAAATAATGAAATTATAAACTGTGAAAGTACTAAAGTTGAAAAAGTTTTAGATTTAACAGGCGCGGGTGATTTATTTGCATCTGGATTTTTTAAAGAATATTTAGATAAATCTAATATTAAAAAATGTCTTCAAACAGGATCTCAACTTGCAGCAAAAATTATTCAAAAAATTGGAGCAAGACTTAGTTAGTCAGAAAATATAGTGAATTTTTTTCAACTATAAAATTTTTATCTTTAAAGTGCTTATTAATTTTTTTTCTTAAACGATGTAGATGCGTTTCAAAAGCATGGGTATCTAAATCAAGACTATGCTTCCAAATATTTTTAAGTAAAAAAGATTTATTTAATCCATTATTATTATTAAGAGCCAAAATTAACTCTAGTTCTTTTTCTGTAAGTTTAACTTTTATTTTTTTTTTAGTTATAGATCGTTCATTAGAATCAATCTCATAGTCTTGAATTATAATTTTAGATTTTTTAAAAAAGTTATATTTTGTAATTAAAATATTTAAAATTTCTTTAAAAGATAAAATTTCAACGGGCAGCTCCAAGCTCACTTGAAAATCAAGTAACTTTAAATTATTTTTTTTTATATAATCTTTATGGTTTAAAAATAAAATAATTGGCGCATTTTCTAATAAATAATTTTTAACCTCTCTTATTTTAAAATTATCAGCAAATAAAATTTTAACAGATATTTTTTTATTATTATGATTTAGTTGGCTACTAAGATTTAAAATATTATTAAACTCAAGCTCATTGAGTAAATTTAAGAATGCGTCTGAACCTAGAACGTTTAGATGAATATTATTCATAAAAGCATATATAATAAATTTAATATGATTATTATAAATAAATCTGGCTACTTAAAATATAAAAATCTTAAATTTAAATGTTCCTTGGGAAAAGGTGGTGTTGGTGTAAAAAGAAAAGAAGGTGATAACATCACTCCAAAGGGAACATATAAAATAGTTAAAATTTATTACAGAGATGATCGAGTAAAAAAAATACCATTAAATTTAAAACTTATTAAAATAAAAAAAAATATGGGTTGGTGCGATGACCCAAAAAGTAAAAAGTATAATCAGCTAGTAAAGCTCCCAAATAAATATAGACATGAAAAATTATATAGAAAGGATAATATTTACGATTTAATTCTAGCTTTGAACTACAATATGAAGCCAATAATCAAAGACAAAGGCAGTGCAATATTTATTCATGTTGCCAATAAAAATTATAAAAGCACCGCAGGATGCATTGGCCTGAAAAAATCTCATTTAATAAACTTAGTTAAAACAATTAGAAAAAATACTAAAGTTTTAATAAACTAAATTTCGCTAAAGATTTTAGTTCCAACTCTTACAAAGGTTGCACCACAATTAATTGCACACTCGTAATCATTGCTCATTCCCATACTAAGTTCTTTTAAATTATTTACTTTCGCAAGTTCAGATAAATTCTTAAAATATAGACCTGAATCACCTTCTACTGGGGGAATACACATTAAACCTATAACGTTTAATTTTAAGTCATTAACACAATATTTTAAAAACTGATCTACTTTATCAACCGAGATCCCGTTTTTTTGTTGTTCATTCGCTATATTTACTTGAATAAAATATTTAATTTTCTTTAATTGTTCACTTTCAAGTTTTCCAAAAATTTGGGCAAGTTTTTCATTATCTAAAGTATGAATATAATGAAAAATTTTAAATGCATCTTTTGCTTTATTAGACTGAAGCTTTCCAACTAAATGAAGCTTTAATTGAAGATTATCTAAAATTAAATTTTTCCATTTTAGAGAGGCTTCTTGAACTCTATTTTCTCCAAAATGAATATGGTTTAATTTAATAAGTCTATTTATTTTTTCTATATCTTGATTTTTGCTAACGATAATAAGTTCCGTTTTAGCAGAGAGAGATTTAACTGTAGTTGAAATGTAATTGTAATTTTTTTCTATATACATAGTATTTATATATGACGAATAAACTATTTTATAAACCTTATGTTTTTTTAGATAAAATTAACGATATAATTAAAAAAAATCTGCTAAAATTTAAGGATATAACTATAATAGTAGATATTGATAAAAAAGAATTGTTAGAAAATGAGTTATCTATAATTAAATTTGCAAAAATTAATAAAATTCCATTTCTTTTTAAGAATAATTATCAAAAATGCACTAAATATAAAGCAAACGGCATATTTTTAGATGCAAAAAACACAAGTACAATTAGACCAATTTTATTTAAAAAGAATTTCAAAGTTATTGGCTCTGCACATAACCAAAGGGAATATTTTTATAAACTAAAGCAAAAATGCAAATTAGTAATGTTATCACCCATATTTTATAATGAAAAATACTCAAAAAATAACATTTTAAATATTCACAGATTTAACCAGATAACACTTAATTGGAAGACAGATGTATGTGCTCTGGGTGGAATAAATTTAGGCAGTCTTAAAAAGATCAAGTTAACAAAAGCAAGATCTATTGCTTTTAAAAAATTAATTTTTGATCTTAAAATAAAAAAACCCGCCTACAATTTAATGTAAGCGGGTTTAATTTGAATTAATTATTTAGATAATTAAAACTTTGTTGAAGCTCTTAAATAAAGCACATCAATATCTTTTGCTGTCGTACCAGTAGCAAAATCAATGTTTTCTTGCTGAGCAACTTGTGCTGATAAAACTACAGCGCCTAAATTGTAACCAACTGCTAAACTTTTGCTATCAGCATCAGCTTTTGCACCAGTTCCGTTATTTTCTGCTTTGGCATAGTTAGCACCAATTGTAAGCGTTGGTGATACTGCAAACGCTAAACCATATTCATGCTGTTTAGTATCACTTACTGGAGTAGCACCAAATGCAGCTGCATTTCCTTTTGTACCAAACTCAGATTTTTTATAGTTATAACCTGCAGTAATTTGGCCAAAATTATAAGAAACACCAAAGTTTTGACCTTTAACATCTCTTGTATCAGCGTTCGCTTTGCTTTCTTTGTTCATGAAAGCATGAGCAGATAAACCTTTTACTCCAAGTCCACCCACAAATCCTAATTCATATGCAGACTCATCAGCGTTATCTCTTGTGCCGTTTTCTGCACCATAGGCATCACCAGCAGCACCTGAATTGCTAGGTACGTAAAGTGCTGAGAAATTTCCCATTGGTGTAGCTTGAATTATTCCAACACCAAAAGCTTGTGCAGGATCTGCACCAGGTCCACCTATGAAACCATCTGTAGTTACCTGAGATGTGTTACTTGTATTACTTATATCTTGAGGAGGTAAACCAACAAAAGTAGCAAGAGTTCTATCGCTGTTTTGGATATGATCTTGGCTTAAAGTCAAAGTTGTTGATCCAGACGTAAAGTTAATGAAAGTATTTTCATTAAAAATAGTAGTGCCCTGGTTACCATCATCCTCAATTGCAAAACCAGCAGCATAATCCATACCGTTGCTTAGTTTTCCTTTATTCTGGATGTTTAATTGAGCTTCTTTACCAAAGCCTCGGTGTGACGCAGCAGAACCTGTTCCTGTCGAAGCGCTTTCACCTGAAATTGCTTTAAACGATATATCTAAATTACCAGATACAGTTGTTTGAGCAATCGCATTGCTTGCAACTAAAGTTGCTCCAGCTAATGCACTTGTTAACAATAGTTTTTTCATGTTTATTTATTATTTATTGTTTAATTTGTTAGTAATTAACTAACGCACGTAACTTTCTACCAATATCCATCTCTCTTTTGTCTTATATTTTAGATATTTGAATTTTTTCTTATTCATTGTTGTATTTATATCACATTTTTAGTTAAATATCTTTAATTTATTGGATTTTTTGTATATTTTAAAAATTATAAATTTTATGAATAGTCTTAAAATCTCAATTATTTTATCTCTTTTTTTTTTATTTGCATGTGCAAAAAAAGACGTGGCTACTGGTGAAGTTATAAGAATGGAGCCAAATCCCGATAAAAGAGCAAGAGAATTTGCAGATAAAGGTGGTGGAATTTTTGGGGATATAAATAAAATTGGAAAAGGTTCTGGAAGCGGGAACTTTGAATTTGCAAGTTCAAATGTATTATGGCGAGCCACACTAAAATCCTTAGACTTTTTACCGTTACTTAATGCTGATTATAGTGGAGGGGTTATTATTTATGATTGGTATTCACAAACTAATAATCCTAAGGAGCAAATAAAAATTTCAGTTCAGTTTTTAAATAACGAGCTAAGATCAGAGTCAATTAAAATAATAGCTCATAAAAAAATTTGTGAAACTGCAGAGCGCTGCTCAAATTCAACTCTTGATCAAAACTTTGCAAGCTCTATTAAAGAGAGCATTATTGCTTCCGCCCGTACTTTAAAAATTGAAGAAGCTAAAAAAGAAAAAAAGTAGTTTTTAAAGGATGGAAAATTATAATCCTTTAGTCGTTGAAAGTAAGTGGCAATCCTTTTTTGAAAAAAATCAAGTATTTAAAACTAAAAAAAATTTAATAAAAAAATTTTATTGCCTTGAAATGTTTCCTTATCCATCTGGAAATATTCATATGGGGCATGTCAGAAATTATACATTGGGTGACATTATAGCTAATTTCAAAAGATTAAATGGTTACAATGTTTTGCATCCAATGGGTTGGGATGCCTTTGGTCTTCCAGCTGAGAACGCGGCAATACAAAATAATCTGCATCCAAAAGATTGGACATTAAAAAATATCTCCACAATGAAAAAACAATTAAAGTGTTTAGGATTGTCCATTGATTGGGATAAAGAAATTTCTACTTGTGATTCTTCATATTACAAACATCAACAAATTTTATTTTCTCTCCTTTTTAAAAAAGGAATTGCTTATAAAAAGAAAAGTTATGTCAACTGGGATCCTATTGACAATACAGTTCTTGCAAATGAACAAGTGATTGATGGCAAGGGATGGAGGTCTGGAGCAATCGTTGAGAAAAAAGAATTAAATCAATGGTTTTTAAATATTACAAAATATTCTGATCAATTATTAAGATCCCTTGATGATTTAAAGGGCTGGCCAGAAAAAGTGAGATTAATGCAAAAAAACTGGATTGGGAAATCTGTAGGTTGCGAGGTTGATTTTATTTCAGATTTTAAAAATACTAAAATTAAAATTTTTACCACACGACCAGACACAATATTTGGAGCTTCGTTTATTGCTATTGCCCCTGATCATCCTTTTACTGAGTGTTTTAAGAATGAAAAAAATTTTCAAGATTTTAAAGAACTTGCTTTAAAAAATATTGGTACAGAGTCAACTTTGTCTAAAAATGAAAAATTAGGTTTTAAAACTTCATTTTTTGCCTCACATCCTTTTTTAAATAAAAAAATACCAATCTATGTGGCTAATTTTATACTCATGGATTATGGAACTGGAGCTATATTTGGTTGTCCAGCACACGATCAGAGAGACTTAGAATTTGCCAAAAAATATAATCTAGAAATAATTCCCGTCGTAAGTCCTAATAAATCCAAATCTATCATAATTCATGATCAGGCATACACTGAGGATGGTTATATTATTAATTCAGATTTTCTTAATGATTTAAGTGTTGAAGATGCAAAAAAATTTGCGATTAAAAAAATAGAGGATAGAGGAATAGGAAATTCTAAAATAATTTATCGTCTTAAAGACTGGGGAATATCCAGACAAAGATATTGGGGATGTCCAATTCCAATTATGTACAGAGAGGATGGGGAGGTTATTTTAGTTCCAGAAAAAGATCTGCCTGTCGAATTACCTAAAGATGTAGATTTTAATAAATCAGGAAATCCATTGGAGAATCATCCCACATGGAAATTTACAAAATGTCCAGAAACCGGAATGAAAGCTATTCGTGAAACCGATACGCTTGATACATTTGTAGATTCCTCTTGGTATTTTCTTCGTTTCTGTTCCCCGAAAGAAAATGTGCGACCTTTTAATGTAGATGAAGCCAATTATTGGATGCCAGTAGATCAATATATTGGCGGCGTTGAACACGCCATACTTCATCTTTTATATTCAAGATTCTTTACTCTAGCGCTACAAGATGAATTTAAATTAAAAGTTTCTGAACCTTTTAAAAATCTCTTTACTCAAGGAATGGTATGTCATCCAACTTTTAAAACAGAAAAAGGTAAATGGGTTTTTCCAAAAGAAGTTATTGAAAAAAATGGATCTTATTTTTTAAATAATAAAGAAAAGATTTTAAAAGGAGACAGTCAGGCCATGTCTAAATCTAAGAAAAACATTGTTGATCCCGATGATATTATTAAAATTTATGGTGCAGATGCTGTAAGATGGTTCATATTATCAGATAGTCCTCCGGATCGAGATATCCAATGGAGTGACAGCGGCATTCAGGGTGCATTTAAATACATACAAAAAATATGGCGTGTTTGTGAAAAAATAAAAATTTATAAAAAAGAAAAAGAAGAAACTGACAATAGTTTTTTAATTAAAACAAATATCCTAATAAAAGAAATCACAGAATGTATAGAAAAATTTCATATCAATGTTGCAGTTGCTAAGCTTTATATTTTTTTAAATAATCTTAGTGAAGAAATTGATAAAAAAACCTTAAATGAGGAGGACATTATCAATGCTTATAAAAAATATTTAATTATTATATCTGCCTTCATTCCTTACATCGCAAATGAATGCTGGGAAAAAATTACAAAAGAAAATAATCTAAGTTCACAAGAGTGGCCTAAGATTGAAAATACTCTTATAAAAAAAGATCACTTTGATGTTGTAATTCAAATAAACGGTAAAAAAAGGGCCATTATCAACGCTATTAATGATGAAAGTGAAGAAAATATTTTTAGTAAATCCTTAGCAATTAAAAATATTAAAGTTATATTAGATGAAAAAAATATAATTAAAAAGATTTTTATAAAAAATAAACTGCTTAATATTGTTACTAATGATAAATAAATTTTTTTTAGCTATTATAATTTCAGTTGCTTTAACTCATTGTGGTTTCTCGCCTATATATACTGGAAATTCTAAACAAGTAATTATTTCTAAATCAGAAATAGTCGGTGATAAAGATCTAGCTTTTAATTTAGAGCAAAAATTAAATTTTAAAAAGGAAGAAAAAAATTTGAACGCTTATATATTTAAAGCTCAAATTTATGATACAGCAGAAAGCTCTCTTGTTGATTCAAGAGGAATATCTACGGAAGAAATACTTAAATTGACAGTAAGCTATCAATTTCAAGATAAAAACGGGGTTGTAATATACCAAGATGCGATAACAAAAGATAAAAGAGTTTCTGTAACCGATAATTTATCAAATAATATTCTAGTAAAAAATAATGAAAAAAGATTATTATTAGATTCTATAATTCAAAATATTTTATTTAAATCTAAAGTCTCATTAAATTAGTTTAAATGCTCTTAAAATCACAAGAGATACTTCTAAAAAAAAAAGATTTTTTTAAAGAGAAAGTAATTCTTTTGTATGGAGAAAATCAAGATTTGATTAATGATTTAAACCAACAAATTACATCTAAATTTATAGAAGATAAAAAAATATCAAAATCTTTTTTTGAAGAAGATATAATGAAAAATCCAGACAATATTATTAATTACTATCTAAACGGATCATTGTTTGATGATAATAAAAATATTTCAATAATTAAAAACTGTTCTGACAAAATATTAGAAATCATTAATGAATTAAAAAATAATATTAGTGATAATATTATTATTCTGAACTCTAAAATACTTTTAAAGAATTCAAAATTAAGACAATTTGGAGAATACGATAAATTAGCTATTTGCATTCCTTGTTATCAAGAAACTAAATTTGATATAAAAAAATTTCTTACACAACAACTACAGACAAACAATATTCAATTACCGGATTCTCAAAATGAAACTATTATAAATTCATCTTCTTTGAAAAGATCAAAGATAAAAGAAGTAATTGAAAAATTAACTCTATATAAAAATTCAGGAAAGATTACAGATCAAATCATCGAAGAAATTTGTACCGATGTAGATCTAAAAAAGAACGATGAAATTATTGATATTTTACTATCCAAAAATGCAAAGAATATTAATGAATTTATATCCAATATGTCTAATTATGAAAAAAATTTCATAGAAATTATTATTATTCTAAGGTCATTCATAATTAAAATTCTTGATATACAAAAGAATAATAAAAATCTTTCAATAGATGAAAGAATTGAAAGTTACAAGCCACCTATTTTTTGGAAAGACAAGGATAGAATAAAAAATATCTTAAAAATTTGGAGCGCTAATAATCTTAAAAAATTTCTTAGTAATTTAAATATTATTGAAACTGAATTTAAGAGAAATGATTTAAGCCAAGATACTCAATTTTATTATTTTTTAACGCAAAACCTATCTAAAATAGCCCTTAAGAACGCTAATAATTTTATTTAACTGATCAAGATTCTTATAAGAAAATTTAATTTCTCCAGAATTATTCTTTTTATTTTTAATATCCACTTTTATTCCCATCAAAAGTCCGAGATCACTCTCTAAAGATTTTATATTTGTATCTTTATTATTCTTTGGAATTCTTTTTGAACCTAAAAAAACTTGCTCTTTTTTAACTAAAAATTCAGCCTGCCTTACAGAAAGATTCTTGTTAACTATTATTTTTGCAAGTCTAACATTATCAGGAACATTGACTAAACATCTTGCGTGTCCTGCTGTTAACAACCCGTCTGAAATCATCTTTTTTATTTCTTCTGGCAATCCCGCAAGCCTAAGCGTATTAGCAATATGACTTCTACTTTTTCCTAAAATTTTTGATAATGTTTCTTGAGAATATCCAAATTTTTTTACTAAATTATCATAACCCAAAGCTTCTTCTATTCCGTTTAAATCAGATCTTTGAATATTTTCTAATATTGCAAATTCTAAGGATTTCTTGTCATCAACATTTAAAATAATAACTGGCACTTCATGAATTTTTGCAAGTTGAGCTGCTCTCCATCTTCTTTCTCCAGCGACAATTTCATATTTGTCTTCTGCTTTTTTTCTAACTAATATTGGCTGAATAATTCCTTGTTCCTTTATTGACTCAGAAAGTTCGTTTAATAATTCTTGATTAAAATTCTTTCTTGGTTGAGATGGATTTGCATATACAAAATGTATAGGAATTTTTTCTGAGGAACTTTTAGTTTGAACATTTTCTGGAGGAATGTCCCCCATTAATGCTGACAAACCTTTTCCTAAACCTTTAAATTTATTTCCAATCATTTAAGCAACTTTTTTTTCTTCTAAATTTTCTCTACTTAAAAATTCATCAACAAACTGGTTATAAGCTAAAGAACCAGTGCAATTTTTATCATACAAAATAACTGGCATTCCAAATGATGGTGCTTCTGAAATTCTTACATTTCGAGGTATGTTTGTATTGTAAACCTTATTTCCAAAAAAGTTTCTTCCCTCTTTTTCAACATCAGCACAAAGCTTATTTCGCTTATCATACATTGTTAGGACTATGCCTTGTATTTGTAAATTTGGATTTAAATTAATTTTTATACGGTCGATTGTTTTTACTAATTGACTTAAACCCTCTAACGCAAAAAACTCTGTTTGTAATGGAACAACTAATGAATCAGAAATGACTAGAGACATGATCGTAAGAAGACTAAGCGACGGAGGGCAATCTATTATAATGTATGAAAATTTCTCTTTTTCTAACTTGTTTACAGGATCATCAATAATATTTTTTAATAAAAAAGCTTTTTGAGAATTATTTGCGACTTCAGTTTCAAGTCCTGATAGATCAGCATTTGCTGGTATGATGCTTAAATTTTCTATCTTAGTTTTTTTTAAACATTCAAAAAAAGAATCTTTTTTTATTAGTAAATCATAAATAGATTTTTCTCTTTCGCTCTGATTAATCCCAACTCCTGTTGAAGCATTGCCCTGAGGGTCAAGATCAATAAGCAAAACTTTATAATTTTTAAGAGCAAGCCCTGCGGCCAGATTAATTGCTGTGGTAGTTTTACCAACTCCACCCTTCTGATTTATGACAGAAATTATCCTAGGCATTTACAACTTCAAGTTGCATTAGGTTTAATATTACTAATTTTAAGAATATAAGATTCATCTGATGTGATGCTTCTAAATTTTTCTACATCAAAAGTATATTTTTTTTTTGCCTCTTCTAATTCTTGTTGATAAGTTTTGCCTTTAATTAATATGATATTTCTTATTTTATCATTATTTTTCAAAAGAATATCTATTGTATCAACGGTCTTCTTAAATGCCCTTGAAACTATTGTTGAAATTTTATTAAACTTAAAATTTTCTAGTTTCAAATTAACTATCTTTAAAGTTAAGCCCAATTTATATGATAAATCTTGTAAAAATTTACATTTTTTTGGACTTTTTTCAATTAATGTAATATTTCCAGGAATTTTGTTATTATCCATTAATATTTTTAATACAACTCCTGGGAATCCAGCTCCTGAGCCTAGATCAATAATTTCTGATTTATCTTCAATTAAATCATATATTTGAGCTGAATCTACAAAATGTCTTGTAAATATTTGATTTTCTGTTGTTTTTCCTATCAAATTTAGGAGTTTATTACTGCTTAATATAAAATCTTTATATTTATTTAATTTTTCTGTTGTTTCACGTGAAACATTGAATTTTTTAATAAAAAACTCAACATCTTTATCCATATTCTAAGATGCCTTTTTAAGAGTATTTTTACAATAAATCATCAATATGTTAATTGCAGCAGGAGTTACTCCGTCTATTCTAAGTGCCTGGCCAAAAGTTAATGGCTTTATGTCATCCAATTTTCTTTTTACCTCATTTGAAAGACCAGAAATTAAGTCATAATTAATGTTTTTCGGTATTATGAGGTTTTCATCTTTTTCAAATATACTTATGTCTCTTTTTTGCTGTTCTATATACCCACTATAGTGAGACTCTGTTTTTATTAAGTTCTCAATTTCATCATCATACTTTGGTATATCTGAAAACATAGATCTAATTTTTTCTAAAGTCACATCTTTAAATTTCAAAATCTGCAATAGTGATTTTTTTCTTCCGTCTTGAGAGATTTTAATTCCATTTTTTTTTAAAACAGTAGGTGATACGATCTTATTGGATAATATAGTTTTAAAATCACTTAAGTCATTGATTTTGTTGATAAATTTAGACTTTCTAATTTCAGATATAAAATTATGTTTAATAGCTAAAGGAGTTAATCTTAAATCAGCATTGTCAGCTCTTAGTGTTAATCTATATTCTGCTCTAGAGGTAAACATTCTGTAAGGCTCACTCACTCCTTTAGTAATCAAATCATCAATCATAACTCCGATGTAAGACTGAGATCTCTCAAATTTTAATGGTTCTAAATTTTTAACCGACTGAGCAGCATTAAGACCTGCCACTATTCCTTGTGCGGCTGCCTCTTCGTATCCTGTTGTTCCATTTATTTGACCTGCAAGATACAAATTTTCTATTTTTTTTGTTTTAAGAGTAAAATCTAACTCAGTTGGAAACACATAATCATACTCAATTGCGTATCCAGGTCTTATCATGCGAACGTTCTCTAAACCATTGATTTTAAATAATATTTCTTGTTGGATTTCTTTTGGAAGAGAGGTTGATATGCCATTTGGATACACTATGTTCGTTGTAAGACTCTCAGGTTCTAAAAAAATTTGATGACGTTGCTTATCTTTAAATTTTACGATCTTATCTTCTATAGAAGGGCAGTATCTAGGGCCGATACTTTTAATCGATCCAGAATACATTGCGCTACGCTTTAAATTTTTTTCAATAATTTTATGAACCTTGTCATTAGTATAAGTCATCCCACAAGAAATTTGTTTTGCGTTAATTTTTTTAGTTAAATAAGAGAAGAAAAAAGGGTTATCATCAGCGTCTTGCATTTCAAGCTCATCATAATTAATTGTTGTTCCATCAAGTCTAGGTGGAGTGCCAGTCTTCAATCTACCAATTTTAAAATTTAATTTTTTTAACTGCTCACTTAATCCTAAGGTTGGTTTTTCATCTATTCTTCCTGCTGAAATCTTTTCATCACCAATGTGAATAAGGCCATTTAAGAAAGTGCCCGTTGTTAAAATAAATTTTTTTGCTGTAAATGAATTTCCAGACTTAGTTTCAATTGAAATAATTTTATTTTTGCTAAATTCAAACTTTGTTACAGGATCATAAAAAAGGCTTAAATTACAGTAGCTTAATAGTAATTTTTGCATGTATTTTTTATAAAGTTCTCTGTCTGATTGCGTTCTTGGTCCTCTCACAGCATGACCTCTGCTACTATTTAATAATCTAAATTGTATTCCCGATTGATCAGCAATAATTCCCATGATCCCATCTAATGCATCAATTTCTCTGACTAAGTGACCTTTGCCTAATCCACCTATTGCGGGGTTGCATGACATTTCACCAATTGTAGCGAGTGAATTTGTAATAAGAGCAGTATTAACACCTGATCTTGCTGCAGCAGCAGCGGCTTCGCAGCCTGCATGCCCAGCTCCAATTACAATTATATCAAAATTTTTCTCTAAATTCATATGGGGTTTATATATCCCATTAACTCAAAAGATAAGGTATTTTTATGCTATTTTCCGATACAAAAATCTTTAAAGATTCTATCTAATAATTCTTCAACATTAACGTATCCAACTATTTCTCCAAGATTTCTAACAGCTAATCTTAAATCTTCCGCTGCTAAATCGATCTGATTAATAGATTTTTTATTAAGACATCTATTGATAAAAAAGACAGTATTTTCAAGGCTTTTTACATGCCTTTGCCTTGAAATAATATTATCTTCATTAACTTTGAAATGATCGTCAATTTTTTTTGATATTGTTTTAATAAGTTTCGAGACGCCTATATTTTTTTTTGCTGAAATTCTAATTGGTTTGTAAATTTTATCTTCTAAAAATTTCTTTGATTTTTTAATATCAATTTTATTAAGAACTAAAATTGATTTTTCATCAAATAGTTTTAAAATTTTTTTATCGATAATTTTTGTATGATCAAAAATAATTAATTTTAAATCCGAGTCTTTTAAATTACTTTTTGTTAATGAAATTCCTTTCTTCTCAATAATATTTTTTGAATTTCTAAAACCAGCGGTATCAAAAAATCTTACTAGTTTTCCATTTAACAAAATACTTGTCTCAATAAGATCTCTAGTTGTGCCTGGGATATTAGAAACAATAGACACCTGCCTATTAGCTAAACAATTAATTAGTGAGGACTTGCCTGAATTAGTTGGTCCTACGATTGAAACCTTAAATCCTTCTCTAATTTTCTCTGAATTCTCACCTTTTCGTATAATTTCTTTAATTTTATCATTTATTTTCAATAACTTACCCCTATTATTTGAAAAGACATTATCACCTACTTCATCGTCGGAAAAATCAATAACCGCCTCATAATCAGAGAGTATTTTGATCATTTCATCTCTTAAGTTATTATAAATTTTTGTTGTATCGTCATTCATTACTTTTAAAGCCTGAGTTCTTTGAAGTTCTGTTTCTGAATTTATCAAATCAATTAAGCTCTCTGCTTGTAACAAGTTTATTTTTTTATTAAGAAGAGCAGTTTTAGTAAACTCGCCTGGTTTAGCTAATCTACAGTTCTTAAACGTGGATAAGATTTTTAAAAAATATTTAATAACAGCATTGCTCCCATGGACATGAAATTCAACGACGTCATCTCCTGTGTAGCTATTGGGTTTTGGAAAAAATATAAAAATTCCCTTATCAATAATCTGATTTTTATTGTCATAAAATGAAGAAAAATTAGCTATTCTTGGTTTAATTTTTTTGGATTTAGTTAAAGTTTTAGCTACTTTAAAAGCCTCTTTTCCGGAGACTCTTATAACTGCCAAACCAGAAGTTCCTGACGCTGTAGCTAATGCGAATATTGACATAAAAAAACGATATGATTTAGTTTTAATATAAATGTCAACTTTCCAATTATCTTTTAAAACAAAACTAGGGATTATCACTGTTAAAGAAAGTGAAGGTTACATTACTGATATTAGTTTCAGAAAAATAACCAAACAAAAAAAAAGCTCAGAATTATTAAAAGCTAAAAAAGAGATAAAACAATTTTTAGATAAAAAAATAAAAAAATTTACTTTTAAATCAAAAACTGTTGGAACAGAAACTCAGTTAAAAGTTTGGAATGAAATAAAAAAAATAGGCTATGGAAAAACTGTCTCTTATAATCTCATTTCTAAAAAAACTAAAATACATCCAAGGCATGTCGGGAGAATTTGCGGCCAAAACAGATTATTACTTTTTATTCCTTGTCATAGAGTGATTAGATGTGATGGTTTATTAGGTGGTTTTTCAGCAAAGGGTGGGCTTAACTTGAAAAATAAAATACTTAAATTCGAGAAATTAAATAAATAAACCTTTATTAGCAATATTTACAAAATTCTTTTTAATAAAAGAATTTTTATCAATATTAGAAAGTGTATTCTTTCTTATGGCAACATAACTATCGATCTTAACATCAAATATTTTTCTAATCCCATCAATCAATGTTGCAAACGTAAGATTGTTTAAACTTGTCTCATCTAAATATTTTTTAATAAAAATATCATTGCCAATCTCCATACCTAAATTTTCAGAATATTTAAAAACTTTAATTAGAGAAAATATGTTTCTTAAAGTCATATTCCAACCCTGACCAGCAATGGGATGAATTTTATTGGCTATGTCGCCAAACAATAAGGTTCTCTTGGAATCTTTTAACTCATTAAAAGTATAATTTAAATTAAACTTATTAATCTCAGAGATAGAGATTATTTCATTAAATAATTCTTTGAAATGAGTATTAAAAAATTTAGATAAATCCTTCTTGCTTGATACGTATTTTTTATTAATTGAATTATTTTTAATAGACCAAATTACAGAAGTTTCTGTTCTTGAAACTGGAAGAAAAGCTAATGGTCCATCTTTTAAAAAAAATTGCCTTGCAGAATTATTTATAATTTTTTTATGATGTAGATTAAAAACATATGCGTCTTCGTTATATGACTTATCTATAACTTTTCTTAATTTAAATTTTGATAATAAAAAAAGATTATTAGCAGAAGCGAAAATTACAAGGTTATAATTTTCTTTTGTTAAATCTTTAAAGATAATTTCTTTGTAAAATTTATTATCATTAATTGATGATATTTCTTTCTTTACAAAGTTAATATTTTTAAAACTTTTTATTTTTTTACTAATATCTGAAAATAAAATATTGCCATCAATAATATAAGCTAAAGCTTCTTTTTTGTTAGATGCTGAAAAATGAAGATCTTGTTTTAAGCTAATGGATGAATAAGAGTCATGTAAATAAATATTCTTAACAACATTAGATTTTTTTTTAATATCTTTTAGTCCGTAAGAACATAATTGATCAAATGAATGTTTGCTTAATGCTAACTTAGTTGGCTTAATTTTTTTTTTTTTAAGGTCTTGTTCAACTATATCGATTTGTAAATTAAATTTTGATAGCAGATAGGCAATGGTTAAAGCTGTTAGACCCGAACCAATAATACAAATTTTTTGAGAGTTAGGCATGATTGTCTTTTGCTTTGGAATTCTATCAACTGAATATTAATGATACAAAGGTTTTAATTGTGATTCGCTAAGCAAAACATGGAAAAAATAATAACATTTATTAAAGTAAAATTAATTGAGCTTTCTGGCGTAGTAACTATTTTTTCTGGTCTTGCGTACTTTATCTCCTTAACAACATACTCAGCAAACAGCATAAGTTATGTATTTCCCTCAGAAAAAAATATTCATAATAAATTCTTTTCCTTTTTTTATTATCTTTCTGATTTTTTTCTACAAGCTTTTGGTATTTTAGCTTTTTTAATATTTCTTAACTTAATCATCTGGGGCGGATATTTAATAATTAGAAAAAAAATTGAGAATTTCTTTATAAAACTATTATTCTTAATTTTATCGATAATTTTTGGAGCTTTATTCTTTTCAATTAATATTGATCAAAGTTTTTGGCTTCCTGATAATGGCTTTGGTGGTTTTGTTGCTAATTTTATTTCTGAAAAATTGAATATAAAAAATAATTCATTTGGAGCTTATCTTTCGGTTATTTTTTTATCAATATCTCTAATATGTTTTTATTTCAGTGCAGGATTAAATATTCAAGAATGGAAAATTGTTTTTATAACCATAGGAAATTTATTAAGTTTTTTTCCAAAATTAATCTTTAAAATATACGTTAAAAAAAAAAATACTGAAGAAATTGCTATTAATGTGCCTGTACAAGAAAATATCACCCAAAAAATTCAAGAAGAAATCTCAATACAAGAAATTTCTCCTCAACAACAACTTCCTTTGGAAAGTACAAAGACTGAAAGATCTACAAGCTTTAAAATACCTCCTATAAAATTACTTGATGATCCAGTAAAAATAGAAAATCAATTAGATGAGGAAAGTTATAAAACTCAATCAAAATTTCTCGAGAATGTTCTTTTAGATTTTAGTATCTCAGGTGAAATAAAAAGGGTAAGCGCCGGACCTGTTGTAACTTTATATGAATTTGAGCCAACGGCAGGAATTAAAACATCGAAAATTATTAATCTTTCTGAAGACATTGCCCGCAACACAAGCTCTATATCAACAAGGGTGGCGACTGTTCCTGGCAAAAGTACCATAGGAATAGAAATACCAAACAAAGTAAGAGAGAATGTTGCGTTAAAAGAAATAATTTCTAGTAAAGAATTTAATAATAAAGACATTAAAATTCCAATAACACTTGGAAAAAGTATTTCAGGATTTCCGATTGTTGGGGATTTAGTTTCAATGCCGCATCTTTTAATTGCCGGAACTACAGGATCTGGAAAATCAGTCTGCATTAATACTTTAATTCTATCAATTCTTTACAGGCACAAACCTGAAGATTGTAAACTTATTATGATTGATCCAAAAATGTTGGAACTTTCTATCTATCAAGGAATTCCACATCTTTTAACTCCTGTTATTACTGAGCCTAAAAAAGCAACAACAGCTCTAAAGTGGGTCGTTAAAGAAATGGAAAAAAGATATCGAGAAATGACTGAAATTGGAGTGAGAAATATTTCAGGATTTAACGATAAAGCATCTTCTGAGAGCAAGAAAAAAATGCCTTACATTGTTGTCATAGTTGATGAAATGGCGGACTTAATGATGATTGCAGGTAAAGAAATTGAAAACTACATACAAAGGCTTGCGCAAATGGCTAGAGCTGCTGGAATTCATATAGTTATGGCAACACAAAGACCAAGCGTTGATGTTATAACAGGCACAATTAAAGCTAATTTTCCAACAAGAATATCATTTCAAGTAACATCAAAAATAGACAGCAGAACTATATTAGGAGAGCAGGGAGCTGAATTATTACTTGGTAATGGCGACATGCTTTTTATGTCTTCAGCAAGCAGAATAATAAGAATTCACGGTCCTTACGTTTCTGAAAAAGAAATAGAAAGAATTTCAACATTCTTAAGGCTTCAGGGCTCACCAACTTACATTGAAGAAGTAACTAGGATTGAAGAACAAGAAAATGATGAAGTGGTTTTAAACTCAGAAGGAAAAGATGAATTATATAATAAAGCAGTTGAAATAATTAAAACTGAAGGCAAAGCATCGACTAGTTTTTTACAAAGGAAACTTGGAATTGGTTACAACAGAGCGGCCAGAATTATTGATCAAATGGAAGAAGAAAAAATAATTAGCCCAGCAAATCACGTAGGTAAAAGAGAAATCTATTAAAATAAATGAAGAAATTTTTATACATTGTTTTAACAATGTTAATTTCTTTCTGCGTTAATGCGAAAGCATCAGAAAAGGATAAAATAATTGAAAATTTAAAAAAAATAAATTCTATTAAATTCAATTTCACGCAAAACACAAATGACATAGTAGAAAACGGCAATTGTCTCATTGTTTACCCAAAAAAAATGCGCTGTTTATACGAAGAAGAAGACAAAGAGATTATTGTAAATGATGATTATTTATTCCTAATAAACAGAAGAGAAAATAAGAATTATAACTATAATATCAAAGATACTCCTTTGGGCGTTATGTTAGACAAAGAAAGTATTATCGAAAAATTATCAAAAGTAGAAAAATTCGACAAAATAGATAAAAATATAATTGCAATTATTGATCTAAATTCTCAAGAAAGTATTGAGATCTATTTTAACTCTAAAGAAATGAATATTGTTGGGTGGAAAATAAAAAATTATGATAAATCTAGTCTGGAATTCTTAATGAAGAATATTTCAATAAATATTAATACAAACGAAAAATTTGAAATCCCAAAATAAAAATTTATAAATTTTCTGGATTAAAAAATATCTTTTCTGTTTTAAAAATTAACATCCCTCTTGCAAGATAATTTTTTAAGGCATTAGGATGATCCAGTGTACACGTATGAACCCACACTTTGTTAATCTTCTGATTAAAAGAAGTTAAAATTGCATCAGTTAATAAATGCCCGCCAATTCCTTTACCAAAAAATTCTTTAAATATTCCAAAATAAGGAATTTCCATCGATGGAATTTTTGGATCATAAAGTAACTCATAATATCCAGCTAATTCATTTTTTTGTTTTAAAATATATAATTTAAAAAAGTCATTACTGATATAATCCAACCAATCTTGATCGCTCCACTTGAGTCTGTCTCTCCAAAAAAAATCTCTTCCTACTTCTTTATAAAGAAATTTACAAAAATCTACTGTTGGTTCTTTTTCTAGAATAACTTCTAGATTTTTTTCTTTACAAGTTGATGGGATTAAATCGTTCCTTGAAATAAGATGTAGATAAAACCTATCTATGGATCTTTCCATTTTATTTATGGATCATTCTTCCTAATTTTTCTCCACCAAAGATATGAAAATGTAGGTGAGGAACTTCTTGGCCACCGTCTCTGCCGTTATTGCCTAAATATCTATAACCAGAAGTAGACACTCCTAGAATACTAGCAACTTTTCCCAAAGCTCTAATTAAACCTTCAATTTCATCACTTTTAGCATTAACTGCAAAATCATTCATGTCCACATACTCGCCTTTTGGGATTACCAAAACATGAACTTTTGCTTGGGGATTAATATCTTTAAACGCAAGGGAAAACTTATCTTCATAAATTTTATCACAGGGAATTTCTCCTCTTAAAATTTTAGCAAATATATTATTTTTATCGTACATTTTTTTTTCTACTCTTCTTCTCTTGAATTCCTGAAATTTTTTGTCTTCTCTTTAACTCTTTCATAATTGAAGTTATTGAAATTTTCTTAAACTCAAGAAGAACTAAGAAATGATATAATAGATCTGAAGCTTCGTGAATTATATTTTTTTTATTAGAATATTTAGATGAAGCCGCAAGTTCTCTTGCTTCTTCCATAAATTTTTTTATACAAAAATTCTTTCCTTTCTTAAAAAGACTTGCCGTATATGAAATGTTTGGATTTTTATTCTTTTGTTTCTTTATCTTTTTTGTAAGCTGTTCTAAATTTTTAAACATAATTAAATTCTTATTGGTATTCCCTTTTTAATTAAATAGTTTTTTGCATCCATTATGGAATATTCACCATAATGAAAGATTGAGGCTGCCAAAACCGCACTAGCTAAACCTGTATTAAAACCATCATATAAATGATCGAGATTACCAACTCCACCTGATGCTATCACCGGTATAGATACTAAGCTTGAAATAGCCCTTGTTAACTCAAGATCATAACCTGTTTTTGTTCCATCTTTATCCATCGATGTAAGAAGAATTTCCCCGGCGCCATTTTTTTCAATAATTTTTGAGTATTCAATAGCATCAATGCCTGTGGAATTTCTTCCTCCATGAGTAAATATTTCCCATTTATTATTTCCTATTTTTTTTGCATCTATTGCGATCACTATACATTGAGATCCAAATCTAATTGCGCTCTCTTTAATAAAATTATGGTTTTTTACTGCTGCAGTATTAATTGAAACTTTATCCGCTCCTGCGAGCAAAAGGTTTTTAATATCTTCTATGCTACTAATTCCACCACCAACAGTTAGAGGAACAAAACAACTTCTTGCTGTTTCGCTTACCTTGTCTAATAGAATTTTTCTATTTTCACTTGATGCTGTAATATCTAAAAAACATATTTCATCAGCACCTCCTTTGTCATATATTTTTGCTTGCTCTACTGGATCGCCAGCATCTTTTAAATCTACAAAATTAATACCCTTTACAACTCTGCCATCCTTAACATCAAGACAAGGTATAATTCTTTTTTTAAGCATTTTTTTTAAACAAATTTTTTAAGTTCATTTAGCAAAATAGATTTATCATAAATAGCCTTACCAATAATAACGCCATCAAATAAGTCTGCTTTATGTAATTTTTTTATATCTTTTATGTCTGAAACTCCGCCAGAAACAACTAATGGAATGTTAACTCTTGCGACTATTCTTTTTAGCTGAGAAAAATTAACGCCTGCCTTTGTTCCATCTCTATTTATATCTGTATAAATAATTCTGGACACCCCGAAGTCTTCTAACTTTTTCGAAAAATCCATAAGTTTTATTTTTGTTTGCTTAACCCAACCTTTAATAGCTAAAAAGTTATTTCTAACATCTAAAGCAACAGCTATTCTTCCTGGAAATAAATCACATGCTTTCTTTAGAATCTTTGGGTTTTGTATAGCCATAGTTCCAACAACTACCGTAGAAACTCCATTTTTAATCCAAAACGATATTTGTTTTAAAGTTCTAATTCCTCCTCCTAATTGTATGTTTAAATTAATGTTTTTAATGATTTTTATTATAATTTTTTTATTCTTAGATTTTCCTTTTAAAGCACCATCAAGATCTACGAGATGTAAATCCGTAAAACCTTTTTTCTTAAATTGAAGTGCCTGGTTGTACGGAGAAGGATTAAAAATTGTAGTTTTATTAAAATCTCCTTTATAAAGTCTTACGCACTTTCCATCTTTTAAATCTATTGCTGGAAATATTATCATTACAAATTCCAATTCAAAAAGTTAGACAATAACTTAATTCCATTTTCCTGACTTTTTTCAGGGTGAAATTGGGTGCCAAAAATATTTTCTTTTAAAAGAGCAACAACAACTGATTTCTCATAATCTGTGGTGCAGACAACATCATTAATATTCTCCGCTTCAAATGCATAGCTATGCACGAAATAAAAATGAGATAAATTTTTAATATCTAAAAATAAATCATTTTTTTTAACAATGTTAACTTCATTCCAACCCATATGAGGTAATTTTAAATCTTTATTGTTAAGTTTTATTTTTTTTACAGAGCCTTTAATCCAACCAAATCCCTTGGTAACCTCTTCTTCAAATCCTTGATCTGAAAAAAGTTGCATACCAACACAAATTCCAAAAATTGGTTTCTTTTTTATTAAAACAAATTCATTAATAGAATCCCACAAGCCAGATATATTTTTTACTCCCAAAGCGCACTGTCTGTAGGAGCCCTGGCCAGGCAATATAATCTTGTCTGAAGCTAAAATATCTTTTGGTTTATTAGATATTTTTATACTTATCTTTTTATTAACTTTTGTGGCTGCAAGCTCTAAAGCTTTAGAAACGGAATTAAGATTCCCGGTTCCATAATCAACTATTGATACATACATTTAAAAAATCTTTAAAGTATTCCTTTAGTAGAAGGCAAAGAATCTCCTGCTCTTGCGTCTTTTTCTAATGCGAGACGTAAAGCTCTCGCTAATCCTTTAAAACAAGATTCAATAATGTGGTGACTATTATCACCATAAACATTTTCTATGTGCAAAGTAATACCAGCACTTTGTGAAAAAGCCTGGAACCATTCTTTAAATAGTTCAGTGTCCATTTCTCCAAGCTTTTCTACTTTTAATTTTACATTCCAAACCAAGTAAGGTCTGTTTGATATATCAAGAGAAACTCTGCTTAATGTTTCGTCCATTGGAATATAAGCATGCGCATATCTTTTAATGCCTTTTTTATCTCCCAAAGCTTTAGCAATAGCCTCGCCTATAACAATTCCTGAATCTTCCGTTGTGTGGTGCAGATCAATGTGTAAATCACCTTTTGCTTTCAAATTTATATCTACCAAAGAGTGTTTTGATAGTTGTTCAAGCATGTGATTTAAAAAACCAATTCCGGTATCTATATTATAAATGCCTTTGCCGTCTAAATTTACCTCTGCCTCTATAGATGTCTCTTTAGTTTTTCTATTAACTTTTGCGATCCTCATATGAATTAACAATCTATATATAGAAAAACTAACGTTATCAATAAATTAGCTTTAATAGTTAAATAAATACTATTCTATAATCTTTTTTTTAATCTTAATAAAAAAGCTCCAGATCCACCTAAATTTTGATCTGGTTCTTCCATAGAATTAATAATATCTGAAAAATTATCTTTGATAAAATTTGGAATTGCATATTTTAATAAGCTTAAATCTTCTGACAAATAAGGATTCTCCTTAACCTTAGATCTTAAACCTTTGCCAGTGATAATTAAAATATTTCTTAAATCTTTCTGATAACAATTTTCTACAATGCCTCTTATCTTCTCAAAAGATTCTTGCAATGAATAGCCATGTAAATCTATTTTAAAATCAATATGATCTTGCTTTTTATTTCCTTTTATAGGTTTTTTAGATATTTCGCCTTTATCACCATCTAAAAATTTTTGGTTTTTAAAATCTTCCCAGGCTTTTATATCTTCTGAATTTGTAGAGTTTTTATTATTCTTTGACATGCACATCCTGTGCAATTTCAGTTAAATTCCAAGTAGGATCATCAGAATTTAGATCTCTTGAAAAGCTCCAAACATCATTAACCGTTTGTATCTCTTCGGGACTGCCCTCAATAATATTGTTATTGGCATCTTTAATGCAGGATATAATCTCGCTCACAAATCTAGTTTTGACAGTATAAAAACTATCTTTCTTGTCCACGTTCTCTATTTTTGCTTTTTTAATTCCTATGAAAGTAAATTGATTAACATATTTTTTATTTTTTCTTTCATCAAGAACATCGACAAAGCTTTTATAAACTTCTGGTGACGTTAAATCTTTTAAAGTCTTTTTGTCTGCAGCAGCAAATGCATTAACGATCATTTCATAGGCTGCTTGAGCGCCTTTTAAAAAAGTCTCTTCTTTAAATTCTTTTAAATTAATATTTTCTTCACCTCTTGATGGATTAACATCCTCAAATTGAGCATCAACTACGACTGATTTCTTTGCTCTAACTGGACCATCTTCGGCTCCTTTACCAAGAACATTCCTAAGTCTTAAAATAATTATGCCCGCCACTATGGCAAGCAATACAATGTCTATATAGCCAAAATTGTCATTCATTTAAGGGTATTTTAGATTAAATATTTAAAAATTAATACATTTAAATTTAGATCGAATTAAATGATATTTAATATAAAAAAATATATTTAAATAATACAAAAATTCATATTTTTAAAATGGAAGAAAAAAATAAAGAAAATTCTAAATACCAAATTATAGCAAACTACGTAAAAGATTTATCTTTTGAAATTCCATCTCCAGACTGCTTTGTAGATGCGGCTCAAAATCTTGGTAAATATGAGACAAAAGTTGATATTTCTAACAAGCCTCTAAAAAATGGGATGCTAGAACTAAATTTAAAACTTATTTTTGAGGCACCAAAAGAAGTGCTAAATAAAATTCACGCCGAAGCTTGTCTTGCTGTGGTATTTAAAATTACCAATACAGAATTAAAAGCAGAGGAAGTTAAAAGAATTATTCTTGCAGAAATACCTGATTTATATGCAAAAAAACTAACAGATCTTATTACAGAATTATTTCAAAAATCAGGCTTTAAAGAATTTAAATTTAAGAAAGAAATTAACTTTAACGAACTATACAAACAACAGTCTGCTAATCTAACGCAAAAGCATTAGAAACATTTTTTTTTAAAAATTTCTTGTATTCTTCCATTTGTTCCGGTGAAACTTTAACAATAACACCTTCTCTGTTCTCATTACTCATCTTCATCTTTTCATTAAAAATTTTATCATTAGACATTAGATCAAGCGTTAATTCCTTTTTATCAATTAATTCGATGTAAACTTTTGAGAGTAAATGACAGTCCAAAAGTGCAGAATGCTTTTCTCTAGCCGCAATACTAATTTTAAATCTCTTACACAAGGCGTCTAGGCTATTCCCAACACCTGGAAATTTAGATCTAGCAATCTGTAGGGTGTCTAAAATATCGGATTTTAGAATTGGTTTTATATTTAGTCTTCTTAATTCATTATTTAAAAATCCAAGATCAAAATCTGCATTATGAATGATAAGTTTTTTATCTTTAATAAAATTAAGAAAATCTTTAGCAACATCTTTAAACTTGGGTTTGTTTGATAAAAATTCATCAGAGTAGCCGTGGACACTAAAAGCATCTGCTGAGACCTTAGTCTCGGGATTTAAAAAAGTATGAAAAATATTTTTTGTTGGTATGTGATTGCTTAATTCCACGCAGGCAATTTCTACGATTCTATCTTTCTCTGCTGACAGCCCCGTTGTCTCTGTATCTAAAATAACTTCAATCATTAATTTAAAAGAATCTTATCAATAATATTTTTTACCTGCAATTTAACTTTATTTTTAGAACTGTTATAAATTATAAAATCGGCATAGCTTTCTTTCACCTTTTCGCTTATCTGCTGTTTTTTTAATATATTTAAAAATTCTTTATCTAAGTTTTTTCTTTTTTTAATTCTACTCAAAAAAGAACTAGATCCAGTTTTGACAAGAATAAAAATATCAACAAAATCGAACATTTTATTTTCCACTAAAAGTGGAACATCCAAAACGACTAATTTATTTTTTTTAGATTTAGTTAGAAAAAAGTCTAATCTCTTTCTAACTGTTGGATGAATAATCTTGTTCAAAAATCTAAATTTGTTTGGGTTTTTTTTAAGGGAAGCCCTAAGCTCCTGTTTGTTTATTTTGCCTTTATAAAGTTTTAACTTAAAAAATTTTGAAATCTTTTTATTAACAATCTTATTGTTCTTATAAATATCGGCAACCTCATTATCTGCTGAAAAAATATTAAAACCTATTTCTCTAAAAATATTTGCAACGTAAGATTTGCCACTTCCAACAGATCCTAAAATACCTACTCTAACCATTAATTTTTTTTCTGAGTTTTTTATAAATATCTTTTGTTATTTTTGGATTTTTCTTATTCCAAATATAAAATGCTTTCTGCGCTTGATAAATGAACATATCCAATCCTGTGAAAGTTTTGTGACCATTCTTTCTTGCATCCTTTAAAAACCTTGTGTTTTCTGGATTATAAACAATATCAACCACATTAATTTTTTTATGAAAAATACTAAAATCAAATTTTAAATCCCTTTGGCCAAGCATGCCAAGGCTTGTAACATTAATTAAAATTTGGGCATCTCCAAATAATTTGTAGCGATCATCCCATTTAATTGGATAAACAATTTTTTTAAATTTCTTTTTAAAAATTTTTAACTTCGAAAATGTCCTATTGGTTATATATATTTTTTTTACTCCCCTTTGAATTAAAGCAAGAATAATAGAAGAGGTAACACCTCCAGCGCCAATAATTCCCGCCGTCTTAATTCTGGCTTTAACTTTTCTTAAAACACCCGAAGAGAAGCCATAAACATCAGTATTGTCTCCAACTAATTTTTTTTTATTTAAGTAAACGGTATTCACTGAAGAGGTTTTTAAAGCATCTCCCTTTAAAATATCTAAATATTTAATAACACTATTTTTAAAAGGAATAGTTACATTAATTCCCTCTATTTCTCTTTTTCTCACTTTGTTTAAAATTTTCTTTATTGAACTTTTTGTCGTTTCTAACTTTTTATATTCACAATTAATTTTATTTTTATGAAACCAATAATTATGCAAAAAGGGAGACAAAGAATGCTTAATAGGATTTCCAATAACTAAAAAATTTTTTCTATTTTTCATTTAATTTATAATAGTTAATTAATTGTTTAATTGGCATTCCCATCACAGAATATTCATCTCCTTTTATTTCTTCAAATAAATCTTTGCCGGGTCCTTCTATTTGATAAACGCCATATTTCTTGATGGTTTCTAGCCCTACTTTTTGTAAATAATCTTTAATAAAATTATCCGAAAACTGCCTCATCTTTAAAACAGCCTGTTCTGTGTGCACCCAAATAATCGAGCCATTTTTACTCAAACAAATAGAGCTAAACAAAGAATGTTCTTTGCCATTTAGTTTTTTCATCAAGCTTATTGCTAATTCCATATTTTCTGGTTTGTTAAATATATTGCCTTCAAAATCTAAAACTTGATCAGCGCCTAGAACAGTCTGGCCATAAAATTTACTACTTATTTTTTTTGCTTTTGTTTCGGCAAGGGCTCTTGAAATATCAAATGAACTAAATTTCTCTGCCAACAAAGAGTTTTTAATTTCATCCTCATCTATATTGGCCGCTTCTACTTTAACGTTAAAACTAAAATCATTTAAAATTTTTAGCCTTATCCCGCTAGCGGATGCTAAAATTATATTTCTCATTAGCTATTTTTAATTTCGTGAATCTTTATAATTGAGGCGGCCGTTTCTTCTACTGACTTTCGTGTTACATCAATTGTCGGGATGTTGTTTACTTTAAAAACCTTTCTACTTTCTTCAAGCTCTTCCTTTATTCTTTCTATATCAACATAAGAAGTGTGCTTTTCTTCGCTTAATGTATTTAGTCTATTTTTTCTTATATCCACTAATCTTTCTGGGTCAGCGATCAACCCCACTATTGTCTTTTTTTTATTTTTTAAAACTTCTTCTGGTATTTTTTGATTTGGAACCATTGGAATGTTAGCTGATTTGTAGCCTCTGTTTGCAAGATAAATTGTTGTTGGAGTTTTGCTGGTTCTGCTAATTCCTAAAATAATTATATCTGCTTCTAAAATTGTTTCTAATTTTTGACCATCGTCGTGCTCAATACTAAATTGCATTGCAGCAATTTTTTTATAATATTCTTTATTTAAAATATGCTGTCCACTTGGCTTTCTGTTTGCTTTTCTATTGAGGGCACTTTCAAATTTTGGGATTAAATAGTCCAAAACCCCAAAGCAAGGAATTTTATGTTTTTCTGTTTCTTGTATTAAAAAAACAGTCACCGCAGGTTCCACGAGAGTATAAAGCACTATTGGATTTCCAAGCTTATTACATTTTTCCAATAAAGTTGCTATTTGCGCCTCCGTTCTAACAAAAGAAAAGTGGTGCAAGTTATTGTTAAAATTTTCGAATTGGGCCTTCAAAGCGAGAAATATTCTATTAAGAGTTTCGCCGGTTGAATCTGATACTAAAAAAACGTTATATTTTCTGTCCATAACTCTGTTGGTAAGCCTTTATAATTATCCTTTATACATTTCTAACTTTAAAAACAGCAAAGGTTAACAGTTAATAAATTGTTGTTATGTAATTAATAACATTAATAAGTTTATTTTTTAATATTTTAGATTTGTTGGTAATTTTAAATAAACAACATAAATATAAAGTTATTAAAAAAATTTAATCAACAAAACTTGTTAATAAACTGTTAATAAAAATATAAACACATTACTAACATAACCATATAATACTACTATTTTAACTAATATTTATTAATGAGTAGTTCACTTCAATATTCTCTTTTAAAAAAACAAAAAAATTTTCCTATATGGTTTATGAGACAAGCTGGGAGATATCTTCCAGAATATCAAAAAATAAGGAAAAAAAATAAAAATTTTATTAATTTTTGTTTAAATATAAAAGACGCAACAAAAGTTTCATTACAACCTATAAATAGGTTTAATTTAGATGCAGCTATAGTTTTTTCAGACATTTTATTAATCTTAAACGCAAGCGGCCAAAAAGTAGAATTTAAAGAAAAAAAAGGACCAATTTTAGAAAATTATAATTTAAATAAATTTTATAAAACAAAGGACAAAATTTTTATAAAAAAACTAGAAAATGTTTATAAAATATTAAAAAAAATAAAAAAAACATTACCAAAAGAAAAAGCATTAATAGGCTTTGCTGGATCCCCATGGACGCTTTTAACCTACATGATTAACAAAGGTTCGCCGAAAAAAAATATAAAATTTTTAAAAAATCTTAAAAAGAAAGAAGTAATAAAAATAATTAAAAGATTAGAACACTTAATTTATGTCCACTGTAAAGAACAAATATTAGCGGGAGCGGACATTATACAGTTGTTTGATAGTTGGGCGGGTTTGGTTGAAAAAAAAAACTTAAAGGAATTTTGCATTAACCCAAACAAAAATATCGTCAACAAAATTAAAAAAAATTTTCCAAACAACCCAATTATTTGTTTTCCGAAGGGAATTAACAAAAATATTAATAATTTTATAAAAGAGGTAAAACCGCATGGCATTAATATTGATTATGATATTAATCTTAAGAAATTAAATTTAAATAATGATGTGGTTTTTCAAGGAGGAATGAATCCAAAATTTCTACTAGGAAATAATAAAAGAATGTTTAATGAAGCAAAAAAATATTTAAATTTTTTCAAAAACAAACCATACATATTTAATTTGGGACATGGAATATTGCCAAAAACGAAGCCAGAAAACGTTAAAAGGCTTGTTGAGTTTGTAAGGAGCTATAATTTATGAGTTTTGATTTAGATAAAATAAATCACCCTAAAGTGAAATTTGGAAAAACCGGAGTTTTACTGGTTAACCTTGGAACACCAGATTCAACGAGTTGGTGGGATATTAGAAAATATTTAAAAGAGTTTTTGTCTGACACGAGAGTAATAGAAGTTAATCCTATTCTTTGGCAAATAATTTTAAACTTATTTATATTAACCTTCAGACCCTCAAAAACAGCGCATGCTTATAAGCAAATTTGGATGAACGATACCAATGAATCGCCGCTTAGATATTATACTAAAAGCCAAACCCAAAAATTAAAAGAAAAGATAGGCAGTGATAATGTTATTGTTGATTTTGCAATGAGGTATGGAAACCCAAGCATAAAAAGTAAACTAGATTTTTTGCAGAAAGAAGGGTGCGAAAAAATTATTATTTTTCCTTTATACCCACAATATGCAGCAGCGACCACAGCAACTGTGTGTGATGAAGTTTATAGAAATTTAATAAAAATGAGATGGCAGCCCAGCTTACAAACGATTCCACATTATGAAAGCGAACCCCTGTTTATTGATGCGCTTGTAAAAAGTATAAAAAAGAAAGTCTCAGAAATTAAATGGAAGCCAGATTTAATCCTGGCCTCTTATCACGGCATACCAAAAAAATATTTTACAAAAGGTGACCCATATCATTGTTATTGCCAAAAAACGACGCGACTGATGAAAGAAAAATTTAAAGACATTCCTATCGAGACGACTTTTCAATCAAGGTTTGGACCGGATGAGTGGTTAACTCCATACACAGACAAAACTTTAGAGGAGCTACCTAACAATGGTAAAAAAAATGTGCTTATGATATGTCCTGGATTTTCATCAGATTGTGTTGAGACTTTAGAGGAAATAGCAATTCAAGGAAAAGAAAGCTTTATAGAAAATGGTGGAGAAAATTATGATATTGTTCCATGTCTAAATGATAATGAAGGCCACATTAAAATGATGGAGCATATTGTTAAAAAATATTTAGTTAATTAATGAATTTATATTTAACGCTTAAAGCAATTCACGTTATAGCCGTTATTTCATGGATGGTTGGGCTTTTGTATTTACCAAGATTATTTGTTTATCACGTTGAAAATAATAGCACCGAATCTTCTAAAATTTTTAAAGTGATGGAAAAAAGATTAATGAAAATAATTATGAACCCAGCTATGATTGTTACTTGGGCATCCGGCTTATCTGTTTTGTGGATTTTAGGATTTAATAGTATCTTTTCTTTATGGTTATCTATTAAATTTTTACTTGTAATAGCTCTTTCTGGCTATCATGGTTTCTTATCTAAATGCTTGAAGGATTTTGAGTTTGATAGAAATATAAGAAGTTCAAAATTTTTTAGAGTTATAAATGAAATACCAACTATTATACTGATAATCATTGTCTTTTTGGCTATTTTTAAACCCGCTTGAAAGATAATTAATTATTGTTATATTCCTTCCACACCTAAAAGTTTCACAAGACAATCCCAAATATAAATGAACCTCCAAGAATTAAAAAATAAAACGCCAGCAGATTTAATTTTAGAAGCTGAAAAGCTAGGAATCGAAAACCCAAGCACAATGCGAAAACAAGAAATCTTGTTCGCAATTCTTAAAAAATTTGCTGAAAAAAATGAAAAGATTACAGGAAGCGGTGTTCTTGAAACATTACAAGATGGTTTTGGTTTTTTAAGAGCCACAGAGTCTAATTATTTACCAGGGCCCGATGATATTTATGTAAGCCCAAGCCAAATTAGAAGATTTGGTCTTAGAAAAGGAGATACGGTTGAAGGAGAAATTAGAGCCCCAAAAGATTCTGAGAGATATTTTGCGCTTTTACAAGTTAGTAAAATAAATTTTGAAGATCCTGAAAAATCTAGAAATAAAATTAACTTTGATAACTTAACACCCTTATACCCAGATGAGCGTATAAATTTAGAAGTTGAATCTAATAAAGCTGACAAAAAACCAGATTTAACAGCAAGACTAATTGATCTTGTAACTCCTATTGGAAAAGGTCAAAGAGCTTTAATCGTGTCACCACCAAGAGCTGGTAAAACAGTAATACTTCAAAACATTGCACATTCTATTACAGCAAATCATCCAGAGATTTATTTAATAGTTTTACTTATTGATGAAAGACCAGAGGAAGTTACGGACATGCAAAGATCTGTAAAAGGTGAAGTTGTCAGCTCAACATTTGATGAACCGGCAATGAGACACGTTCAGGTAGCTGAGATGGTAATTGAGAAAGCAAAAAGATTAGCAGAGCATAAAAAAGATGTGGTGATTTTATTAGATTCTATCACGCGATTAGGAAGAGCTTATAACGCAGTTGTTCCAAGTTCAGGAAAAGTATTAACGGGTGGTGTTGATGCGAACGCATTACAAAGACCAAAAAGATTTTTTGGAGCGGCAAGAAACATTGAAGAGGGTGGATCTTTAACAATTATTTCTACAGCATTAATTGAAACTGGTTCAAGAATGGATGAAGTCATTTTTGAAGAATTTAAAGGAACGGGTAATGCCGAAGTTATTTTAGATAGAAAGATTGCAGATAAGAGAATTTTCCCAGCAATCGATATTACAAAATCTGGAACTCGAAAAGAAGACTTGTTATTCAAGAAGGAAGACCTTCAAAAGATGAACGTTTTAAGAAGACTTATTGCGCCAATGGGAAATATGGAAGCAATAGAATTTTTAATTGGTAAATTAAGAGAGACAAAAAACAACGCTGAATTTTTTGACTCAATGAATAAGTCCGCTTAATTATTCCTTAGTGGATTTGTC
The DNA here is from genome assembly GCF_965235095.1 of Fontibacterium abundans (SeqCode). Lineage (GTDB taxonomy): Bacteria > Pseudomonadota > Alphaproteobacteria > Pelagibacterales > Pelagibacteraceae > Fontibacterium > Fontibacterium abundans. The sequence continues at coordinate 1,032,072 of NZ_OZ249405.1, read as the reverse complement.
TTTCAGATCCAGGGTTGTTTCCAATAATATAAAAATTTATTATCTGATTAATAAGTAAATTTCTCTCATTCAAAGTTTTTGCCTCAAGCAAACCTTGTTTTTCGCTTACGGAGAAAGGACATATCATTGATAGCGAATTTATTAACTGATCTGGTTCAACTTTTTCAACAATCTTCCAGTCCGTAGATAGATGATGAATTTTAAATAGTTTTCTAGCTTTATCTATAAGCTGCAGTACATCAATTTTGTCATTGAATTTTATTTTTTCTAAATCATCTAAAAACTCATCATAGGTTACTCTAAATTTTCTATAAGGAAGTTCAGTCTCAGCTTCATCTAAAATTCTAAATCGCACTAAGCCTTTAAGGTTTATTAAATATCTGCCGTCCGCTGTTTGTGTGTGAGTGTCTATTTTGCCAAGACAGCCAACACTAAATACTTCAGGTTTTTTTGGATTGTTACTTTCCCTAGTTTGAATCATTCCAATCATTTTATTTGAGGCCAAAGCATCTTCGACCATTTTTTTATATCTAGGCTCAAATATGTTGAGAGGTAAAATTGTATTTGGAAAGAACACCGCATTAGCAAGTGGGAAAATAGATATTTCCTGTGGAATTTCTTTTTTATTAAAAGTTGTCATTATGAATTAATATAGTGTTTAATTTGCTTTATTCAATTTCACTTTTCAATTGATTAAAATTTATTTTCATTTAATTTCACTGGATTATTAAGCGGGTGTAGCTCAGTGGTAGAGCGAATCGTTGCCAACGATTAGGTCGTGGGTTCAATTCCCTTCACCCGCTCCAAATCAGCAAGTAATCATTAATCCTTTTTAAACTTCCTTATTTTTTTATTTTATAACCACTGCAAATAAAATTTGAAGGAAAAACTAAATCTTCTTCAAAATTTTTTAACCAATTTTTTGGAATATTATAATCATTATTAAAATAATCTAAATTGTTCTCATATTTCTTTAAAATTCCAAAAAAAGAAAATTTTCTTAAAATACCCGAAAAAGGAACAGTAGTTTTTTTCCAAACGGAAAAATAAAATAATTTTGAAATATTATTAATATTAGTAAAATAATTTTGTATTGTTTTTTTGTCCATCTCGTGAATACAGTCAATAGCAATAGTTAAATCAAAATTGTTATTTTTAATTAAATTTAATTGGTGTGGCATTATGAAAGAAATATCAAAATTATTTATCGAATTATTTAATTCTACCGAATCTTGTAAATCGTAAAGCAGCCCTATTTTTTTTGTATTAAAAACCTTTTTAAGTCTTTCGTATGAAACAAATAATGCTGGAGGAATATCGCAAATTGTATATTTTATATTGCTGTGGGATGTTAAAATTGCTTGACTGGTTCTTCCAGAACCCGCCCCAATTTCTAAAATATTTTGTATATTAGAAAAATTAGAAAATTTATTAATTTTTTCATAGTCTAAAAGAGAATTAATTTTATCAGATGTTATTTTGGAATCATTTATTTTAATATATGGATCATTGTAACTTAAATATCCTTCATCAGATAATTTGTCTAATTTATCAAATGATTTTGAATTTCTTAAATTTAGCCACAACAAATAAGTTAAATTATTATATTTCATACTTTCCACATAAGACAATCCAGCCTGTTTTTTGAAAAGATTAATTTTTTCAGAAGGAAAAGTATTTTCTACATTTATCATTGCTTGTTTGATTTGATCTTCAGTTACATCTATAAAAGTGTAGTAATTTTTTGCTACAGATGTTGAATAATTTTCTAAATTTTTGTTTTTAAGTTGAGAAAGATTTCTAATATTTAAATAATGCCAATACTTAGAAACTAATTTATAACTTTCGGACTGTATAAAACAATCAATCATTTTTATTAGTTCATTATTTAAATCTAATTTGTATTTGTTTCTTACCCAAAATTTTTTAAAGTTATATTTATTTTTTGTCCAAAGATTTTTAAATTTAGACATAATTATCGACATATTTAATTTTGAAAAACGATAATATTTCTACAATATAAATATTCTTGCTTAAAAAAAGATCAACAAAAATTATAGGTAAAAATTTTTTATTAATAAATTTTATACCACAACTCGTAATGGCATCAAAGTCGCATATAGCTCTTAATTCTAGCAAAGTTTTAGAATATAGTTCTGATTATTGGATCTGGGTTCAACCAAAAAAACAGAAAACATTTTGTGCGATGGGTCATTTTGGTCATGTGTGTACAATCATCTTCAAAAATTATAATTCTCCAAGTTGTTGCTTGAAATAGATACACTTGGAGAAATTTTTTTGACAGTGAGAGTATAGCGTTTAATTTATTGTGTGCGAATATTTTAAAAGATTTAAATTGTAGAGTTGAATAAAACAAAATTTTAAATGAATCTCAGGCAGACAACTTTCTAAAGTAGGAAGACAACTTCGTGTAGAAGCATTGATTTTATTATACCAGTGAGGCATTCAATTTCCTTCACCCGCTCCAAATCAGCTGAAAAACATATTTAATCTGATATAATAAAATAATTATGGATCTACATAAAAAAAAATGTGTCCCTTGTAGAGGAGATATCCCTCCATTTACTAGAGAGCAGATTGATGAGTATTTAAAATATTTAACAGAGTGGAAAGTTTTGATTAATGAAAAAAAAGCATTTTATTTATCAAGAGTTTATAAATTTTCCAACTTTGAAAAGAGTCTGAGTTTTATTAATAAGCTCTCAACTATTGCTGAAGAGGAGGGCCATCACCCAGATTTAAAATTTGGCTGGGGTTACGCTGAAGTTAATATACATACGCATGCAATTAATGGACTTTCTTTAAGTGATTTTATCTTAGCTTCTAAGATAGATATGATTAGTGTCTAAAGTTTCTAATCCCAGTAAATACCATTGCAATTCCAGCTTTCTCCGCTGCAGCAATTACTTCTTCATCTTTGATTGATCCACCAGGCTGGATAATACATTTAACACCAATTTTAATTAATTCATTTAATCCATCGGCGAATGGAAAAAAAGCGTCAGATGCCGCAACACTTCCTTTAACTTCCTCTTTGAAAAATTCAGTGGCATTCTGACATGCAATTTTACTAGAAGCTAATCTGTTGGTTTGACCAGCGCCAATACCAAGTGTCTTATTATTTTTCGCTATAACAATTGCATTAGATTTTACAAATTTGCAAACCTTGAATGCAAATATTAAATCATCTAACTCTTTATCAGTTGGTTTATTTTTAGTTACAAATTTTAATTCTTTTTTATTAATTTCGATTTGATCTTTGTCTTGAACTAAAAAATTGTCGCCTAAAAATGTATAAGAAAATTTATCTTGTTCTTTAAAGTTTTCTAAAGAAATTAATCTTAAGTTTTTTTTCTTTTCAAAAATTTCTAAGCTTTTTTTATTAAAGCCTCTTGCAATAATTACTTCATAGAATGTCTTTGTGATCTCACTAGCAAGCTTTTCGTCGACTTCCCCATTAAAGCTGACGATACCTCCAAAAGCACTGATAGGGTCGCTAGAAAGGGCTAATTCGTAGGATTTAAGGGCATTCTCTGCGATAGCACAGCTACAAGGATTGTTGTGTTTAACGATAATGCAAGAACTGCCATTTTCACCTAATTCCTTAGATATGGACACTGCTGAATACATGTCTAAATAATTATTATAGCTAAGCTCTTTTCCTTGGATTTGTTTAATTTTTGATAAGAAATCATTTTTATAATTTATTTTATAAACAGAGGCTTGCTGATGAGGATTTTCTCCATATCTTAATTTATCTTTAAGCTGACCTGCGATTGTAATTTTTTTTGGAAATTTATTATCTCTTAAATCATTCATCCAGTTGGATATTACCGAGTCATAATAAGCAGTTTCAAGAAAAGCATCGGTTGCAAGTTTTTTCCTAAATTCAAAAGAGGTTGATCCTTTATTATTATTTAATTCATTTATTAAATCTGAATATTGGTCGGTGCTTGATATAACTGTTGTAAATTTAAAATTCTTGGCCGAAGATCTAACCATTGCAGGACCGCCAATGTCGATATTTTCAATCATCGTGTCAAAGTCTGCTTTTTCTAAAAGCTTTTTCTCAAATGGATAAAGATTAACAATTAGTAAATTTATAAAATCTATACCTTCTTTTTTGATTTGGTCTTGGTGTTCTTTATCATCAGCTTTAGCAAGAAGACCCCCATGAATTTTTGGGTGCAATGTTTTAAGTCTACCATCTAATATTTCAGGAAATTTTGTATATTCTGAAATTTCAGTACATTTAAAACCAAGATCTTTTATAAATTTATAGCTTCCACCGGTGCTGATAATTTCAACATTATTTGCTTGTAAACATCCGAGAACTTCTTTTAGATTTGTCTTATCAGAAACAGAGATTAAGGCTTTTTTAATTTTAATCAGTTGCATGAAGGAGTATTGGGTATACGATTTTTATTTGGCTTTTTCTAGATGCCAAATAATATTAGTGTTTTCATTTTCTACATTCCCTTCAAGCAGAATAAATGAGGTTTCCTTGATATTGTCTGAGTTACCAAAATAAAGATTCTTTTCAATTTTAGTGGGTATTTGAGGGCTTCTAAATATCCAACCCTCACCACCGCTTGAACTAAGTAGGATATCATTTCCCATGGTTTTGGTGATGCGAATGTCAGGATGAATATGAAATCTTACACTAAAAGTTAAATTTTTATTCTCTATGTTTTTGCATTTTAAACTATCAATTCCTTCAATGTGATTTTTTGATTTAAACAAAGTGATTTGTCGTTCATGTAATATTTTAAATCTTTTTTCATAACCATCATGACCAATTATGCATTGAATAAATTCTTTATCATTTTTAAATTCTTGCTTAAAAATATTATGTTTTTCAATAAGAGAATTTCCAAAATATTTTCTAATCAATGCATTCTTTTGAAATATGCAGGATGAGGTATCATTGATTGTAACCGTTGAATGGGCTGCCGTTGATGAGCTTAGATAGGACAATTCTTCACCAAGATTTTTACCCGACCCAGAATTACAGATAAATTTTATACCACCTGATGCAAGTTCAAATGATAATGGGCCTGCTTGATAATTTCTTGAATGCAGCATTGAAGAGGGGTTGTTAGCATCTATAAATAATTCAATTTTCTTTGATTTAATTTTTGCATAACCACAGAAAATATTTTCCATATTTTCAAATTCATAGCCTCTAGACTCTAAAAATTCATAAAATTTTTCAGTATTAATATGATTAGCGCCGTTAAAAAGAGGCAGATCTCCATTTGAAAATCTTAAAAATTTAAAACAAATACCAAGAGAATTTATATAAATATTAATAAAAGCAGGAGTCTGTTTTCTAGATAACGTTAAACATTCTTTAATAAGAACTAAAAAATATAGAGTCCAAAATAAATCTTCAGGGTTTTTGCTTTTAACAAATCCATCTTTGTTAACAAAACTTCCAAGTTCATCTTCTAAATTTTTAAGCCCGTATTGAGTATATTCTTCATATTGTTCAAAAGAATTTCCAACTAAAATCAGCGCTGCAAGAGACTTTATTTTATCAACTCCACTGCTGACTAAGCTGATATTTTTAAATAAATGTTTGGTTTGTTTGACAATATTATTAATAACTTTGCTTCTAAATATAAGATCGCTATTTTTAAAAATAATCTCATAACTTGAAATCCAATATATTAACCGCATGGTTACGACATCAAGTGTCCAATATTTTTCATTATAATTTGAAAAATTATTGATCCATTGATCAAGAATTAAGCAGCCCAATTCTTTTTCAGTTTTAATATTTAATGCGGGAAGCCAGCAAAAATTATGAAGTTTTTTTATTTTATCCTCTTCTAAGTTTGTTATTTTCCAAACATTAGTCGTGTATTTTCTAACACTATTAAGGATAATAGGATCATGATTAATAAGATCTTGAATTAAAAATATATTAGAAGACTCATAAATACGGTGAGGCTGAATACCGCCTAAAGAAACATTATAATTAGAACTTTTAAATTTTTTCTCTCTTAATCGATCTTGAAAGCTTTTTTTTAAAGATAAAAGATAAAGATTAAATGTATTGAGATTGGACACTTAAGCGCAATTTCTTAATTTTTGAATATTATCTTTTAAGGAACCAGAGAAAATAGTTGTTCCAGATACTAAGATATTAGCACCCGCCTTTACTGCAAGGGGTGCAGTTTCAAAGTTAATTCCGCCATCAATTTCAATATCAATTTTAAGTTTTTTATCGTTAATCATTTTTCTAAGTTCGGTTACTTTAGGAAGAACTTCACTCATAAAACTTTGTCCTGCAAAGCCAGGGTTCACACTCATAATTAAAATAAGATCAATATCGTTAATAACATCCATTAAAGCACTAATGGGTGTTTTAGGATTTAAAGAAACCCCCGCTTTTTTCCCCAAAGATTTAATTGTGCCAACAGCTCTTTTTAAATTATCAGTTGCTTCAGGGTGAATGGTAATAATGTCTGAACCTGCATCTGCAAATGCTTTAATATATTTTTCAACAGGAGAGATCATTAAATGCACATCAAATGGAAGTTTTGTACATTTTCTAACCATCTTAATAATGGGAGGCCCCATTGTAATATTTGGAACAAAGTGGCCGTCCATAACATCAATGTGAATTAAATCTGCGCCAGCCTGTTCTAAACTTTTAATTTCATCACCCAGAATACTAAAATCAGCTGATAGAATAGATGGTGATATTTTTATATTTTGTGCCACAGCACACAATTAAATGAATTTAAGAAATTTAAAACTGCTTTTTAAACAAGTTTGTTAAAAAGTATGTAAATTCACTTTCTAATGGAAATGAAAGCATACCCATGACTGAATAGCCTAGCACCCAAGGCATAAAGTAAAATCTAAACATATAAAAGAACCAAGCTACATACAAAGGCACAAAGATTGGAATTAGAAAGCTCGGTGTTATTATTTTAAATACGCGCAAAATAGGATCTGTAAGTTTTACGAATATTTTCATGAAAAAAAAACTAGAGTCTTCTCTTTGAAAGAGGGACATGGCAGATCTGCCAATTAATGTCCACATGATGGTTCCTAAAATATAATCAAAGTAATAAATCCAAGGTGACATTGATTTTTGAAGATATCATGGGGCGAGTAAAATCGCCCCATGAGTAATAGATTTTTAACTATGCTTAATGATTGTTTTTCCGGAAGGAATCCTAAGATCATCAACCATCTGCTGAATCGCAGCACCTTCAGGTTTTGTAAGTAAACTTACAACCACCATAGCAACCAAGCTCACGCTAGCACCGATAATTCCAAATCTTAAATTATCAATTCCTAACCATGGAGTTTGATTCATGAATGTAGGTCCAACGTATATTAGGTACCAAGTACCTGATACAAGTCCACCCAACATTCCTGCTATTGCGCCTGAACGAGTTGCTCTCTTCCACCATATTCCTAAAACTAGTGGCCAGAATAAACCAGACATCGCAAAGTCGAACGCCCAAGCAACCGCTCCTAAGATACCCGTAAGTCTCATAGCAGCAATATAAGCGGCGGCAGCACCAATAATCACTAACAGTACTCGTGCTACTGTTAATCTTGCTACAACACTCGCTTTTGGATCGATCATTTTATAGTAGATGTCGTGAGAGATAGCATTTGCAATTGCAAGAAGAAGTCCATCCGCAGTTGACATAGCAGCAGCCAGTCCACCCGCAGCAACTAATCCAGAAATCACGTATGGTAATCCAGCAACTTCAGGAGTCGCTAATACCACCACGTCATCTCTCATGAACCATTCGTTCAATTGAAGTATGCCATCTTTGTTAAAGTCAGCAATATATACTTGCTTAACCGCACTCCAGTTTTTCACCCACTCTATTGCCTGCACATCAACAATTTTTTTGCCGATAATTGCAGTAGGAAGAGTTGGATCAAGCAACTGAATTTTTGATAAAGTTGCAAGCATCGGAGCTGAGAAGTAAAGCAAGAAGATGAAAAACAACGACCAACCCACTGATCTTCTAGCTGAAGTTACAGATGGAGTAGTGAAGTATCTCATTAAGATGTGTGGTAACGAAGCCGTTCCAATCATCATACAAAGTGCAAGCGAAATATATTTCCATGCTGCCATTGCACCCTCAGGAACCCCCGAGTGTGGTACTGACATAGATAATAATCCCGCAGGAACTCCTGCTGCTTTTAAAACATCAGGTGAATTTTTTATCAATCCAAACTGAGCTTCCAAAGTTGCTATTTTCTCAACCGTTCCTCCCATTGAAATGTGTGGGAAAATGTGTCCTAATTTCCAGCTCATCCAGAATACTGGAATTAAATAAGCTATAATTAAAACAATGTACTGAGCCACTTGTGACCAAGTCACAGATCTCATTCCACCCAACATTGAACATAGAAGAATACTTATTAGACCAACCCAAACTCCAACTTCAAAAGGTACCGCTAATGCACGTGATGCAATTGTACCTGTTGCGTTGATTTGAGCTGTCACATAAGTAAACGATGCGATTAGTAACACCAATACCGCGCAGAACCTTGAAAAGTTTCCACCATATCGAGTTCCAATAAAATCAGGAACTGTATAGCAGCCAAATTTTCTAAGATAAGGAGCCATTAGTGATGACACTAACACGTAACCACCTGTCCAACCTACTAGGAAAGCCATGTAAGTATATCCACCAAAGTATATACCACCAGCCATTGCTACAAATGATGCACCAGACATCCAGTCAGCAGCTGTTGCCATCCCGTTAAATACGGTTGGAACTTGCCTTCCAGCTAAATAGTACGCTTCCACTTGAGCTGTTCTAGAAAGCCAGCCGATGATTGCATATATTAGGATCGTGAAACTAACGAATAATATTCCGATAGTTTTTGCACCCATACCTTGCGTTTCAAAGAATGCCATTAAGGCAAAAAATCCAAGGAACCCTAATGTGTAGATTCCATAAATTTTTGGTAGGTCTTGTATAAATTTACTTTTTTGTGCCATATTTAATCATCCTCCCTGTCGACGTCGGAAAAACCAAACTCATTATCAATTTTTTCTTGTCTATTGTTAGACCAAAAAATCATGATAACAAACGCAAGCAACGATCCTTGCGCAGTCATGTAATAGGCTAACGGATATCCTAGAAACTTGATGTGGTTTATTTGTTCACCGAAGGCGAAAACAACAGTTCCGAAAAAAAACCATAACAACATTGTTATGATCATAAGGCTTCTGGTCGCTGCCCAATGGGCTTCTTGTTTTGGCGATGCCATATGTTATCCCCCTTAGTTATTGTTAATATTAACTAAGCAAACCCTAATTGAATTTTATATTAATTAAAAGTTAATATTTTACTTAAAAAACGTTATAAATATTAACTTTTTATGATTAAAGAATATATAAAACAACTCGAGGGTGTATCCTTTGATTTTTTACTAAGCTCATTAAAAAGATTGGTGGTGGGTGAGAAGAAGTTAACAAATTTAGAATTAATTAATGAATTCATTCATAAAAGATCTGCACATGTAACCCAAAATACATTGTATGGATATTTGCAAACTCGAATTGGCGGTAATTACATCAAAGCTTTTAAAGATGAAAATTATTTAAAATCAATCAATATTTCTAGATGGAATATTTTTGTCATATCGGTTCAAGATATTTCTTTTTATATTTTTTCCTACCTTTACAAAAATCAAAATTATCAAAAATTTGAAGAGGCAAAAAAAATTTACCACAAAATTTTATTAAGCGAGAAAAAAAATGGTCTCACTGATGATATTTACGATAATGCTGTTCAAGACTTTGATAAAAGATTTAAACAAATTAACTGGGCAACTTTTTGTAATTCAAATCCGTTTGACAAAAGTTCACAAGCACTAATTTACTGGTCACCGATTGCAGATGAATTAAAAAATCTTGATAAAGAGATAGTAGTTAACTCCATGATTAATAAATGGAATAATGTTTGCCGAGATTTTGAAAAGTTAATTCAAAAAATAGATTAAATTATGAATGAAAAATTCAAAAAAATTGCTGAGCAATCTTTAAAAGAAGCTGATGAGAGAAAAAAAAATAATCATCAAATAAAAAATAAAAAAGAAATTAATGGACCAAAGGGATTAGAACCCACTCGTTATGGAGACTGGGAGACTAAAGGAATAACTTACGATTTTTAGATTATTTGTTTAATCTATTATCAATTAAACTTTGTACCACTGTCGGATCTGCAAGCGTTGAAGTATCGCCAAGATTTTCAAATTGGTTTTCAGCAACTTTTCGAAGAATTCTTCTCATGATTTTACCAGATCTAGTTTTTGGTAAACCCGGCGTATAATGAATAAGATCAGGTGTTGCAAGTGGTCCAATAATTTTTCTAACTAAATCTTTTAATTCTTTTGTTAAAGCATCAGATCCTGCTTCACCAATTTTTAAAGTTACATAACAGTATAAGCCTTGACCTTTAATATCATGTGGGTAGCCAACTACCGCTGCTTCAGCAACTTTTGGATGCGCAACGAATGCGCTTTCTATTTCAGCGGTTCCAAGATTGTGACCTGATACAATAATGACATCATCCACTCGACCTGTAATCCAATAATATCCGTCTTCATCTCTCTTACATCCATCGCCTGTGAAATACTTACCATCATGTTGTGAAAAATAAGTATCAATAAATTTTTGGTGATCTCCATAGATAGTTCGCATCTGCCCAGGCCAAGAGTCCGACATACATAATCTGCCCTCGCAAGCACCACTCAGTTCATTTCCTTTATCATCAACAATAGCAGGCTTTATTCCATAGAATGGTTTTGTTGCTGATCCTGGCTTTAAATCAACAGCACCAGGCTGAGGAGATATTAAAATTCCACCCGTTTCTGTTTGCCACCAAGTATCAACGATTGGACAACGAGAGTCGCCCACAACTTTATGATACCAAATCCAAGCCTCAGGATTAATGGGTTCACCAACGGAACCTAAAAGTTTAAGTGATTTTCTGCTTGTCTTTTTTACCATCGCATCCCCTTCACGCATTAAGGCTCTAAGCGCAGTTGGGGCTGTGTAGAAAATATTTACTTTGTGTTTATCAATTACCTGCCAGAAACGACTTGCATCAGGATAACTTGGAACTCCTTCAAATACTAAAGTTGTTGCTCCATTTGATAGCGGACCATATACAATATAACTGTGGCCTGTCACCCAACCAATGTCTGCAGTACACCAATAAATATCTCCGTCTTTATAATCAAAAATATATTGGTGAGTCATCGAAGCATAAACTAAATAACCACCTGTTGTATGTAAAACCCCTTTTGGTTTTCCAGTAGATCCTGATGTGTAAAGAATAAATAATGGATCTTCCGCATTCATTTCTTCAGGTTTGCATGTTGTAGACATTTTAGAAGTTAACTCATGATACCAAACATCACGTTTTGAATCGAAAGGTACGTTGCCCCCAGTTCTTTTTAGAACAATACATTTTTTAACATCGGGGCATTTCTTTAATGCTTCATCAACATTCTTCTTTAAAGGAATAACTTTTTGACCCCTTAATCCTTCATCGGCTGTAATTACAAATTCTGATTTACAATCTAAAACTCTGTTAACAATCGAGTCAGGAGAAAAACCGCCAAACACTACAGAATGAATTGCTCCAATTCGAGTACAAGCGAGCATAGCGTAAACGCCCTCAGGAACCATCGGCATGTAAATTGTAACTCGATCACCTTTTTTAATTCCAATTTCTTTTAATCCATTTGCAAGCTTGCAAACCTCATCACTTAATTCTTGATAGGTAATATTTTTAGATTCTTTTGGATCATCTCCTTCAAAAATAATTGCAGTTTGTTTTGCTCTTTTTGGTAAATGTCTATCAATACAATTGTAAGAAACGTTAGTGGTTCCATCATAGAACCATTTAATAGAAACCTTTTTTGTGCTGTAAGTTACTTCTTTAATTTTTGTGTAAGGTTTAAACCAATGAATTCGCTTTCCTTCATCAGCCCAAAATTTTTCATTATTATTAATAGACTCTTTATATTTAGCCTCATATGACGATTGGTTAACGTAAGAGTTTTTTGCCCAATCCACAGGCACTTTGAAAAGTTTGTCGCTCATTAATCCCTAATTCCCTTTTATTTTTTAAATTCTACCCATCTTACATATTATTTTCCAGCTTTTTGAATCTATAGGCATTACTGACAATCTGCTCTGTTTTATAAGAGGTAAGTGGGAAATTTCCTTATTTTCTTTTATAGCGGCAAGTGAAACCGGCTCTATTAAATCTTTATAGTAAGCAACTTTGACTGCCACAAATTTTCCTTCCTTATCTGTCGGATCAATAAATGCTGATTTAATAATTTTAACTATTCCAATAATTTTTTTATCCTCATTGGAATGATAAAAAAAACAAAGGTCATTAGACTTCATTTGTTTTAAATAATTTGCAGCCTGATAATTTCTAACTCCATCCCAAACAGTTCCTTTAGAACCTATTTTTTTTTGGTCATTAAATGACCATACCGAGGGTTCTGATTTTACTAGCCAGTAGTTCATATGAATTTTTTTGTATTTTTAAGAGGTGTCCGTGTCAAAACAAAGCCAAACTTATCCATATAAATCAATGATTTTTTAAAATAAATAATTCAAAAATTAGTATTTTACTCCAGCTCCTTTTAAAAAAGGGGCATCAGGATCTAAAGGCCATCTTGGTTTTGCAAGAACCTCAAGATCATCTTCAATTCCTTTTTTAAATCTTTCAATTCCAGCCCAAGCAATCATCGCTCCATTATCGCTACAAAGTTCAATGGGAGGAAAGAAGTTTTTAAAACCCATTTCTTTACTTAATTTATCTAAATTATTTCTAATACTTTTATTTGAAGCAACGCCACCAGATATTACAAAAACTTTTTTATCTTTTTTGTATTTAGAAATAAATTCAAGCATGGCTGATTTACATTTTATATATAGAATTTCATTAATTGTTTTTTGAAAAGAGGCTGCAAGATTTTCTTTATCTTTTTCGGTTTTTATCTTTGATAATAATCGCAAGATTGCTGTTTTTAATCCTGCAAAAGATAAATTACATCCTGGATGATTTAATATTGGTTTCGGCAGAACATAAGTTTTTTCATTCCCTTTTTCTGCAAGCTTTTCAATTTTTGGTCCACCTGGAAATTCAAGACCAATCATCTTTGCTGTTTTGTCGAAAGTTTCTCCAAGAGCATCATCAATGGTTGTGCCAATTCTTTTATATTTTCCAATTCCTTCAACAATCAAAAATTGTGTATGACCTCCAGAGACTAGAAGCAGAAGATAAGGAAAGTCTATTTTATTAAAAATTTTCGGAGTAAGCGCGTGACCTTCCAAATGATTAATTGCAAGAAATGGTTTTTTTAAAATTCCTGCAATACTTTTTCCAGCACTTAAGCCAACCATTAAACAAACTAACAGACCAGGACCCGCCGTTGCTGCAACACCATCCAATTCTTCAAATTTACATTTACTATCGTCTATGGCCTTTTTTATTATAATATCAATTTTTTCAGCGTGCGATCTTGCAGCGTTTTCTGGTACCACTCCTCCAAATTTTAAATGTTCATCAACTTGGCTTGAGACCACGTTTGATAATATTTTAACATTTCCTTCAGCATCTTCTCTTACAACTGATGCAGCAGTTTCATCGCAACTAGTCTCGATTCCAAGGAATGTTAAATCTTTTTTCATAGATGTATTGAGTGTGATCACCTGTCGCTATAAAAAGTAGCGATAATATATAACAAAATGTTATTAAATCAGCAAAATGTTAAGAAATAGAAAAATTATTATTGGCACTAGAGGCAGTAGATTATCGCTTGCACAAACAGAACATTTTAGAGATGAGCTGTTGCTTGCTTATCCAGAAGTCAAATCTGAGCAATTGATTATTAAGATCATCAAAACATCAGGAGATAAATTTAAAACTGAAAATTTAGGAATGATGGGTGGCAAAGGACTCTTTGTCAAAGAACTCGAAGAATGTTTGCTTGAAAGGTCAATTGATGTTGCGGTTCATTCTCTTAAAGATGTACCAACTTTTTCACCAAGCAAACTATCGCTAGCTTGTTTCTTAAAAAGAACAGACGAACGAGATGCATTTTTATCTCCCGTTGCAAGTTCATTTGCAAATTTAAAACCAGGTTCTACTATTGGAACTTCCTCAGTTAGACGATTTGCTCAATTAAAAAGATTAAGAGATGACTTAAAAATTATTCCAATGAGAGGAAATATCGATACCAGAATAAACAAAATGAAAGAGGGAATTTTTGATTCAATTGTCCTTGCGGCATCGGGGCTAAAAAGACTTGGATTTCATTCGGAGGTAAAACAATACTTTGAAAAAGATGTGATTATTCCTTCTGCTGGGCAAGGAATTATAACTGTTCAATGCAGAGATGAAGATTTAGAAATTAAAGAGATGTTAAAAGTCGTAAATGATAAAGAAACACAAATTTTAGCAGAAGCAGAGCGTTCTTTATTAGAAGTTTTAAATGGCGCGTGTGATACACCAGTTGGAGCTAACGCCATTATTAATGATGAAGGGGAATTATTTTTGCAGGCAGAATTATTATCTTTAGATGGCGCAAAATCTTTTAGAGCGCACAAAACTGGAATCGCAGAAAAAGCAAAAAGTATAGGAATTGATGTGGCTGAAGAAATTTTATCTAAAGCTGGAGACGATTTTATTATTTCGGAGACAAAACTTGCACATACTATTCACAAAAAGTCAGAATAGTTCTGAAATTTTAATTAAAAAATTTACCGCCAAGGGTCATCGAGTTACTAATTTTTCAATTCTAAATATAAAACCAATAATAATTCCTGATATTAATTTCAAAGATTTTACTGCAGTTATCTTTACGAGCTCTAACGCTGTTCAGAATTTAAAAAATATAAAAAACATTAATCACCTCAAATGCTTTTGTGTTGGTGACGAGACGGCTGAGATTGCAAAGAAAATTGGATTTTTAAATATTGTAAGTGCAGGAGGAAACTATATCGAACTTCGTGATCTTATTTTCAAAAGCTGTGACAAGGCTAAAGAAAATTTTATTTATGTTAGGGGAGAATTCGTTTCTAATGATTTAGAAGAAGACTTTAAAAAACAAGGATATAATTTAAAAAGCGCTACCAACTATACCGCAGAACCTAATTTAAATATTGATCATCAGTTAATTGAAGATTTAAAAAATAAGCTAGTTGATGTTATTTTTGTTTATTCAAAGAGAGCTGCGGATCAATTGCTGAAGATACTTTTGAATCATAAGATTGCAAATGAACTAGAGAATTGTAGTTTGAATTGTATTAGCATTAACGTTGCAAATACTTTAAAAAGATTGAAGTGGAAAAGAATTAAAATTTTTTCACCAGGTGAAGAAGAGTTATCATTATTATAAAAGGATTTTTAGTGATTATAGATGGAAAAAAATTTGCTCAAAATTTACGAAGTAAGATTAAAAACGAAATTCAATTTATAAAAAATAAAAGAAAATTAACGCCAGGACTTACCGTTATTCTTGTTGGTAACCATACTCCAAGCGAGATTTATGTTAGAAATAAAGAAGTATCGGCAAAAGAGGTTGGCATTAATTCTAAGGTTTTGAGATTTAAAAGCTCTATTTCAGAGACGAAATTGATTTCAGTTATTAGGAAACTAAATAAAGACAAAAAAATTCACGGGATATTAGTGCAGTTGCCTTTACCCAATCATATTAATGGTCATAAAATTATTGAAGAGATTGATCCAAGAAAAGATGTAGATGGCTTTCATCCAATTAATGTTGGAAATTTATCTTCAGGAAAAGATGCCTTAGTTCCTTGCACTCCCCTTGGATGTTATCTGATGATTAAGAGTGTTAGAAAAAATTTAGCAGGTCTCAACGCACTTATTATTGGTAGATCTAATTTAAATGGTAAGCCCATGGCCCAATTATTATTAAAAGAAGATTGCACAGTTACTATTGGGCATTCCAAAACAAAAAATTTAAAAGAATTATGTAAAAAAGCTGACATTGTTGTTGCAGCAGTAGGCAAAGCAAATTTAGTTAAAGGTGACTGGGTAAAAAAAGGAGCTATTGTAATTGATGTGGGTATTAACAGAGTTGAAAAGGAAAAAGGTTATAAAATAGTAGGGGACGTTGAATTTAAATCTGTAGTTAAAAAAGCCAAAGCTATCACGCCTGTACCAGGGGGTGTTGGTCCTGTAACAATTGCGTGTCTTTTAAATAATACTTTAAAAGCTTTTAAGAATATTAATTAATTATTTTCTAAGTAAGCGAGCATTTTTTTTAATAAAATTTTCTACTCTTTTTTTATTAAAAGTTTTATTTTCTTCAAAAGAAACATTTTTCATAGAGTAAATACTTTTATCAGAAATCCTTGAAACAATGCTTACATTTCCTTTATAAATTTTTAACTTAACGGTTCCTTGAACTCGAGATCTCTTTTGATCAATAATTTTTTGTAATTTTAATCTTTCTTTTGAATACCAAAATCCATTGTAAATTAATTCTGCAAATCTAGACATAACAGCATCTTTTTTATGAGCAGTTTCCTTATCTAAAGTAAGAGACTCTATGGCTCTATGGGCAAATAAAAGAATAGTTCCGCCAGGAGTTTCGTAAACACCACGAGATTTTATTCCAATAAATCTATTCTCAACAAGATCCACTCTGCCCACTCCATTCTTGCCGCCAATATTATTTAAAAGAGAAAGTAATTTACTTGGAGAACATTTTTTATTGTTAATACTAATTGGATCGCCATTTTTAAAACCAATAGTCACATAAGATGGTTTATTTGGAGCCTTCTCAGGAGAAACTGTTCTTTGGAAAATAAATTCTGGCGCCTGTTTTGATGGATCTTCTAAAATTTTACCTTCAGTTGAAGTGTGAAATAAATTGTCATCTACAGAAAATGGAGGAGCTCCTTTTTTGTCACTCGGCACAGGAATATTATTTTTATTGGCATATTTAATTAGATCGCTTCTTGATGCAAAGTCCCAATCACGCCATGGTGCGATAATTTTAATTTTTGGATTAAAATAGTAATAAGCAAGTTCAAACCTTACCTGATCATTACCTTTTCCTGTTGATCCATGTGATACGGCATCTGCTTTAAATTTTTTAGCAATTTGAATTTGACGTTTTGCAATAAGAGGTCGAGCGATAGAAGTGCCTAGTAAATAAATACCTTCATACAAAGCATTACCTCTAATCATTGGAAAAATATAATCTTTCACAAAAACATCTTTTAGATCCTCGATGACAATATTTTTAACGCCAAGATTTGTTGCGTTTCTAATTATTTTTTTTCTATCTATTTCTTGTCCAAGATCTGCGGTGTAAGCAATAATTTCTGCATGATAGTTTTCTTGTAACCAACGTAAAATTACAGAAGTATCAAGACCACCAGAATAAGCTAAAACAATTTTTTTAACTTTTTTTCCCATTATTTATGAACTGAAATTACATTTCTTTTTAGCAGCTTCATGTGCATCACTAAATCCATTTAATGAGAAGGTATCGGTAGTTCTGGTACCTCTAGCTGAGATAGCACTGACTTTAGCTTGGGTAGATTTTTTCATTAGTTCTATCAGTGAAATTTCTTCTTCATATTTCGAAAGCCAAGCAAAGTTATCTTCAGTTTCAAATTTGAATTCTTTTTTATCAATAGCAAAATTTACTTGAGAAGATGTTTTATAATTATAACCGCTTGTAACGCTTATCTCGTTTTGTATTTTGTCATTGGGTCTAAAACTTACAAAAATTCTAGATTCTGCTCTATTAAGATTTTTTGGTTCAGAGGCCACAGGACTTGATACGGCATAACAAACTTGCTGACCGTTAATATTAGTATTCTGGGCAGTCCAGTTTTTAAATTGTCCATCTAGTTTAATTTGAGCAAATATTTTTTGTTCAAAAGACAAAAGACAAATTATAGAAAAAAATAAAACTCTTAAGGACATGGGTTTGAATATATTAATTGAACATTATTAATGTCTTTTATTACATCATTAGTTAGTGACAGATCAATACTATCAATATTTTTCTTTAACTGCTCCATTGATGTTGCGCCAATAATCGTTGAGGTTACAAATTTTTGAATAATACAAAATTGAATTGCCATTTGTGCAGGATCAATATTGTGTTTCTTTGCAACCTCATAATATGCTTTAACCGCAGGTTCTGTATTTCGAGTTCTGTATCTATCAAATCTATTTCCCCACAACACTTCCCTAGTTCCCGCAGGTTTTTTGCCGCCTAAATATTTTCCAGTTAAATGGCCTCCACCCAAAGGAGAGTACGCAAGTAATCCAATTTTTTCTCTAATTGAAATCTCTGAAAGACCAATTTCATAACTTCTATTAATAAGACTGTATGGATTCTGAATTGTTATAGGCTTTGGAATATTATGTTTTTCAGCAAGTTTTATGTACTGGCTTGTACCCCAAGGAGTTTCATTAGAAAGTCCGTAATATTTTATTTTTCCAGCCTTAATTAAAGAAGCCATTGCTTCCATCGTTTCAAGAATAGGCACCACATCATCAGTTTCTGTATGTTCGTATTCAAGTCCACCGAATACATTTAAAGGTCTATCAGGCCAGTGCAGTTGATAAATATCAACGTGATCAATTTGTAGATTTTTTAAACTATTGTCGATTGCAGTATTTATTTGTTTTTTATTTAATCGAGTTTCATTTTCGCCTGGTCTAATCCAGTTCATTCCAGATCTACCCGTTACTTTATCTGCAATAATAATTTCATCTCTTTTTTTTGTTTTTTTTAACCAATTTGCAATAATTCTACTTGTTGCACCGCACGTGTCTTTTGTAGGTGGTATTGAATACAATTCAGCGGTATCAAAAAAATTAATTCCTTTTGAAACGGCATAGTCCATTTGCTCAAAACCATCTTGTTCAGTGTTTTGCATAGAACCCCACGTCATTGTGCCAAGACAAATTTGGCTAACGCTTAAATCAGTATTTGGTATTTTATTAAATTTCATATTTTTATTTCTAAAAAGATAATGGAATAGCCTTTTTTTAAGCTTCTTGAAATGAACATAATTTAATATTATGTATGTGGTCAAACAAACATATAGGTAAAAAAGAAATGAACTTAAAGTATGGTCAAACAAGAGCTACGACACGTGCGGAATCGGGTGCCATAGATCAGGGCCTTAGATCCTACATGTTGAAGATCTACAATTATATGGCAACAGGTATTCTGCTGACAGGTTTTGTAGCGTTATTTTTATTTAAATATTCTGTAGTTACAAATGAAGCCGGTTCAATCACTGGCCTAACTAATTTAGGTAATGCAATTTATAATTCTCCATTAATGTGGGTAATAGCTTTTGCTCCATTGGGTATCGTGTTGTGGATGAGTTTTGGACTTGCAAAAATGAGTGCATCAAAAGCTCAAACATTATTTTGGGTGTTCGCAGGATTAATGGGTGCATCACTTTCTTCGATATTCATGGTTTATGTTGGAGCGAGTATTGCTCGAGTATTTTTTATTACTGCAGCAACTTTTGCTACAATGAGTATTTACGGTTACACAACAAAAACTGATTTAACTAAACTTGGATCATTTTTAATGATGGGTTTAATTGGAATCATCATTGCTTCAATCGTAAATATTTTTCTTAAATCTACACAACTTGAATTTATCGTTTCATTACTTGGAGTTATAATTTTTGTTGGTCTGACTGCTTATGACACACAAAAAATTAAGGACATGTATTTTGATGGCGGAGATTCAGAGACAATGGCTAAAAAATCTATTATGGGCGCTTTAACGCTTTATTTAGATTTTATTAACCTTTTTGTAATGTTGTTAAGATTCTTCGGACAAAGAAGAGACTAATTAATATATTTTTTATAGCCCCGTGTATTCGGGGCTATAACTTCGTGAGCATTTTTTAGAGCAATATTTAACGAAATTCCAATTTTTTTCCCATTTTTTTCTCCACAGAAACTCTCTGTTACAATTAATACAAATCTTTTTTGGTAATTGATTTTTTTTTCTCAAGTTACTTTATAACTTTTAAATATTTGGCAGAATGTTTTTTTGAAATAATTTTTAATATAGAGCTTAAATTATCAGAACTTTTAATTATTAAACCGTTCGCATCTTTTAATTGATATTTATTTTTATCTTTTTGATTAAGTTTTTTTAATATTTGAAACAGAGGGTTCTCGGTTGCTTTTCTATAGATCTCAAAACTAATCATAGTTTTGCTCATATAAATTCCATAATCTTTCCACTCCCCAACAGAGACCATTGAACCGTAAAGATTTAAAATTTCTTGAAGTTCTTTTTTATTAAAAAAGTTTTCTTTATTAAGATTGTTATTTTTAATTAAATGAAATTTCATTAATCAATTCTATATTTTTGAATAAGTGATACTTGCATAATAGTGAATATTAACGTTATTGGCAGCAATCCAAATACTTTAAATTGAACCCAAAAGTCTTCGCTTTGTGTTCTCCACACAAGTTCATTGAGTATTGCTAAAAAAATAAAAAAATATATCCAACGTTTATTTAAAATATTCCAACCTTCATCTGAAATTTTAATTGATCCATCAAATAATTTTTTTAACAAAGGCTGTTTTAAAAATATCTGTCCGTACAAAAGAATAACTGCAAAAATTATATTTATAATTGTAGGCTTCATGTAGAAAAATATTTTATTATCAAAAATAATTGTAAGACCCCCAAATAGAGTAACAACAACGGCACCTAATATTGGTATTGTTGGAATTTTTTTATCTATTCGGTAAACAAAAAATACCGATATAATAGTTGCAATAATTAATGGAAGTATTGCATAACCCATTCCATGTTTTTTATAGAAATAAAAAAAGATTAATAACGGGCCTATATCTAAGAAAAACTTTATGAGACCTTTGTTCATTAAATTTTTAATAATTATTTGTACAATTATTTTAAACTTTAATTCGTCTTTAGCAAAAGAATTTAAATATGATGTCCGCGCTTATAATTTAAATGTTATGGATATTAATTTTAATATTGATGATGAAATAAATAATAAAATTACTTTTAGTGCTGAAAGTGTAGGCATTGTTGGTTTTTTTGTAAAAGTCTTTTCAAAATCCAAAGTTGAATTTAATGATAAAAGCAAAAATACTTGGAAGTATGAGTATCGTTACGACAAGCCATCAAGTAACAAATATAGAGTAAATAAAATCAATTTTTCTAGAGAAAAAGTTCTTAATTTTGAAACAGATCCAGCTCGAAATGAAGATTTAACTAAAAAAATTCCATATAATAAAGAAGATTATTTTGGCGTGATTGATCCAATCTTTGCAGTAAAAAAATTATTCTTACTTGATAAAAAAAATCTTGATTGTGATAAAAAAATCAAGGTTTTTGATGGCAATATTTTTTTTTACTTGGTGATGAAGAAAGAAAATGTGCAGCTAGATTTTGATTCAGTTTTTTCTAATTATAAAGGAATATTACAAAAATGTATTTTAACTTATCATCCAATATCTGGACACATTCCAGGAGATCCAAATACTCCTGAGCAGTTTAAAGTAGATCTTTATTTTGGAATTGTTGGGGATAACTATTTTCCAATTTATGCGACAACTAAAGGAAAAAAAGGAATTAGACTTAAGATGTATCTAGACACAATTCAGTGATCTATTGAATTTTTTATAAGAATCACTACTTTAAATTTAATGTTAGAAAAAAAATTAAACAAAGCCAAATTCTCAATCGGAGAAGTGGTGAGACATCGTTTGTTTGATTTTAGAGGTGTTATTTACGATGTAGATTTTCAATTTAATAATTCAGAAGAGTGGTATCAATCAATTCCAAAAGCAGCACGTCCAAGAAAAGATCAGCCCTTTTATCATTTATTAGCTGAGAATGATGAGATCACTTATGAGGCTTATGTTTCAGAACAAAATTTAGTTGGTGATGACCCAAATGAGCCTGTGAGACATCCTTTGGTTAATGAAATATTTAGAGGAAAAAGAGGAAATCTTTACATTAAACCATCAAATTAGTCATAATTCTTACTGCCTTAATTAAAACAATTTTAACGCAAAAGTTCGACAGATTATTTTATTATATTTCAGCTAATACCTAACTGAGTTATTTTTGATCCCCAATCTCCCTTATCTCAGTTAGGTAAACTTCCAATCTTCCCAAACATGTAGTAAAAAAAATAACTTAAATGTTTGGAATATTTAAACCAAGAACCTTTTTTAATTTAGCAAGCACCAGTGTTTTTTGGTTGAAGATAGTTTTGGCTTTTGCCCTTATAACTGGTTTAAGTTTAGCATTAGTCTTTTCCCCAATTGATTACTTACAAAAAGACACGGTAAGAATCATGTATGTTCATGTCCCGTCTTCTTGGATTTCTTTATTTATTTTTTTAATTATTGGAACTTCATCATTTATAAGTTTAATTTTTAAACTTAGAGTTTTTTCAGTTTACGCAAAAAGTTTAGCACCCATAGGATTGGTTTTTTCTTTAATCTCTGTTGTCACAGGATCATTGTGGGGTTACCCAACGTGGGGAACTTTTTGGAGTTGGGATGGGAGACTAACCTCAATGTTTGTTTTGGTGTTAACTTATATTCTATATGTTTCTTTGTGGTCGTTTATAAAAAATTATAATTCTGCAGAAAAAATTACTAATATTGTTGGCATAGTAGGATTAATAAATATTCCTATTATTAAATTTTCAGTAGAATGGTGGAATACTCTTCATCAACCAGCAAGCATTACGCTAACTGCCGCACCCACTATACATAGCTCAATGTTGGCGCCGTTGCTTATTATGTTTTTTAGTTTTGGTATTTTATCGTTAATTATTTTCTTGATTAGATATAAATATGAAATTATAAATTTTAGAGTTAATAAAAAATGATCTTAGAATTTTTAAATATGGGCGGCTATGGTTTGTATATATGGTTGTCATATGCATTTGCTGCTTTATCTTTAACTTCTCTTTATTACGTTTCAGTTAAAAAATTAAATTCTATTAAAAATATCGAACATCTTTATTGTTCTGAAAAAGTTAAAGAAGCTTCAGCTTCAGCGCAAGTTAGTAAATTTTAGTTTAATATCTAATATAAGTCTCGATATCTTCTTAAAAAATTTGTTTAAATACGATTATGTTTTTTAGCAAATCTACAAAAAAAAGATTAAAAATTTTTTCTTTAATCGCAATTGCTGCATCGATAATATTTTTCTTTATCTATAATAATTTACAAAAGAATGTGGTGTATTTTTATGCACCTCAAGAAATTAAGAATTTAACAGATATACCTTCTAATAAGATTAGAATTGGTGGTCTAGTTAAAGAGGGCTCAATAAAGAAAAATAATAATACGTATGTTTTTATTATTACTGATTTAAAAAACGAAATTTTTGTTGAGTACAACGGATTGTTACCCAATTTGTTTATTGAAGGCAAAAGTGCAGTTGCAGAGGGTGTTCTAAAAGATAAAAAATATTTTATTGCGAACACGATTCTTGCAAAGCATGATGAAAATTATATGCCTCCGGAAGTTGCCAATAGTTTGAAAAAAGATAAATTAAATAAATAATCATGACTGGTTATATAGGTAATTTAGCTTTATTTTTTTCTTTAATATTTAGTGGTTTCTTAATTTTCTCATTAATTAAAGGGATAGGAAATAATTTTAAGAATTCAAAAATAATCAATTTTTTTAATAATAGTATTTTTTTTTTATTATTATTTTCATTTTTAACTTTAATATATTGTTTTATTGTTTCTGATTTTTCTAATGTAGCCGTTTATCAAAATTCTCATACTACTAAGCCTTTAATCTATAAAATATCAGGAGCATGGGGCAATCATGAAGGCAGCATGGTATTATTTATTTTAATATTATCACTATTTTCGTTTGTATTTGCTAGAACTAAAGTTAGTGAAAAGCTAAAATTCTATACAGTTTTTTTTCAAGCAATATTAATTTTAATTTTTTTAATTTTTTTAATTTTAACTTCAAATCCTTTTGATCAGATAGATCCAAAACCATCGCAAGGTCTTGGTTTAAATCCTATTTTGCAGGATCCGTTGCTTGCGATACACCCACCGTTTTTATATTTTGGTTATGTTGGGTTTTCTTTAGTTTTTAGTTTTGCGCTTGCAGGATTAGTGACTAATAATTTTGATAAATCATGGAGTAAGATTGCAAATTTCTGGATCATTCTTCCTTGGTCTTTGCTTACTATTGGAATTGGTCTTGGATCTTTTTGGGCCTACTATGAATTAGGTTGGGGCGGATATTGGTTTTGGGATCCAGTAGAAAATGCATCACTAATGCCTTGGCTAGCAGCAACTGCTTTAATTCACTCTAATATTGTAACTTTTAAAAAAGATAAATTACATTCTTGGACGGCATTGCTTTCTTTATTTACTTTTATAATGAGTTTGCTTGGAACATTTTTAGTTAGATCCGGAGTGTTAAATTCTGTTCATGCCTTTGCAAACGATCCTCATAGAGGTGTATACATTTTAAGTACAATTTTATTTATCACATTTTTTTCATTAGCGATTTTTATTATTAAAAGTCCCAAAAAATCTTTGGATGGAAAATATTCTTTTTTTCAGAAAGATAATTTTATTTTAATTAATAATTGTTTTTTGATCTTCTTTCTTTCTGTGATCTTGGTTGGAACAGTTTACCCTATTATTTTAGATGCTATTAGCGGGAAAAGTATTTCAGTTGGCCCTGTTTATTATCATACTATTTTAGCACCATTTTTATTCGTATTTTTATTTTTCATGGCTCATGGACCTCTTCTTAGTTGGAACAAAGAAGATAAATTTTTACAAATAAAAAATCTTAAAATCTTTTTTCCAATTTCTATTGTTATTTCCTTAGTAATTATTTTTTTATTTTTTGATTATAAAGATATTATTTTGATATTAGGCTTGTTGTTTTCAGTATACCTAATCGTTTCAGTTATATTTGATTGGATTTTACAAAAAAAATTAAGCTTAAATTTTGGAAGATTAGTTTCTCATTTAGGATTTGGCATATTGATTTTTGCTATATTTATTAATGGTTATTTATCAAAAGAGATTAATACAGCCATGAAGGTGGGAGATGAAATTAAAATTCAAGAATTTATTATTAAATTTAAGAGTATTAATAAAATCAAAAAAGAAAACTACGAGGAGGTTTTTGGAAATTTTTTAGTAACAAATAAAGAAAAACAAGTTGAATTGACCCCATCTATTAGAAAATATGATCAGCCAGTCCAATTTACTTCTGAGACAAGCATTAAAAATAATTTTATCGTAGATTATTATTTTGCAATTAACCTATCTGAGTTTGAAAAAGATAAAATTATGGTCAGATTTTATTATAAGCCTTTAATGTTTTGGATTTGGTTTTCTATATTGTTAATTGCTTTTGGTGGATTTTATCAAACGTTTAGATTGAGAAATGAACAATAAATATAAAATTATAATTCTTGGAATAACAATTGTTATAATTTTTATTCTTTTTTTAAGAGTTTTAAATTCCAATAAAACTTATCAACCCAATCAAATGATTGGTAAAAAAATTCCAGAATTTATTTTAGAGGATCTTTTTAACAAAAATTCAAAGTTGGATAGTAATATTTTATTAGGCAAGGATTTTGCTATTCTAAATATATGGGCATCTTGGTGCATTCCCTGTCGGATTGAACATCCTTTTTTAATGGACTTAAAAGATAAAAATAAAATTAATATTATTGGTCTCAATTATAAAGATGAAAGTGGTAATGCTAAAAATTTCTTAAAAAAATATGGAAATCCCTTTAGCTTAATAGGTGTTGATAAAAAAGGAGAGGTAGCAATTCAATTGGGTGCTTATGGAGTTCCTGAAACATATGTTTTAAAAAAAGGAAAAATAATTCTTAAACATATTGGCCCGCTTAATGAGGACGCAGTTAAAAAAATTTTAGAGTTAAAAAAATGATGAAAAAATTTATTCTTACTATTATATTTTTTGTTTTATCTTCCAATGTTTTTTCTGCAAATGAAGAGCTAAAGAACAAAATTTATAAAAATATTAGATGTATTGTTTGTCAAGGGCAGTCGATTTATGAATCGAATTCTGATTTTGCAATTGATTTAAAAAAATTAATTTCTAAACAACTAGATAATGGAGAAAACGAAAAACAAATTTACGATTTTTTAATAAGTCGTTATGGTGACTGGATTGTTTATAATCCAGGCCTAAATTTTAATAGTTTAGCCTTATGGTTTTTACCTTTAATTATCTTTATTATTGGTGGATTTTTAATATTCAGATTAAATAACAAGAAAAAATAGTAGAATCTTTATTGCATTTCCGCCAATTTTATTAAATAAAGGCTCATAAAAATGAATTCAAAAATTACTAAATTTTTTGGGATAATTTCCTTGTTATCTATCTCTCTAGTTTCAGCAGCTAGATCCGAAGGCTTGACTTTTTCAGTTGGAAAATTTGATCATAGTGATGATAATAAAAATGCCTCAATGTTCCAATTAGATTATGATTTTGACAAAATTCTTTTTGGTTCTCCAATCGGTGATTTTAAACCAGTAGTGGGATTTTTAGTAACAGATGATAACGCAAAGTATGGTTATGCGGGTGTTAGATTAGATTATAAACTAGCTAATAATTTAGTTTTAATTAGTCCAAGTTTTACACCGGGAGTTTACGGCAAAGGTGATGGAAAAGATTTGGGTCATAGTGTTGAATTTAAAACACAAGTTAGAGCGGCTTTAAATTTAAGCCCAATGTCTAATATTGGTATTTCTTACAGTCATATTTCAAACGCTAGCCTAGGTGATAAAAACCCAGGCGCAAATAATTACAGCATCAGTTTTCAAAAAAATTTCTAAAACTTTGTAATGTCATTAGCTAGATGCTTTAATGTTGATGACTTTAGAAAGTTAGCAAAAAGAAGACTTCCTTCCCCAATTTTTAATTATATCGATGGTGGTGCAGATGATGAAGTTACTTTAAAAAGAAATACTTCTGCATTCAATGATTGTGATTTAGTTCCAAGTGTTCTGAGAGATGTAAGTTCTATCGATATGTCCACAACTGTATTTGGACAGAAAATTGATATGCCATTATTTCTTGCACCAACAGCAATGCATAGATTGTATCATCATGATGGTGAGAAAGCGACTTCAAGAGCAGCAGAAAAATTTGGAACTTTTTTTGGAATGTCGACAATTGCAACAACTAGTATTGAAGAAGTTGGAAACTTAACAGGTGGTCCAAAATTATTTCAACTTTACATTCATAAAGACAGAGGTTTAACAGACAATTTAATTGAGCGATGTCAAAGAGCTAACTTTAAAGCATTGTGTTTAACGGTAGACACTATTGTTGCAGGTAATAGAGAGCGAGATCATAGAACAGGATTTACAACTCCACCAAAATTAACTTTGGCAAGTTTGATAAGTTTTGCGTTACATCCCGAGTGGACTTTAAATTATTTAATGCATGAAAGATTTAAACTACCCAATCTTCCACATACAGAAAAAGATGGGCAGTCCATAGAAACTTCGGTGATCAACTATATTAACAGTCAATTTGATCCTACAATGAATTGGAAAGATGCAGAGTATGTTGCAAAGAAATGGAAAGGTGCTTTTGCTATAAAAGGAATTGTATCTGTAGAGGATGCAAAAAAAGCAGTAGATATTGGTGCAACAGCAATCATGATTTCAAATCACGGCGGCAGACAACTAGATGCCTCCTTGTCACCATTTGATGTTCTTGCAGATATCGTAGATGCAGTTGGAGACAAAGTAGATGTTATTTTAGATGGCGGGGTTAGAAGAGGAACTCACGTTTTAAAAGCTTTAGCACTTGGAGCAAAAGCATGTTCATTCGGCAAAGGTTATTTATATGCATTATCAGCGGGTGGTCAGCCTGGTGTTGAAGCAATACTTAGAATTATGCACGCTGAAATTAAAAGAGGAATGACTTTAATGGGCTGTAGAAGTGTAAAAGAAATTACTAGAGATAAAGTAATTTTTAGAAAAAAATGAAATTAGCAGATAGTCTTTTTAAACTTGGCACTGAAAATGCTTTTGTTGTTCTTGCAAAAGCAAAAGCTTTAGAAGCTCAAGGAAAAGAAATAATTAACTTAGGAATAGGTCAGCCAGATTTTAGAACTCCAAAACACATTGTTGATGCTGCAAAAAAATCTTTAGATGATGGATTTCATGGCTACACACCAGCAAATGGTCTTTTAGAATTAAGACAAGGAGTATCTCGACATATTAAGAAAATGTATGGAGCAAATGTAGACGCTTCAAGAGTTGTAATCATGCCGGGTGGAAAACCCACAATGTTTTTTGCAATGTTAATGTTTGGTCAGCCAGGCACAGAAATTATTTACCCAGAACCAGGATTTCCAATTTATGAATCGATGATTAATTATTCAGGAGCAAAAGCAGTTCCAATGTATTTAAGTGAGAAAAATAATTTTTCTTTCAAAGTAGAAGAAGTTTTAAAATTAATAAATAATAAAACTCGTTTAATTATAATTAACAATCCGCAAAACCCAACAGGCGGTCTTATCG
The DNA here is from genome assembly GCF_965235095.1 of Fontibacterium abundans (SeqCode). GTDB lineage: Bacteria > Pseudomonadota > Alphaproteobacteria > Pelagibacterales > Pelagibacteraceae > Fontibacterium > Fontibacterium abundans. The sequence continues at coordinate 1,003,425 of NZ_OZ249405.1, read as the reverse complement.
AAAGAGAACAAATCGATAAACTGGTTGTGGGTTTAAAAAAATTTCCAGAGGTCGCAATTTTAAGCGATGAAATTTATAGCAGACAAATTTATGATAATAAAAAAATGCCTTCTTTTTTTAATTATCCAGAACTTTTTGATCGATTAATAGTTTTAGATGGCTGGAGTAAAACATATGCAATGACAGGCTGGCGCTTAGGTTGGAGTGTGTGGCCAGAAAAAATTATTGAAGATGTTACGAGATTATGTGTGAATGATCATTCATGTCCTTGTGCTTCGACTCAAATAGCAGGCCTTGCTGCATTAGATGGGCCCCATGATTTTTTAGATGAAATGATGAGTCAATTTAACAAAAGAAGAAAATTAATTGTTGATGGATTAAATAGTATTAAAGGAATTACTTGCAACAATCCTGGAGGAGCTTTTTATGTATTTCCTAATATTAGTGGGACTGGAATGAATGGTAATGAGTTTGCAGATAAATGTTTAAATGAAGCGGGCGTTGCAATTATTCCAGGCGTAAGCTTTGGTAAATCTGCCAAAGATTTTGTAAGATTTAGTTTCGCCAACTCTTACGAGAATATAGAAAAAGCTTTAGAAAAAATTAAAAAAACTGTTGTCAAATAAAGTTTTTTTTTAATCTCAAAGATCTATATATATCAATCAAAATAATATAAGTTTGAGCTATGTCCACACTAGTAATGCCACAAATTGATCAATCGGTTTTAAATGGTAGAGAAAAAATTGTTCGTGATTTAAAAAGATTTACTAATCCAATTAATATTATTTCAGATCCCGAAGGCATAACTCCTTATGAAACTGATGCATTGAGCGCTTATAAACAAAAGCCAATGGTCGTTGTTCTTCCTGAAAATACAACGGAAGTTAGTAATATTTTAAAATATTGTCATGAAAACAATATTAAGATTGTTCCAAGGGGATCTGGCACAGGTCTTTCTGGAGGAGCTTTACCTTTAGCAGACGGTGTTTTGTTGGGTCTTAGTAAATTTAATAAAATTTTAGAAATTGATTTTGAAAATAGATGCGTTGTTACTCAGCCTGGAGTTACAAATTTATCTCTAACTAAAGCAGTTGAACACAACGGCTTTTATTATGCACCAGATCCTTCAAGCCAAATTGCCTGCTCAATTGGTGGAAATATTGCTGAAAATTCTGGAGGTGTTCATTCTTTAAAATATGGAACTACAACTAATAATGTTCTTGGTGTTGAAATTGTTTTGATGGATGGAACAGTTATGAAATTTGGTGGAAAAAAATTAGAATCTGAAGGTTATGATTTATTAGGTTTAATTACAGGATCAGAAGGATTGCTTGGAGTTTTAACAGAGGTAACGGTTAAAATTTTAAAAAAACCACAGTCAGTCAAAGCTCTGCTTTTAGGCTTTCAAAGCGTTGAAGATTCTGGTCAGTGTGTTTCAGATATTATTTCAGGAGGAATTATTCCTGCGGGAATGGAAATTATGGATAAGCCTTTGATAAAAGCAACAGACGATTATGCTAAGGCCGGATATCCAAAAGACGTTGAGGCAATTTTAATTGTGGAGTTGGATGGTACAGAAAGCGAAGTAAATATTTTAATAAAAAGAGTAGAAGAAATTGCTAAAAAAAATAAATCAACCTATTTACGCATAAGCAAAAATGATGAAGAAAGATTAAGATTTTGGTTAGGAAGAAAAGCTGCATTCCCAGCAATTGGAGATATGTCACCCGACTATTTATGTATGGACGGAACAATTCCTAGAAAAAAATTAGCCGAAGTTTTAAAAGAAATTACTAAACTTTCACAAAAACACGGCTTAAAAGTTGCCAATTGTTTTCATGCGGGAGATGGAAATCTGCACCCTTTGATTATGTTTGATTCAAATATTAAAAGTGAATTGAAAAAAGCAGAAAAATTTGGCGCTGATATTTTAAAATATTGTGTAAAAGTAGGCGGTGTACTCACCGGAGAACATGGAGTTGGAATTGAGAAAAGAGACTTAATGTGCGAAATGTTTAACGATGAAGACATCCAGCAACAACTAAATATTAAACAAGCGTTTGATGACAAATCTCTTTTAAATCCAGGCAAGGTATATCCAATCCTCCATCGTTGTGCGGAAGGCGGAAAGATGCATGTTCATAAAGGAGACACAAAGTTCAAAGATATCCCAAGATTTTAATGCCGGAAATTTATTCGCCATCAAGCGAACATGAAGTTGCAGATTTTATAAAAAATTGTAATTCACAAGAGTTCCCAATTGAAATTACCGGACATAATTCAAAACCAATTGGCAGATTAATTCAGTGTTCAAAATCTTTAAATTTAAAAAACTTAAGTGGAATTATCGAATATTTTCCTGAAGAACTTTATATTAAAGTTAAATCAGGAACGCCGCTTGATTTAATCGAGAAAGAGTTAGATAAAAAAAATCAGGAATTATCTTTCGAACCATCCGACATGGGATTTTTATATAATGGCAAAAGCAACAAAGGATCTGTTGGCGGAGCTGTTGCTTGTAATTTATCAGGATCACGCAGATTTAGAGCGGGTGCTCTAAGAGATCATATTCTGGGATTTAGAGGAGTAAATGGCAAAGGTGAAATTGTAAAATCAGGGGGAACTGTTGTTAAAAATGTAACGGGTTATGATGTAAGTAAACTTATAACTGGATCTTACGGAACTCTAGTTGCCTTGACTGAGATTGTATTGAAAGTTCAGCCAAAAAATGAAGAGAGCCAAACTTTATTGGTTAATAATATTAACTTAAAGAAAGCTTTAAATATTTTTTCAAAATCAATGCAAACTTCCGTTGAAATTTCAGGCGCCTGTTTTTATCCAGCAAAAATGTCCAAGTTTTTTAAATTGAACGATCTAGATACAACAACTTCAATTACTGCTATCCGTCTTGAAGGACCGAAAATTTCAGTGGTTGAAAGAATAAACACTTTAAAAAAATTATTTGATGAATATAAAAAAACAATTTCAGTTCTTGAAAATTACCAATCAAGAATTTTTTGGCAAAACACAACAGATCTGCAATTTTTTAATAATAGCCCAAATGTAGTTGCGAAGATAATTCTACCACCCGTTAATACTGATCAGTTTATAAATAAATTTGAAAATGAAGAATTGAAATATGTGGTGGATTGGGCGGGCAATTTAATTTGGGCCGAAATACCAGAGAACGATAGCGTGCTACTGAGACAATTAAGAGCAGAAGTTATAAAGCTTGGTGGGCACATGACAATTATTAAGGCGCCAAATCATGTTCGTATCAAAGAGGATTTTTTGACAATAGTTGATGAGAATATTAAAGTTTTATCTTTAAAGATCAAAGAAAGTTTTGATCCTAAAAAGATTTTAAATCCAGGAAAAATGTATTCAGGAATATAATGCAAACAAATTTTACAAAAAAACAATTACAAGATAGCAACATTAGTTCAGCGGATGGAATCTTAAGAAAATGTGTGCATTGTGGATTTTGTAATGCAACGTGCCCAACCTATCAGATCGTAGGAGATGAACTTGATGGTCCCCGTGGTAGAATATATTTAATTAAAGACATGCTGGAAAATAATAAGCCAGCTAATGAAAAAATAACAAAGCACATTGATCGATGCTTATCTTGTTACTCTTGTATGACCACTTGTCCTTCAGGAGTTAATTATATGCATCTTGTAGATCATGCGCGAAATCATATAGAAAAAACTTTTACTCGACCTTTTTTTGATAGATTTATAAGAAGTTTACTTTCTAAAATTTTACCAAGTCCAACCTTATTTAGAATGGCTGGTTACTCCGCAAGATTATTTTATCCTTTTAGATTTTTATTTCCAAAAAAAATTAAAAATATGCTGAAGTATATGCCAAATTCTTTTCCAGCTTCTAAACAGGAAAATAAAGAAATATATCCATCAGCGGGAAAGACCTATGCAAGAGTTGCCTTGCTTACTGGTTGCGTACAAAGAGTTATTTCTCCACAAATTAATGATGCAACAATTGACATATTAAATAGGCACGGGGTTGAGGTAATTGTACCAAAACAGGTTGATTGTTGTGGTTCATTAAATCATCACTTAGGCAAAGAAGATTTGGCGCACAAATCTTTTATAAACAACATTAATTCATGGTTTAAATGGTATGAAGAAAAAAATCTTGATGCAATTTTAGTAACTACTTCTGGCTGCGGAACTACTTTAAAAGATTATGGTTATATTTTTAGAGATCATCCAGACAAAGAACTTAAAAAAAAAGCAAAAATAGTTTCATCGCTTGCAAAAGATGTAACTGAATATTTAGGAAAAAATATTAAATTAAATTATATGAAAAAAGATAAGAAATTTAAAATTGCTTATCACTCAGCCTGTTCAATGCAGCATGGGCAAAAAATACATCAACAACCAATGGATTTATTAAAAAAAACTGGCAACGAAATTGTTGAGATACCAGATGGTCATTTATGTTGTGGATCAGCTGGAACTTATAATTTGCTACAAGATGAAATGGCGACAGAACTATTAAAAAGAAAAGTTTCAAATATTGATAAAGTAAAACCTGACTTTATTTCAACTGGAAATATTGGCTGTATGACGCAGATTTCATCGGGAACACAAATACCTATTGTTCATACCATAGAGATTTTAAACTGGTATACAGGCGGAGAAAAACCTAAAGCAATTAATTTATTATGATGAAAAAAATTTTAGTCACTAGAAATCTACTTCCAGAAAATGAAGAGCGTATTAAAAAAATATTTGATGTAAAATTAAATAAAGAAGACAAAGTTTACTCGAGCGAAGAAGTTTTAAATCTTTCAAAAGACTGTGATGGAATTTTGTGTGTTGGCGGTAATAAATTCGATGCAGCTATTCTAAATAAACTATCAAACACTGTTAAAATTATCGCAAATTATGCAGTTGGTTTTAATAATGTTGACGTTGATGTTGCTACTAAAAAAGGGATAGTTGTAACTAATACACCAGAAGTTTTAACGGACTCAACAGCTGATATTTCAATTTTACTTCTACTAGGAGCATCAAGAAGAGCTTATGAAGGAAGAAAATTTGCAGAGGAGCAAAGCTGGGTTTGGTCTACTAACTTTTTACTTGGTAAACAAATGTCTAATAGAAAATTAGGAATTCTTGGCATGGGAAGAATTGGTAGAGCCGTTGCAAAACGTGCTCGAGGTTTTGGCATGGAAATTCATTATCACAACAGAACTAAATTAGCCGTTAATTTAGAGGGAGGAGCAATTTATCACGATAATATTAAATCGTTATTTAATAACAGCGAATTCCTATCCATTAATTGTCCCGCTACTAAAGAGACTACCAATCTAGTTAATGAACAATCAATTAATTATTTGCCTGATGGCGCTGTCGTTACAAATTCGGCAAGAGGAGATATTATTGATGATACAGCTATGATTAAAGCAATGAAGAGTGGGAAAGTTTTTGCTCTAGGTTTAGATGTTTATAATGGAGAACCAAAGATTAATCCTGAGTATTTAAAATTAAATAATCTCTTTTTACTTCCGCATCTTGGCAGTGCAACTGTAAGAACTAGAATTGATATGGGGGACAGAGCAATCGATAACCTAGAAAATTTCTTTAATAATAAAAAACCTAAAGATCAGGTTAATTAAAAAACATTTAAATAAAATAAATTAAATTAAACTATTTAAAATTATTACAATCAAGAGTTGTTTTTATGTACAATTCTTGTGTTTAGGCATAGTTTTTTTTTTAAAGACGGAACACGTTATTTTTGCTTTAATGACTTTCAGTTAATTAACTAAATAAGGGAAAATAAATGACAAAACTAAAAGACGAAGTTACGTCATTGGAGTCTAAAAAAACTTCAAGACGTAAGTTTTTCAAAGCTGCTGCAGCTACAGGTGCTGTTGCCGCTGCGTCACTTGCTATGCCAAATATTTCAGTTGCGCAAAGTGCAGTGACTCTAAAAATGCAATCTGTTTGGGGACCATCTGATGCAGATCCATTTTACACAATGAATAAACAGTACGTTGAAAAAGTTAACGCAATGTCTGGTGGAACACTTAAAATAGAACTTTTACCAGTAAATGCTATTTTAAAAACTGCTGAAGTAGCAGATGGTGTTAGCACAGGTGTTGTTGATGCCGGTCACACTGTTACAGCATATTGGTATGGAAAAAATCCTGCCGCTTCATTGTTTGGAACAGGACCTTCTTACGGTTTCTCATCTCAAGAATTAATGGGATGGATTGAGTACGGCGGAGGAAGAGCTTTGTATGAAGAAACATTAAGAGCTACGAAATTAGATTACGTAGGTTTCTTTGCAATGCCAATGCCAGCTCAGCCGTTTGGTTGGTTTAAGAAAGAACTTAAAACATCTGCTGACGTTAAGGGTATGAAATACCGAACTGTTGGTTTAGCAACTAACGTTCTTCAAGGCATGGGAATGACTGTTCTTCAATTACCAGGTGGAGAAATTCAACCTGCAATGAAAACAGGTCTTATTGATGCTGCAGAATTTAATAACCCTTCATCTGATAAAAATTTCGGAATGCAGGATGTTTCTAAATTCTATGCACTAGGAAGTTTCCATCAATCACAAGAGATGTTTGAGATAACTTTTAATAAGAAAAAATTTAACAGTCTATCTAAACAACATCAGTCGATCTTAAGAATAGCATCAGAAGCTGCTAATACAGATAACTATTGGTACGCTCTTAAGAGATACTCTGATGATTTAAATAAGCTTGTTAAAGAATCAGGCGTTAAGACTTTTGCAACGCCAAAAGATATCTTGGCTGACCAGATGAAGTCTTGGGATAAAGTAGTTGCTGACTTTTCAGCAAAAGATCCTCTATTTAAGAGAATCGTTGAGTCTCAAAAAGCATATGCAAAATCTGTCATGAAATATTTATTCATGAACCAACCAGATTATACAATTGCTTATAAACAATACTTTGGAGATCCATCTAAAGTAGTAGTTTAATAAAAATTAAATTAATTTCAAAAAGGGGTATGAAAGTACCCCTTTTTGTTTTAAATTTAATAAGAAGTAAATTAAGGGGGATTAATTGAGATTTTATATTTTAGCAGTTGAAGAACTAAATACATGGATTGGTAAAGGCTTCGGCTGGTGTACTTTTGCTTTAACCATTGCTGTTGGCTACGAAATTTTCGCAAGATATTTTTTTAATATGCCAACGTTATGGGCTTTTGATCTTTCAATTCAAATGTATGGTGCGGCCTTTATGATGGCCGGAGCTTATGCCCTTGCAGTTCAGTCACATGTTAGAGCGGATATGTTATATAGAAAAACTTCAATCAAATTTCAGGCGAGTTCAGACTTAATATTATATTTTTTATTTTTTTTTCCAGCTTGCATTGCATTCACTTATACAGGCTATAATTACGCAGCCAAAGCATGGATTTTAAAAGAAACTAGTTGGAATAGTCCAGCGCAAATACAAGTTTATGCATTCAAAACTTTAATACCTTTAGCGGGAATACTTTTAGTTTTACAGGGAGTGGCTGAAGTTTTTAGATGCATCATAGCTCTTAAAGAAGGTCAGTGGCCGGTTAGAAATATTGAAGAAGAAGAATTAGAAAAAGTTTTAATTAAGAAAAAAAGTTAGAAATATAAATGGAACAGACACTTTTAGGACTGACCAATCCGCAAATAGCATTGGTTATGATGTTTAGTTTTATTTTTATTGTTCTTTTAGGTTTTCCTATTGCATTTACTCTTTTAGCACTTGGAATTTTTTTTGGATATTATGCCTACCTTGATCCATCGAAAGTTGCAGAGGCTGGAATTTTTGCAAATAGGATTTTTGATTTAGTTGTTAAAAATACCCATTCCGTAATGGAAAACCATGTCTTGATTGCAGTGCCTCTTTTTCTTTTCATGGGATATGTGGTTGAAAGATCTGGAATTATTACAAGACTATTTGAATCCATTAGAATGGCAACGGCAAAACTTCCAGCATCCATGGCTGTTGCAGCATTAATAACCTGTGCTCTTTTTTCAACAGCAACAGGAATCGTTGGTGCAGTTGTAACTTTAATGGGACTTTTAGCTTGGCCCGCAATGATACGCGCAGGTTATAATAAAAAATTTGCATCGGGCGTTATATGTGCTGGCGGAACTCTCGGTATTTTAATTCCACCAAGCATCATGTTTATCGTTTATGCGGCCATGGCTTCTTTATCACCAATTAGATTATTTGCTGCAGCCTTTATTCCAGGAATGATGTTAGCTGGAATGTATTGTATTTATTGTATCGGTGTTGGAATTTTTTATCCTCATCTTGCTCCAAAACCTAAACTTTCAGAGCTACCGCCCAAACTAGTAATTTATAAAAACTTAATTAAAGATTTTGTCCCTTTACTTATTTTAATTTTATTAGTTCTTGGAGTAATTCTTTTAGGTCTTGCAACGCCTGCAGAAGCTGCTGCTGCTGGAGCAATTGGGGCAATCTTACTTGCATTTTATTATAGAAATATGAATTGGAAAAATCTTAAAGAGTCAGTTTATTTAACAACACGTTCTTCTGCGATGATTATGTGGTTATTCGTTGGCTCTTGGACTTTTGCCTCAGTATTTTCTTATTTAGGAGGTCATAAAGTTTTTGAAGAATTTTTTGCAGGCCTTGGTTTAGAACCATGGCAGTTTTTAGTTCTAACCCAAATTATAATTTTTTTACTTGGATTTCCTTTAGAGTGGACTGAGATATTAATAATCTTTGTTCCAATATTTTTACCTCTTTTAAAGATCTATGGAATTGATCCTTATTTCTTTGCAATTCTTGTTGGATTAAATTTACAAATGTCTTTCTTAACACCACCCATGGCCATGTCCGCCTATTATCTAAAAGGTGTTCAATCAAAAAATGTTTTATTATCTGAAATATTTATTGGAATGATTCCATTTCTTTTTGTTGTTATAATATCAATGATTTTACTTTATAATTTTCAAGGTCTTGCCACTTGGCTTCCAGATGTATTATTTGGCGCTGAAACTAAAAGATAATTTTTTAAATTAAATTATGGATTTATGTTTTCTTTCCGCATTAGAAATAATTGAAAAAACAAAAAAGGGTGAAATCTCATCTGTCGAGGTTGCTAAAAGTTTCATTGATAGAATTGAAAAATTTGAAAATAAAATAAAAGCTTGGGCTTTCTTTGATAAAAAATTCTTTTTAGAAAAGGCTCAGGAAAAAGATGACTGGCGCCTTTCAGGAAAACCCCTGGGACCTCTGCATGGACTTCCTATCGCTATAAAAGATATTTTTAAAACTGAAGATATGCCAACACAATATGGCACACCTATTAGAGAAAATTATCAATCAAGAGACGATGCAAAAGTTGTAAGTATCTTAAGGTCAGCAGGAGCTATTATTATGGGCAAAACCGTTACCACTGAACTTGCATACTTTGATCCTGGGAAAACTACTAATCCTCATGATTACTCAAGAACTCCAGGCGGTTCTTCCAGTGGTTCAGCAGCAGCTGTTGCTTCTTTCATGGCGCCACTTGCAATAGGTTCACAAACTAACGGCTCAACAATACGTCCTGCTTCTTATTGTGGGGTGGTGGGTTATAAACCAACCTATGGTTTAGTCTCAAGAGATGGAGTCTTAAGACAATCTTTTCTTTTAGATCAAGTTGGAGTGATTGCAAGAAATGTTGAGGATGTTGCGCTTTGCTCATCAGTCATTATCCAAAAAGACCTTGAAGATAAATCAACTATTTCTTTTCCAACGGAAGACTTTTTAAATCGTGTTCAAGCAAAACCTTTTTTTGAGCCAAAATTAATTTTTATCGCAACTGCTAAATGGAAAAATTTAGATGAAGTTGCAAAAAAAGATTTTGAAAAGTTTCTTAAAAAAATTGACAAACAAGTAACAGTTTATTCAAATCCTAGTTATTTTGAGAAGATTTTTGATTATCATAAAATAATTCATGAAACAGATATGGCTTATAATTTTTTATCTACTTATGAAAAACATAAAAAAAAAATAGGAAAAAAAATGATCGAGGCTATTGAACGAGGTCTTTCTTATAAAGCAAAAGACTATGCTGAAGCGGTTGATCAAATGGCAATTATCTATGACACTTTCAAAGAAGCATTCCATCACTACCACGCGATCATTACTCCCTCAACTACAGGTTATCCACCAAAGGGACTTTCATATACGGGAAGCCCGGAGTTTTGCACAACTTGGACTTACTTAGGAATGCCAGCAATTACATTGCCATTAATAAATGGACCTGATAAATTACCCTTAGGGGTTCAGTTAGTTGGTGAGAAACTAGATGATGCTAGATTATTGCAAACCGCTAATTGGCTTTTAAAAAAAAATAAAACAAAATGATTAGAACTTTAAGTATCATCATCGGTGTAATTTCAGTTTCATGGTTTTTTTATCAGATAGCAACAAGCATAACCAAGTCACCAATTATTACTTTTTCAGCATCAATACCCGTTTGGTCAGTTTTAGTTCTTAGTTTGGGTTTTTTTTTATATGATGCCTATGATCATATTAAAAAAATAAAAAAATAAATTTTTCTTTAAATATCTTTGAAAAAAAAAGAAGTTTCGATTTTCGCTTTCTTTTTATTATTTGCTCAGCCCATTTTTATGACTAGCAATCTAGCTATTGCAAGAGGTGCTTCAGGTTTTATTCCTCCAGTATCCCTTGCTTTTTGGAGGTGGTTACTTGCGTTTTTAATTTTCCTACCCTTCGTTTTTCCATCAATTAGAAAAAATTTTAAAGACTTAATATCTGAAGCACCTAAACTTTTAATATTAGGTCTTACCGGTTTTACTTTTTGTGGAGCTTTTCCTTACATAAGCGGACTTACAACAACGGTTATAAATATGGGGATTATCTATTCAGCATCTCCTATATTTATAATTTTAATCTCAGTAATATTTTATCGAGAAAAAATTACCAAACTTCAATTGTTTGGAACTTTATGTTGTCTATTTGGCGTTCTTATAATTGTTTGTAACGGTCAGTTTAAAAATTTAATTAACTTATCATTTACTAAAGGTGATCTATGGATTTTAGGAGCAATGATAAGTTGGGCTATATATTCCGTGTATTTAATGCATTGGAAAAGTAAATTTGATTTATTTACTAAATTTACATTAATGGCTTTAGCAGGAACTATTTGTCTTGCCCCAATGTATTATATTGAGGAAAAATATTTTTATACAACTGTATTTAATAAAGATTTTTATTTTTGGGTAATTATTGCTGCCATTTTTCCAGGAATTATTGCATTTCAAATGTATGCAAAATTACAAAAATATCTTGGTGCCAGTCTTACTGGTCTGACGGTTTATATGATGCCAATTTATAGTGCTTTGTATGGTTATTTTTTATTTAATGAAAAATTATATAACTTTCATTGGATTGGTGGATTTTTTGTCTTAGTAGGAATAATTTTAGCTAATAAAAATTTTTTTAAGATTAAATGAGTAGTTCAATCAAAACAGTAGGCTTTATTGGCACAGGTTTAATGGGGTTGCCTATGGCAAAAAACATTTTATCTAAAAAATTTAAATTAAACGTTTGGAATAGAACTTCAGGAAAAACTTTAGAGCTTCAAAAAAAAGGAGCAAAAATTTTTAAAGATATAAAAGATTTAGTAGAAAATTCCAAAGTAATCATTTCAATGCTTGCAAACGATAATGTTTGTAAAGCAATTCTTATAAAAAAAATTCATCCATATTTAAAAAAAGGGCAGATTGTAATTGACATGAGTTCAACAACTCAAAATACAGCTTTAGAAATTGGCAAAGCTTTAAAAAAGAAAAAAGCAATTTTTTTAGACGCACCTGTTTCTGGTGGAACGATAGGAGCAGAAAAGGGAACGCTTGCGATTATGGTGGGTGGAGAAAAAAAAATGTTTAAAACTATTCTGCCATTGTTTAAAAGCATGGGAACAGCAATCTACGTTGGAAAAACTGGTTGTGGCCAAGTTGCAAAATTAGCAAACCAAACAATAGTTGGAATCAGCATTGGAGCTGTATCTGAGGCTTTAATTTTAGCAGAAGCAGCAGGAGCAGACCCTAAAGCTGTAAGAGAAATTATGTTACGTGGGTTTGCAGGAGGTCCAATTCTTAAAAACCATGGATTAAGAATATTAACTAAGAATTTTAAACCTGGTGGCAAAGCATCTACCCAACTAAAAGACATGAATAATATAATTGCAACTGCGAAAAAATATAAACTTAATTTGCCAATTGCAAAAAAAGTACAAGAACTTTACGCAAAGACAGTAAAATCTGGAAGAGCTAATCTAGATCATAGTGCTTTATATTTGTTTATCAAGGCACTCAGCAGATAATGAAATTAAGACAAGTTTTTTTATACGTCTTTTTATCTTTAAGCATTCTTTATGCTTGCGTTTGTACATATATGTACATTTTTCAGAGAAATTTTTTATATCTTCCCGGGCAAAATAATAATTTGCGTGGCGAGAAATTAAACTTAGAAATCAAGGAAATATCTGTGCCTTCAACAGAGAACATTACCTTAAAAGCGTGGTTTTATAATAACCCCAAGAATAAATATACCGTTTTATTTTTTCATGGAAATGCCGGGGGATTAGAAAAAAGAATTTATAAGTTAAATGAATTTAAAAATTTAAATTTGAATTATTTAATTATTTCTTGGCGAGGATTTAGTGGTAACAAAGGAAGTCCAACAGAACAGGGCTTATATAGTGATGCCAGAAGTGCTTTAGAATGGTTACAAAAGAATAATATTTCAAAGAATAAAATTATTTTATATGGAGAATCTTTAGGCACGGGCGTTGCAGTTGAAGTTGCTCAAAATCAAAAATTTGCAGGAATTATTTTGGAGTCTCCCTACACTTCTATCGTTGATGCCGCCAAGATTTATTATCCATATTTACCAGTAGATCTAATATTAAAAGATAAATATTTAAGTTTAAAAAAAATTAAAAATATTAATTCACCAATTCTTATAATGCATGGCGGAGCAGATATAATAATACCTATTGCTATGGGGAAAAAGTTATTTGATGAAGTTCAATCAAAAAAGTATGGATACTTCCCGCAATTTGATCGTCATATGATGACTTATAATTCTGAGCTTAAACTTGAATTGCAGAAATTTGTAAAAACTTTAAATTAGTTTTTAATAAAAGCTTGCACAAAGTCTTTTGCAATAAAGTTATCTAAATCTTCTTCTTTTTCACCAACTCCAATTGCATAAATTGGAATTTGAAATTGTTTTGCAATAGCAACAAGAATGCCGCCTTTTGCAGTCCCATCTAATTTAGTCATAATAATTCCAGAGATTGGTGTAATTTTTTTAAATTCCTCAATTTGATTAATTGCATTCTGCCCTGTAGTCGCATCAAGAACTAAAATAGTTTCATGAGGTGCGTCTGCATCAATTTTTTTTAAAACTCTAATAATTTTAGAGAATTCTTCCATTAAATTCTTCTTGTTCTGAAGTCGTCCTGCCGTATCAATCACACAGTAATCAGCGTTGTTTTGTTTTGCATACTCAAAACTTTTAAATGCAACAGAGGCTGGATCTGAGCCAATATCTGATTTTATTATTTCTACATTAATTTTTTTGCACCAAAGTTCTAATTGATCAATCGCTGCAGCTCTAAAAGTATCTGCCGCTCCAACAATAACTTTATGTCCTTGAGATTTGAGTTTCTTACATAATTTGCCAATCGTCGTTGTTTTACCAACTCCATTAACTCCACAAACTAATACGACCGTGGGCTTATTATGTTTTTTTGTAAAAAAATCTTTTTGGAGTGGTATTAAAATTTCTTCTATTTCTTTAGCAATAGCTTGAAAGAAATTTTCCTTCGTTAATTCTTCTTTACTATATTTTTTATTGGCTATATTTTTTCTAAATTCTTCTACAAAGCCAACGCCAACATCCGCTTGAATAAGAATATCTTCTATATCCTGAAGTATTTCTGCTTGTGGTTTTGATTTATTAAAAACTTCATCAATTCCTTTTGTAAATTTTTCTGATGTTTTTTTAAGACTGTCTTGAAGTTTTTTAAAAAAATTCATTAAGAACTATATTTTAAGACTAATATTTTTAATATTTGAAACAGATCCAGTCATTATAATATGTTTGTCTTTAGCCCATTCAATATGGAGTGTTCCGTTTTTAAAATGAATATTAACTTTTTTTCCAGTCAGGCCTAATTTATTTGCAGCTACTGCAGTAGCGCAAGCAGCTGTACCGCAAGCAAGCGTTAAACCAGCCCCTCTTTCCCAAACTTTCACTGCAATATTTTTTTTATTTATTACATCTGCAAATGTAACGTTGCATCTTTCTGGAAAAAATTCGTGATGTTCTATTTGAGGGCCAATTTTTTTAAGTAATTCAAATGTTATATCTTTAAAAAAAATAATATGAGGATTACCAACACTCAAAGTATATCCTGATAAAATTCCAAAATGTTTAGTTTTAATCTTAACATTTGCATGGTTCATTTTTTTCACTAAAGGGATTTTTTGCCAATCAAAATTTGGAATTCCCATATCAACAGATACTTCAGTTTTTCCAGTAAGTTTTGCTTTTAGAATTCCACTTTCAGTATTAATTTTAGATTTATTTAATTTTTTTTCATTCATTAAAAAATATGAAATACATCTAGAACCATTACCGCACGCACCTGTTTCTCCGCCGTCTGAATTATAAAAAGTTATTTTAGCGTTTGTTTTTTTTTCTTTATCTTTGTCTATAATAATAATTTGATCACAACCTAGCCCTTTTTTTCTGTCAGAAATATTTATAATTTGTTCTTTTGATAGATCGATTTTATCTTTTCTCCTATCAATGATGATAAAGTCATTGCCTAGGCCATCCATTTTATAAGCTTGTATTTCGGTCATCTAATTTATTGTTGTATCTTACAAATATTCTCAATTATTGACTTTTAAAATAGTAAAATATACTTTTAATAAAATTTTCCACAAAAATAAGCAGGTTTTGTGGTGTCCTTCTAATGAAGGAGATCAACACTAGTCAGCGATATTCGCCCACTAGTGCGATTGCTGCTGGAGAAAAAAAATGTTTGAAAATTTAACAAGTAAAATTGAGTCTGCTTTTTCTTTTTTTAATAAAAGCACTCAATTAGATGAAAAACAAGTTGATGAGGGATTGCGAAAGATCCGTCAGGCTCTTCTTGAGTCCGATGTTGCTCTTTCTGTTGCTAAAGAATTTATTGCAAATGTTAAACCAAAAGCAATCGGCCAAGAAGTCTTAAAATCTATAACTCCAGGTCAGTTACTTGTTAAAATTGTATATGATGAACTCGTTAAAATTTTAGGCAGTGAAAAATCAGAAATTAATCTTAATATAGTTCCGCCGGCAAAAATATTAGTTGTTGGTTTGCAAGGTTCAGGAAAAACAACAACCTCAGCAAAGATTGCAAAATTTATTGAAAAGAATTTTAATAAAAAAGTGATGTTATCGAGCTTAGACGTTTATCGTCCGGCAGCTCAAAAACAATTAGAGTTATTAGGCAGTCAAAATAATATTCAAACAATTCCAATTATAGAAGGACAACTGCCAATAGAAATTGCCCAAAGAACTTTGGCTGCAGCTTCTTTATCTGGCTCTGACGTAATTATTTTTGATACTGCAGGACGAACGCAAATTGATAGCGTGATGATGAGTGAATTAAATAATCTTAAACAGATAATTAATCCAATCGAGACTTTTTTAGTTGCTGACTCTTTAACAGGACAAGACGCTGTAAATATCGCTAGTGAATTTAAAAAAACAGTCGATTTAACAGGAATAATATTAACAAGAATAGATGGCGATGGAAAAGGTGGCGCCGCCCTTAGTATGAAGTCTGTCGCTAATTGTCCCATTAAATTTTTAGGAGTTGGTGAAAAAATTGATGATTTTGAAATATTTCATCCAGAAAGAATTGCAAATAGAATTCTAGGAATGGGAGATGTTGTTTCTCTTGTTGAAAAAGTATCTGAAAATTTAAAAAAAGAAGAAGTTGAAGAGCTAGAAGAGAATTTTAAAAAAGGACAATTTACCTTTAATGATTATTTAAAACAAATTAGACAAATGAAAAAAATTGGTGGCATGGGAAAAGTTCTAGGAATGATCCCCGGCATTTCAAAAATTAAAAAACAAATAGATGAGGCCGATATTGATGAGAGTCTTCTTGGAAAGCAAGAAGCAGTTATTTTATCGATGACCCCTAAAGAAAGAGATAACCCAAAAATTATTGATGGATCGAGAAAAAAAAGAATAGCGAGTGGTTCAGGAACCGACATCGCTTTAGTCAACAAGCTTCTAAAACAACATAAAATGATGACAGGAATGATGAAAAGAATGTCTCAAGGTGGCGGAAGAAATTTTGGAGGGGTAGATGGAATACCTCCGGAATTATTTAACAATCTAAAATAGAAAGGTAAACAAATGTTAAAAATAAGACTATCTAGAGGGGGAACAAAAAAAAGACCCTTCTATCAAATCGTAGTTGCAGATTCTAGAAATCCAAGAGATGGAAAATTTATTGAAAAACTTGGATACTTCAATCCATTATTACCAAAAAGCAAACCAGAGAGATTAAGCTTAGAGTCAGAAAGAATAACTCATTGGATTAAAATGGGAGCGCAGCCTACTCTAAGAGTTGCAAAATTTTTAGGTGCTGCAAATCTTGCCCCAGTTCCTGAAAAAAGAAATAATCCAATTAAAGCTTTGCCTAAAAAGAAAGCTCAAGAAAGATTAAAAGCAGCGCAAGCTCCAAAAGAAGCACCAGCAGCAGCTCCAGTAGCAGAAGCGGCTCCAGCAGCAGAAGCAGCTGCTCCAGCAGCTGAACCAGCTCCTGTAGAAGCACCAAAGGCTGAAGAAAAAGCACCAGAAGCGGAGGCACCAAAAGCAAATTAACTATTATGTGGTCTGCAAAAATATTCACTTTATATCCAGAATTTTTTCCAGGGATTTTAGATATCGGGCTTTATAAAAGAGCTAGAGAAAATAAAATCTGGTCACTCGATGTTGTTAACATCAGGGACTATGCTTTAGATAAGCACGGAAGTGTGGACGACACTCCTTTCGGTGGAGGAAGTGGAATGGTTATGCGTGCCGATGTAATAGATAGTTGTTTGGATAAAAATATTAAAAACTCTAAAAACGAACTTATTTATCTAAGTCCAAGAGGTGAACTGTTAACGCAAAAAGTTGCAAAACAATTATCACAAAAAAATGGAGTAGATCTTATTTGTGGACACTTTGAGGGAATTGATCAGAGAGTTATAGAAGACAGAAAGATTAGAGAAATAAGTGTTGGTGATTTTATTTTATCCGGCGGTGAAACAGCAGCATTTGTTTTTTTAGATTCCATACTTAGATTGTTACCAGGCGTTCTTGGCAATTCTTCCTCTTTAAACGAAGAGAGTTTTGAAAATAATTTATTGGAATATCCTCAATATACAAAACCCCAAGAGTGGAAAGGAAGAACCGTTCCGGAAGTACTTTTGTCTGGGAATCACGCTAAAATTAAGGACTGGCGCTTAGCACAATCCGAGGATATAACACGACGCCAGAGACAAGACTTATGGGAAAAATATCACAAATAATTAAATTTTAATGCAAATTTCTACAATGAGAATAGACGAATTAGATAAACTTCATATTAAGAAAATTGGTGAAAAAAAGTTACCAGAATTTTCTCCAGGAGATACTTTAAAAGTAAACGTTCGAATTATCGAAGGAAAAAGACAAAGAATACAAGCTTACGAAGGAGTTTGTATTGCTAAAAAAAATAGAGGAATTAATTCTACTTTTACAGTTAGAAAAATTTCTTTTGGTGAAGGCGTTGAAAGATTATTTCCAGTTCACAGTCCAAACGTAGAGTCCGTTGAAGTAATTAGAAGCGGAAAAGTAAGAAGAGCAAAACTTTATTACTTAAGAGAAAGAACTGGTAAATCAGCCAGAATTACAGAAAAAATTAGAAAAAAAATTGGTGTAGATATTATTCAACCTTTACCAAAAAAAGAGGCAGTCCAAAATATTGAAGCACAAGCAGATGTAGCTGCTGAACAGGCTCCAAAAAATACGGAAAAAGCTTCAACGCCAAAGACAGAAGCTCAGAATAAAAAGAAGTAATACTAGTTTTTATTTAATGGCAAAGACACTTTACGACAAAATATGGGAGAGTCATTTAGTTGATGAGCAAAATGACGGAACATCACTTTTATACATTGATAGGCATTTAGTTCACGAAGTAACGAGTCCGCAAGCATTTGAGGGATTACGTTTATCAAATAGAAAAGTAAAATTACCTGGCTCAACATTAGCAGTTGTCGATCATAACGTTCCAACAACTGACAGATCAAAAGGAATAGCTGATAAAGAATCCGCAATTCAAGTTGAGACTCTTTCTAAAAATTGCAAAGATTTTGGTATAGAATTTTTTGGTTTAACAGACAAAAGACAAGGTATTGTTCACGTTATTGGTCCTGAACAAGGATTTACTCAACCTGGAATGACAATTGTTTGTGGAGATAGTCACACTTCAACTCACGGTGCATTTGGTGCATTAGCTTTTGGAATTGGAACTTCAGAAGTAGAACATGTTCTTGCAACGCAAACTTTAATTCAAAGTAGAGCAAAGAATTTTAAAATTAGTGTTGATGGTAAATTACCATTGGGAGTGACCGCTAAAGATGTAATTTTATCTATTATTGGAAATATCGGAACAGCAGGTGGAACGGGTTACGTTATTGAATACTCTGGGGAAGTTTTTAGAAATTTCTCTATGGAAGAAAGAATGACGGTGTGTAATATGAGTATAGAAGCTGGTGCTCGAGCTGGACTTGTTGCTCCTGATCAAAAAACATTTGATTATATTAAAGGAAGACCTTTAGCTCCTAAAGGAGATAATTGGGAAAAAGCACTAAAATATTGGAGCACTTTATATACTGATAAAGATGCAAAATTTGACAGAGAACTTCATTTGCAAGGCAAAGATATTGAACCAACTGTTACTTGGGGTACAAGCCCTCAAGATATAGCCTCTATTAATGGAAAAGTTCCTGATCCAAATTTAGAAAAAAATGAAGATAGAAAAAAATCTATACTAAGATCTTTAGAGTATATGGGCTTAGAACCTAATACGGCTATCCAGGATATTAAAATTGATAAGGTTTTTATTGGCTCTTGTACCAATGGAAGAATTGAAGATTTAAGAGAAGTTGCAAAAATAGTTAAAGGAAAAAAAGTAAATAAAAGCGTTGATGCAATTGTTGTTCCGGGCTCTGGACTTGTAAAATTGCAAGCCGAAAAAGAAGGTTTAGATAAAATATTTAAAGAATCAGGATTTGATTGGAGAGAACCTGGATGCTCAATGTGTCTTGGAATGAATCCGGATCAATTAAAACCAAAAGAAAGATGCGCATCTACTTCAAATAGAAACTTTGAGGGAAGACAAGGAAGAGGTGGAAGAACACATCTTGTGAGTCCAGTTATGGCAGCCGCTGCTGCTATCGAGGGTAAATTTGTAGATATTAGAAAGATTATTTAATGGAAAAATTTACAAAAGTTAAAAGTATTGCAGCCGATCTTCAGATCTCAAATATTGATACGGACATGATTATTCCAAAACAATTTTTAAAGACAATTAAAAGAACAGGCCTTGGTTCTGCTTTGTTTTATGAAATGCGTTATGATGAAAAAGGCAACGTAATAAAAAATTTTATTTTAAATAATGCCCCTTATAACAAAGCAAAAATTTTGATCTCAGGAAAAAATTTTGGTTGTGGATCTTCAAGAGAGCATGCGCCGTGGGCGTTATTAGACTTTGGTATTCGATGTATAGTCGCTGAAAGTTTTGCAGATATTTTCTATAACAACTGTTTTAAAAATGGAATTTTACCAATTGTTCTTCCAGAAAATCAGGTTAAAGAATTATCTGAAGCTGCAAAAAAAAATAAAGAAATAGAGATAGATTTGGTCGATCAAAAAATTCATAAAGGAGACAACAGACCTTTTGATTTTGAAATTGAGTCATTTAGGAAAGAATGTTTGTTAAATGGTTATGACGACATTGCTCTTACTCTAAAAAAAGATGCTAAAATTAACATTTTTGAAAAAAATAAAAAAAATCTAACTCCTTGGTTATATTAATGAAAAAAAAACTTCTTATTCTTGCTGGAGACGGAATTGGACTGGAGGTAATGAATGAGGTTAAAAAAATTATTGTTTGGTTTAATAAAAATAAATCTAGTGATTTTGATATTACCGAAGAATTAGTGGGCGGAATTTCTTTTGATAAGCACGGCACTCCAATTACTGATAAAGTAATGGATATTGCAATGGCAAGTGATGCAGTTTTATTGGGAGCTGTTGGCGGACCAAAATGGGATAAATTAGAATTTTCAAAAAGACCCGAGCGAGCTTTATTAAGACTTAGAAAAGAATTAGAATTATTTGCAAATTTAAGACCTGCAATTTGTTTTAAAGAACTTGCTAATGCATCTACTCTAAAGCCAGAAGTTGTTTCTGACTTAGATATTATGATTGTGCGAGAACTTACAGGGGGTATCTATTTTGGAACTCCAAGAGGAGTTGAAAAATTATCTAATGGGGAAAAAAAAGGTACAAATACACACACTTATACATCAAGCGAAATTCAAAGAGTTGCCAGGGTTGCTTTTGAACTTGCAAGAAAGAGAAACAATAAAGTTACTTCATGTGAAAAATCTAATGTCATGGAAGCAGGTTTATTATGGAGAGAAGAAGTAGAAGAATTGCATAAGAAAGAATTTAAAGATGTCGAACTTAGTCATATGCTAGCAGATAATTGTGCTATGCAATTAGTTAGAAATCCTAAACAATTTGATGTGATCGTAACTGATAACTTGTTTGGAGATATGCTTTCAGATGAAGCTGGAATGTTAACAGGTTCACTTGGAATGCTACCTTCAGCATCATTAAGTGGAAAGAATAAAGATGGAAAATTTAAATCAATGTATGAACCTTGTCATGGTTCCGCACCTGATATAGCGGGTAAGAATATTGCAAATCCACTTGCATCAATCTTAAGTTTTTCTATGGCTTTACGTTATTCTTTTGATATGGACAAAGAAGCAGATATGCTTGATCAGGCAGTTAAAGATGTTCTTAAAGACGGCTATAGAACTCAAGATATAATGGAAAAAGGTCAGAAAAATGTTTCAACTACAGAAATGGGAGACTTGGTTATATCCAAATTAAAATAATGAGAGCAAATATTGCAATTGTAGGAAGCACAGGAAACGCAGGCAGAAAAACAATTGAAGTTTTAGAAAGACGAAAGTTTCCAGTAAATATACTTTATTTATTAGCTTCAAAAAAAAGTGTTGGAAAATTTATAAAATTTAGAAATAAAAATATTGAAGTTAGAAGCTTAGAAGATTTTGATTTTAGAAAAGTAGATATTACTTTTTTTTGTGCAGGATCTAAACTTGCAAAAACTTGGGCACCAAAAATTGCAAAAGACTCAATTGTAATTGAATACTCAAGTTATTTTAGATCATTCAAAGACATCCCGTTGATTGTTCCTGAAGTGAATGAACATGCAATCAAAGATTATAAAAAGACAAATATTATTGCCAATCCCAACTGCTCAACAGCACAATTAGTTGTGGCTTTAAAACCTCTTCATGACAAATTTAAGATAAAAAGAGTTGTAACGTCAACTTATCAATCAGTATCAGGAGCAGGAAAAGCTGCTATGGATGAATTAATTTCTCAGACAAAAGATTATTTAAGGAATAAAAAAATTAAACCTAAGAAATTTACAAAACAAATAGCGTTTAACGTTATTCCACACATCGATGTTTTCATGAAAGATGGATCTACAAAAGAAGAGTGGAAAATGGAAAATGAGACAAAAAAAATATTAGACAAAAATATTAAATTAACAGCAACATGCGTGCGTGTTCCAGTGCTTGTTTCTCATTCAGAAACTGTCAACGTTGAATTTAAAAAGAAATTCGATATTCAGCAAATACGCTCAACTTTAATGAAAGCGCCCAGCTGCAAAGTTGTTGATCAAAAAAAGAACGGAGGCTATGCAACTCCTATAGAGTCTGCTGGAAGCTTTTTAACTTATATTTCTAGAATTAGAAGAGATCCTACAAAAAATGCTGTGAATATGTGGATTGTTTCTGACAATTTATTAAAGGGAGCGGCCTTTAATGCAGTGCAAATCGCGGAGGTTTTAGTTAAAAAGCATATAAGAAATAATTAAATATTTTTTATGGAAAAAAACTCCGGTCCGTTATCCCCGCATATCCAAATTTATAAGTGGCAGTTTTCTTCTTTATTATCAATCACTCATAGACTTACAGGAGTAGTTAATACTGCTGGATTTTTTTTAATTGTTCTGTGGATTTTATTCCTAGCTTTAGGGCCTGAGTATTACAATTTCTATCAAAAATTTCTAAGAAGCTTCGTTGGTAAATTTATTCTTGTAGGTTTTACTTGGTCATTTGTTTATCACATGTTTAACGGAATTAGACATCTTGCTTGGGATTTTGGTTATGGTTACGAAATCAAGATTGCAAATCTTTCTGGAGTAATTGTTTTATTTCTATCTATTTTAACAACATTTTTTATTTGGATTATATAATGAAAAATCATGCTTTAAATAAATGGATGATACAAAGAGTTAGTGCAGTTGTATTGATACCTTTGTTATTATTTTTTTTATATTCTTTAGTTGATTTGGTTAACGAGGATTACACAGGAGCGCTAGATTTTTTTGATAATTATTTATCAATAACTATTTTTACTTTATTTTTAATATTTGCAGGTTTGCATTTAAAATTAGGTTTAGGTGAGATTATTGAGGATTATATTCAGGATGAACGTTTGAAAGGAGTTTTAAATAAAATTACAATGTTATACTCGGCTATACTTCCCATCGTTGGCATTGTATCATTAATAATAATTATTTTATGAACACTTATCCAATTATTGATCACGAATATGATGTTATTGTTGTAGGAGCTGGTGGCTCAGGATTAAGAGCGGCCGTTGGTTTAGCTGAAGCTGGACTTAAGACAGCCTGTATTTCGAAAGTATTTCCAACAAGAAGTCACACTGCTGCAGCACAAGGCGGAATCTCTGCTGCATTAGGAAACATGTCAGAGGATGATTGGCGTTGGCATATGTATGATACGGTAAAAGGTGCGGATTGGTTAGGAGATCAAGATGCCATTGAATATTTATGTAAAGAAGCTCCAAGAGCAGTTATTGAGCTTGAAAAATACGGAGTTCCTTTTAGCAGAACTGAAGAGGGAAAAATTTACCAAAGACCATTTGGAGGAATGACCGCTAATTATGGAAATGGTATTGCTCAAAGGACTTGCGCTGCTGCAGACAGAACGGGACATGCAATTCTTCATACGCTTTATGGTCAAGCTCTTAAAAAAAATACAGAATTTTTTATAGAATATTTTGCATTAGATTTATTAATGCATAATGGAAAATGTCAGGGAGTTACTGCTTGGAATCTACAAGACGGAACTATTCATCGCTTTAGAGCTAATATGACAATTTTAGCAACAGGTGGTTATGGAAGAGCATATTTTTCAGCAACATCAGCGCATACTTGCACAGGTGATGGAAACGCGATGGTTTTAAGAGCGGGTTTACCATTACAAGATATGGAATTTATTCAATTTCATCCAACAGGAATTTATGGAGCCGGATGTTTAATTACTGAAGGTTCACGAGGAGAAGGTGGATTTTTAGTTAATTCCGAAGGCGAAAGATTTATGGAACGATATGCGCCTTCAGCAAAAGATCTTGCATCAAGAGATGTGGTTTCAAGATCTATGACAATTGAAATTAATGAAGGTAGAGGAGTTGGTAAAAATAAAGATCATATTTATCTTCATCTAAATCATTTAGATCCAAAAGTTTTACATGAAAGACTTCCTGGAATTTCTGAATCTGCAAAAATTTTTGCTGGCGTAGATGTAACAAAGGAACCAATACCAGTTGTTCCAACCGTTCATTACAATATGGGAGGAATTCCTACTAATTATTACGGTGAAGTAATATCGAAAACTGAAAATGGAAAAGATGTAATTATGCCTGGCTTAATGGCAGTTGGAGAAGCAGCTTGCGTTTCAGTTCATGGAGCCAATAGATTAGGATCTAATTCGTTAATTGATCTTGTAGTATTCGGCAGAGCAGCAGCTATGAGAGCTGCAACAATAGTAAAACCAAATTCTAAACATGAAGTAATTCCTGAAAGTGAAACACAAAAATCAATTTCAAGATTTGATAAATTGAGAAATTCAAACGGTGGGACACCCACTTCTGTACTTAGAGATAAAATGCAAAGAACAATGCAAAAAAATTGTGCAGTATTTAGAGATGCAAAAATTTTAAAAGAGGGAATGGAAGAAATTAGAAAACCATGGCTGGGAATGGATGACATTTCAGTTTCAGATAAATCTTTAATCTTTAATACAGATTTAATTGAAACTTTAGAGTTTGATAATTTAATAAGACAATCTCTTGTTACAATGGCATCTGCTGAAAATAGAAAAGAAAGTAGAGGCGCACATTCTAGAGAAGACTTTAAAGATAGAAATGATGAGAATTGGATGAAACATACACTAGCTTGGCAAGATGGTGAGAAAGTAAAAATAGATTACAGAAATGTACATAATTTTACTTTAACTAATGAAGTGCAATATTTTCCACCGAAAGCGAGAGTATATTAATGGTTCAATTTGCATTACCAAAAGATTCAAAAGTTGTTGAAGGAAAATATTTTAAAGACAATACTAATGGAAAAAATTTAAAGAAAGTTAAAATTTATCGATGGGATCCTGAGACAAAACAAAACCCAAGACTAGACACTTATGAAGTTAACATGGATGAGTGTGGGCCAATGGTTCTCGATGTTCTTATTAAGATTAAAAACGAAATTGATACTACATTAACTTTTAGAAGATCTTGTAGAGAAGGTGTTTGTGGTTCGTGTGCTATGAATATTGACGGTGTTAACGGACTTGCTTGCACAAAATCAGCAGTAGATATTAAAGATGAAATAAAAGTTTATCCCCTTCCTCATATGCCAGTGATTAAAGACTTGGTTCCAAATTTAAATCAACTTTATAAACAATATCAATCCATCGAGCCCTGGTTACAGGTTGAGAAAAAAAGTGAGGTGGGTGATAAAGAAATATATCAGTCAAAACAAGATAGAGAAAAATTAGATGGGCTTTACGAATGCATTATGTGTGCATGCTGCTCAACATCTTGTCCAAGCTATTGGTGGAATGGTGAAAAATATTTAGGACCAGCTGTTTTATTGCAGGCTTATAGATGGATTATTGATAGCAGAGACGAAGAGAGAGTAAAAAGATTAAAAAAAGTTGCAGATGAACTTAAACTTTTTAGATGTCATACAATCATGAACTGTACTAACGCCTGTCCAAAAGGATTGAATCCAGCAAAAGCAATCGGTTCAATAAAAAAAATGTTAGTTCAGCATAGTAAAGATCTATAATTTTTTAACTTCATTATTTGACAGCTTAATTCTGTCCCTATATTTTCTTATTAATTCAAATGAAAATTATAGAACATTTTGTTAACGGAAAATCCTTTTCTGGCACTTCAAAAAGAACCTCTGACGTATTTAATCCAAGCACAGGAGAAGTTTCGGCAAAAGTAAATTTAGCTACAAAAAAAGATGTTGATGATGTAGTAGAAATTGCAAGTAAAGCATTTATAAAATGGTCTCAAGTTCCACCATTACAAAGAGCAAGAATTTTATTTAAATTTAAAGATTTAATAGAAAAAAATACAGACGAACTTACAAAAATAATTGTTTCAGAACACGGTAAAGTTTATGACGATGCCAAAGGATCTCTAACTAGAGGTTTAGAGGTTGTTGAATTTGCATGTGGCATTCCACATTTATTAAAAGGCGAGTTTACAGAAAATGTTGGAACAAACGTTGATAGTTGGTCGATAAGACAACCACTAGGAGTTTGTGCTGGAATTACTCCTTTTAATTTTCCAGCAATGGTTCCAATGTGGATGTTTCCTCTAGCGATTGCATGTGGAAATACTTTTATTTTAAAACCTTCAGAGAAAGATCCAAGTTGCCCTTTAAGATTAGCGGAATTATTAAAAGAAGCAGGCTTGCCAGATGGAGTCTTTAACGTTGTAAATGGAGATAAAGAATCTGTAGATGCTTTACTTTCAAATCCACATGTTAGCGCAATTAGTTTTGTAGGCTCAACTCCTATAGCTAAATACATTTATGAAAGTGCTGCAAAATTTGAAAAAAGAGTTCAAGCATTAGGAGGTGCTAAAAATCACTGTGTTGTCATGCCCGATGCAGATTTAGATCAGGCTGTTGCAGGACTTATGGGAGCCGCTTATGGTTCAGCAGGTGAGAGATGTATGGCCCAATCTGTAGCAGTTGCAGTTGGAAATATTGGAGATGAGTTAGTAAATAAACTTATAAAAGAAGTTAATAATTTAAAAGTAGGTCCAGGGCTGGATAAGGGAATGGATATGGGACCATTAGTTACGGCTCAACATTTAGAAAAAGTTACAAGCTATATAGATATTGGAGTGAAAGAAGGCGCTAAACTAGTTGTGGACGGTAGAAAAATTAAAAAACCACAAGGTCATGAAAAAGGCTTTTATTTGGGTGGTTGTTTATTTGATCATGTAAAAGAAAATATGAGAATTTATAAAGAAGAAATATTTGGACCAGTACTTTCTGTTGTGAGAGCAAAAGATTTTAATGAGGCTGTAGATTTAATTAATAAACATGAATTTGGTAATGGAGTAAGTATTTTTACACGAGACGGTGATAGCGCAAGAACCTTTTCAAGTCATATTAAAGTTGGAATGGTCGGTATAAATATTCCAATACCCGTACCAATGGCTTTTCACAGTTTTGGTGGCTGGAAAAGGTCTTTATTTGGTGATCAACATGTTCATGGAATGGAAGGAGTTAGATTTTATACTAAATTAAAAACTATTACTTCAAGATGGCCTTCTGGTATAAAAGCCAATTCAAGTTTTACAATGCCAACAATGAGTTAATCGTATGAGAAAAAAAATATCACTTATAGGATCAGGACAAATCGGCGGAACTTTAGCGCACTTAGTTTCTTTAAAAGAATTAGGAGATGTGGTTATTTTTGATATTGCAGCAGGATTGCCCGACGGAAAATCTTTAGACATCGCTCAGTCAGGAGCCGTTGAACGATTTAATGCAAATCTTAAAGGAACAACAAATTATGCTGACATTGCAAATTCAGATGTAATTATTGTAACTGCAGGTGTTCCAAGAAAAGAAGGAATGAGCAGAGATGATCTTTTAGGAATTAATTCAAAAGTAATGAAACAAGTTGGCGAAGGAATTAAAAAATATTCTCCAAATGCCTTTGTAATTTGTATCACTAATCCCTTAGATGTTATGGTTTTGGCATTACAGAAATATTCAGGTCTGCCTGCTGAAAAGGTAGTTGGTATGGCAGGAGTTTTAGACTCTTCTCGTTTTAGATTATTTTTGTCTGAAGAATTTAAGGTTTCTATCGAAGATATAACTGCTTTTGTTTTAGGAGGCCATGGAGATACAATGGTTCCACTTTCTAGATATTCGACAGTTGCGGGAATACCAATCCCAGATTTAATAGACATGAAGTGGTCTACTAAAGAAAGAATAGATAAAATTATACAAAGAACTCGAGACGGAGGAGCTGAAATAGTCAAATTGTTAAAAACAGGTTCTGCTTATTACGCTCCAGCCAGCTCAGCTATTGAAATGGCAGAAGCATTTTTAAAAGATAAAAAGAAAATTTTACCGTGTGCTGTTTATTTAGATGGTGAATATGGGGTTGACGATCTTTATGTTGGCGTACCGGTTATAATTGGCGCAAAGGGAGTTGAAAAAATTATTGAGATTAAATTTAATCCTGAAGAAAAAGAGATGTTTTTAAAATCTGTTGATTCAGTTAAAAAATTAACTCAAGATCTTTTCAAGCTTGACCCAGAAGTTGCAAAAATTAAAACTACCAAGCCAAAGTATTAATTTTTCATGAATATTCACGAACATCAGGCAAAAGACTTAATAAAAAAATTTGGTGCTCCAGTTTCAAAGGGTGTTGTTATTTTTAATTTAAATGAAATTGATGATAAAATTAAACAGCTAAATAGCAAAATGTATGTGGTTAAAGCCCAAATACATGCTGGGGGAAGAGGAAAAGCTGGGGGTGTAAAATTAGTTAAAAACATCGATGAATTGAAGCAAAAATGCAAAGATTTACTTGGAAAAGTTCTTGTTACACATCAAACAGGGCCGCAAGGAAGAGAAGTAAAAAGACTCTATATAGAAGAAGCGTCAGACATTAAAAAAGAATTTTATTTATCATGCTTAGTAGATAGAGCATCTTCAAAAATTGCATTTATTTCTAGTGCTGAAGGAGGAATGGATGTTGAAGAAGTTGCAGACAAAACTCCCGAAAAAATTATTACAACACGTATTTCATTATCAGCAAAATTAAGAGATGAAGATTTAGAGTCAATTGTAAAACCTTATAATTTGAGTGGAGATCAAAAAAATCAGGCAAAGAATGTTGCGCAGGCTTTATATGATACTTTAGTTAATACTGATGGAAGTTTGATTGAAATCAATCCTTTAATTCTTACAACGGAAGACCAAATCAAGTGTCTAGATGCAAAAATAAGTTTTGATGATAACGCTCTTTTTAGACATCCAGAAATTAAAGAGCTTAGAGATTTGAATGAAGAAGATCCAATGGAAATTGAAGCTAGCAAGTATGAACTAGCTTATATCAAATTAGATGGAAAAATTGGTTGCATGGTTAATGGAGCTGGTCTTGCAATGGCAACAATGGATATCATAAAACTTTATGGTTCAGAACCAGCAAACTTCTTGGATGTAGGTGGTGGAGCTACAAAAGAAAAAGTTTCTGCTGCGTTTAAAATTATTTTATCAGACAAAAATGTTGAAGGAATTTTAATAAATATTTTTGGAGGAATTATGCGTTGCGATATTATTGCCCAAGGAGTTGTTGAAGCAGCAAAAGAGGTTGATCTTAAAGTCCCTCTAGTTGTTAGATTAGCAGGTACAAAAGTTGACGAAGGTAAAGAAATTTTAAAAAAATCAGGTTTAACAATTATTTCTGCAGATAATTTATCAGATGCAGCAAAGAAAATTGTAGAGGCTACATCTTAATATGTCTGTTTTAGTAAATAAAAAAACAAAAGTTATTTGTCAGGGTTTTACAGGAAAACACGGAACATTTCATTCTGAGCAAGCGCTCGCATATGGAACAAATTTAGTTGGAGGAATTACTCCTAAAAAAGGTGGACAAACTCATTTAGGCCTTCCAGTTTTTAATACAGTTGCTGAAGCAGTAGACAAGGTAAAGCCTGATGCAACTATGATTTATGTTCCAGCAGCATATGCAGCGGCAGCTATTATTGAAGCGCTAGATAGTGAAATACCTTTAATTGTTTGCATTACAGAAGGCATCCCAGTTTTAGATATGGTTAGAGTTAAAGAAAAATTAATGAAGTCTAAAAGCAGATTAATAGGACCTAATTGTCCAGGAATTATTACACCAGATGAATGTAAAATTGGAATTATGCCAGGGCATATTCATAAGAAAGGATCAGTTGGAATCGTATCGAGATCAGGAACATTAACGTATGAGGCTGTTGCTCAAACTACAGCATTGGGATTAGGACAATCGACATGTATTGGAATCGGTGGAGACCCTATTAACGGAACTAACTTTATTGATTGTTTAGATTTATTTTTAAAAGACGATGAAACCAAATCAATTATTATGATAGGAGAAATTGGTGGGAGCGCAGAGGAAGAAGGCGCTGAATTTATTAAGTCTTCAAAAATTAAAAAACCAGTGGTTGGATTTATTGCTGGAGTAACAGCCCCTCCAGGAAGAAGAATGGGGCATGCAGGAGCTATTATTTCTGGTGGAAAAGGACTTGCTAAAGACAAGATAGAAACAATGAAATCTTGTGGCATAACAGTTGCAAATTCCCCAGCAGATATTGGGAAAACTTTATTTGACAAACTTAAGACTTAATATTTTATTACGAATATAAAATTATATGTCGTCACAAGAAAATAATATTGTTTTTCAAAAAACATCTTTTTTATCAGGTACAAACTCTTCTTATATTGAAAAACTTTATGCTAAATACGTAGAAAATCCGGCAAGCATTCCAGACAGTTGGAGACAATTTTTTGAGGGTCTAGGTGATCAAAAAGATAACATTATCGAAAATCAAGGACCAAGTTGGGCTCCATCAAATATTAAATATATTTCAAATGGAGATTTGGATGTTTATGAGAAATACATTCCCAAAAATTTAAATGAAAATTCAATTAAAGAAAAAATTGTAGAAAAAAATAAAAACTTATCAAACAATGAAAGAGTGGATGTCGAAAGATCTACTATTGATTCTATTAGAGCTATTATGATGATCAGGGCCTACAGGATTAGAGGTCATCTAATTGCTGACTTAGATCCGTTACAACTTCAAGAAAAACATCATCACACCGAACTTAATCCAGAAACTTACGGTTTTAAAAAAGAAGATAGAAATAGAAAAATATTTTTAGATAAAGTTCTTGGATTTGAATATGCGACTGTTAATGAAATATTAGAAATTCTACTAAAAACTTATTGTTCAAAAATTGGAATAGAGTTTATGCACATGTCAGATCCAGAAGAAAAAAGCTGGATTCAAGAAAGAATTGAAGGAAAAGGAAAAGAAGCAAACTTTACTTCTGAAGGAAAGAAAGCAATTTTTAAAAAGTTAGTAGAAGCAGAGGGATTTGAAAATTATTGTCATACTAAGTTTGTTGGAACAAAAAGATTCGGTTTAGATGGATGTGAATCTTTAATTCCTGCACTTGAACAGATAATAAAAGTTGGAGGAAGTTCAGGAGTAAAAGAAGTTAAAATTGGAATGCCTCATAGAGGTAGATTAAATATACTTGCAAACGTTATTCAAAAACCTTTTAAAAAAATATTTAAAGAATTTTCCGGAAATCCAGGTCCAGATACAGCGGGTGTTTCGGGTGATGTTAAATATCATTTAGGAGCATCAGCAGATAGAGATTTTAACGGTAACAATGTTCATGTAAGTTTAACTGCAAACCCTTCTCATCTTGAAGCTGTAAATCCTGTAGTGTTAGGACAAACGAGAGCTAAACAATTTTTTCATAATGATCCACAAAGAGTAAAAGTAATCCCTGTTCTTTTACACGGAGATGCAGCGTTTGCAGGACAGGGCATTGTTGCAGAATGTTTTGCTATGTCTGGCTTGAAAGGACATAACACCGGAGGCACAATTCATATTATTGTTAATAATCAAATTGGTTTTACTACAAGCCCGTCTTTTGCAAGATCTTCACCTTATCCATCTGAAGTAGCCAAAATGGTTCAAGCTCCAATATTCCATGTTAACGGGGATGATGCAGAATCCGTTGTTTATTGTGCAAGAATTGCAACGGAATATAGACAAAAATTTAAACGAGATGTTGTTATAGATATTATTTGTTACCGAAGATTTGGTCACAATGAGGGAGACGAGCCTTCTTTTACTCAGCCTTTAATGTACAAAAAAATTAAAGCCCAAGCTACAACTCTAACAATTTATGGAAACCAACTTATTCAAGAAGGTGTTTTAAGGAAGGATGAGTTTCAAGGGGAAAAAGATAATTTTAAAAATTTTTTAGATACAGAATTTGAAACATCAAAGAGTTACATTCCAAACCAAATAGATTGGTTTACTGGAAGCTGGTCGAAATTTACAACTGAAATTGGATCTGACCGTAGAGGTGTAACAGGTGTTGATTTAGATTTAATTCATCAAGCTGGAGAAAAAATTTGTAAACTTCCTGAAAATTTAAATTTTCATTCAACAATTAAAAGACTTTTTGAAGCAAAGAAAAAAATGTTTGAAACAGGAAAAGGCTTTGATTGGGCGACAGCCGAGAGTTTAGCTTTTGGAACTTTATTATTAGAAGGTTACCCAGTAAGATTTGTAGGACAAGATTCATCAAGAGGAACTTTCAGTCAAAGACATGCTGGTGTACTTGATCAAGATACAGGAGAAAAATATTACCCTTTAAAAAATCTTAGCTCAAATCAAGGGCAGTTTGAAATTATTGACAGCTTCCTTTCAGAGTTTGGTGTCTTAGGATTTGAATATGGATATTCATTATCTTCACCGGAAACTCTAGTTTTATGGGAGGCACAATTTGGCGATTTTGCAAATGGAGCTCAAATTATAATTGATCAGTTTATTACTTCAGGAGAAAAAAAATGGACACGCGCAAGCGGTTTAGTAATGCTTCTTCCACATGGTTATGAAGGACAAGGACCAGAACATTCTTCAGCACGTATTGAAAGATATTTACAATCTTGTGCTCAAGAAAATTTACAAGTAGTCAATTGCACTACACCTGCAAATTATTTTCATTTATTAAGAAGACAAATTCATAGAACGTTTAGAAAGCCACTTATAGTATTCTCGCCAAAATCTTTATTGAGACATAAAAAATGCGTTTCTGAAATTGAAGATTTTTTACCAGAAAACTCTTTCCATAGAATATTACCAGACCATGCAGATTTTCCAGAATATAATTTAATTAAATTAGCAAAAGATGAAGAAATCAAACGCGTAGTTCTTTGTTCTGGAAAAGTCTATTTTGATATTTCTGAAAAGAGAGAAATTATAAGAAATCCCAAAGTTCAACTATTAAGAATTGAACAACTATATCCATTCCCAGTAAAAAAATTAGCTAGTTTTTTAAAAAGATTTAAAAATGCTGATGAATTTATTTGGTGTCAGGAAGAGCCAGAAAATATGGGCGCTTGGAGTTTTGTTGAAAAATATATCAATTGGACACTAAATTCGATTGGCGCCAAATCTAAAAAAGTACAGTATGTTGGCAGAAAACCTTCAGCTTCAACGGCTACCGGATATTTGAAAAAACATGTACAACAGCAGGACGAAATAATATCAAAAGTACTTTTATAGAAGAATGGCAAAAGATTTAGTAGTACCAATACTTGGCGAGTCAGTAACGGAAGCCACAGTTTCGAAGTGGCTTAAACAGGTTGGTGATCCAGTAAAAGCAGATGAGCCAGTTGTTGAATTAGAAACAGACAAAGTTAGTGTGGCCGTTCCTTCTCCTGAGACAGGCGTTTTGTCTGAAATTAAAATTCAAGCAGGAACCACAGTTAATGTTGGGGCAGTTTTAGGAACCGTAGGAGCGGGAACTGCAAACGTAGCTAAAAAAGAACCTGTTAAAGCACCAGAACCAGCAAAACCAAAAATAACCGAAGTTCCTACAATTAAAAAAGAAATATTATCACCTGCAGTAAAAAGAATAGTAGAAGAAAAAAGAATTGATATTAGCACGATAAGTGGATCAGGAAGAGATGGAAGAATTTTAAAAGGAGATTTATTAGAATCTATGGGCTTACCTTCTGCTCCTTCTACAGCAAGAGCAGCCAAGGGTGATGAAGAGCGAGTTAAAATGACTCGACTAAGATCAACTATCGCCAAAAGATTAAAAGAAGCCCAAAATAATGCAGCGATGCTTACGACATTCAATGAAATTGATATGTCCAGAATTATTGAAATGAGAGCTGAATACAAAGATGGTTTTCAAAAAAGATACGGTGTTAAATTAGGATTTATGTCATTTTTTGTAAGATCTTGCGTGGAAGCTTTAAAAGCTTTTCCAGTTATTAATGCAGAAATTCAACAAGATGAAATTGTTTATAAAAATTATTACAATATTGGTGTCGCTGTCGGAACCGAGAAAGGATTGGTTGTTCCGGTAGTTAGAGACGCAGATGAATTATCCTTAGCAGATATTGAAAAACAAATTATTGCCTTAGGCGAAAAAGCAAAAACAGGGCAATTGTCTATAGATGAACTTCAAGGTGGAACTTTTACAATTACAAATGGTGGAATTTATGGTTCGATGTTATCAACGCCAATACTAAATCCTCCACAATCAGGAGTATTAGGAATGCACAATATTGTTCAGCGAGCAGTTGTTGTTGAAGGAAAAGTTGAAGTTAGACCCATTATGTATCTAGCTTTATCTTATGATCACAGAATTATTGATGGAAAAGATGCTGTGTCATTTTTAGTTAGAGTTAAAGAATATTTAGAAGATCCAAGAAGACTTTTTTTAAATTTATAATTCATGGAAGAGTTTGATTTTTTAGTTATAGGTGGAGGGCCAGGCGGATATGTTGGAGCAATTAGAGCTGCTCAACTAGGATTAAAAACTGCATGCATTGAATCAAGAGGAACATTAGGCGGCACCTGTCTTAATATTGGATGTATACCATCGAAAGCTTTATTGCATTCATCAGATCTTTATAAAAAAGCAAAAACCGAATTTAAAAACATAGGAATTAATATTAATGAACCATCATTAGATCTTGCAAAAATGATGAGTCACAAAGCAAAAGGTGTAGAAGGACTTACTAAGGGAATAGAATTTTTATTTAAAAAAAATAAGGTTACTTACATTAAAGGTTTTGGATCTTTTAAAGATAAAAATACAATTTCAGTTATCGATCAGTCTAATAATCAAAAAGATTATAAATTTAAAAATGCAATTATAGCAACTGGTTCTGTTCCAATTTCTCTTCCAAATATAGAAATTGATGAAAAAATAGTAGTTTCTTCAACAGGCGCATTAAATTTGTCATCTGTTCCAAAAAAGCTTGTTGTTATTGGAGCCGGTTACATTGGACTAGAAATGGGTTCTGTTTGGCTAAGATTAGGAGCAGAAGTTCAAGTTATAGAATATTTAGACCACATAACTCCAGGCATGGACAGAGAAGTGTCGGACGCTTTCTTAAAAATATTACAAAAACAAGGAATGCAATTTAATCTATCAACAAAAGTAATTGGTGTTAAAAAAAATAAAAATGGTGCAACAGTTACAGTCGAGAAGAACGGCGCTAAAAGCGACATTGATTGTGATATTGTGCTAATGTCAGTTGGAAGAAAACCTAATACTACAGGATTAAATCTTGAAAAAATTGGAGTAAAGTTAGATTCAAAAGGAAGAGTTGAAACAGATCATAAATACAAAACTAATTTAGATAACATTTATGCAATCGGGGATGTAATTGTTGGTCCAATGCTAGCACACAAGGCTGAAGAAGAAGGAATTGCTATTGCAGAGTTACTTAGTGGAAAGTATGGACACGTAAATTACGATGTTATCCCTGGTGTTGTTTATACTTCTCCAGAAGTTGCTTCAGTTGGTAAAACAGAAGAACAGTTAAAAGAGCAAAAAATATCTTATAAAGTTGGCAAATTTCCTTTTGCAGCAAATGCTAGAGCAAAAATTAATGATGAGGGAGATGGGTTTGTTAAAATTTTAGCTGACGAAAAAACAGATAAAGTACTAGGCGTGCATATGATCGGACCAGATGTTGGCAATATGATCGCAGAAATTGCTTTGGCTATGGAGTTTGGCGCAAGCGCTGAAGATATAGCAAGAACATGTCATGCCCATCCTACTTATGCTGAAGCAATTAAAGAAGCTGCTTTAGCAGTTGATAAAAGAGCTATTCACTTTTAAGTTAAAATCTTCATTCCTGATTTTTTCCAATCAGCAGTAAAAATGTCCACACCTTTGTCTGTAAGATGATGTTTGTGAAGTTCTTTAAAAATTTTAACAGGAACTGTGGCAACATC
The DNA here is from genome assembly GCF_965235095.1 of Fontibacterium abundans (SeqCode). Classification (GTDB taxonomy): domain Bacteria; phylum Pseudomonadota; class Alphaproteobacteria; order Pelagibacterales; family Pelagibacteraceae; genus Fontibacterium; species Fontibacterium abundans. The sequence goes on along the minus strand of NZ_OZ249405.1, from coordinate 967,607 downwards.
AGAACCGATAGCCGCAACAGCATTAAAATGTTCAACAGACCTAATTGAGGCAGACAAAATTTTTGTTTTTATATTTTTGTAGTTATTAAAAATTTTTTTAATATCTTCTATAAGCTGAATTCCATTTTCTCCAATATCATCTAATCTTCCAATAAAAGGGGAAACATAAGTTGCTCCAGCCTTCGCAGCAAGCAAAGCCTGTGATGTAGAAAAACATAAGGTAACGTTTACTTTAACTTTTTTTGCAGAAAGAATACTGCACGCCTGCAAACCATTCCAAGTTAATGGAACTTTAATTACAATATTTTTTGCGATTTTTCTCAGAACGTCCGCCTCTTTTAACATTGAAGGAAGATCTGGAGCAGTTACTTCAGCACTTACCGGCCCTTTTATTTCACTACAAATTTCTTTTAATAAAATTTTGAAATTAGTATTTGCGCTTGCAAGTAGAGAGGGATTTGTTGTGATGCCATCTACTAAATTAGCTTTGTTTAATCCTCTAATTTCTTTAATATCTGACGAGTCTAGAAAAATTTCCATGGATTTAGATTATAAAATTTATAGTAAGAAATAAACAATTAATAGAATTTTTTGATGACTATAGATGTATTGCTACCGTTAAAATTTGATCATCCTTTTACATATAATGTCCCAAAAGATATTAATGTGAGAGTTGGGGACTTTGTTTTGGTTCCCTTTCAAAACAAAGATATTATAGGTGTCGTTTGGGGCAAGAGCGGTTCCATTAAGAGCTCAATTAAAATTAAAGATATTAAAAAGAAATTTGATTTTGCTTCTTTATCTAAAGATACTTTAATTTTTTTAGAAAAATTTTCTCGATATAACTTAGTTGATTTAGGTATTGCTTTAAAACTATTTATTTTTAAAAAGGCATTTTCAGAAGTATCTAAAAAAAAGAAATCAGAAGAGTCCTTTGAAGAATATTCATTAAAGAAAAAAATCAGTTTTGATGCGAGTCAGAAGAAAGCTATTAAAATTTTAGATGACCAAATTTCTTTTGATAAATTTTCAACAGTTTTATTACATGGAATTACTGGATCAGGAAAAACATTAATATATTTTAAAAAAATACAAGATTTTTTGGAAAAAGGTTATCAGGTTTTGGTCCTACTCCCGGAGATTGCATTAACAAATCAAATCAAAGAAAGATTTAAAGAGTATTTTGGTAATTACCCAGCATTGTGGCACTCAGATATTTCTGAAAAAAATAAAAGATTAATTTGGCACGGAATCGCTAGTCATAAAATTAATTTAGTTTTAGGAGCTAGATCATCTTTATTTCTTCCTTTTAAAAAATTAGGTTTAATTATTATAGATGAGGAGCATGACCAATCTTACAAGCAAGAAGATCAAGTAATTTACAATGCTAGAGACATGGCTGTATTAATGGCCTCTGTAAAAAAAATATCAGTTATTTTAGTTTCAGCAACACCATCTCTAGAAACTTACTACAATACAGTTAATAAGAAATTTTCTTATATTAGCTTAGATAAAAGATATGGTGATGCTGAATTACCAGAAGTTAAATTTGTAGACTTAAAAAAAAATCCCCCTCTTAAATCTAAATTTATCTCGCCTTCTATTATTCCAGAACTTAAAAATATTTTAGATAAGGGAAATCAAATTTTATTTTTTTTAAATCGAAGAGGTTACTCAACATTCGTTATTTGCTCAAAGTGTGGATATCGTTTTAATTGTCCTCATTGCTCAGTTTCATTAATTTATCACAAAGAAAGTAATAAATTAATTTGTCACTATTGTGATCACAAAGCTTCATTAGAAAGAAAATGTAAAGACGGAGATAATTGTAAACTTTCTTTTTATGGTTTAGGTGTTGAAAAAATATTTGAGGAAGTTAAAGAAATTTTTCCTGATAAAAAAATTGAATTATTTTCAAGTGATTTTATTCATAACGATGATAGTACAAAAAAGATTTTTGAGAGTATCCAGGATGGAAAAATTAATATCATTGTGGGAACCCAGTTAATCTCTAAAGGTTTTCATTTTCCAAAGTTAAATTGTATCGTTATCGTTAATTCTGATGTGAATTTTTTAGGAAATGATATTCGCAGTTCAGAAAAAACTTATCAATTAATGAATCAGCTTAGTGGTAGAGCTGGAAGGGAGGTTAAGAATTCAACAGTATATCTTCAAACTTTTGAACCAGAAAACCAAACGCTAAAATCAATATGTGATCAGAATATTTTAGCTTTTTATGAAAATGAAATTAGTTTTAGAGAAAGATCTAATCTGCCCCCGTTCACAAAGCTTATTGCTTTTATTGTTTCAGGAAAAAATAGATTTGATGTTGATGAATGTGCAAGAATTTTAAAAAATAAAATTCCAAAAATGAAAGATGCTTTATTGTTGGGTCCTGTCAGCGCCTCTATTTCGCTTATTAAGGGAAAATACCGTTCTAGGTTATTATTAAAATATCCTCAAGAAGCATTCCCACAAAAGTTTTTAAAAGATTGGTTAAAAACTATTAAAATTAAAAAAAATATTTCACTCACTGTGGACGTTGATCCAATAAACTTTAAATAATTTTAAAAAAGTACAAAATATCACACTTGATTAGTGCAATTTCGCATGTTACGAGACCTTTTTTCTTTTAAAGTTAACAGTAAAGAAATCTATGAAAACTTTTAGTGAAACTCAAAGATATGCTAAAGCAGTATATAGACTAGCTTACGAAGCCAAAAGTTTAGATGTTCTTGAAAAAGATTTTTTGAAGTTAAATGAAATATTATATCAAAGTTCAGATTTAAAAAAATTTATTAAGAATCCAACATACAAATATTCAGTTATTAATAATGTTATTGATGCTTTGGCTAAGCATTTTTCTTTTTCAGATTTATTCTCAAGATTTTTAAAAGTGCTAAATAAAAATAGAAGATTTTTCTTTTTAGAGAAAATAGTAAATAATTTTTTTGATTTATTATTAAACGAAAGGGGAGAAATTTTAGCAACACTTAAATTATCCCATACGATCTCAGATAGTGAAAAAGCTGACATAGCAAAAAAATTAGACGATATTTTGAAGAAGAAAATCAACATTTCTTTTTCAGTGGACCCATCTTTATTAGTTGGTTCAATTCTTCAAATCGGTAGTACAATGATTGATACTTCTGCTAAAACAAGATTAAATAATTTATTAAATAAATAAGTATGAAAATTAATCCTTCAGAAATTACTAATATTTTAAAAGACCAAATAAAAAATTTTGGAACTGAAGTTGAGGTTTCAGAAGTTGGTCAGGTTTTGACAGTGGGAGATGGTATAGCCAGAGTTTATGGATTAGACAATGTGCAAGCTGGAGAGATGGTTCAATTCTCCGAGGGTACAAAAGGTATGGCTCTAAACCTAGAAACGGAAAATGTTGGAGTAGTTATTTTCGGAGATGACTCAAAAATCAAAGAAGGAGATATAGTAAAGAGAACAGGGTCAATTGTTGATGTCGCAGTTGGAAAATCTTTATTAGGTCGAGTGGTTGATGGACTGGGTAACCCAATAGATGGAAAAGGTCCGATTGATAAAAATGCAGAAAGAAAAAGAGTTGAAATTAAAGCGCCAGGTATTATTCCAAGAAAATCAGTGAATGAGCCGATGCAAACAGGATTAAAGGCTATTGATAGTTTAATTCCTGTTGGAAGAGGACAAAGAGAATTAATTATTGGAGATAGACAAACTGGAAAAACAGCTATTGCTATTGATACAATTATAAACCAAAAAGAAATTAATAAGTCTAATGATGAAAGTAAAAAACTTTACTGTATTTATGTAGCCATTGGACAAAAAAGATCAAGCGTTGCTCAAATCGTAAAAACATTAGAAGAAGCTGGAGCAATGGAATATACGATTGTTGTTGCGGCAACAGCATCTGACCCAGCACCATTACAATTTTTAGCTCCATATACTGGATGTACAATGGGAGAATATTTTAGAGACAATGGAATGCACGCTCTTATTGTTTATGATGATTTATCAAAACAGGCTGTTGCTTATAGACAGATGTCACTGCTTTTACGTAGACCTCCAGGACGAGAAGCCTTTCCAGGAGACGTATTTTATCTTCATAGTAGATTACTAGAGAGGGCTGCAAAATTGAATGATAAGCATGGTGGAGGATCTCTTACAGCCTTACCAATCATTGAAACACAAGCTAGTGACGTTTCTGCTTATATTCCAACAAACGTTATTTCTATTACAGATGGACAAATATTCTTAGAAACAGAACTTTTTTATAAAGGAGTTAGACCTGCTGTTAACGTGGGTATATCGGTTTCTAGGGTTGGATCTGCGGCACAGATTAAAGCAATGAAACAAGTTTCTGGTTCAATTAAACTTGAACTTGCTCAGTATCGTGAAATGGCAGCGTTTGCTCAGTTTGGATCTGACTTAGATCTTTCTACTCAAAAATTATTAAATCGTGGATCAAAATTAACTGAATTATTAAAACAAGATCAGTACTCACCTTTAAAGGTAGAAGAACAAGTAGTATCAATTTTTTCAGGTGTAAGAGGTTTTTTAGATGATGTTGAACTTAACCAGATCAAGTCCTTTGAAAAGAAACTTTTATCAAAAATAAAATCAGAAGCTCCTGATATTTTAAATAATATTAAATCTTCAGGAAAAATCGACGAATCTAATGAAGAAAAGTTAAAAACATTTATTACTGACTTTAAGAGAGGTTTTCAAAAATAATGGCTAGTTTAAAGTTTTTAAGAAATAGAATTAGTAGCGTTAAATCTACTCAAAAAATTACAAAAGCCATGAAAATGGTTGCTGCCGCTAAACTTAGAAAAGCCCAACAAAATGCAGAGAATGCAAGACCATATTCTGAGAAATTAAACTCTATAATATCAAATTTAAAAAATTCAGTAACTGATATGGATTCAGCGCCAAAATTATTAGTAGGTAATCAAAAAAATGAAACTCATCTTTGTATAGTTTTGAGTTCTGACAGAGGATTATGTGGTGGCTTCAATACAAATATTTGCAGAAAAGCAAAGATATATTTTGAAAAAATATTAAGCGAGAAAAAAATTTTAAAGATCATAGTTGCTGGTGGTAAGGCTAATGATCAATTGAAGAGAAAGTACAATCAATACATTATTGATAGAATAACTTTAAAAGATGAAAAAGTAGTTTCTTTTGGTAAAGCCCAAGAAATTACAGATAAAATTTTAAATTTATTTACTAGAAGTGAATTTGATATTTGCACTTTGTTTTATAATCAATTTAAGAGTGTTATTTCCCAGATCCCTCAAGCACAGCAGTTAATTCCAGTTTCAATTGAACAAAAATCAAATCAGCAAACTTTAGCAAACAATAGTGAGTATGAATATGAGCCAGATGAAAATGATATTTTAGAAAATCTTTTGCCAAAAAATATTGCAACGCAGATTTACGCAGCTTTTTTAGAAAATCAGGCTAGTGAGCAAGGATCAAGAATGACAGCTATGGATAATGCAACTAGAAACGCAGGAGATTTAATTGCAAAACTTACAATTAATTACAACAGAACAAGACAAGCGGTAATCACTAAAGAATTAATAGAAATTATTTCTGGAGCTGAATCTTTATAGGAGAATTATGGAAAATAAATTTGGAAAAATAGTTCAGGTTATTGGTGCGGTTGTAGACGTAAAATTTGATAAGGATCTGCCTGAGATTTTAACAGCCCTTGAGTGTGATAATAATGGATTAAGAGTAGTTTTAGAAGTTGCACAGCATCTTGGAGAAAACACAGTTAGAACTATTGCGATGGATACAACAGAAGGATTAAAAAGAGGCGATAAAGTAATAAATACTGGCACACCTATCACTGTTCCGGTTGGCCCTGAAACATTAGGAAGAATTATTAATGTTATAGGGGAGCCAATTGATCAAAGAGGACCTTTGACAACAAAAGAAAAATGGCCAATTCATAGAGCTGCACCAGCTTATGTTGAGCAATCAACAGAAACAGAGGTCTTGGTTACAGGAATTAAAGTTGTTGATTTGCTTGCACCATATTCTCGAGGTGGAAAAATTGGATTATTCGGTGGAGCCGGAGTTGGAAAAACAGTTTTGATTATGGAATTAATAAATAACGTTGCAAAAGCACACGGTGGTTATTCAGTGTTTGCCGGAGTTGGAGAAAGAACAAGAGAAGGAAATGATTTGTACCACGAAATGATAGAGTCAGGCGTTATTAAAACTGACGGTCCAGGATCTAAAGCTGCTTTAGTGTACGGACAAATGAATGAGCCACCAGGAGCAAGAGCTCGAGTTGCATTATCAGGATTAACACTTGCTGAATATTTTAGAGATAAAGAAGGTCAAGACGTTCTTTTCTTCGTTGATAATATTTTTAGATTTACACAAGCTGGATCAGAAGTTTCAGCATTACTTGGTCGAATTCCTTCAGCGGTTGGATATCAGCCAACGTTAGCAACGGACATGGGTAATTTACAGGAAAGAATTACAACAACTAGTAAAGGTTCTATTACTTCTGTGCAGGCGATTTACGTTCCTGCCGACGATTTAACAGACCCTGCACCCGCAACTTCTTTTGCTCACTTAGATGCAACAACAGTTTTATCAAGACAGATTGCTGAACTTGGAATTTATCCAGCGGTAGATCCTCTAGATTCAACGTCAAGAATTCTTGATCCACGAATTGTTGGCGAGGAACATTATAGAGTTGCTAGGGAAGTTCAAAAAATTCTACAAAACTATAAATCTTTACAAGATATTATAGCAATTTTAGGTATGGATGAATTATCCGAGGAAGATAAATTGGTTGTATCAAGAGCAAGAAAGATACAAAGATTCTTATCACAACCTTTCTTTGTTGCTGAGGTATTTACAGGTTCACCAGGAAAATTAGTTGATCTGCAGTCAACAATTAAAGGCTTTGATGCAATTTGCAAAGGTCAGTATGATCATTTACCAGAATCTGCTTTTTATATGGTTGGAACAATAGAAGAGGCAGTTGCAAAAGCTGAAAAAATGGCAAAAGAAGCTGCAGCTTAATTTAAATGGCAGATAATATTCATTTAGAAATCGTAACTCCAAAGCAAGTAGCTTATTCAAAAGCAGTTGATAGCGTTGTTATTTCAGGAATAGAAGGAGATATGGAAATATTTAAAGATCACATTTCCTTAATCACTTTTCTTAAAGCAGGAAAAATTATTGCAAAGGCTGGCAGTAATGCAGATACATTCTTTTCTACAGGGGGGACTGTAGAATTTTCTAATAATAAATTAAGTATTTTGTTAGATAATTTTTTTAATAGTTCAGAGTTTCAAAGTGAAGAATTAATCAAATTAAAACAGAACGCAGAAAAAAAGTTAAGCAATAAAGAAATTTCAGACGAAGAAATTTATCTTAATAATCAGATTATTGATCAGATTAATAATTTAAAAGCTTAAAGGTACTTTTTAAATTCTTCTATAACTTCTTGATAAAGCTTTTTTTTAAAAGGAACTATTAATTTAGGCAGCTCCAAAGGCTCAGCCCAACGCCAATCATAAAACTCTGCCTTTTTTTGTTTGATATTAATCTCTTCATGATCTCCTAAAAATTTTGCAAGAAACCAAGTTTGTTTTTGTCCTTTATATTTTCCATCCCATATTTTTCCAAGAAGCTCATTAGGTAAATCATAAATAAATTCTTTTTCTGATTTTTTTATAATTTCAATTGATGTGATTCCTGTTTCTTCTTTAAGTTCCCTTTTAGCAGCGCTGACAACATCTTCCTTTTGATCAACCCCACCTTGAGGCATTTGCCATGCCTTAGTACTATCAATTCTTTTTCCGATAAAAACTTTAGTTTCTTGATTAAGAAGCATTATCCCAACACCTTTTCTATAAGGAAGATTGCTTAAATCTTTCATGACGCTTTTAAAAGCTTAAGTGCGTAAATTAATTGATTGTCGTTTGTAGGATCGTTTATTTTAAAATTATCTTTCTGTTGCTCTACTTTGATATCTGGTTGAACGCCAATTTCTTCAATTGTTTCACCGCTTGGTAGATAATATTTAGCTGTTGTTAATCTTAATCCGCCACCATTAGATAAAGGCATAATAGACTGAACAGACCCTTTGCCAAAAGATTTTTCACCAATAACGATTGCTCGCTTATGATCTTTTAAAGCTCCGGCAACTATTTCAGATGCAGAAGCTGAACCTTTGTTAATAAGTACAATGAGTGGTTTTCCATTAATTTCATCCCCTTTTTTGGAATTATAAACTTTTATATCTTTGGGATCCCTTCCTTTTGTAGAAACAATTTCTCCGCTATCTAAAAAAGCATCTGATATTTTAATTGCTTGCGAAAGAAGCCCGCCCGGATTATTTCTTAGGTCTAAAACATAACCTGTTATATTTGGTTTGCTTTTGCTTATTTCTCTAACCTTATCTATTAATTCATCACCACTTTTTTCATTAAAGGATCTTAATCTTAAATAACCAATATTTTCTTTAATTTCAGAAACAACAGATTTAGTTTTAATTGTTTCTCTAACTATTTTTACAATTATTGGGTCATCGACATCTATTCTTCTAATAGTTAATGTGATTGGAGTTCCGCTTTTGCCACGCATAGTATTTACAGCCTCATCCAATGTTAAACCCTTAACCTGCTTGTTATCTAATTTAATAATATAATCTCCAGACCTTATTCCAGCCCTATCGGCAGGCGTATCATCAATTGGAGATATTACTTTTACCAGTCCAGCTTCCATTGTAACTTCAATACCAAGACCACCAAATTCACCTTTGGTTTCCGTATTCATGCTCTTGAATGTTTTAGGACTCATGTAAGAAGAATAGGGATCTAACGATTGAAGCATTCCGTTAATTGCTCCATCAATTACTTCGCCTTCATTAATTTGTTTAAAATATTCTTTGTTTATTGTTTCAAGAATGTCTCCAAACAAATCTAATTTTTCATAAAGAACGTCTTTTTTTTGTGAAAAAGCGTTTTGCGAAAATAAATTTAAAAATAAAAATGTAAGTAATAAGTAAATTTTTTTCATTATTATTGTCTATGATAGGGATGGTTTACCATAATTGTAGCACATCTGTAAATTTGTTCGGTAAGTATTACTCTAGTCAAAGAGTGGGTAAAAGTAAGTTTGCTAAGACATATTTCTTCAAAACTTTCTTTATTTAGGTTTTTTTTAAAACCCTCTGGTTCTCCAATAATAAATAATATTTCTTTAATTGATGAGATAATTAGTTTTTTTAATTTTTTGCAAAAGTTCTCAGTATTAAGATCTTGTCCGCTTTCACTAAGAAATATAATTTTTTTTTCTTTTTTATTTTTAATTATATTTTCAAGCTCTTTTTTTGAAATATGTTCAATTGCAAAATTATTGATTCCACTATTTTTTAAACTTTTGAGCCTGCCTTCATACCTTTTGCACAGCTCATTTTCTTCATCTTTGTTTAATCTTCCTAAACAAAGGATTTTAATTTTCATTAAACAAAGATTTTTTGATTTGGAATAATATCGGCCCACATTTTTTCCAACTCATAGTTTTTTCTTTGCTCGTGGTGAAAAATGTGAACAATAACATCAATTGCATCAATTAGCTTCCAGTTATCACTATCTCTACCCTCAACTTTGCAACCCTTAATTCCCATTTTTTTTAATTCTTCAATTGTATTTTCAGAGACAGACTGAATGTGCCTAGAAGATGTTCCGCTAGCGACAATCATATAGTCAGCAATAGAGCTTTTGTTTGCAAGATCAATAGTTACGATATCTTTTGCTTTGTTATCATCAAGAATTTTAATTATTTCTTTTAGAAGGACTTCTTTTTTTTTAATTTGCATTAATTGTTTTTTTTATTTTTGATGATGAAACATTCATACCTTTTGTGCTTAAAAAATACCATCTATGTTGTTTGTCTTTTGAAACTAAATTTAAAGATTTGTATTTTTCGAGCTTTTTTGCGGCTATAGAATTTAATGATTTCATTGAAAACTCAGGTCTATTCATCACAATGATGGATAGTTTATTTAAAATCTCATTATATTTTTTCCATTGATTAAATTTAACAAAACTATCAGCGCCCATAATAAAATAATATTTATGATCTGCACATTTGTTAATTATGTAGTTTATATTATCAAATAAGAAATTTGATCCAGTTTCTTCTTCAGTATACTGAACTTTAATTATATTTTTATTTTTTTTTATAAAATCATTGCATAATTTTATCCTATTAGAAATATCATTTGCTGAGTTACTTTTTTTTAAAGGATTTTTTTTTGTAACAAGCCATATAACTTTTTTTAATTGAAATCTTTTAATTGCCTCCAATGAAATATTTAAATGCCCGATATGAGGAGGGTCAAAAGTTCCGCCAAGAATGCCAATTTTCATTATAATTTAATAAAAAGATTAAGGTCTAATTTGTCCATTACCTTTTACTAGATATTTATAAGTTACTAGTTGCTCAAGTCCAACTGGTCCTCGAGGATGTAATTTATTTGTGGATATTCCAACTTCTGCTCCAAAACCAAACTCATTTCCGTCCGCAAATTGAGTGGACGCATTATGCAAAACTATTGCGCTGTTAACTTTAGATAAGAATAACAAAGCATTTTTTTTATTATTAGTAACAATACTATCCGTGTGGCGAGTTCCATATTTATTAATATGTGTAATTGCATCATCTACCCCATTTACAATCTTCACTGAGATTGCAGAGTCTAGGTATTCTGTTTTCCAATCCTGTTCTGTTGCTAGAGAAATATTAGAGTTCGTATAATTTTTTTTGGTAATTTTATCACCAATAATTTTACATCCGCTAATACTCAATAATTGTAATATTGGTTTTAAATGAGTTTTTACACAAGCCTTATCAATCAATAAAGTTTCAGCAGCACCGCACACGCTAGTATTTCTCATTTTAGCGTTGAGTGTAATTTTTTTTGCCATGTTTAAATCTGCATGCCTATCAATATAGACATGACACAACCCCTCCAGATGACCAATGGTTGGAACATTGGACATTGTTTGAACTTTCTTGACCAAGTTTTTCCCTCCTCTTGGAATAATAACGTCAATAAACCTTTCCATTTTTGAAAGCATATAATCAACTAATTTTCTATTTGTGTTGTTAATTAATTGAACACAATTTTCGTTAATATTATTTTTTTTTAAGGATTTTCTGAAATATTCAGAAATAATTTTATTTGTCTGAATAGCTTCGCTTCCTCCTCTTAAAATAACTACATTCCCAGATTTAAAACATAGAGTTGCAACATCTGACGTAACATTTGGTCTAGATTCATATATTACTCCAATAACACCAATAGGAACTGTGTACTTATTAATTATCATTCCATTAGGTCTTTTCCATTTTGATATTATTTTTTTTGTTGGGTCTTTTAGTTTAATAACTTCCTGAACAGAATTAATAATGTGATTAATTTTATTGTCATTTAGAATTAGTCGATCAATTAAATTCTGGCTAAGACCTTTCTTATTTGCTTTTGAAACATCGATCTTATTTGCTTTTAAGATCTTCTTTTTATTTGATTTCAAATTTTTATAAAAGTCTGTAAGAACTTTATTTTTTTTCTTTTCGTTTAAAAGCGATAGATCTTTTGATGCGTTTAAAGCATTTAAACCTATTTTATCTAAATAACTATTGCTCATAAATTTACTCGGCTTGATAAACTAAATTGTCTATATGAACCATTTCTCCTCGGCTAACATAACCTAGTATTTCTTTAATTTTATCAGTTTTAAATCCAATAATTTTTTTAGCATCCAAACTAGAGTAAGCGCTAATACCTGTTGCTATACGTTTGCTTTTTGAATTTATAATATAAATAGCATCACCGCGATTAAAATTTCCTTCAACAGCAGTTACTCCTATTGGTAAAAGACTTTTTCCATTTTTTAATGCTTTTTCAGCCCCCTCATCAATCATAATTGAACCTTTGGTTGCAATTGAATTTAGGATCCATTGTTTTTTTGCATTCAAGGATGATGACTGAGATTCAAATAATGTATAATTTTTATTTTTAATAATATTTTTTATAGGATTATTAATCATTCCGCTTGTTAAAATCATATCGCAACCAGACTGCATACAAATTTTTGCAGCTTTAATTTTAGTTATCATCCCGCCAGTTCCATAAGAACTGATACTTTCAGAAGCAAGCGCCTCTATAGATTTGTCAATGATTGTTACTTTTTTAATTATTTTTGCATTCTTATTTTTTTTTGGATCAGCAGAATAAAGTCCATCTATATCTGAAAGCATGATTAGACAATCGGCATTACATATTTGAGCAACTCTTGCTGCCAGTCTATCATTATCTCCATATCTTATTTCTGAAGTCGCAACTGTATCGTTCTCATTTACAATTGGTATTACAGACATTTTTAATAAGTTATTAATTGTTTCTTTAGCATTTAAAGATCTTCTTCTTTCTTCTGTGTCTTCTAAAGTAAGTAATATTTGAGAAATTTTGATCTTTTTCTTTTCAAATGCTTTTTTAAAAAGATTAATTAATTCAATTTGTCCAATAGCTGCTATTGCCTGAAATTGGCTTAATTTCGTATTTTTTTTATTTATTTTTAATAAATCACACCCTAGAGCGATTGCTCCTGAAGAAACAATAATAATTTGCTTTTTTTTTTGTATTAAAAAAATAATATCTTCTATTAATTTATTAAACCAATTTTTTTTTATTTTGTTTTTTCCATCGACAATGAGACTAGACCCTATTTTTATTACAATAGTTTTATATTTTAAAATATCCATTTAGATAGCTCGCAATAAATTTTTTACATTAATATTTTTTTCAACAGATATATCATAAACTTTTTTCTTAATTTTTTTAGTAAAATTCATTATTTTCTCTTTTTTTTCTTTCTCATCTATTAAATCAATCTTATTAAATACAATAAGTTCTCTTTTTTTTATTAATTCAGGATTAAATTCTTTAAGTTCATTTCTAATAATCTTGTATTTATCTACCAAATCTTCTTCATTAATATCAATCATATGAATTATGCTTTTGCATCTTTCTATATGTTTTAAAAATTTATCACCTAAACCTGAACCGGTATGAGCACCCTCAATAAGACCAGGTATATCAGCAATAATTATTTCTTTATTATCAATAAAAACAACGCCAAGATTTGGATTTAGAGTTGTAAAAGGATAATTAGCAATCTTTGGTCTTGCTCTTGTTGATATTGAAAGCAGACTAGATTTTCCAGCGTTTGGAAAACCAATAATTCCAACATCAGCAATTAACTTTAATTCAAGCCAAACTGTAAATTCTTCTCCTTTTTTTCCATAAGTAAATTTTCTTGGAGATCTATTGGTCGAGCTTTTAAATTTTGAATTACCAAGTCCACCATTACCTCCTTTGGCTATGACATATTCCTGATCTTCTTTTATTAAATCGAATAATAATGTTTTTTTATCCTCTTCATATATTTGTGTTCCAACAGGAACTCTCAAAATTAAATCTTTTCCTGATAGTCCTCTTTTATTATTTCCAGAACCATTAAATCCATTTTGAGCTTTGTGATGTTGTGCAAAACGATAATCAACTAAAGTGTTCAAGCCATTTACTGCTTTGACAATTATAGATCCACCAGCACCACCATCTCCTCCGTAGGGTCCTCCAAATTCAAGAAATTTTTCTCTTCGGAAGGCAACACAACCATTTCCTCCGTCTCCAGCCTTAATCATAATTTTAACTTGATCTAAAAATTTCATACAATCATATTATTGATTATTAATAAAAATCTCAGTTTAAAAATAAACTGAGTTTATTGAGGGATTACTGAAATGTAAGTTCTTCCGAGTTTTTTCGTCTCGAATTTTACTACGCCGTTTACTTTAGAAAAAATAGTATGATCTTTACCCATACCAACATTATTTCCTGGGAACATTTTTGTTCCTCTTTGTCTCATAATAATATTTCCAGCTATTACGGCTTGACCGCCAAACTTTTTAACGCCTAGTCGCCTACCAGCGCTATCGCGTCCGTTTTTCGTCGATCCACCAGCTTTTTTTGTTGCCATGATTTATTATCTATTTTTTTGCAGTTGCTTTAGCTTCAATTTTTTTTTCTACAGTTGTATTTTTTGCTTCAGCTAAAAGTTTTCCACTTTTACCATAAATTTTTAAAATTTTCACTATTGAAACATGCTGTCTATGTCCACGTTTTCTTCTTGAATTTTGTCTTCTTCTTTTTTTAAAAATAATAACTTTGTCATTTCTTGCTTGTTTTAAAAGTTCCGCTTCAACATATGCTCCATCGATCATTGGAGAACCTATTTCAGTCGTTGTATTGTCTGTTGTCAAAAGAACTTCTTTAAATTCAAACTTTTTACCAGCCTCATCATCAAGTTTTTCAATTCTAATAGTATCGTTAGCTGACACTTTATATTGCTTACCGCCGGTTTTGATTACTGCAAAAGTCATATGTAATTTCTTTTAGGTCTGGGCAATATATATAGCCACCTTAGCTTGTCAAGATTGTGATTATGCCCAAGTGTATTGGTTTTTAGAAGTTATTTTTTAGATCTCTAATCTTCTTGAAAAAGTCCACTTCATTTAAATCTTCAAATCCTATGCTTTTTTTAAATTCCAAATTATCAAATTTTAGAAAGATATTTAATCTCATTTCCTCACTTAAAATAGAAGGCATACTAGATAATTTATTTTTAATGTTATCGCTTATTAGATTAAATTTTTCTGTTAATTGAGAATTATTTTTATCTATTTCCATACAAAATTTTAGATTATTAATTGTATATTCGTGTCCACAGAATATTTTTGTTTCAGGAGGTAGCAATCTAATTTTTTTTAAAGAATTTACCATCTCTAAATAAGAGCCTTCAAATAATCTTCCGCATCCAAAAGAAAACAAAGTGTCTCCTGTAAAAACAGACTCTTCATTTTTAAAATAATAAAAAATATGACCGGATGTATGACCAGGAACATGTTCTACCAAAACATCAGAGCCTTCAAAATTCCAAATTTGTTTATCATTTAAAAGTATATCAATTCCTGGAATTCTATTTTTGTCTTTTTCAAAACCTAATATTTGCGAATTAAATTTTTTCTTTAGTTCTAGATTGCCACCTATATGATCCGCATGGTGGTGGGTATTTAAAATATATTTTAGATTTAAATTTTTTTTTTTTAAAAAATTTATAACAGGTTCTGATTCTGAGGGATCAACAACACATGCATTTTTAGTTTTTTTATTTTCAATTATATAAGCATAATTATCTTTTAGACACGGAATAATATGTGTATCCATAATTAAAAAATAATTAGTTTTTTTTACTAATTAAAAAAACACCAAATTCAGAATAAAGATTTTTTATTTCTAAATTTAAATTTGTAATTACCGAAGATCTGTCTTGGGTTACCGCAATTGATTTTATTATGTTAATTTTGTCAGAATGACATAAATCAAAAAAATCTTTAATAGTGCACATATGTAAATTAGGTGTATCGTGCCATGTATTAGGTAATGTTTTTGTAACTGGCATTCTTCCCTTAAGTAGCAAGCTAAATCTAACTTTCCAGTATCCAAAATTAGGAATTGAAACAATTGCGTTTTTTCCTATTCTTAAAAGCTCATGTAAAACTTTTCTAGGTTTGTAAAAAGCTTGTAGAGTTTGCGTTAGAATTACATAATCAAAAGATTGATCTGGATAATTGACCAAATCTTTTTCGGCATCACCTTCAACAACAGAAAGGCCTTTACTTAGACTTTCCTTAACTTTTTCGTGATCGATTTCAATGCCTCTAGCATCAATTTTTTTTTCCTTTTTTAAGTGAAGAAGAATACTTCCATCACCACAACCTACATCGAGAACTTTTGAAAATGGTTTTATAAAATCTATTACTATTTTTGACTCTAATTTCATTTAAATTAAAAAACACTTTGAAGTGATTTTTACCTCTTTAGCTGTTTATATGCGCTCGCAATTCGGTAAATCAGCGCAAATGATTTTTATCTTAGGCATAATTTATTGTCAATTTATTCGCTTTTATTGAGTGTCTTGTTGTTGTTTTTAAAAATTTTATAAGATTTATTTTTATAAATAGTATCAACCATAATAGCATTGTGTTAATTAAAAAATAAAATCAGCAAAAGTTTATAAAAATATGACTCTAAGATTTAAAAATTTTAATAATTTAAAATATGTAGGTGGATTATCACAGATAAAAAATATTAAAGATCCAATAAAACTTTCTGCCAATGAATCTGCTTTAGGACCTTCAAAAAAAGCTATCAATGCTTTTATCAAAAACAGCAAAAAATTATCTAGGTATCCAGATGGAAACTCAAATATTTTAATTCAGTCGATATCAAGAAATTTACGATTAAATCCCAATAATATTATTATTGGCAATGGTTCTGATGAAATTATCAGCTTAGCTTGTCAATTATTTTTAAAACCAAGAGATGAGGTTATTGTTACTGAGTATAGTTTTTTAATGTACAGGATTTATACTAAAATCCACGGTGGCAAAGTTATTGTGGCACCAGAAGATGATTTTAAGGCAAATATAGATGCAATATTAGCGAAGGTAACTTCTAAAACTAAAATCGTTTTTTTGGCTAATCCAAACAATCCAACAGGAACATATTTAGATAAAAATGAAATGTTATTACTTAGAAAAAAATTACGTAGTAATATTTTATTAGTAGTTGATGACGCTTACTTTGAATTTGTTATTAACAAAGATTATGTATCTGGGTTAGATTTATTTAGAGGCCACAGCAATGTTCTAGTTACTAGATCTTTTTCTAAAATATATGGACTTGCTAGTTTAAGACTTGGTTGGGGCTACGGTCCAAAAAATATCATTTCTGCGATGAAGCTTATTAAACCACCTTTTAATGTTAATTCAGCTGCACAAGTAGCTGGTGTAGAGGTTCTCAATGACAAAAATTGGTTAAAAAAGAATATAGAACACAATAGTAAGTGGGCTGACATTTTTTTTGAAAATTTTGTAAATTTAGGAATTTTAACAAATGTACCTGTAGCAAACTTTTTCTTAATGCGTTTTGATAATAAAGAAATAACAGCGGATAAAGTTTACGATAAATTTATTAAATCTAGGATTATATTGAGAAAAATGAAAGGTTATGGGTTATCTAATTCACTAAGAGTGACCATTGGAAATAATAAAGAAAATAACTTATTTTTAAAAACTCTGAATAAAATTTTTGATGTTTAATAAAATAACAATAATTGGATTAGGCTTAATTGGATCTTCGATTGCAAGGGCCATTAAAAAAAATCATTTATGCAAAAATTTAGTTGCTCACGATAAGTCTAAGCGAGTTTTAAAAAAAATATTAAAACTAAAAATAACCAACCATATAGAACCAAATTTAAAAAAAAGCGTTCAAGATTCTGATTTAGTAATTATTTGCACTCCATTAGGAACTTATAAGAACATAGTTTCTGTAATTAAAAACTACTTAAAAAATACTTGTATTTTAACTGATGTTGGTTCGGCAAAAATTTTTGTAACTAATACGGTTAATAAATTAATTAATAAAAATACTATATGGATTCCTGCTCATCCTGTCGCTGGCACAGAACAGAGTGGCCCAGAAGCTGGTTTTGCTGATTTATTTAAAAATAGATGGTGCATCATTACGCCAATAAATAAAAAAAATCCTAACTCTTTAAAAAAATTAAATAATTTCTGGAAAAAAATTGGCAGTAAAGTTCAATATATGACAGCTGAACATCATGATAAAGTTATGGCAATTACGAGTCATATTCCTCATTTAATAGCTTATAATATTGTAGGAACTGCGGCTAATCTTGAGAAAGATACCAAATCAGAAGTGATTAAATATAGCGCCAGCGGATTTAGAGATTTTACTAGAATTGCATCTTCAGATCCTACTATGTGGAGAGATATTGCTCTTAATAACCGAAAACAGATTCTTCATATGTTAGAAAAATTTAATTTAGATTTAAGTAATTTAAAACGCGCAATTATAAAAAAAGATGGAAATAAATTATTTAAACTTTTTTCTAAAACTAGAAAAATTAGACAAGCTATCGTGAAAGCCGGTCAGGATATTAACAGCCCTAATTTTGGTAGGAAGAATTAATCGTAAATTTCTTTTTCAAGTTTATTCATGAAATCATTCATGTTTAAACCTGGCTCAATTGGTTTTTTAAATTCAATACAGATTTCGCCGGGAAATCTCATAAAACTATCTCTAGGCCACACATCACCAGTATTTAATTTAACAGGTATACAAGCAACATTTGCTTTTTCATAAATTCTAGAAACCCCCTTTTTTAGAGGAGCTCTTTCATTATTTTTAATTCTTGTTCCTTGTGGAAAAATAATTAAAGGAGACGTCTCTTTATTAATAGTTTCGGCAGTTTTTTCTAAAAAAATAAGGTGATCTTTAGTAACTTTCTCTCTATGAGTTCCTATAAATCCTAATTTTTTTATGCACCATCCATAAAATGGAATTTTAAATAATTCAGCTTTAACAATAAAAATAGGAGCATTAAGCACTGCGTTAAAAACAAAAGTTTCACAAATCGACTGATGCGCAGAAGCTATAAAAAATTTTTTATCTTTTGGTATATTCTCCAATCCTTTAAATATTATTTTTGTATTAATAATAAATCTTACGCAAAAGATGATATAAAAGCCCAGCATACGAGCTAACCATTGCATCGCTGCCTTTGGCATTATGAGAGTTGGCAAAGCTAATAATGTTGAGAAAAAGGAGCCACAATAAGTTGCAAAATTAAATACCAGAGATCTTAAAAAGTGCATTTAATTAATCAAAGATTCCAATTTTTGTCTTTGTCTTATTATTTTATATTTATTTTTATTAATTAAAATTTCTGCAGAATAAGGTCTTGTATTGTAATTTGAAGCTAGAGATCTTCCATACGCTCCAATATTATCAATGCAAACGTAATCACCTTCATTAAGTTTTTGATATTTATTATAAGAAATAAATGTATCTGAGCTTTCACATACCGGACCAACAAATTCAGTATTTTTCTTAATAATAGAGTTATTTTTTAATAGGGGATAAATTTGATGTTTTGCACCATATAGAGCTGGTCTGATTAGATCATTCATTGCAGCATCAATAACTATAAATTTTTTCCCTGGAGCATCTTTTGGGTAAATAACTTTAGATATTAATACTCCAGTATTGCCACAAATAGATCTACCTGGTTCAAATATAATCTCTACATTATTCGTTTTTTTAAATTTAAGAACAAGATTTGAGTATTGTTTTAGATTAAATTTTTTGTCACTATTTGAATATGGGATACCGGTTCCCCCTCCTAAATCGATATATTTTAAATTTATTCCAATTTGGTTAATTTTTTTATTAAAGTTTGAGAGCGCATTTAAAACTTTTTTGAAAGGATTAATGTCCATAATTTGAGAACCAATATGAACGCTAATTGCTTCAAATTTTATATACTCATAATGATATTGATTGTTAAATATTTCCAAACAAGCATTCATAGAAATGCCAAATTTGTTATCTTTTTTTCCCGTAGATATTTTTTTATTAGTTTTGGCTGAGATATTAGGATTAATTCGGATTCCCACTGAGACAATTTTATTATTTTTTTTGGCAATTTTGTTAATAGCTCTTATTTCAGCCTCCGACTCAGCGTTGATTAAGAGAATTTCTTTTTTAATTGCAAAATCTAACTCTTCTTCTGTCTTACCAACTCCAGAAAAAACTATTTTTTTAGGAGAAATCCCTGCTTTAAGAGCAATTTTTAATTCACCAATTGAAACAACGTCTGCTCCAGAGCCTAGTTTTTTTAATTCAGAAATAAGTTTTAAATTTGAATTTGATTTTACCGAAAAGCAAATCAGCGGATTAATTTTTATAAAAGATTTCTTAAAATTGTTAAAATTAAATCTTAGTTGACTTAGTGAATAAAGATAAAATGGAGTTTTAATTCTTGTCGTTACTTTCGATATAGCAATATTTTCAAAAAATAATTTTTTATTTTTGAATTTTAGAAAATTCATTAAATGATTTTGATATCAATTTTAGTTTCTAAAGATTGTTTTTCAAAATTATTATTAGAAGATTGGTAAACAGGATTATTTTTCACACCGCAAGATGTAGTTAAAAATAATATTGATAACGCTAATAATATTCTAATCATTTAAACTCTTTTTGATATTTTTTTATCATTTTATTAACATTAAACGGTGATGTTCCGCCATAAGATTTTTTTGAATTAACTGAATTTTTCAAATCAAACATTTTTAAAACATCTTTTTCTACGCTTTTTTCAACTTTTTTTATCGTTAAAAAATCTAACTCATCAAGTGTTTGATTATTTTTTTCAGCTATATTTACAAGAGTTGCAGATTTTTTATGCGCTTCTCTAAATGACATTCCTTTTTTTACTAAATAATCAGCAAAATCTGTTGCAGTAGTAAAACCTAATTTTGCAGCGGCCAGCATTCTAATTTTATTTGGCTTTATCCCATCCACTAGCTCTGTAGCAAGTTGGATGTTTAATAAAAGAGTATCGTATGAATCGAATACACTCTCCTTGTCTTCTTGCATGTCCTTAAAGTACGCAAGCGGTAAGCCTTTCATGGTTGTTAACATAGAAGTTAATTGTCCAAATATTCTTCCAGTTTTACCTCTGATTAATTCTGCAGAATCGGGATTCTTTTTTTGAGGCATGATTGAAGATCCTGTTAACAAACTATCTTCGAGAGTGATCAAATTTACAAGGTCCGAATTCCAAATAATAATTTCTTCAGCAAGTCTCGAAAGATGCACTGAGCACAAAGAGGCTATAAATAAGAATTCAATAACAAAATCTCTGTCAGAAACTGAATCAATAGAATTGTCAGTAGGTTTTTTAAATCCAAGTTTTTTTGAAGTAAAGTGTCTATCAATATTATATGAGGTTCCAGCAAGAGCCGCAGAACCTAATGGATTTTCATTAATATTTTCCAAGAAATTTTTAATTCTTTTTTTATCCCTCTTGAACATTTCTACATACGCCAATAAATAATGTGAAAACAGTACCGGCTGAGCATTTTTAAGATGAGTAAATCCAGGCATAATTACATCAATATTTTTTTTAGCTTTATTTAAAAAACTGTTGATGAGTATAGTTAAATTTTTATCAATAATGTTTGCAGATTTTTTTACCCAAAGTTTAAAATCTGTTACCACCTGATCATTTCTTGATCTTGCGGTATGAAGAAATCCAGCGTGGTCTCCTATAATCTCAAATAATCTTTTTTCAATATTAAGATGAATGTCTTCATGTTCCTTTTTAAATTCAAATTTATTTTTTTGTATTTCTATTTTAATTTTTTTTAATCCAGAAATAATTTTTTTGGCAGATTCGCTATTAATAATTTTCTGCTTTGATAACATTTCGCAATGAGCAATAGAAGCGTCAATATCTTCATTGAAAAGTCTTTTATCTATATCGATCGAAGAATTAATCGATTGCAAAAGTTTTGATGTAGGCTTTTTAACTCTTGTGCCCCACACTTTATTTTTATTTCCTTTAGTCATATTTTTAATAATATATAAAACTAAACTATGTTTTTTTTACGTAATTCTTTTAAATTTTTAGTTTATTTAACTAGTTTATTATTATTTATTACTAATCACTCTTTATCACAACCCATTAAAGATCTTCCCTTCAAGAACATAGTTGTGCATGAGGTACCAAAAGAAATTATTGGTGAAGAATTTATAGATTTCTCTGGTAAAAAATTAAAGTTTAATAAATTTGATCATCAAATAAATTTAATTAATTTTTGGTCTACTTGGTGCGTACCTTGCAAAGAAGAAATGCCCTCCATCGATAAATTAGTTGATCTTGTGGGCAAAGATAAAATAAAAATATTTGCAATTAATCTTGAAAAAATAAATAAGAAAAAAATTGATAAATTTTTCACTGATTTAAAAATTAAGAATTTTTCTACTTATTATGACCCAGAGTATGCTTTGGCTAACAAAATTGGGTTGAGAGGCTTACCAACAACTCTAATTGTCGATCGTAACGGTAAAGAAATAGCGAGAGTTATAGGCTCCATTAATTTTGCAGATGAAAAATTTATTATTTGGCTAAGAAATCTTTAGGCTTATTTTTTATGAAAATAAAACAAAGTCATTAAAACAACTATAGCAATAAATTGAGCAACAACTCTTAACTGCATTAGTTTGTTACTTTTTCTTTTATCATCAATATTGCTTCCAAGAAAAAATGACTTTAATCCCCGGATAAGAATTACGGTAACAACGATCAATGCAACTATTGCAATAATTCTACTTAAATCTGACATTCAGAAATAATTATCATAAAATGATTAAAATTATATAAAATAAAATATTAATGAAATTAATCGAAGAAAATATATTTTTAAAGGCAACCTCTTTGCCGCAAACTTCATCTAGGGCAAATTACTTAATAGTATTTTGTCATGGATATGGTGCTGATGGAAAAGATTTAATAAATATTGGAAATTATTGGCAAAGATTTTTGCCAGATTTTTATTTTACCTCACCTAATGCACCAAATATTTGTTCAGTAAACCCCGGTGGATTTGAATGGTTTGATCTTATGAGTCCTGACGTTAAAAAAATTAATTTAGAATTACAAAATTCAATATTAAAATTAACAGAGTTTATTGATGCAAAACTCAAAGAATTAAATTTGGACTATTCAAAATTATTTTTAGTAGGATTTAGCCAAGGAACGATGATGTCTATACATTATGCGTTAACAATCTCTAATAAGGTTGCAGGGGTAGTGGGTTATTCAGGAAAGATTTATGATCCTATCTTTTTAGAGCAAAATATTAAATCCAAACCTTCGATTTTTTTAATGCACGGAGATGATGATAATATTGTTCCGTTAGAAGAAATGATGGAGGCAAAAAATTTTTTATTACAAAATAAATTTAATTTAAAAACTAAAATTTTTAAAGGTTGTGGTCATTCTATTCCAGTAGAAGGATTAAGTTTAGGTCTAGAATTTATTAACATCAATAAAAAATAAATATTTTGATTATAAATAAAACTGATATATCAATTATATATTAAATGATTATTACAGAATCTAATTCAGTGCCGCTGGATAAATGTCCAGCTCTTGTATTGAATGCAGATTATAGACCTTTGAGTTATTACCCTTTGTCCTTATGGTGTTGGCAAGATGCCGTTCGTGATGTTTTTTTAGATAGAGTGACAATAGTTTCAGAATACGACCGAGAAATTAGAAGTCCTTCTTTTTCTATGAGATTACCAAGCGTAATATCATTAAAGAAATACATAAAACCCTCGGAGTTTCCAAATTTTACAAGATTTAATGTTTTTTTAAGAGATAGATTTTCTTGTCAGTATTGCGGAGATCATAAAAATTTAACTTTTGATCATGTAATACCAAGATCTAGAGGGGGAATTACTTGCTGGGAGAATGTAGTATCTGCTTGTTGTACGTGTAACGTAAGAAAGGGTGGCAAACTCCCCCATGTTAGTGGAATGATTCCCAAAACAAAACCATCTCGACCAACAGTAGAAGAATTGCATGATAATGGAAAGTTTTTTCCACCAAATTTTTTACATCAGAGCTGGTTAGATTATTTATATTGGGATGTTAAGCTTGAAAGCTAATATTTTTTAGAAATAGCTATAGCTAATTTAGAACTATTTTTTATTACTATATCTAAAATAGAATATAAACCATCATTGTTAGCGCCTAAACTTTCTGCGGTATTTTTATGTTCAAGTTCCTCTTCTCTGAATTTAATAAATTTTTCTTTTAATTCTTTTTCTTCTTTATAATCTTTAGATAAAATATCTATCTGCTCTCCATAATGACCGCCAATAACCTCTTCAACAGCAGAGGTACATAAAGCTGTAGCTTTTTTCCCAAGCAAAGCCGTACCAAAACCAAGAGCTGTGCCGAGAACATCCCATAAGGGAAGCAAAACTGTGGGCCTAACTTTTCTTTCAATAATTTGGTTTTCAAAAAATTCTAAATGTTCTAATTCGTGATCACGCATATCCTTAATAGTATTTTGCAATTCTGGATCTTTATTAAAAAGTTGAAGAGCCTTTAATTGTCCTTCATATATTTTTATAGCACCACGTTCACCAGCGTGGTTGACTCTGATCATTTCAGCTATTTGCTCGTTTTTTTTGTCCATGAGAATATTTTATAATATAAAATTGTAAGAATTAAAGACATAATCATATTAATTGAAGCTAAAGATAAACCAAATAATTTAAAGTCCACTTCTTTACACGATGGGGCTAATTTACTTTGCAGTTCCTTTAAAAGAATATCTTTAGACATATTTTTGCTAATTTCTGTTTTGCAGCTAGATAGTTCATTAATCAATCCATATTCAATTCCAACGTGGTATCCAGCAAGAAAAAAACTTACTGCAGATGTCAAAGTTATTAAAATCATTAATTGGTTTTTCCAATTATTCTTTAAAAAAAATATAGCAGACAGTAATAAAATTAAATAATAGGGGTAGCGTTGATAAATACAAAGAGCACAAGGTTTAACTTTTAAAATATGCTCAATAACTAATGCTGAGGAAATGATAAAAAGATTGATTACAAAAATATATATAAAAAATTTATAAATTGTATTTTTCAAGCAATAAAATATTGTGGAAATTTAACATAAAACAAATACATTCCTGCCATCACAACAACAAAGCTTCCAACTACCCACATTACAAAAGTTGAAAACTTTTCATCAATATGTTTTTGAATCTTAGGCCCGTATTTTGAAAATAAATAAGCTAATAAGAAATATCTAGCTCCTCTTGTAAATAAAGCTGTAGCAGCAAATAAAAGAAAGTTAAAATGAACAAAACCACTGGCAATTGCAAGTAAGTTAAACGGAAGAGGTGTAAATCCAGAGATAAATAATATGAAAGCAAAAGTTACCATTGTGCTTTTTTTATAAAAAATTGCTAAGAATTTTTTTGGATCGTCTACACCAGAAAGTTCAAATATGTGCACACCCAATTTATGAAACATAAAACTTCCTATAGCGTAAGCAACAAGAGCTCCAGCAAATGCAGCTATAGTCGCAATCGTGAAAGTTTCAAACCATCTCTTTGGTTTGGAAATTGACATTGGAATTACAATTGCATCCGAAGGAAAAGGAAAGAATATATTCTCAAAAAAACACCAAACAGCCAAGACATACTTTGCTAATTTGTGTCCCGCTAGCTTTATAAGTTTGTTTAATAAATTTTTTAACATTAACTTGTCATGTATATTTGAATTTATATAATTAAAAAATGAAATTAAAATTTGATATTAAACAATTTGCAATATCTTTAGTGATTTCGCCAGTAGTTTTTTATTTGGTAATTGCTATCGCTAAGCTTTTTGGAGCATCTTATAAGATCAATCATGGAGAATCTTTTATTATCTGGTTGCTTCTTGCGATTTTAATAAAAATTAGTTTTATTAATAAGAAATAAAATATCATTTGCGGAAGTGATGGAACGGTAGACATGATAGACTCAAAATCTATTGCTCGCAAGAGTGTGAGGGTTCAAATCCCTCCTTCCGCACCAATTAAAAAAAATATTTCACTAGAAAAAATATTATAAGTAATAAGATTACACTTGCTATCGACAAGATATTTAAATATTTTTCTATAAAGTTTTTTATACCTTCTCCATACTTCCATATTAAATAGCTTATTGCTAAAAACCGAATTGATCTTGATATGAAGCTGCCAACAATAAATATCCAGAAATTAAACTGAACAAAACCACTACCAATAGTTAAAAGTTTGTAAGGAAGAGGAGTGAATGCATAAAAAAATACAATCCAAAACTCCATTTCTTTTGTAATTGCATTTGTGAATGTAATAAAGGATTCTTGATATCCATATAAACTTATAACCTTTGCCCCGATTGTATCGTAAAAAAAATATCCCAAATAATATCCCAAGGCACCACCAAGCACTGAAAATACAGTTACAAAAAAACCAATAGCCATTGCTCTATGTCTTTTTACTAATTGGACGGGGATCATTAAAAAAACAATTGGAATTGGAAAAACGCTACTTTCAATAAAACTTATAAAATATAAAAATTTTTCAGATTGTTTTTTAGAACAGATGGATAAAATTTTATTATATAAAGATCTCATTTAAAAAAGCTTATATATTTTATTTTATTATTAGCATCTTAAATAACTATTGTAGAATAAATAGATTAAAAAAGTAAAATAATAGTTATGCAAGTTTCATCTTTTAATAGTTTAAATGAAATTTTTTTTTTGCAATGTGAAAAATATCAAAAAGAAGATCATTTATTCTTTAATAATTTAAATTTAAAAAAATTTCAGACATACACTTGGCTTGATACGAGTCATAATGTTTTAAAACTTGCAAAATTTTTAAATGAAAAAAATATTACCAAGGGAGATAGAGTATTATTAGTTTCGGAGAATAGACCGGAATGGTTAATTGCAGATCTTGCAATATTGTTAAATTCAGCAATTACCGTTCCAAATTACACAACATACACTGTAAATGATTTTGCATTTACAATTAATGACTGCAAGCCTTTAGGGTTAATTGTCTCAAGCCCTCTGTTGTTAAAGAATATTTTATTAGCAGCAAAAAAAATAAATTATAATTTTAACTTTATAATTCTTTTAAATCAAACAAACGAAGTTCTTGCAGACAATGTTATTAATTTTTCTACTGTTATAAAAAAAAAAATTGACATTGAAGAAACAAAAATTTTTTTTAAAAAGATAAGCAAAAGTTTAATAAGAAAAGATCCTGCTTGTATTATTTATACCTCAGGCACACAAGGAACACCAAAGGGTGTCGTATTATCACATGGTGGCATATTAAAAAATTGTGAAGGTGCTTTAGAATTTTTATATTTTATTAAAGAACAACAAAATACTTTTCTTACTTGGTTGCCACTATCTCATTCTTACGAACATACAGTTCAATTTGTTCAGTTAAGCCTAGGTGCAAAAATATTCTATTCTGAAAGTTTAGATAAATTATTAATAAATTTAAAAATTGCAAAACCAACTATTATGACTGCAGTGCCAAGATTTTACACAAATCTTGTTAATAAAATTAAAATTAATTTACAAAATCAGAGCAGTTTAAAAAAAATTATTTTTAATAAAACATTAGAACTCGGTGAGAAAAAAGCATTATTTAAAGAAATGAGTTTTTTTGAAAAATTTATTAATTTTATATTAGATATAATTGTTAGAAAAAAAATTAAAAATCAATTTGGTGGAAAAATAAAAGCATTTATATCTGGAGGTGGGCCGTTGGATTATAATGTTGGGATATTTTTAAATTCTTTAGGTTTGCCAACATTACAAGGTTATGGACTAACCGAGGCTTCGCCGGTTGTTAGCTGTAACGCAATCGATAAAATTAAAATAGAAACCGTTGGAAAAATTTTTAAAGATGTGGAAGTTAAAATAGCCAACGACGGAGAGATTTTAGTTAAAGGGGAGAATGTTATGCTTGGATATTGGAATAATAAAAATGAGACTGAGAAAATCTTAAGAGATAATTGGTTATATACAGGGGACATAGGAGAAATTGACCAAGAAGGATATTTAAAAATCACTGATAGAAAAAAAGATATTATTGTGAATGCTGGCGGAGACAATATTGCTCCAAGTAAAATAGAAAATTTATTAGCAAATTATCCAGAAATTATTCAAAGCTATATTTATGGAGATAAAAAAAATTATTTAGTCGCTTTAATTGTCGTTGGAAAAGAGCTTGAAGATAGAAAAAATAAAATACAGTTTATTATTGATAAAGTTAATAATGATTTAAGTATTATTGAAAAAATTAAAAAATTTATAATTATTGACGATCCATTTACTATTGAGAATGAAATGTTGACTCCGACAATGAAAATACGGAGACATCAAGTAAAAAAAGCTTTTGGAGATCAATTAGAAAAGCTTTATTTTTAATTTGGTGCACTCGAGAAGATTCGAACTTCTGACACCAAGTTTAGGAAACTTGTACTCTATCCAGCTGAGCTACGAGTGCAATTAAGTGAAATATAAATAATATTTATTCAAAAAAAAATATTAAAAAACTATTGTAAACCAATAAAATTTGAATCAAAAAAAAATTGATTCAATTTTAAAAATTTTGTCCACAAATAACAATTTGACTTAGTAAACGATATGTTTTTAAGTATTTATAAATGCGAATCACTTAAATTATTTAAGTGACAATTAACGTAAAGGGAGAAAAAAATGGCTAAAAAAAGAAAAGCAGCTAAAAAAACTTCTAAGAAAAGAAAAGCTTCTAGAAGAAAACCAGCTAAGAAAGCAAAAAAAAGAAGAAGATAGTTTTTTGAGTTTTCAAGAAAAACGCTCTTCAAATTTTTTGAAGGGCGTTTTTTTTATATAGGTTCTGCAGTTACGGCCTCTTTTTTACCAAGCGCTTTATCCAATTTCTTTTTAGCATCCTCGTTAGTAAGCTGCATTCCAATCGCCACCTCTCCTAATAAACGGTCATAAGCTTTTTCAAATAATTGTCTTTCACTGTAAGATTGATCAACTGGAATTTCACTATTTTTATTTAAATCTCTTACTACCTCTGCAATTTGGTAAATTTCACCAGAGTTAATTTTTTGATCATACTCTTGAGCTCTTCTGCTCCACATAGTTCTTCTAATTTTTGGTTTTCCTTTTAAGATAGAGACTGCTTTATTAATTTGGTTTACGCTTGATATAGGTCTTAAGTTTCCCTGCTGGTTAACAGGTATTGTTAAAATTAATTTATCTTTAGTTACCTGAATTTTATAATAAGTCATTTCAATGTCAGCAATCACGCTGCTTTCAATAGCAACGATTTGACCTACGCCATGTTTTGGATAAATAACGTGATCTTTAACTTTATAAATTTTTTTATCAGATTCTTGTTTTGTAACTTTTGTAATTATAATTTCAGCGGCAGCATTTTGAGATGCCGTTAGAGGTTTTTGTTCGGATGTAGATTGTTGTGTAATTTTTTTCGTTTCAGGATTTTTAGGTCTGCCGCGTTTTCCTTTAGGCTTAATCTCCACCGGAGGCTTTTCTTTTTTAGGAACTTCTTTTTTTAATGGTTTTTTTTCTAATTTAATTTTTTTATTTTTTTTAATATTTGATTCTTTTTTCTTATCTTGTGATTTTTTATTCTTCATGATTTTTTTAAGAAATTCCATGGCGCTTAATATAGCATCCGATTAGTTAATACAAGCTTACAAGATTATTTATTACCTGCGCCAGGTTTGTCACTAAAGTATTTTTCTAGCTTGTTAGGTATATTTTTAAATTTATCTGCATCAGGAAGTGGATCTTTTTTTTTATTAATATTAGGCCATTTTGCAGACATCTCTTTGTTTAGCACTACTAACTTCTCAGTATTTTTATTTGTGTCAGGTTCGATAGCGTTGATAGGACACTCTGGTTCGCAAACACCACAATCAATGCATTCATCTGGATTGATAACCAACATATTCTCACCCTCATAAAAACAATCTACGGGACAAACTTCAACGCAATCAGTTAGTTTGCATTTAATACAATTGTCATTCACTACGTATGTCATCTATGATTTTATAAGAATTAATTGTTGTTAATAATATTATTATTATCTTTAAAAATACAGAGCATTATTTAATTATTTAAAGATAAATTTTTTAGAGATGCAAAAGGATTGTTGATATTTTTTTTAACATTATCTTTTTTAATTTTTTTCTTATCTTTGTGTTTGAAATCATAGCTAAATATATCTTTGTCTTTATATAGTTTTTTATAATTCATTAACTTTAATAATTTTTCAAAATCTTCTTTTCCACATCCCAGAAGATTAAGCATTTCAGAAGATATAGCGAATTGATTGTTATTTGTTGAACTTAAGATTTTTATAAAGAGTTTTTCTAACATATCGACCCTGACTATATAGTTTTCAAAAGTTTCAAATCCACATATTAATAAAAATTCTTTATTTTGTGTTTCAAAATTTTTTAAAAAATTTAATCCAAAATTTGGACACTTCTCTCTTTGAGTTTTATTATTAAAACAATTCCAAAGAATTATTTTTAAGTTTACAGCTTTAGGCTTAATCATTAGGGGTTGATAGATGTGATATCTTCCAATTTTAATTCCGATTTTTTTAATATTAGCTCTTTGTTCTTTATCTAAGTTTTTTAGTAAATCTTCGGCATCTAATCTTTTTAGTACTCCATGATTCTCAAATAATCTAAAACATAAAGCTCGAGCATAGCTATTTTCTAAATTAATTTTTGAAGTTTTTATTAAATCGTTAAGGTGAAGATTTTTTTCTTTATCAATCCACTTTTCTAAATAATTCTTTAATTCAGTTTGTTCATCTACATCTAGTGAGTCATCAATTAATAGTTTTATTTTTGGATTTAAATAATCTTTTCCTGGGATAATTGTTGCAATAGGATTTTCTTTCCAAAATATTTTAAAATCCTCTTTTAGTTGAAGCCCTGCAGTTTCAATTTTTTCTTTAATAATATTATTAATTCTTTTTTTTAATTCCTCCGCAACTCCTTGACGAGCAGCTTTTTTCATAGACTTGATGTCTGTTTGAAGAGCTGTGCTTGAAAAATCCAAGTTAAGTCTCAAGCCTTTAATAGTACCAATAAATTGTTTATCAATGATTACTTCATCTTTTTCTGAAATTTTAGTTTCTAATTTTACATCCTGTTTTAAATGCTTAGAGAGAATACTTATTCTTCTATCAACAAAACTTTTTGATAATTCTTCATGTAATTTTGCAGAAAGTTTATCTTCAATATCCTTTGTTTTAGCTATCCAATAATCACTATTTTCGACCCAATTCTTTTTATACGAAACGTACGCCCAAGTTCTTACATGAGAGATTCTGTTTGCAATCGTATCAATATTTCCAGATTCATTATCTAGACTACTTAATTGAGCTCGCATCCATTCATTAGGTATTTTCCCTTTATCAGAAACTAAGAATTCAAAAATCTTTCTAACAATGTCAATGTGCTCGTTATAAGAACTTTTTGTAAAATCTGGTATCTGACAGCATTCCCATAAAGTAGAGAGATTGTTGTTTTTATAATCAGTTTTAATTTGATTATTTTTTACTATTAAAGTTTTCAATACATTTTCATCTAACAGATCTTTGTTTCTTAAAAGACTATAATCATAAGGTCTTTGATCAAGGCTATTCAATAGACTTTCTATGTTTGAAAAATCTAAATTAGAATTTCTCCAATAAATATTTATAACACTATCAAACTTATGATTTTCCAATCTATCTATTTGTTCAGGATTTAATTCATCACATTTTCCTGTGATACCAAAAGTTCCATCATTCATGTATCTTCCGGCACGTCCAGCAATCTGCCCTATTTCTGTTAGACGTAGATGTCTATTTCTTCTTCCATCAAACTTATTAAGGTTATTAAAACTGATGTTATCAATGTCCATATTAATTCCCATTCCAATTGCATCTGTTGCAACAAGAAAATCAACATCACCAGATTGATATAATTCAACTTGAGCGTTTCTTGTTTTAGGACTTAAGGAGCCCATAACAATTGCTGCCCCACCTCTTTGTCTTCTAACAAATTCTGCAAGTGCATAAACTTCATCAACAGAAAAAGCGATAATCGCTGTTCGACCAGGAAGCCTAGATATTTTTTTATGACCAGAATAAGAAAGTTTAGAAAATCTTTCTTTAAATATAAATTCAACCTCAGGAACAAATTTTTGTATTATATTTTGCATAATGTTAGAGCCAAGAAACATTGTTAATTTATCTCCTCGCATATTTAATAAACGGTCAGTAAAAATATGGCCTCTTTCAGGATCAGCGCACATTTGAATTTCATCTATTGCCACAAATTCAGCATTAATATCGAGAGGCATAGATTCAACTGTGCATAAAAAATAATCTGCATAAGGAGGAATAATTTTTTCTTCTCCAGTTATTAGAGCAACTTTTTCAGCACCAACTTTTTGAATACATTTTTCATAAACTTCTCTTGCAAGTAACCGAAGTGGAAATCCAATAATCCCAGATTCAAACTGAAGCATTCTTTCAATTGCAAAATGAGTTTTGCCGGTATTTGTTGGACCGAGAACAGCAATAATATTTTTTTTTAATAAAGACATTTTTAGTATTAACTTTTTTTCGAGATACTACCTGTTGTTATGAGCCAAGAACAAAGTAGGCATAAAATATGACCGAATCACTCGAAAAAATGTTCTCATTTTAGTAAATTTTTATAGTTATAATTTTTTAATACGCTTAACACACAATAGTGGCAATTTAGATTTTGAATATATTTTTTTAATAGTTTCTTTTATTCCCATGATAACTACTTTTTTTGAAGCACCAAAAGCATGTACTAGTTTTTTATTATTTAATGCAATTGCAACATGACCTTTCCAAAACAACAAGTCTCCTTTTCTAATATTTTTGATAGTAATTTCCTTTTTAAAAAACTTTCTTTGATCCTTAGAATCACGTGGGCTATAAATATTATTAAATTTTAATAATTCTTGTACTAAGGCAGAGCAATCTACTCCTCTAGGACTGTTGCCGCCCCATAGATATTTTGTATTAAGATATAATTTAATATTATCAAGAAAATGCTTTGTTTTAAAATTTATAGGTTTAGCATTGCTTTTTAAAATCCAGCCAAGTGTTGTTTGAATAAAATTTTTTTTATTATCTAAAATAGATATTTTGGAATTAAAAAATATTTTTTTATTTGTTTTATATTTGTTAGTTGGTTTTTTATATAGATTACAATCTTTAGAAATAATCTTATACGTTTTTTTTCTTTTATCTAAATGCAAATCTTTAGTATCAATGAAACCTTTATACTTATCATAAGCTTTATATCCTTTATAAAATTTTCCAAATTTACTTTGAGTAATAAAATTTTCTCCTAAAAGAATTTGAGTAACAATCTCAGACTTTTTATTATTTTTTTTGTAAATATTTGCGATGGGAGTTTTAACTGTAAGCAGCATATTCTTATAGATCCTTTGGAATAATAACAGATATTTCCGTTATAACTAAAATATATTGTTTAGACTAAATTATTTTTTAGGAGCCGGATCTTTTTTTTGTTCAGCTTGTTTCTTTTTAGCGTCTGCTTCTAATTTTTTTAATTTAGCAATTGCAGCATTTTCTTCTTCTAGCGTAACAACTCCATCTTTACTTGTATCAGTATTATCAAATCTTGTTGCAGCGTCTTTTAAAGGATTTGCATAAAATTCATCTTTTGTAATTTTTCCATCACTATCTTTATCTATGCTGCTAAATATTTTTTCTAACTCTTTTTTATTTGCATCTAAATAATCTTGTCTCTTTAATGGAAAAGGAGATTTTTGAGCAGAAACTGTGTTGCTAATAAACAGTGTTAAAATAGCAGATAATAATATTTTTTTCACAAGCGAGATATATGCCCCAATGTTATT
Organism: Fontibacterium abundans (SeqCode); assembly: GCF_965235095.1. Taxonomy (GTDB): domain Bacteria; phylum Pseudomonadota; class Alphaproteobacteria; order Pelagibacterales; family Pelagibacteraceae; genus Fontibacterium; species Fontibacterium abundans. Next base: position 934,045 of record NZ_OZ249405.1, on the reverse strand, counting down.
TCTGTAAATCATTTTTTATTAATTTTAATAGTTTTGTTTATCCACATAATTAGCAACAGAACCGGCACTCCAATGATTGCAGTAAATATGAAGAATGTTGGATAACCAAAAAGGTTTACAAAACCTCCAGCATAACCAGCGATTAGCTTAGGTAAAAATAACATTGCTGAACTAAAAAGTGCATACTGAGTTGCGGTAAATTTTATTGAAGTTAGTGCTGAAAGATAGACAATAAAAGTAGCTCCAGCAAAGCCGCTCGCAATGTTGTCAGCCGTAATAACAAAGGCTAAAATTTTAACATCTGCAGTAACAAGGGCTAGCCAAGCAAATAAGATGTTACTTAATGCCGAAATTAATGCGCCAATAAATAAAGATCTCATTACTCCTAAATGAACTGAAGCAAGTCCTCCAATAATGCCACCAACAATAGTGGCTATAGTTCCAAAGAATTTTGAATAGGTGGCTATTTCTGAAATCGAAAAACCTTTCTCTATGTAAAAAACATTGGCCATTACTCCCAAGACCACATCTGAAATTCTATACAAACCTATTAAAAGTAGAATTGATGTTGCTTTTGATCCGTATCTATTTAGGAAATCCAAAATAGGTTTCGCATACGCATTTTTTGCAGATTCTTTGTTAATAAATTTTATTTTGATTAAAAAAAATATAATTAAGGCAAATGTTAAGAAGCAAAAAATAATTTTAATAAATTCATTTAGAAAATTAACAATAGGGTCTTTGCTATAAAATAAATCCGTAAAATATAAATAGCATAAAATAAATCCTACAAGAGAAGCTAAAAAAGCAATAAAAAATTTAATTTTTTGATTAGATTTTTTTTCAATATTTCTTTTAATTTTTGGCTCAGAAGAATATAAAACAGTCAGGACTCCAAATAGCATAAGCAAAGCCATTATTTGGTAAACTTGTTGCCATACCTTTTGATTATAAATTTCTGTTCCTAAAAATGATGCAATCCATAAGCTCCCAGCTCCTGAAACGATCATTGCTATACGGTAACCAGTTAAGTACATCGAAGATAGCGCTCCTTGTAAATTTTTTGAGGCAGACTCAATTCTAAAGGCATCAAGTACGATGTCCTGAGTTGCGCTTGAGAATGCAATAAATATTGCACCAATCGCTGTGCATAGCAGAGAAGTTTTTGGATCTGTAAAAGAAATAAAAATTAATGAAAGGATCACCATTAATTGAGACAACAGCAGCCAACTTCGTCTATGACCTAACTTTCCTAGTATTGGTAATTTTAAATTATCAACTATAGGTGTCCAAATAAATTTAAATGAATATGCAAAACCAACCCAACTGAATAAAGTTATAGTTGCTCTATTTACCCCAGCTTTAAATAACCAAACAGATAGTGTAGAAAAAATTAGAAGAATAGGCAGGCCAGCCGCAAAACCAAGCAACAACATTCTTAACGATGTAGGATTTAAAAGAGGACTTAAATATGAAAATCTCATTAGTAAATAATTTATTTTTTTTTACAGAGAATATTAAAGAAAACTATTTAAGCGTACTTAAATATGCAATTAGATTTGCTCTCTCCTCATCTTTCGCAATACCAGCAAAAGCCATTTTAGTTCCTTTAAGATAATCAGCAGGTTTATATAAAAACCCATTTAGCTCTTCAACTGACCAAGCTTTACCATGAGCAGCGAGTGCAGATGAGTACTTAAACTCTGGATGTGAACCGGATTTTTTACCAACAATACCCCACATTGGAGGACCAATTTTTGATGCGCCCCCACTTACATTAGTGTGACAAGCTGCACATTTCTTAAATGCATTTTCACCAGCCGCAACATTTGCTGTTGCTAATAAAACTTTTATATCGGCTAATTTTTCTTCTTTTTTTACTTCACCTTTAGCAGTAGATTTTGTTTCTGCCACACCTTCAATTTTGTAACCTTGAGTCTCAGGTTTTTTTACACGATAAATAGAATCTCCAAATTGATTTAAACCAATTACTAATAAAGCAACAACTAGTACTGCTGCAGCAATTTTATTAAATTCAAAACTGTCCATATTCTAGTGATTTTTATAATCTAAATTGTATAACATCATAATCTTTAAAGTAAAAAATTTTTTTTAAAATCTATTTTATGCGTCTTACAGTCGCATAATTTTAATTATGAACAATACTGTTATTTTAATACCAAGCCATTTACGAGCAACCAGATTACCTAATAAACCTTTATTGTTAATTAATAATAAACCCATGATTGTTCATTGTTGGCAGAGAGCAATCGATAGCAAAATTGGAGAAGTGTATGTTGCAACAGCAGACGAGGAAATTGCAAAGGTTATTAAAGACGTTGGTGGAAAAAGTATTTTAACTAGCAAAGAACATAAAACAGGCTCAGATAGAATTTTTGAAGCCATAGAAAAAAATTTTTCTCAAAAACCAAATAATATTATTAATCTACAAGGTGACATGCCAAACATTGATCCTTCGGCAATAAAACTTTTAGATAAATTTATGAATAATAATTCTTATCAAATAGCAACTCTTGCCACAAAACTAAATTCTACAAAAGATTTAGAAAATAAAAATATTGTAAAAGTTGAAACTAAAAAAGAAATGCAAAGAAATAGTTTTGATAATGCATTAGATTTTTTTAGATTAAAAAATATTAATAAAGGTAATTTTTATTATCATCATGTTGGTATTTATGGTTATCAATACGAAACATTAAAAAAATTTATTTCTTTTAAAAGAAGTGATAATGAAATTAATAGAAGCTTAGAGCAAATGCGTGCAATGGATAACGATATATCCATAAGCGTAGGTTTAACGGATTCTTATCCTTTAGGTGTCGATACTATTGAAGATTTAGAAGAAATAAGAAATATTATGAAAAATGGCTAATAAAATAATTATACAAGGCGAACAGGGCGCTTATTCGCATTTAGCGGCAGTAAAGATTTTTAAAAATCCCGACATGATATGCTGCAAGACCTTTGAAGATGCTTTCGTTAAAACTAAAAGCATTAAAAATAGTAAATTATTAATTCCAATTGAAAATTCTATAGCGGGTAAAGTTGCAGATGTTCATTACTTATTATCTTCCTCTAGATTAAAAATAGAAGGAGAGCATTATCAAAAAGTTGAACACTGTTTATTAGGATTAAAAGACGTCTCTATTAAACAAATAGAAACTGTAAGAAGCCACGCTCAGGCAATTGGGCAGTGTAAGAAAAATATTTATAAATTAAAATTACAGCCAATTGTAGCCGCCGATACAGCCGGCTCAGCAAAATACATTTCTGAACATCAAATAGAATCCGAATCTGCTATTGCCTCAGCTCTTGCTGCAAAGATTTATGGATTGAAGATTTTAAAGAAAAATTTTGAAGATTTAAAAGGTAACGTTACAAGATTTTTAATCATGTCTGCTTCTGCAAGACCAAAGTTATATAAAAAAAATAAGAAATATATTACTTCATGTATTTTTCGCCTAAAAAGCGTGCCATCGGCATTGCATAAGGCCCTAGGAGGCTTTGCTGAGAATAAAGTTAATCTTACAAAGCTTGAAAGTTTTTCAACTGGCAATTCTTTTAAACAGGTAAGTTTTTATCTTGATATTGAAGGGCATATTGAAAACTTAGCAGTAAAGAAAGCTCTAACTATTTTAAAAAAACATACTGAAAAATTAGATATTTTAGGTGTTTATTTTGCCAATTCATTTAGATATTAAAATTATTATAGCTGTCGTTTTTTTTTAATTATCTTGTTATAATATTTTGGGAGATTGGTGGCAGGTGGAGGTTACGCTAATCCGGTCAGGTCCGAAAGGAAGCAGCCGTAACGATAATTTTTCAGGTTGTCCTCAGTCTCCCGTTTTTTATGGAAAATAATCGTAAAGGTTTATCACTAAAGTATCGGCCACAAAGTTTTGATGAAGTTATAGGTCAAGACGTAATGGTGCAGATTATTAAAAATGCGATCAAGATGGATCGTATTCCTAACGCTTATTTATTGACAGGAATTAGAGGCGTTGGGAAAACGACGACTGCAAGAATAATTGCAAAAGCTATTAATTGTAAAAATTCTGAAAGCCTAGAAAAAAAGTGCGAAGGCTTTTGTCATTGTGAAGCTATAACAAATTCAAATCATATTGATGTTTTAGAAATGGATGCTGCTTCTAAAACTGGAATTGATGATATTCGAGAATTAATTGATTCTGCTAAATATTATCCTACGAGTGCCAAGTATAAAGTTTTCATCATTGATGAAGTTCATATGTTATCAAAGCAAGCTTTCAATGGTTTGCTTAAAACTTTAGAAGAACCACCTCCTCACCTTAAATTTATTTTAGCAACCACTGAAGTTAAAAAAATACCATTAACTATTATTTCAAGATGTCAAAGATTTGATCTTAGAAGAATTAAACTTGAGGAAATGATTTCTTTCTTAAAGAAAATTTCTGAAAAAGAAAAAGCAAAAATTAATGAAAAAGCTTTAATGTTAATTGCCAAAGCATCAGAGGGGTCAGTAAGAGACGCATTGTCTATATTAGATCAGGCAATCTCAACATTTAATATTTTAGGTGAAGAAATAATCGAAACATCAGTGAGAACAATGTTAGGTATAGCAGATCGTTCAAGAATTATTGACCTTGTGCGTTTTGTAATTGATGGTGATAAAGCAAAAGCCCTTCAAGATGCCCAAGAAATATTTGATTTGGGAGCCGATCCAAAATTAGTTTTACAAGATATGCTTGAAGTTATTTATTTAATTTCTAGAAGCAAAAGTTTTGGCAAAATTGAAAACGATCTAACAGTTTCTGAATCTGAATCTGATGTAATTTTAGCACTTTCTAAAAATATTGATTTTTCTTATATTTCAATGATCTGGCAATTCATTCTTAAAGGGATTGAAGAATTAAGTTTTGTTCCAAACCATTTTCTTTCTTTTCAAATGTTAATTATGAGATTAGTGCATTTAAAAGATTTACCAAGTCCTGAACAAGTAATTGAGGATGCTTTAAATTCAGACACGCGTGCAATGTCAGAATCAACTGAGAAACAAGATGATTTTAACGAAATTAAACCTGGAACAATAATTAACAAACAAACTTCAGCAAAGACGCAAATTAAAAGCATTGTGCAAGAAAAGGCAGAAGATATTGATCGAAATCCAAAATTTTTAGAAAAAAAACAAGAAGCGGGAAAACTTGAGATAATTAATTCATTTGAAAAATTAGTAGAAATTACAAATTATAAAAAAGAAATTGAATTAAAGTTTGATTTAGAAAGAAATGTTCGAGTAGTAAAATTTGAGACTGGAAAAATTGATATTTCGTTTAACGAAAAATTATCTAAAAATTTTGTAAGATCTTTAACTGAAAAACTTAAACTTTGGACAGGTGAAAGATGGATTATTTCTTTATCGAAAGAAACAGGTAAAAATACAATTTTTGAAAATAAAGAAAGTTACAAAAAAAAATTATTACAAGATGCGCTTGAAAGCGAAGTTTACAAAAAGATAAAAGAAAATTTTCCAGATGCGGAACTTAATGAAGTAGAGGAGATTAAGTAATGGATTTTGGGGGTATGTTAAAAAAAGCTCAAGAGATGCAGCAAAAAATGTCTGAAGTAAAAGCTTCATTAAAGAATATTCAAGCAGAAGGTGTTGCTAGTAATGGTGCTGTGAAAGTAATTATGAACGGCGATCATGAGATGATCAAAATAGATATTGATCCAAAGTTAATGACAGAAGAAAAAGAAGTTTTAGAAGACTTAATTGTTATAGCCACTAATAACGCTAAGAAGGAAATTGAAGTTAAATCATCAGAGGAGATGTCAAAAATAACAGGTGGTTTAAAATTGCCTCCTGGATTTAAACTTCCTTTCTAGTAATGAAAAATAACTCTCATCCAGATTTAGAAACACTAATGTTTCTAATTGCAAAGTTGCCAGGATTAGGACCAAAGTCTGCAAGACGTATTGCCCTTTATCTTCTTAAAAACAGAGACAATATTATGAAGCCATTGTCTGGCGCTTTAGATAAGGTTTATCAAAATGTTGCTCGTTGTAATATTTGCGGAAATTTTAAAACTAATAAAATTGAATGCAATTGTAATAATAAAAATAATTATGAACAAATTTGTGTTGTAGAAAATGTGGCGGACATGTGGGCTTTAGAAAGTACTAATGTTTATAGTGGTCAGTATCATATTTTAGGAGGAACTCTTTCAGCCATCAATGGCATAAATCCAGAAGATCTTTTAATAGGTTCATTAGTTAACAGGATTAAGTCTAATTCAGTAAAAGAAGTTATCCTAGCAACAAGCGCTACAATCGAAGGACAAACGACAGCTCACTATATTAAAGACAGCATTAAAAATTTAAATGTGAAAGTAACAAAATTAGCACATGGCTTGCCTGTGGGCGGGGAGATCGAATATTTGGATGATGGAACATTATTTTCTGCATTTAAATATCGCAGTTCTTTAAATAGTGATTAGCATCAAGCGCTTGATTAATTAAGTAGATTTAGTATTTTTTCATTATGACTATTAGGCAAATCTTAACAGAGCCAGATCCTCAATTAAGAATTAAATCAAAACCAGTTCAAAAGGTTGATGCTGAGATTAAAAACTTAATGAAAGATATGTTAGACACAATGTATGCGGCTCCCGGCATCGGTCTTGCAGCTGTTCAAATTGGAGTGCACAAAAGAGTCATTGTTATTGATATAGCAAAAGAACCAGAACCTAATAATCCAATGTATTTTGTAAATCCGGAAATTGTTTGGACATCTCAAACAAAATGTACTTTTGAAGAAGGCTGCCTCTCATTGCCTAAACAATTTGCAGAAGTTGAAAGACCTGAAAAATGTCATGTAAAATATTTAGATCAAAATGGAAAAGAACAATTATTAAAAGCAGAAGGTTTGCTTGCTACGTGTATCCAACATGAAATTGATCATTTAAATGGAATTTTATTTATTGATTATTTATCAAAATTAAAAAAATCTTTTATTTTAAAAAAACTCTCAAAAGCAAAAAAGGAAGACGTTTCAGATCATATTAATTTTTAGGTAATCCATGTCATTAAAAATAATTTTCATGGGTACACCAGAGTTTGCTGTTCCTGCATTAAAAGAATTACTTAAAGAAAAATTAAATATTATTCACGTTTACACACAGCCCCCAAAAAAATCTAATAGAGGTTTAAAAATTGAAAAAACTCCAGTTCATTTAGAGGCGGAAAAAAATAATTTAAAAATTCATCATCCAAGCTCATTAAAAAATGAAGTGGAATTGGATTTATTTAAAAAAATAAGCCCAGACTTAGTAATCGTTGTTGCTTATGGACAAATTATTCCTGAAAATTTTTTAAATTTATCAAAGAAAGGATTTATAAACATTCATGCTTCTCTATTACCCTACTGGAGAGGTGCGGCGCCTATTCAAAGAGCAATTATGAATGGTGATAAATTTACAGGAATCTCAATTATGAAAATTGAAAAAGGATTAGACTCAGGACCTGTGATGCTGTCTGAAAAAATAGAGATTAATGATCAGCTAAATTACGGTTTATTAAGTGACCAGTTATCGATTTTGGGTTCAAAATTAATTATTAAAGCCATTGATCTAATAGACAAAGATAAAGCTAAGTTTTTAGAACAAGATCATACAAAAGCTACCCATGCAAAAAAAATCACGCGGGATGATGAAGAAATTAACTGGAATGATAATGCGGATAAAATTGTGCGGCAAATTAATGCTTTGAATCCAGCGCCAGGCGCTTGTTTTAAATTTGAAAATGAAAGAATTAAGATTTGGAAAGCAGAAGTTATAGATCAAAAAGGGGAAATTGGCACAACACTTAATGATAATCTTTTAATTGCCTGTAAAGATTTTGCAATTCAAGTTTTAGAAATACAAAGGCCTGGAAAAAAAATTCAAAAAGTAAAAGAATTTTTATTAGGGTATAAAATCCCGAAAGCATCACAATTATTTTAAATGCCAAGACTGAAATGCATAGTTGAATATGACGGCACTCATTTTGTAGGATGGCAAAGGCAATTAAATGGAAGATCAATTCAAGAAGCGATCGAACAAGCAATTGAGAAAATAGCTGAAAAAAAGATAACAATTTTTGGAGCGGGAAGAACAGACACAGGCGTTCATGCAGTACATCAAGTTTTTCATTTTGATTTTAATAAAGATATTGATGCTAAAAAAATTACTGATGCTTTAAATTTTCATTTAAAAGACGAATCTATAAGCATTTTAAAAACAGAATTAATAAATGATGATTTTGATGCAAGACGAGATGCAAAGTTAAGAGTTTATAAATATGTAATTATTAATCGAGACTCTCCATTGTCCATAGAAAAAGATAGGGCATGGCAATTAAAAATAAAACTTGACGAAACTAAAATGAATGATGCTGCACAAATTTTAATAGGAACTCATGATTTTACAACTTTTAGGTCAGCTTCGTGTGGAGCTAAATCTCCAATAAAAACTATGGAGAAAATAAATATTTTTAGAAAAGATGATTACATTTATAGTTATTTTGAATCGCAGTCTTTTTTACAACATCAAGTTCGTTCTATGATGGGATGTATAAAGCTTGTAGGTGAAAATAAATGGACAAAAAAAGATTTACTTGATGCATTAAATTCTAAAGATCGATCAAAATGCGCTCCCCCAGCGCCTGCTGCAGGATTGTATTTGGAAAATATTATTTATTAACTTAAATTTCTAACAAAGCCTCAACGTGATATTTTGCACTTTCTTGAATGGCTGCAAGATTGTAGCCACCCTCTAAGATTGAAACAATTTTATTACCACAGACTTGTTTTGCAATTTTCATAATTTCTTTGGTTAATGTGTAATAGTCTTTAGATTCTAAATTAATGTTGGCCAAAGGATCATTTTTGTGAGCATCAAAACCAGCTGATAATAATATAAATTCAGGCTTAAATTCATTTAATTTGTCGTAAACTTTCTCATAACTATTAAAGAATTCTTTAGAGCCAGTTCCTGCTTTTAGAGGTATATTTAAAATATTATTATATTTGCCGGTTTCATCTTCAGAGCCTGTTCCTGGATAAAATGGAAATTGATGTGATGAAATGTATAAAACTTTTTTTTCATTATAAAAAATATCTTGAGTGCCATTTCCATGATGAACATCAAAATCAATGATTGCTACTTTGCTTAGTTTATATTTTTCTATTAAATAAGTTGCACCTATGGCAACGTTGTTAAACAGGCAAAATCCCATAGCTTGTTCTTTTTCAGCATGGTGACCAGGAGGCCTGATAACGCAAAATGCATTATCAAACTCTTTATTCATTAAAGCATCGATTGCATTAATAATTGATGCAACAGCATCGTAAGCTGCTTTTTTACTGCCTTTAGAAACAATTGTATCTCCATCAAGAAAAGCTAAGCCTTCTTTTGGAAATGATTGATTAATTTTTTCAAAATATTTTTCTGAATGAGTAAGTTTAATATATTTTTCATCAAAAGATTCTATGCCTCTCCAGATTAATTTTGGAGTTTGTATTTTTTTTAAACCATTTATGATTGACGGAATACGTTCAGGACATTCTGGGTGACCAGGACCCGTATCATGTTGAATGGAAGAATTAGCGGTGAATATGCAGGTTGTCACTTAAAGTAATTAACAAGGATATCTAAGTATATATTTTTCAATTTTTTTAGATCAGCTATTCTAGCCATCTCATCTACTTGGTGGATAGTTTTTGCGATTAAACCAAATTCAATGCAGGGAGCGATTTTTTTTATAAAACGAGCATCAGAAGTACCGCCTGTCGTTGATAGAACAGGACTAATTTTTGTGCTTTTTTTTATAACATTTTTAATCATGTAAACAGTTTTGCTAGGCTTTGTTAAAAAAGCTTCCCCCGAAACATTGTATTTAATTTTGTAACTTGCTTTAGATTTTTTAGTAACAGAAGAAAAAATTTTATTTAGCTTTTTTTTAAGAGAGCTTGATGTGTGTAAATTATTAAATCTTATATTAAAAGATGCTTTTGCTTCAGCAGGAATGACATTGTCTGCTGTATTATCAATAGTAATTTTTGTAACTTCAAGATTAGATGGTTGAAAATCTTTATTGCCTCTATCTAGTTTTAATTTTTTAATATTATTTAAAACCTCAACAATAATTGTAGAGGGATTATTATAAGTATATGAATAAGCAACGTGTCCTTGGGTCCCCAAAATTGTCAAATGACCTGTTATACTGCCTCTTCTTCCAATTTTAATCATGTCGCCAAGTCTACTTTCATTAGTTGGCTCTCCTACTATGCAGAAATCGATTTTTTCTTTTTTTTGTATTAATTTTTTTATAACTTTTTGAGTACCATTAATTGCAATAGTTTCTTCATCACCAGTTATTAAAAAACTAATTGATCCTTTTAATTTTTTATTTTTTTTTAAAAATTCACTAACGGCAGAAATAAAACAAGCAATTGAGCCTTTCATATCGCTAACACCACGACCAATTAGTTTTTGATTTTTAATAACTCCACCAAAAGGATTAACAGTCCAAGATTTTAGATCTCCAACAGGAACAACATCTGTGTGTCCTGCAAAACAAAAGTTAGGAGAACTGTTGCCAATTTTCGCATATAAATTTTTAATTTTTGCGGTTCCTTTTTCTTGGAACTCCATAATCTGACATTTAAAACCTAATTTTTTTAGATTTTTTGCAACAACATTAATTGCGCCATCATCTTTAGGTGTAACGCTCTGACATTTTACAAGATCTTTTGCTAAAGAAACTTCACTAATGGTCTTTAGCATATCAATCTCTCAGTAATTCGTTTATTGAGGTTTTGCTTCTAGTTTTTTCATCAACAGTTTTAACAATGACCGCACAATATAAACTTGGTTTGCTTTTATCTTCGTTTGCAAGCGATCCAGAGACTACCACTGAATAAGGGGGAACTTTTCCATAAATAATTTGGTTTGTTTTTCTATCTATAATTTTTGTTGAGGCTCCAATGTAAACACCCATAGAAATTACAGAACCTTCGCCAACGATAACTCCCTCAGCTACTTCTGATCTTGCTCCAATAAAACAATTATCTTCAATGATTACTGGATTTGCTTGAAGAGGTTCTAGCACTCCACCAATTCCAACTCCTCCAGAAATATGGCAATTTTTTCCAATTTGTGCACACGAACCAACCGTTGACCAAGTATCAATCATGGTTCCATCATCAACGTAGGCACCAACATTTATAAAGGATGGCATCAACACAACATTTTTTCCGATGTATGCAGATTTTCTAATCACACCATTTGGGACCGCTCTAAATCCAGCATCAATATGTTTTTTTTCATTCCAAAGAGCTGTTTTACCATCTACTTTGTCAAACCAAGTTGCATAAGGACCTGAAAGAATTTTATTATCTTGTATTTTAAAACTTAAAAGAATTGCTTTTTTTATCCATTGATGAGTATGCCATTCATTATTTTTTTTCTCACATACTCTAATACTACCAGAGTCTAATTTTTCTAAAGTTTCATTAATTGCATAAATAATTGCTTTGTCAGAATTTTTATTAATATTATTTCTGTCGTCCCAGGCTTTTAAAATAATATTTTCAAGACTCATGTTTATTTAATTAACAAATTACACTGCTCAAGAAAATGATCTAATTCTTTTATTTTAAAGTGGACATGATCCTCATCATGACCTTCTTTTGCCCAATTATCTTCATTTATTACCCATCCTGTTTTCATACCAAGATCATGAGCTGGTTTTAGGTTTCTTGCGATATCTTCAAAAAAAATACTTTGCTCGGGTATAATGTCGTATTTTTTAATAAGCCTTTCATAAGGAGATCTCTCTGGTTTTGGAACAAAATCTGAATCAACAATATCAAATATTGAAAAAAGATTTTCATCAAGTTGCAAATTGCTAATGACATTGTTTGCATGTTTTTTTGAACCATTAGTAAATATAATTTTTTTTCCAGGTAAACTTTTAATTTCTTTATTTAGTTTTTCATTCTTACTTAAAAAACTGTAATCAATATTGTGTACAAATTCTAAAAAATGATGAGGATCAATATTATGATGTTTGATTAAGCCATTTAAAGTTGTGCCGTGTTTTTGAAAATAATCATTCTTTATTTGAAGAGCTTCTTCATGATTAACATTTAAATGTTGAGTTATAAAACTTGCCATCAGTTTATCAATTCCTGAAAATAAATTTGTAGATGAGGGGTAAAGAGTATTATCTAAATCAAAAATCCAAAATTTTATGTTCTTTATTTTTTCCATTATTTTACTATAAGCGTTCCAGCTCCAAGATTTGAGAATAATTCAAAAAGGACAGCATGAGATTTTCTTCCATCAATAATAACCACCCCGTTTACACCAGATTCAATAGCGCTAATGCATGTTTTAATTTTTGGAATCATTCCCCCAGTAATCGTTCCATCATCAATAAGGTCCAAAGCTTGTTTTGTAGATAATTGTGATATTAAATTACCATCTTTATCATTTACCCCAGGAACATCCGTCATTAATAAAAGTCTTTCAGCTTTTATTTGGTTTGCAATTGTTCCAGCGGCTGTATCAGCATTTACATTATAAACTTGGCCCTTATTATCCATTCCCATAGGAGCAATAACTGGAATAATTTTTTGTTTAAAAAAGTTATTTAATACTTTTGTATCAATTTTTTTTGGATCTCCAACAAATCCTAATTGTTCATCAATAGATTTATCGATGTGTATTACGTTGTTTTTTCTAACAGTAACGGACTCCGCTTTTGCACCATAATTTATAATAGCATCTCTTAAATCTGGATTTATTTCATTTAACAAAACATCTTCCACAACTTTTATTACATTTTTATCAGTTACTCTTAATCCAGAAATAAATTTACTTTCTAAATTTTGAGATTCTAGTTTTGTTTTGATTTGAGGACCGCCGCCGTGAATAACCGCAACATCAACATCTAATTTTCTTAAAATTGCAGCATCTTGGGCAAACGCTTTTGATAAACTTAGATCAGACATTACCTGACCACCGTATTTGAGAATTATTTTTTTATTTTTATATTTGTCTAAGTAAACGGATGCCTCTTGAATTGATGGACCAAGTTCTGGCCAAAAAGACTTAATATCCATCAAACCGTTTTCACCGTAGTTTTCTTTATAATGTAATACTGTTGAGCCATTGTAAGAACGTTACTTACAGTCCAGTAAACAACTAATCCAGAAGGAAAAGTTGCTAACATAACTGTCATTATCAAAGGAAAGAATGCAAAAATTTTTGCCTGTATTGGATCTGGTGGAGTTGGGTTTAGCTTCATTTGAAAGTACATTGTAATTCCCATTAATATTGGCCACACCCCTATCATTAAAAACGAAGGAGGATTCCAAGGAATTAAACCAAATAAATTAAAAATCGTAGTTGGATCTGCAGCTGACAAATCTTTAATCCATCCAAAAAATGGCGCATGACGCATTTCCAGAGTTACAAAAAGCATCTTGTAAACTGCAAAGAAAATTGGAATTTGAACTAATATTGGAAGACATCCTGACAAAGGATTTACTTTTTCTCTTTTGTACAAAGCCATCATTTCTTGCTGAGTTCTCTTTATATCATCTTTGTAGAGCTCTTTTATTCTTAACATTTCTGGCTGAAGAACTTTCATTTTCGCCATAGATTTAAAAGAATAGTTATTAAGTGGAAAAAATAGAATTCTTACAAGAAGAGTCAGAATAATAATTGCAACACCGAAATTTCCAACAATTTTAAAGATATAATCGATTACAAAGAACAAAGGTTTTGTAATAAAATAAAACCAACCCCAGTCAATTGATAAATCAAAGCGGTCAATTTTTTCTTTTTCAGTATAATTATCGATTGGGTAAACTTCTTTTGCACCGATAAATATTTTTAAAGTATTTGAAGTACTTTTTTGCGGATTTGCAATAGTTGGCTCTGATATTATAAAATTTGCCTTATAACTGTTAGCAAAGGAGTATTCACCTTTGAAAGATTTTCCGCTCTCAGGAATAATAGCAGACATCCAGTATTTATCAGTAATACCAAACCAACCACTTTTGCCAGTGTACGTTTTTTTCTCTTCTTCAATTGATGAATATGTTTCTTCTTTTAAATTTTTATCGACAACTCCAATTAATCCTTCATGCAGAATATAAAAATTTTCTGTATTAGGCTTTGTATTTTTTGTTATTTGAGAGTAGTGAAATAATTCAATTGTCTTACTTTTTTCATTTCTGATTGTTTCTGTAATTTTAAATAAATATTTATCATCTACTTCAATCTTTTTAGAAAAAACAACGCCTTCTCTATTGTTCCACTCAAGAGTCACTGGAGAAGAAGGGGTTAATTTTTTACCTTCTCTAATTTGCCAAACACTATTGTTATCAGGAACTTTAATATCTGACTTTGTAGTTGCCCAACCAGATTCTACAAAATATCCATCCTCAGATTTTTTAGGGCTAAGAACAACAATTGGTTTGCTACTTTTATCTAAGGTTTCTCGGTAGTTCTTTAATATAATGTCATCGATTAGCGCTCCTCTTAAAGATATCGAGCCAGACAAATTACTATTTTCGATAAATACTCTATCACTTTCTTTTAATGCATCGCTTCTAGAAATAGCTTTTGTTGGAACTGCTTTTCCAGTTTGAGGAGTTTCTGGTTTTTGAATATTAGTTTGTGTTTCCGTCTTTCCTTGAATTTCAAGTCTCTTTCTTTGAGCCTCATCAGGATTTTCAAAATACATTGACCAACCAATCAAAATTGCAGTTGATAATATGACAGCTATAATAACGTTTTTATTTTCCATTATTTATTTTTATTTTTTATAACAGGATCATAGCCAAATCCGCCGCCTAAAAATTTAATAGGATGACATCTTAAAATTCTAAGAATTCCTTTAAAACATCCTTTAATAAAACCAAATTCTTTTAAACTCTGCATAAAATATTCAGAGCATGTTGGATCATAATGACAAGCGTTAGGAAAAAAAGGAGATAATAAAAACTTATAGGTCTTAATAAATTTTGTAAGAATAAAAGAAAAAAAATTATCTATTTTTTTTATCATTATTTTAACGAGTTAAATTTATATCCAAGTTCTTGTACAATTTTAGTAAAATCAACATCATATATTTTTGATTTTGCAAAAACAGCATACTTATATTTATTGTTAAATGAATCAATCTCAGTAATCGCTTTACGTGCAGCCATTTTTAATCTTCTTCTAATTTTATTTCTTTTTACTGCATTTCCGAGCTTTTTAGCTGATACAAAACTCATATGAATTTTATTTGTTTCAGGAATAGTATCTCTGTTAGTGTAATAAATTGTGAATAAGTCTGAACTTACTTTTTTTGCAGACAGAATTTTTTTAAATTCAAGATTGCCTCTAAGACTTTCAAATTTTAGAGTCTTGGGCATGACTTAAGCAGATACAGATTTTCTTCCCTTAAATCTTCTTCGAGCAATAACTTTTCGACCACCTTTTGTTGCCATACGTGATCTAAAACCGTGTCTTCTCTTTCTTACTATTTTACTTGGCTGAAAGGTTCTTTTCATTGTGATAATTAGAATTTGGCTATTTATAGGTAAATTGTTAAATCATGTACAGCAAAAGTTTTTATTTAATACGTTTTAAAAATGACGAAATTATCAAAGCTTAAAATTATTTTAGGATTAATTTATCTTTTAATAGTGGGTTTAGTAACATTTCTGTTTTTTCATTATGAGGTTTATAATTATTTTAGTTCTGATTTCATAAAAAATGATCGCAAAGTAATTGTTAATTTTATTGAACAAAATATTTTTATCTACTCTTTTTTATTTTTTTTATTTTCTACCATTTGGTTCTTTTTACTTGGTTTTGGTTTTCCACTCATTATAGCAGCAGGTTTTATATTTGGTTCTTTTTTAGGCTCAATCCTATTACTTATGGGCTTTGCTATCGGTTCAACCGCTTTATATATTTTTGCAAATCATTATTTTAAAGATTTAGTGCTTAAGTATTTTTCAAGCAAATATAAAAGTTTAGACAGTCATTTCAAAAATAATGATTTTGCTTATTTATTATTTTTAAGATTAGTTCCTGGAATACCTTCGCAAGTCGGCACATTGATTCCAGTATTATTTAATATGAAACTTAAAAATATATTTCTTTCAAATATTTTTGGTGTGGCACCATCAATATTTATTTCAGTAAGTTTAGTATCAGGGATTAGTTCTAAAATTGAGGAAGGTTCACAGTTTAATTTAGATTTACTCTCGGATCCAAAAGTTTCTATACCCTTAACTGCCCTTGGTATAATGGTTCTAGCAGTTAATTTTATAAAACAAAAATTTTTTAAGAGCAAAATTTGAATAAGTTTTTTAAAAATAGTTTTTTAGAAATTAAAGATATTTGCATTCCTTTATATAAAATATTAATTCCGTTTATTTTTATAATTAAAATTCTAGAAGAAATTGGGATAGTAAAAATTATTTCAAATTTTTTCGAACCTATAGTTCAATTATTAGGTTTACCAGCAGAGTTTGGTATAGTTTGGGTTACAGCTATTATAATTAATGTTTATGCTGCCATTGTTCTTTTTATTAATATTGTCCCATCATTAGACTTAACAGTTGCTCAGGTTACAGTCTTAACGGTAATTATTTTAATTGCTCATAATATATTAATTGAAAGTGCCATCTCACACGCAGCTGGTGTTTCTTTCGTTTATGCTTCTATCTTGAGGATAGGAATTGCCTTTTTGGCTGGGTTTATTTTATATAGAATTTATTTCTATTTTGGATTTTTACAGGAAAAATTTAACTTAGTTTTAGAACAACGTGTCGTTCCAACAGATTATTACTCTTGGGTGTTAGGACAGATTGAAAACCTAATTTATATATTTTGTATTATTTGTATTTTAGTTTTTTCTCTAAATATTTTAAAAAAAATTGGTGTTGAAAATTTAATCAAACGATTACTTGCAAATCCATTAAAGCTAATGGGGATTAGTTCTAGTGCAATAAATATTATTATTGTTGGTTTAACTATTGGGCTTCAATTTGGAGGAGGATTACTAATTAAAGAAGCAAAATCAGGATCAATTAACAAACAAAGCATCCTACTTTCTTTATCTTTATTAAATTTAGTACATGCTGTTATTGAAGATAGCATCTTGATGATTATCATTGGAGGGCATATCTCCGGTGTATTATTTTTTAGAGTAATTTTTTCTTTATTAATTGTTTTTCTAATACTCTTTTTATACAAAAAATTTCAGGCACTGTTTAATAAATTTGTTTTTGTTAAGATTTAAATTGAGATGCACAAAAAGTTGCAATTAACCCCGCAACACCTAAAAACGAAAATGCAAAAATCCAATTTGTTTCTGAATTAATAGGTAGATGATTATTTGTAATATCAATAATAAATCCAAAGACAGCAGGAGTTATAGATCCAAATCCTATTCCTAAAATAGAACGATAAGCTACGGTTCTACCTACGCAATATTTTGGTGTACTCTCGGTTAAAGCGGCAGTCAAAACTCCAGAATCTCCAATTGCAAAAAAACTATAAAAAATAGAAATTGTAACAATTAAAATTAAATCTAACTCTGCAGTACAACCAATTAAAAAAGATAAAATCGCGCTAAATAAAGAAAAAGAAACTAAAATTTTTTTTCTTCCTAAGTTATCAGAAAGATACCCCGCAATTACAGAAGAGAACACGCCAGACAAATGAATTGAAAATCCAATAATAATACCAACACTTAATGTTGTGATTGATATTTTACTTATAAATATAACACTCAAAAAAACTGGTAACCAAGACCATAAACCAAACAATTCTATAGCATGAGCGGTATATCCTGTTATTAAATATTTTGTTTTTTTATTTTGATTAAAAGAAAATTTTTTATTTAGCTCTGAAAATTTATATTTTTTTAAAAAATCTTCATACACTGCAGTTAAAAGAAAAATTGCTCCAATAAGACTAATTAGTGATGCGGTTAAAAAACTTATTTTATAACCATAGTTAGTCGTAATAATGTAACCTAAAGACAAAGATATTGCATAGCCAAAGGATTGACTTCCAAGCATTACACCCATCGCAGCACCTTTGTTTTTTGATTTAAATTTTTCAGATACTAAGAGTATAGAGGGACCGTAAATACCGCCTTGAGCAAAACCTATAAAAAAATTAATAAAAATAGCTGTCCAAAAATCTTTAGCAATTAAATAAAAAATAAAACTCGATAAAAAATTTATGACTAAATAAATAGAAAGAATTTTGTTTGGATTGTAAAAATCCGAACAATACGAACTTATAAATAGAGCGACAGCAAATCCTATAACCAAAGAAGTCTGTATTAAACCCGCCTCTGTTGCAGACAAATTCCATAAAGCAATTAATTGCTGTATTGACCCAACATACATAAAAAAGGTTAGAGAGGACAATATTCTGCCAATGGCAATAAGTTTTAACCAATTCCAATTGTTTGTTTGCATGAATAAATCCCTATGATTATTTAATTAAAAAAAATAAAATAAGATATTAGATTCTAGTTTTTTATTATTTAAGCGCCCGTAGTTCAATTGGATAGAATGCCAGACTACGAATCTGGAGGTTGGAAGTTCGACTCTTTCCGGGCGCACCACATACTTTAAATTTTAGATATATTTATTGATTGATCTTAATTATTAAGAAGAATATAAAATTTACAAATGAGAGTTTCTAGAAATTCAAGATTAATTATTCCCTACCTAGAAAGATTTTACGATTCAAGTTCATATTATTCTTATTCATTAATTCGATTTGTAGCTGGAGCAATGATGATACCTCATGGCTATAGTAAATTATTTGTTAATTTAGATGGTACAGTTGATTTTTTTAAAAGCGTTCAATTAGAGCCTGCTTATCCATTAGCACTTTACATAGGTATCTTAGAATTTTTTGGTGGAATATTTTTAGCATTAGGTTTTTTAACTAGATTTGTTGCAATCCAATTAATAGGTCTTTTGGCAGTTGCAACTTTTTATATTCATTTAAAAAATGGTTTTCTTTGGGTTAAAGGCGGATATGAATATCCATTGTTTTGGTTGGTAATAATGATTGCCATATTTTTTAAAGGCGGAGGCAGAGCTTCAGTAGATAGCTCTCTACCAAAAGAATTTTAATTTGTGTTTAGATATTTAAACAATCTTCCCTTAAATAAAGCTGTAATTGTTTTTTTAATTCTTATTGCTGCAGTGATATTATTAATCAGCTTGTACGTTTAATTCTTCTTTTACTAAAAGATTAATTGTTCTTTTCGTATTTTTAATTTGTAAAGGTAGATTTCCTATAAATTCACCATCGCATTGAATAGGTACTTTTGATTTAGAGTTTATAAAAATGTCATCACTTATAATCTTAATTACTTTATTATTTTCTTCTAAGTTTTGTTTTTTTAAAATTTTAAGTAAATTTTTTATAACCTCAAATCTCGATAAATTAATAAACAAATAAGTAATCAATTTTTTTTCAAAAATATTAGTATCCCTCGTTAATTGAAAAGAACCACCATAATGTTTAGCATTAGTTATGATGACCCAATTTGCTAGATAAACTTTATTGTTAGTAAGAATCTTTAGTTCATATTTTTTAAAACAAAATAATTTTGCAATGGAAATAATAAAAAATAATAATTTACCAAATATTTTTTTTAACAATAAATTTGACTGAATCGTTTCAACTATTGAAGCATCATAACCAATTCCAGTCATTAAAAAAAATTTTCTATTATTTGCTTCTTGAATATGAATTTTTTTAATTTTTCCGGACAATATAATTTGAGCTGCTTTACTTGGATTTTTACTAATATCTGCTTCATAAGCTCCTATATTTGCTGTTCCAAGGGGTATTATTCCAAGGGATGTTTTTTCGTCCATCCCATTGATAACTTCATTTATTGTTCCATCGCCACCAGCTGCAACGATAATATCGAATTTTTTTATGTGAACTTTACATAGTAAAGTTGCGTGCCCAACTCTTTCCGTTCCAAAAGTTTCAACATAGTTTTCTTTTCTTAAAATTTTTATAATTCTATTGAGTAAAAATTTATTAAATAAACTTATTTTAGAATTATATATAATGCAGATTTTCTTCATGACGTTACATGAAGTTATTATTCGATTGATTATGAAAAAAATATACTAAAATTTGGAAGATTGGTGAGTGCTTACATATTTGCTATTAGGGAGATCTAGAGAAAAATTCACTAGATTAAATTAACTTAACTAAATTAACTTATAAGGATGCAAAGTACATAAGCACTCGGTTAAGTTGTGTATACTATTATTATTGCAAATTTATTAAAGAATTGTGAAATTTTAATTTACCTCAAATAAAATTTTTGCTTAAATCCAATCATGAAAATATCAAAGAAAAACTTTAAGAAGTTAAAAAAATTTATCAAAGGACTGAATAAAGAAGTTGTAAGCCTTGGTAAGGAAGTTTCTAAGCTTAAATCAGAATTTAAGAAATTTAAGCCACACACTCAGAAACAAAAGGAAGCAGTAGTTGTAGAGGCTCAAAATCAAACTCACTAAATCTAACTATCAGCTAACCAGATATTCTGGTTAGCTGATAGTGAATCCTTGTGCGTGATAAAAGTATGCTCCAAGTCCAGATGTAAACACAATATCTCCGTACAATCCATGTTCAATTGAAACTTTTATTAATGAATTATGTTTAGAATAGGATTCTGCCATTATTAAACCCCCAATAAAAGTAAAAAAAATTACAATAGGGTTTAAATAAATAATATGTGCAAAGCTAAATAAAAAAGCATTTACAAAAATTAAAACTTTTTTATTTTTAAATAAATTGCCATATCTTTTAAAGAAGAAAGATCTGTAAACAATCTCTTGAGGGAAAGCTGATAAAATTGGGTAAAGGATCATTATCAATAACCACAAAAAAAAGTCAGAGCGGGGAAGATTTAAAAATTTAGATGGATCAAAAAAATAAGAAAAGGTTAAAATTAAAGCGGCAACAATTAAAAACTTATAAAAAATAATTTTAAGATATTGATCAAATCTAAAATCTTTGAGATTAATTAAAGCAACTTTCTTATATTTTAAATAACAAACACAAATTATAGCGACCGCTGTCAGAGCTGAAAACATAGCAATGTTGGAATTTATTGGAATTAAGATTATTGGAATAATTATAAAAAATACAAAAATTTCTATAGATTTTGTTATTTTAACCATTTTATAATTCTTGTATCAGAAATTTTTATTTGTTGAGAAAAAATTTCACTGAACATTAATTGTAAATTCAATTTTAACAATTTTGTAACAATAACGTGTTCAATTCATGGTTGATGATTCGAAATGAAATTAAATGCTAAAAAAAGAGTCTTTCAAAAATAGAATTGATAAAATTTTAAATTATAAAAGTATTTGGATTTCAGATCTTCATTTAGGGACTAGAGGCTGCCAATCAGAACTTTTGTTGGAATTTATTAGACATACCCAATCAGAAAAACTTTATTTAGTCGGTGATATAGTTGACGGTTGGGCTTTAAAAAATACTTGGTATTGGCCACAATCTCATAATGATGTTGTCCAAAAAATTTTAAAAAAAGCTCGTCATGGAACACGAGTATTTTATTTATCGGGAAATCATGATGAGATTTTAAGAAAATTTGTACCTATAAATTTTGGTGGAGTTGAAATTGCAAATCAGGTCATCCATGAAACTATTGATAACAAAAAGTATTTAGTTGTTCATGGAGATCAATTTGATGGAATTATTCAATGCGCTAAATGGCTTGCAATACTAGGCTCTCTTACTTACGATTTTTTAATTTATTTTAATCGTTATATAAATTTTCTAAGAAAAAAATTAGGTTATGAATACTGGTCATTATCTAAATATTTAAAATTTAAAGTTAAAAATGCCGTTAAATTTGTTAGTGAATTTGAAAAATTAGTAGGAAACTATGCAAGACAACACAATGTTGACGGAATTATTTGCGGACATATTCATCACGCCAATATGCAGTATATTGACAATATTCATTATATTAATGATGGAGATTGGGTTGAAAGTTGTACGGCATTAGTTGAGCATTTTGATGGAAGGTTAGAACTGATTAATTGGATTGAAAAAAGACAAGAATTGTTTACAGAAAATCAAGACGTAGAGCAGCTTAAAATTGCATCTTAATGAAAAGTTATAAAATTCTCATTGTTACTGATGCTTGGCACCCACAAGTTAATGGCGTTGTAACAACCTTGGGTTATTTAGTAGAAGAACTTAAAAAACAAAAACATGAAGTTTTTTTGATAACCCCAAATGATTTTATTACAGTTCCTTGTCCAACATATCCTGAAATAAAATTATCAATTAATGCTTATCCTAAGATCTATAAAAAAATTAAAGAGATTAATGCACATATAGTCCATATAGCAACAGAAGGACCCCTCGGATTTTTCGCAAGAAGATATTGTATGAAAAATAATATTAAATTTACTTCCTCTTTACACACCAAGTTTGCTGAGTATGTAAATAAAAGAACGCATATTCCAATTAGTATTGGATATTCATTTTTGAGATATTTTCATAAACCTGCTAATAAAATTTTAGTTACAACTAAGAATATGGAAAATGAGTTAGCCAATAGAAATTTTAAAAATTTAGTAGTATGGAGTAGAGGCGTAAATAAGAATATTTTTGGCAAAGTGGAAAAAGCAAATATTTCTCTCCCTTCGCCTATTTATATTTACGTTGGTAGAGTGGCTATTGAAAAGAATATTAAGGCTTTTTTAGATATAAAAATTGAAGGTTCAAAAATTGTGGTTGGAGATGGACCTCAATTTAATGAGCTTAAGAAAAAATATAAGGACGTGTTATTTACTGGAATGTTAAAAGAAAAAGAGGTCGCTTCCTATCTTGCAGCAAGCGACGTTTTTGTATTTCCAAGCAAAACAGATACTTTTGGTATTGTTATTATTGAAGCATTGGCAGCAGGCGTCCCTGTTGCAGCCTATCCAGTAACAGGCCCTCTAGATATTTTGCAAAATACCAAGGCTGATTGCTTGGACTGGGATTTAAAAGAATCTATGAAGAAAGCTTTGAATATCAAGAAAGAAGAATGTAAAGAAATTGCAAAGCAATACACATGGGAGAATTGCGCAAAAGTATTCTTACAAACCGCTAGTGTAAATTTGCAATTTTAAGAGTTTCGGATCTTAAATTTTTCGCAATCTGAGAATTTTCGAGTTTATGAAAAAGTTGACTATCTAATAACTCGCCGCATTCAGCATAAAATTTTTTGTTAGATTTATTAATCAACTCCCTTGCAAATAGTATTCGTCTTAATTTGTAGTTAATAATACCGGTAAATTGAAATAAAAAACTATTTTGACCATGACAGTAGACTGGCAAAATTTTACAATTAACTTTTCTTACAATTGATCCAATTATAGGTTTCCATTCTTTTTCAACAGCTCTTTTAAAAAGCCTTTCCGAGGTTGCAACTTCTCCTGAGGGAAAAATAATAACTAATCCTCCTTTGTTTATAAATTCAATAGCATCATTTTTGGATTTTATATTAAGCTTCAGAGCATCTTTGCTCATATCTAGCCTTAATGGAAAAAGATAATCCCTTATATGATCAATTGCGGTTAATTCTTCATTAATTAATATTCGGTAATCTTTTCTTAACTTTGCAACTTCGGAGCAGATAATCAAACCATCAAGTATTCCAAAGGGATGATTAGATATAATAATACAAGGTCCCTGTCTTGGAATATGTTCTGTATCTTTGAAAGTATGTTCTATTTTTAAAATTTCTAAAGTTTTTTTCCAAAAATTATTATGTAGTTCTGGATCGGAATAATTTTTTTTATACACTTGTTTAAGATAAGAAAATCCAAATAATTTTTCTATAGTCGAACGTAATAATATTTTGATCATAAATAATCAAAAAATTATAAACTAAATTTCTTTAAATATTCAGGTTTAATTGTATTAAAAGGAAGATATATAAAAACATCAGTTGTTTTAAATAATCTATCTACAACTGCACCATCTCCAATTTTAGCGCCTAGTCTTAAATAAGCTTTAATAAGTGGAGGCAATTTTTTAATAATCGAAAGGTCAGACATACCTTCAGTTGGCACTAAATTCATTTCGGTTTTTTTTGAAAAAATTGCATCAACTCTTATATTCTCTGGCATTAAAAATTTTTGATATAAATAAGACAATTCCTCTTTAATTACATTTGGATTTTCCTCTAAAAAACTTGCCATTCCAAAAAGGACATCATTTTTATTATGCTGAACATATTCATTAATTTTTGACCACATTAAATGTAAAACATTTTTTTTTCTAAATTGTTGAGATACACAAGATCTGCTCAATTCTAATCCATTCTGTGGTCTGTCTTTTGATTTATACAATGTATTTAAATTAAACTCCTCAGAGGAATAAAAGCCACATTGTTGCAGAGCTACCTTTTGCTGCAGTAATCTATATGTTCCAACAATTTTAGTTTTGCTAAATTTTGACGCCTTAAATGTAACTATAATATGATCACTATATTTATCGAATTTATCAGCATCTCTCTTGAAGGAACTTAAATTGAAAATTTTTTGACCATTTCTTTCATTGAAAAATATTTTATATCTAAGTCTTTGAGCTTTTCTAATTTCACTTTTACTATTTGCTAAATAACAATCAAATACAGGTTGGAAAAAATTACTTGTTGAGACAAAAAAATCTTTAGATAAATATTTAGTTTTTAAATTATTTATAAATGCCATTGAAGCCTCAATTAGGTGATTTGTGTGTAGGTAATATGAAACTTATGTTACTTTTTTATTACACAATTTCTGTTAAATAATCTTAATATTATTAGACTATTATCAAATTAATGATTTATTTAATCGGCGCTACAGCAATCTTAGCAAATGTAATTTTTTATATTTTTTTAAAATTTTCTTTATGGATACTATTTTTTAATATTTTAGTATTTTTTGTATTTATTATTTTTATTAATTATCAAAAAGAAGATCAAAATATTGAAATAAAAAAAAAAATAATCACAAACTTTAACTCAGAGTTAGGAAAAAAAGATTTAGAAAGATTATTTATTGATAAAATCGAAGATGTAATTATCATTTTAAATAAATTTAACGTTATAATTTACGCAAATAAATCAGCCACAAACAACTTTGGTGAAAAACTAGAAGGTAAACATATAAGCGTAGCTATAAGAATATCTGAACTTCTAGATCAAATAGATCAGCATAGGATTGATAAAGAAATAAAAACAATAAATATCGAGATTAAAAACCCGATTTTTAAATTTTACAAAACAAGCATAAGTAACATTCAATTTGAGCAAATATTATTAGTTTTTAAAGATTTTACTGAAGTACAAAAATCTCAAATAATTCGTTCTGATTTTATAGCTAATGCAAGTCATAATTTAAAAACACCGCTAGTTTCACTAAAAGGTTTCTTAGAAACGATTGAAGATTCTGCAAAAGACGATCCACGATCTCAAAAAAAATTTATTGAAATCATGAAATTAGAAGCAAATAAAATGGAGATTTTAATAGAAGATTTAATGATGTTGAGTCGAATAGAGCAACAAGAACATATCTCAATTAGTAATAAAGTTAATATAAAAAAAATAATTGAAGATGTAATTATTTTAACTTCTAAAAGAATAAAAGAAAAGCAAATTTCATTAAAAGTAGATTTAGATAATAATCAACAATTCGTAATAGGTGATGCAGAAAAACTATCTACATTATTTTTAAATTTAATTGATAATGCAATAAAATTTAGCAATCCTTCAAAAACTATCAAAATTAAAATTTTAAAAGCTGATGAAATTTTTAAAAAGTATGTTTCAATTTCAATTATTGATGAAGGCATAGGAATTAACGAAGAAGACATTCATAGAATTACAGAAAGATTTTTTAGGGCTGAAAATACTAGAAAACTAAAAATTGAAGGAACAGGATTAGGATTGGCCATTGTAAAACATATAATAAATCAACATCGAGGTGAGTTAAAAATTACAAGTAAAATTGGACTTGGTAGTGAATTTATTATTAGATTGCCTAAAGCTTAGTTTAGAATTTAGAGAATAAAAAAAAGAGATTAAATAACTTTAATTACAACTAAAAGGTTAGTTTTGTAACAAAAGTGTCATTAAATTGTAATAATTAAAACATCTTATAAAATTAATGTGCAGCCAATTAAATAACTAAGGATAATTATGATTAAATTAAAGACAATATTTATCACTGCAGTTGCTGTTATGATTTCATCTCAAGCAATAGCACGTGATCAAATAAAAATAGTTGGATCTTCAACTGTTTATCCATACACGACAGTAGTTGCTGAAAGATTTGGAAAACAGGGGAAATTCAAAACACCGGTTGTTGAAAGCACAGGAACAGGTGGCGGATTTAAATCTTTTTGTGGTGGTGTAGGCGTTCAACATCCAGATATGACTGGAGCTTCTAGAGCAATCAAAAAAGATGAAATGGAACTATGCATTAAAAATGGTGTAACTGAAATTATAGAGTTACCAATTGGTAATGACGGTTTAACATTTGCACATTCAATCAAAGGAAAAGATGTTAATTTTACAAAAGCGCAACTATGGAAAGCAATTGCTCATGATGTTGTAGTTGATGGAAAATTAGTAAAAAATCCTTATAAAAATTGGAATGAGATTGATAAATCTTTACCAGCTATAAAAATTGAAATTTTAGTTGCTCCACCAACATCAGGTACAAGAGATGCTTGGGACGACTTAATAATGGGCAAGGGTTGCGACGAAGCTTTCAAAAAATTAGCAGATAAAAAAAATTGTACAAAATATAGAGAAGATGCAGCTGTAATCGAAGCGGGTGAGAATGATACTTTGATCGTTCAGAAACTTGGTTCTTCTCCAAATGCTTTTGGATATTTTGGATATAGTTATCTAGTTGCAAACAAGGATAAAATTAAGGCTGCAAAAATTGACGGAATTGCTCCAACAATTGAAGGGATACAGAAATATACTTATCCTGTTGCAAGACCATTATTCTTGTATGCTAAAAAAGCTCACGCTACAGTTATTCCAGGATTTAAAGAATTCTTAACTGAATACACTGGAAAAACAGCAGTTGGTGCAACTGGCTATCTTTATAAAGTTGGTCTAGTTCCAAATGCTAAACAAGCAGAGGACAAAGTTAGAGACGTTGCTACTAAGTTAATAGCGATGAAGAACTAAATTAAAGTTTAGTTAAGTTAATTGAATTTAGAGCCGAAATTATTTTCGGCTCTAAAATTAAAAGTCAAGCAGCATCAAATAATATAAGTCAAATGAATCTTACAATACTATCATTGATTGCTGTCTTTAGTTTATCTTGTTATTTTTTTGGAAAATCAAAAGTTTTAAAACAAAAAAAAATAACTGGAAAAAAATTCCACTCATTACCCGAATACTATGGTTATTACTTAGCAGCTTGGTGCGGTTTACCAGCCTTAATAATATTATTTTTTTGGTCTTTTTCTGAATTATATATTGTCAAAGTTTTTATTTTATCCGATTTTAGAGCCGACCCTTCAATTGATGAGAATAAATTAAATTTAATATTTTCTGAAATTCAATCTATTGCTGAAAAAAACTTTTCAGGCACCATTCCTCAAAATTTAGTGCCCTACGCTGAAAAATTCTTAAGTCTTAATAAGATTTTAGAATTATCAAAATTTGCAGTTATTTTTAGTGCAATAATATTTTCTTTATCTTTCGCATACTCTCAAATCTTAAAAAATATAAGAGCTCGAGAAAGTGTAGAAAAAGTAATTAGAGTTGTGATGTTCTTATGTGCAGCTATTGCGGTATTTACAACTCTTGGAATTGTACTTTCATTACTTTTTGAAAGTATTAAATTTTTCACGGCAGTTTCTATTTTTGACTTTATTACGGGAACTAATTGGGCCCCTGGTCGAGCCTTTGTAAGAGATGCATCAGTTCAAACCGCTGATGTCGAAAATGTATTTGGTGCAGTTCCTTTATTTTGGGGAACTTTTTTCATAGCAATGATTGCAATGTGTGTTGCAGTTCCAATTGGACTTTTTTCTGGAATATTTATGGCTGAGTATGCTTCTAGAAAAATTAGAAGAATAGTAAAACCTTTAATTGAAGTTTTAGCTGGAATTCCAACAGTGGTTTATGGTTTCTTTGCAGCATTAACTGTTGGCCCTTTTTTTAGAACTATCGGAGAGGGTATTGGATTAAATGTATCTTCAGAGAGTGCTTTGGCAGCTGGAATGATAATGGGAGTTATGATTATTCCTTATGTCTCTTCGCTAACAGATGATGTGATTAATGCTGTTCCAGTTTCTTTAAGAGAAGGTTCTTATGCAATGGGCGCAACTAAATCTGAAACTATAAAAAAAGTAGTTTTACCAGCTGCCCTTCCAGGAATTGTTGGGTCAATTCTTCTTGCAATATCAAGGGCTGTTGGCGAGACTATGATTGTTGTTATGGCAGCTGGACTTGGAGCAAACTTAACAATTAACCCGTTAGAAGCATCTACTACGATCACAACGCAAATCGTAACAATTTTAATAGGGGATCAATCGTTTAATAACCCAAAGACGCAAGCTGCTTTCGCTTTAGGTCTTACATTGTTTTTCTTCACATTGGTTATAAATATTATTGCTTTAAACATTGTAAAAAAATTTAGGGAAAAATATGAATAATAAAGAAAAAGAAATTTTACTTAAAAAAAGATATAATGCTGAAAAAAGATTTAGATTTTTCGGAATTTCATCAATCATTATAGCATTATCGTTTTTATGTATTTTGCTTATAAATATCTTTACTAACGGTTTAAGTGCTTTTTCAAGAACAGAAATTCTTTTAAAAATTAATTTTAATGAAAAAAAATTAGGCATTAATTCAAGCTCAACTGACAAAGAAATAAAACAAGCTAATTTTGATGAAGTGTTACAAGAAGCACTATTAAGCTTGGCACCTAATGCTCCAGAATTAAAACAAGCGGAATTAATAGATTTAGTTAGCATAGATGCAACAATTGAGCTTAAAAAGTTTTATTTAAAAAATAAAGATGTTTTAAATAAAACAGCAGAAGTTGCACTGACACTATCGGATGATATTGATCAAGTTCATAAAGGTAATTTTCCAAGAGATATTCCTGAAGATAGAAGAAGATTTTCAGATTTTCAGTTAAAAATTTATGATGAACAAATTGCCAAAAAGAAAATAATTAGTGAATTTAATTGGCCATTTATTTTTAATGCTGATTCAAGAGAGCCAGAGATTGCAGGTGTAGGTGCGTCGTTAATGGGGTCATTTTTTACTTTAATTGTTTGTTTGCTTTTATCTTTTCCTTTAGGAATTTTAGCTGCAATTTACTTAGAAGAGTTTGCACCAAAAAATAAAATTACTGAGATTATAGAAGTAAATGTAAATAATTTAGCTGCAGTGCCATCTATAGTATTTGGATTATTAGGCCTTGGAGTTTTTTTAAATTATTTTTATTTACCAAGGTCAACTCCATTGGTTGGGGGGCTAGTGCTTGCTTTGATGACTTTGCCTAGAATTATTATACCGTGCAGAGCAGCTTTAAAAGCTGTGCCACCATCGATCAGAGAGGGAGCTTTAGCTTTAGGGGCTTCCAAAGTTCAGACAGTTATGCACAATGTTGTTCCTCTAGCTATGCCAGGAACTCTATCAGGAACCATTATAGGACTTAGCCAAGCATTAGGAGAAACAGCTCCACTTCTATTAATTGGAATGGTAGCCTTTATTAATGTTGTTCCATCTACTCCACTTGATCCATCAGCAGTTTTGCCTGTACAAGTTTATTTGTGGTCAGAGTCAGCTGAAAGAGGATTTGTTGAAAAAACATCAGCAACTATTATTATTTTAATTTTTTTCTTAGCGATTATGAATTCGTTTGCAATATACCTAAGAAACAAATTTGAAAAAAAATGGTCTTAATATGAAAAATCAAAAAATAAAAATATCTACTAAAAATTTGAATGTTTTTTATGGGGCCAAGCAAGCATTATTTGATGTAAATTTAGAACTGGAAGAAAAAAAAGTTACAGCGTTGATTGGACCATCGGGCTGTGGAAAATCTACCTACATTAGATGCCTTAATCGAATGAATGATGTTATCGATATATGTAAAGTTGAGGGTTCTATAAAAATAGATGGGCAAGAAATAAATAAAAAAGATGTAGATGTAAATTTACTTAGAGAAAAAGTTGGAATGGTCTTTCAAAAACCAAATCCATTTCCAAAAAGTATTTATGATAATATTGCATACGGACCAAGAATTCATGGTCTAGCAGACAATAAGAACGATTTAGATCAAATAGTTGAAAGTAGCCTAAAAAAAGCGGCTCTTTGGGACGAGGTAAAAGATAGATTAAATCAGCCAGGAACTGGACTCTCAGGAGGTCAACAACAAAGACTTTGTATAGCAAGAACTATTTCAATTAATCCTGAAGTTATTTTAATGGATGAACCTTGTTCTGCTTTAGACCCAATTGCAACAGCAAAAATTGAAGAACTAATTGATGAGTTAAAAAAAACATATACAATTGTAATAGTTACGCATTCAATGTCACAGGCAGCAAGAGTTTCGCAAAATACTGGCTTTTTTCATTTAGGTAAAATTTTAGAGTTTAATTTAACAGAAAAAATATTTAAGAATCCTGATAATAAATTAACGCAGGACTACATAACAGGAAGGTTTGGTTAAAATGTCAGAACATATAGTTAGCTCATACGAAGGACAGTTAAAAACGCTACATAGTACAGTTTTAAAAATGGGGGCTTTGTGTGAAAGTCAATTTTCTAATTCTATTATAGCTCTGTTAAAAAAAGATGAAGAGTTAATTGATAAAATTATTGGAAAAGACGAAAGAATTGATGAGTTAGAAAAAAAAATTGATGATCAAGTTGTGAATCTTATTACTTTAAGACAACCTATGGCAATTGATCTAAGAGAAACTGTATCGGCAATGAGGATTGCTGCAGAATTAGAAAGAATAGGGGATCTCGCAAAAAATATTGTTAAAAGAGTTAAATATATAAAAGTCGATCTTAATAATGCGGATTTCTCATTAATTAAAACTGCTTCTGAACTTGTGCAGAATAATCTGAAAAAAACATTGGATTCTTATTCTAAAAAAGATGAACAATTAGCTTTATCTGTGTGGAACAGTGACAAAGAAATTGATGTCATAATTAATAAACTACTTGAAGACTTTTTAAATAATATGAAAAAAGAAAAAAAGAATATTGAGTCTTTAACGCACCTTCTTTTTGTTGCAAAAAATATTGAAAGAATTGGGGATCATTCGACTAATATTTGCGAGTATGTATACTTTTTAATTAAAGGAGAAGAAATTAAGGGAAATAGGCCAAAAGGTTAAATCTAAAATTAAATTAAGAAAAATGTTAGCTAACATCCTGCTCGTTGAAGATGAAAAATCCATTATAACTTTAATAAAATACAATTTAGAAAAAGAAGGCTTTAAAGTTTTTTGCTCAGAAACAGGAGAGGATGCTTTTAAAGTTATTAAAGAAAAAACACCTGACCTAGTAATATTAGATTGGATGCTCCCTGACACATCAGGAATTGATGTTTGTAGAAAAATAAAAATAGACAAAAAATTAAAAAATATACCAGTTTTAATTTTAACTGCCAAAGGTGAGCCTGATGATAAAATTAAAGGTCTAGAGGTTGGAGCTGACGATTATGTAACAAAGCCTTTTAATAATAAGGAATTATTATTAAGAGTAAAATCATTAATTAAAAGATCAAAACCTTCTTTACTTGAAGATTTAGGAATATTTAAAGATTTAAAAATTGATCGTATTACAAAAAAGGTTTTTAGAGAAAATAAAGAAATTAAACTAGGACCAATAGAATATAAGTTATTAGATTTTTTAATTAAAAGTCCGCAAAGAGTGTATTCCAGAGAACAACTCTTAAGTAATGTTTGGGGCGAAAGTATTAATGTAGAAAGCAGAACTGTAGATGTTCATATTAGAAGATTAAGAAAAGCAATAAATATTGATAAAAAGAACGATTTAATCAGAACTGTTAGATCGTCTGGTTACTCTTTAGATTCCTAGATTAAGTCTATTGGCCTTTTAAAAAAAACTAATTTTCCGCTACTTTCATTAAGTTTTTTCCATTTTTTTATAGAAAAAGTTATTTTTGTAATAGCTGAGGTGCTAAATTTTTTTTCCTTAAATAAAAAATAATTTTTTTTTATAAGTTTATTAACTAAATTTTTGCAAGTCGGTTCGTGATTAACAAGAAGAATATTTTTATAATTTTTTTTAGTATTTTTTATTATATTAAATATTTTATTCTCATCAGTTAAATATAGATTTTTAGAGAATATCTCTTTTTTAATTTTTATTTTTTTTTTTAATAATTTAAAAGTTTGTTTAGTTCTTTTTGAAGATGAAACGTAGGCAAAATCAAATTTTATTTTTTTTCTTTTTAGAAATTTAATTATAAATTTTATATCTTTTCTTCCTTTAGCGGATAGAGGTCTCTCAAAATCATTAATATTAGCGTCATTCCAGCTAGATTTGGAATGTCTCATGACATATAAATTTAACATTATTGTAATATATTAAGTCATAGATTTTTAAATAAACTCACATGCAAAGAAAAGAAAAAAAATTAAACAAGTACATTAATCGAGAAATATCTTGGTTAAAATTTAATTTACGAGTTCTTGCCGAGGCTTCAAATTTAAAAAATCCTATACTAGAGCGTTTAAAATTTTTATCCATTGCAGCAAATAATTTAGATGAATTCTTTATGGTCAGAGTTGCTGGAATTTATAATCAAATTAAAGATAAAGTTTCTTTTTTATCACATGATGGACTTACAAGTGAAAAGCAACTCGAGCGTATAATTATTAAAACAAAAAAACTATTAGCAGCATCAAACGAAGCTTGGTCGAATTTAAAAGTTGATTTAAGCAAAGAAGGAATATTATTTGCATCTTATCGCGATCTTAATAAATCAGAAAAAGTTAGATTAAATAAAATATTTAGAGAAAATATTTATCCTATACTAACGCCATTGATTATAGATCCATCTCATCCTTTTCCATTCGTTCCTAATAAAGGACATTTTTTAGTGTTGTTATTAAATAAGAGAAATAAAAGTAAAAAATTTTTTGCTACAATCCTGATTCCACAAAATATCGAACGTTTTATTAATATTAGCAACAGAGTTGATGTAAAAAAATATTTAAGCGTTGAACATATTATTAGTAATTACGTAAATTATTTATTTCCAGGCTATCATCTTAATAAATATACCTCAGTTAGAATTATTAGAGACAGTGATATTGAGTTTGAAGAAGAGGCAGAAGACTTAATATTGTACTTAGAAAAAGCTTTGAAGAAAAGACGAAGAGGTCGAATTGTTAAATTAGAAATAAGATCTAATGCCGATCCTTTATTAAAGAAATTTGTTTATAAAAAATTAGAAGTAACAAAGGATGAAGTATACGAGATGGACAGTTTTGTTGGCGTCCATCAGATTGACCAAGTTTACAATAAAAAAAATACAAATTTAGTATTTAGATCATTTAACCCAAGACAAGTTGAAAGATTAAAACAGTTCAATAACGATTATTTTGCAACCATTAAAGCCAAAGATTTTATAGTGCATCACCCTTATGAAACTTTTGATGCTGTTATTCAGTTTCTAAATCAAGCCGCTGAAGATCCTAATGTTATTGCTATAAAGCAAACGCTTTACAGAACCACCTCCGATTCACCAATTGTCAAAGCATTGGTACTAGCTTCAGAAAAAGGTAAATCAGTTACAGCTGTAGTTGAGGTTAAAGCAAGATTTGATGAAGAGACTAATATTAGTCTAGCCTCTACCCTGGAAAAAGCAGGCGTGCAGGTCGTTTATGGTTTTGTTAAACTAAAAACACATGCAAAAGCTAGCTTAATTGTCAGAAAAGAAAAAAGTAAATTAGTTAGTTATGTGCATCTTGGCACTGGTAACTATCATCCTATTAATGCCAAAATATATACAGACTTGTCATTTTTTAGTTCAGATAAAATTATATGTGAAGATGTTGAGAAATTTTTTAATTACATAACAACTTATGCAGAACCTAAAAAATTAAAAAAATTAATTTTATCTCCGCTATCTTTAAGAACAAAATTATATTCATTAATAGATCAAGAAATTGAAAATAAATCAAAAGGTAAGCATGCTGAAATATGGATTAAACTTAATTCTTTAGTAGACAAAGCGATGATTGATAAGTTGTATCAAGCATCTGCTGCTGGAGTTAAAATTTGCTTATTTGTTAGAGGTATTTGTTGTCTCAAACCTGGTATAAAAGGACTTTCAGAAAATATTATTGTAAAGAGTATTGTTGGAAGATTTTTAGAACATTCAAGAATTTATTGTTTTGCTAATGGAGAAATAATGCCATCAAGATCTAATCTTGCATACTTTAGCTCAGCAGATTTAATGACAAGAAATTTAGATAGAAGAGTTGAATTATTTATACCCGTAGAAAATTCTACAGTGCACGAGCAGGTATTAGATCAAATCATGCTTGCTAATTATAAAGACGCCGAAAATAGTTGGTTCTTAAAATCTGATGAAAGTTATGAAAAAATTAAAGCAACGACAGAGGATAATTTTTCTGCACACAATTATTTCATGAAAAATCCTAGTTTGTCTGGTAGAGGTAGTTCTGTTAATTTAAGTATGCCTGAAAAATTAAGATTAGTTAAATAATATAAAAATGATTTCACGAGAAAGAGATTTTATAAATAAAGAAGCAATTATCGATCTTGGATCTAATTCTATTCGAATGTTAATTTATGATAATATTCTAAATTCACAAATACCAGTTTTTAATGAAAAGGCCGTTTGTCAATTAGGAAAAAATTTAGATCGAACTGGAAAGCTTGACCCAAAAGGAGCTGAATTTGCTCTGACTGTTTTAAAACGATTTAAGCAGATACTTAGTAATCTTAAGGTTAAAAAATATAAAGCTATCGGGACCGCCGCTCTTAGAGAGGCGACTGACGCTAAAGAATTTATTATTAAAGCTCAAAAAATTATTAAAAAAAAAATTATAATTTTATCTGGGAATAAAGAAGCTGAAAATTCTGCTCTTGGTGTTGTTATAGGTTTTCAAAAAGTAAATGGAGTTGTAGCTGACTTAGGGGGCGGAAGTTTAGAACTTGCTAGAGTAGAAAAAAATATTATTCATGAGAAAATATCACTTCCATTAGGTGTTTTAAGGCTTTTCAATCAGCCAAAAAAAAACAAGAATAAGGTAAGAAAAATAATAAGTTTCTACTTAAATAAAATTGAATGGTTAAGAAAAAATAAGATTAAAAATCTTTATTTATGTGGAGGTACTTGGAGAACCCTTATGAATGCGCACATGATAAAGACTAATTACCCTCTGGCTATTTTGCATCAATATAAGCTTTCAGGTTCAGAAACTTTAAAGTTTGCAAATAGATTAAACACTGTAAAAGCAATTAAATATGAAAAATTAGCCTCAGCCACTAAATCAAGAACTAATTATATTCCAATAGGAGGATTCATATTATCAAACCTAATTAGAATTTGTGATCCAGTTAGTGTGTTTCTTTCGCAGTCAGGAGTTAGAGAAGGTTCTTTGATAAGTAAATCTCATTTAAAAGTTTTGCAGAATAATTCATTAAATAGATCCGTACATTTTATTTCTCATAAAAAAGCAGACTACGCAGCCAATTATCTAAAATTATATAATTTTATTAAGAATCTTTTTTCAGGTAATGAAGAATATTTTCCTCATAGACTTTTGCTACCAGCCTGTTCGTTGAGTAATTTTGATTGGGGCCTAGGGGTTTACCAAAGAGCTGAATTAGTTTTTCAAGAAGTTATTAACGCACCTATCTTAAAATTATCTCATGGTGAAAGAATTAAACTTGGATTAGTTTCTTTTTGGAGACACTGTTCTACTAAATATTATCCAGACATTGAGTTTGTAAAATTACTAAGTAATGAAGAAATTTCAGCTTGTAGGCAGATCGGAGCAGCATTGCGATTAGCTTCTTCGATCGGTGTTATATCAAATATATTCTTTGATAAGATAAAAATTTATAAGAACAGTAATAAAGATTTAATTCTAAAGGTTTCTAAAAAAGACACGCAAGTAATTTCTAATCAAGTTCAAAAAAGATTGAAATCATTGGCGGATGAAATGAAACTAAAATCTAAAATTATTTATACTAATTAAGCGGACTTAATTTTCTTTTCAAAAAACTCTGGAAGTTCTTCTGTTCCTTTTGTATTTTTATCTTCTTCCTCATCATTCTTCCATCCTTTAGGCTGGTAAGCATGAAGAACGTGTAATTTGCAATAAACTCTTTCTTCCATAGGATTTCTTCCACAGAAATAAAAATTAGCCTCATCTGGATGCCCAATAGGCCATCTACAAGTTTTTTCATTTAAATTTTCTAAACTAGTTGGATTTTCAGGCTCAAAATCTTTTTCAATAACAATAGCTCTAAGACCACGAGGTTTTCTTAATCTTTTTAAAGGAACGCTATTTTTGTGATGAAATTTGTTTTCACTTTTTTGAATGTAAATGTTTCTAGAATGAGATCTACCAGCAAGTCCAAGACGGTGTGATTTTCCAATAACAGCATTTCTAGAAATACCATCTCCAAGCATTGCAGCTATTTGGCTCGCAGTATGACCTTCGTTCCAAAGTTTCTTTAACTGTTCAGTTTTTTCTGGTGTCCATCCCATAAAGGCAGGTTAAATACTATATGTAGTCTAAGCTAAAGTAAATTATACTATATATAGGTTAAAAAAGTGTAGATAAATCAGTGATTTATTTAATTTACATAAATTTATCCACATTTATCTATATATTTTAATAATACTAAAAAATATGAACGCAATTAAAGATTATAAAATTAGAATTCCACAAGTCATATCCATTAACTGGATTGGATTTTACACGCTTTATAAAAAAGAAATTTTAAGATTTCTGAACGTTTGGATTCAAACAGTATTTTCACCTGTAGTAACGCTAATACTTTTTTTGGCTGTTTTCACAATAGCTTTAGGACTTAATAGAAATAATATTTTAGGACACGAATATGGAGTGTTTATATTGCCAGGCTTAATTTGCATGCAGATCTTGCAAAATGCTTTTGCCAATACTTCCTCATCATTAATGATTGCTAAAGTTCAGGGAAATATCGTCGATATATTGTATCCACCGCTTAGTCCTATGGAAGTGACAGCCGCAATGCTTTTAGGGGCAATTACAAGAGGTTTAGTTATTGGATTCTTTTCAGTGTTAATTATTATTCCGTTTGCGCATGTTCCAGTTCATAACGTTTTTATAATTCTTTTATTTGCATTACTTGGGTCATCAATGCTTGCTTGTTTAGGATTTATTACAGGATTATGGGCTCAAAAGTTTGATAATATGGCCACAGTTACAAACTTTATTATTGTTCCTTTATCATTCTTATCGGGAACCTTTTATTCTATACAAAATCTACATTCGGTATTTTATTATATTAGTCATGCCAACCCTTTCTTTTATGCCATTGATGGATTTAGATATGGATTTTTAGGACAATCTGACGGATCTATTATTATAGGATTTTTTTACTTAACATTTATCAATTTAGCTTTGTGGGTAATATGTTATATCCTTTTTAAAAAAGGATATAGAATCAAAAGTTAATTTCCATGAGCTCAATATTAGGCACATATAAAAGAAGAGAAGTTTCTTTTTCAGAAGGAAAAGGAACTTACCTTACATCAACTACAGGAGAGAAATATTTAGATTTTGTTTCTGGTATTGCTGTAAATTCATTGGGACATTGTCATCCACATTTAGTTGAGACGATAAAAAAACAATCTGAAAAATTGTGGCATGTATCTAATGCTTTTACAATTCCTGAACAGGAAAAATTAGCTAAAAGATTAACCGATAATACATTTGCTGACTTTGTTATATTTGTAAATTCAGGAGCAGAGGCAACCGAAACAAGCATTAAAGTTGCAAGAAAATATTTTTTTGAAATTGGACAGCCTGAAAGAAATAGAATTATTACTTTTGAAGGAGCTTTTCATGGAAGAACTTTAGCCGCTTTATTTGCCGCTAATAATAAAGAGCATACGCTAGGATTTGGCCCTAAAGTTGATGGTTTTGATCAAGTTCCATTTGGAGATCATGAGGCTTTAAAAAAAGCGATTACAAAAAATACCGCTGCAATCATGCTTGAAACAGTTCAAGGAGAGGGTGGTGTTAGAGTTGTTCCAGATTATTGCTTGAAACCTTTAAGAAAACTTTGTGATGACAATGGAATTTTACTTATTTTAGACGAGGTTCAGTGTGGAATTGGAAGAACAGGAAAATTTTTTGCATTTGAGTGGGCTAATATTGTTCCAGATATCTGTCCAATTGCAAAAGGAATTGGTGGTGGTTTTCCAATAGGCGCATGCTTAGTAAGCAAAAAAGTTTCAGTTGGAATGAAACCTGGATCGCATGGTAGTACATTCGGAGGAAATCCTTTAGCGATGAGTGTTGGTAATGCGGTATTAGATATTGTTTTACAAAAAGGATTTTTAGAAAATGTTCAGGAAGTCGGCAGTTATTTTGAGACAAAATTAAAAGAAGTACAAAAAAAATATAGCAATGTTATTGAACAAGTAAGAGGCATTGGTCTTTTAAGAGGAATTAAGTTAAAAGTAGATAATAATAAGTTTTTAGATCATTTATTTCAAAATAAGATGCTAGCAGTAAAAGCTGGCGATAACGTTGTAAGATTATTACCTCCGCTTATTGTTGAAAAAAAAGATATTGATGAAGCAATAAGAATAATCGAAAAAACTTGTTCTGAATTTTAATTATGAAACATTTTTTAGATTTAAGTTTAATTGAAAAAAAGGATTTAAGACAGATTGTCGAAAATTCTAAGACTAGAAAAAAGAATAGAAATAATAAGGGCAAAGTTCTTATTGATAAGGACAATCCTTTAGAAGGAAAGATGCTGCTTATGATTTTTGAAAAACCATCTACAAGAACAAGACTCTCTTTTGATTTAGCAATGAGACAGCTGGGTGGACAGACGATTGTTATTAATTCTGAGAATTTACATGTTGGTATTGGTGGAGAGACAATTGAAGATACAGCAAGAATCTTCTCTGTTTTCTCTGATATTATTATGCTTAGAACTTTTGAACATAATACTTTATTAAAATTCTCAAAGCTTCTTACGGTGCCTATAATCAATGGATTAACCAATGATAGTCATCCTTGTCAGATTTTGAGTGATGTTATGACATTTGAAGAAATTAAAGGATCTATACAGGGTAAAAAAATTGCTTGGGTAGGGGATGGTAATAACGTTACCAATTCTTTAATGGAAGCAGCTGCTCAATTTGATTTTGAATTAAAAATTGCATGTCCTAAAGGTTTCGTGCCATCAAAAAAAGTTATTGCTTGGGCTAAAAAGAAAAAAGCAGATATCGAGATATTACACGATGCAAAAGAAGCTGCGGATAATGCAGATTGTATTATGACAGATAAATGGATTTCTATGGGTGATAAAGGAAATTTAAGTAAAAAAAGAAAAGCGTTTAAGAACTTTCAAGTTAATGAAAAATTAATGAAAATTGCAAAAAAAGATGCAATTTTTATGCATGATTTACCTGCACAAAGAGGAGAGGAAGTAAGCGCTGGTGTTATTGATGGCAAACAATCAGTCGTGTGGCAACAGGCTGAAAATAGACTGCATTGTCAAAAAGGAATTATTGAGTGGTGCTTAAAAGGTAAATGATTGAAAGAGCAATTGTTTTAGCCGCAGGCTTTGGAAAAAGAGTTCTTCCCCTTACAAATACTACACCTAAACCACTACTAAAAATTAATAACGTTAGTCTACTTGAGAATACTTTAAATTTTTTAAAAAAATTTGGAGTAAAAAGTTTTGCTGTTAATACCCATCATCTTGGAGAGCAAATAGTAGCTTTTGTTGAAAAGAATAAAAGCATTTATGATATTAAAATTTTTAAAGAGCCGGAAATCCTAGGTACAGGAGGCGGAATTAGAAATGCTTTATCATTTTTTTCAGACAAACCTTTTATCTCTATTAACAGTGATACAGTCTGGTCTGATGAATATTTATCTCCTTTAAAAAATTTATATAAAAATTTTACACAGCATAATGCCAACTCTGGTCTTTTAATGATTAAGAGGGAGAATAGTTTTGATAAAACTTTAAAAGGTGACTTTACTATAAAATCTGAACCTTTTTTATTTAGACAATCTGGAGATAATAATAATTTAATTTTTACAGGCTGTCAGATTATTAATCCTATTTTATTGAAAAATAAAAAAAATGAAAATTTTTCAATTCAGCCAGTTTGGGATGAAGTAATTGCTGATAAAAAAATGGTTGGAGAGGTTGCTCAAAATATATTTTATCATGTGACGGATTTGCCAATTTATGAAAAACTAAAGCAATTAGATCTTATTCGTTAATTAATATTTTTTTTGCTCTTTTTTGATCAAGATATAAATACTTTGATAAACTCATATCATCTTTAAATGTAATATGAATTGGATTCCCAGTTGGGATTTCTAATTCAACAATTGATCCATCAGCAATATTAAATATTTTTTTACAAAGAGATCTTAAGCTATTACCATGCGCTGAGATGATTACGTTTTTTTCTTTTTTTAAAACAGGTAAAATATTTTTTTCATAATAAGGAATAACCCTTTTAAAAGTATCTTTTAAGGATTCGGCGTCAGGGATTAAATTTTTATTAATATTTTTATAAATCGGATAATGAATTGGATGTTCAGGATTACTTTTGTCCATTGGTGGAGGAGGAATATCGTAACTTCTTCTCCAAATTTTTACCTGTTGCTCACCGTGTTTCTTTGCAGTTTCTTCTTTATTAAGACCCTGTAGAGCCCCATAATGTCTTTCATTTAACTCCCAAGCTTTAAATATATTTTTGATACTTAGATCTAATTTTTTATTTATTTCTTCTAAAGTTAAAATTGCTCTTTTTTGAAAAGAAGTGAACGCAAAATTAAAATTGATGTTAAGATTTTTAATTAAAGAACCTGCATGTTGTGCCTCTTCTATTCCTTGTTTAGTAAGCTCAGCATCATACCATCCTGTAAATCTATTTTCTAAATTCCACTGACTTTGACCGTGCCTTACTAAAATTAAATTATACATTTTTTATTATTTAAATTGTGATACTAAAAAAATTATGAGCGATTATAAATTATTTTACATGACTTGTAAGAATAAAATTGAAGCAAATAAAATCGCTTATGATCTTGTTAAAAAAGATCTAGTTGCATGCGCAAATATTATTCCAAGTGTTAAATCTTATTTTAAATGGGATAAGAAAAAAATTAACATTATAAAAGAAAGCATTCTTATTGGGAAAACAGTAAAGAAAAACATGAACAAAATTATTACTCATGTAAAAAAAATTAGCTCATACGAATGTCCGTGCATTGTTTTTGTAGATATAAAGAATGGTAATAAAGATTTTCTAAGTTGGATTAAAAGCTCTACCAAATAAAATTATTTAAACTAAGTTTAGTTTAATGATTCGAAATAGATTTAAATTTTTATTATATTTATCTCTTTTATTTATCACTTCTTGTATTTCGGCACCAAGAGACACCTCAAATACATGTTTAATGTTTACTGATAATTATTTTTGGTACAAATTTGTAAAAAATTCAGAGAAAAAATGGGGAGCGCCTGTAGAGTTGCAGATGGCAATCATTCAAAGAGAATCTGACTTTGATTGGTTAGCAGCACCTGAATGGGACAAGTTATTTAAAGTTATCCCCTATAAAAGAAAATCGAGCGCATTTGGATATTCTCAAGCAATAAACAAAACCTGGGAACAGTTTGTGCGAGAAACAAATCAACCGCTTGCTCTTAGAATAAGTTTTAATGATTCAGTAGATTTTATTGGTTGGTATATTAACAAGAGCAGTCAGCTACTAAAAATTTCAAAAGATGATTATTTTAAACAATATATTGCCTATCATGAGGGTTGGGGAAATTTTAAAAATTATAAAAAATCACCAAAAGTCATTCCTTATGCAAGAGAGGTTGATAGGGTTGCCAAAAAATATAGAGCACAACTTAACCAGTGCAAAAATCAATTAACAACGAATAAGTATTTTATTTATTAGAAGATTCTTTTAATTGTTTCTCAAGCTCAATTTCAACAGCGTCTATTCTTTCTGTTTTTTGACCAATAAGTAAATACATGGTTGGGATCACGTATAATGTAAAAAAAGTTGAAAATACAACACCCATAAAAATGACTATTCCTACAGTTGCTCTGCTTGCTGATCCAGCACCTGTTGCAATTACCAGGGGTACAACTCCCATCACCGTTGAAGCGGACGTCATCAGAATTGGTCTAAGTCGAACTCTACAAGATGTAATAATAGCTTCTTTAATTTTCATTCCCTCAGCCCTAAGTTGATTTGCAAACTCAACTATTAAAATTCCATTTTTTGCAGCTAATCCAATAAGGACAATTAGCGCAATTTGACTGTAAATATTTAAAGAACTTCCAATTGTCCAAAGTCCAATTATTCCGCCTAAGATTGCGAGTGGAACGGTTAACATAATTGTTAACGGGTGCCTCCAACTTTCAAATTGCGCTGCTAGAGAAAGATAAGCCGTAAATATTGCAAGCAAAAATATAAAATAAATATCTGAACTTGTATTTTTAAATTCTAATGATTCACCTTTGTAATCAATACCTGCGTAAGGAGGTAATTTTTGTTTAACAATACCCTCCAGATATAAAAGAGCCTCATTGATACTGTAACCTGCCGTAATTCTCGCGCTTATAGTAACAGCTCTTTGTCTATTGTATCTATTTAAACCAGTATAAGTTGACTCAGGAATATAAGTTACCAAATTTGCAAGCGGAACTAATTTACCAGTATTAGATCTTACTGAGACTTTATTTAAATTTGACGGTTGCTGTCTATTACTAATGTCAGTTTGTAATATAACAGAATATTCTCTTCCATCACGTGTATATTTAGTAACTTCCTTTGAACCAAATAATGTTTCTAAGCTTTTACCAATAGCATCAATTGGTACGCCTAAATCTGCTGCTTTATCTGTGTTAACTTTAATTTTTAATTGTGGCTTAGTAAGATCAAGATCATCATCTACATTTATAAAATTTTTATTATTAACCACTTCAGCTTTAATAATTTCTTTCCATTTAATAAGTTCTTCGTAAGTATTTCCTTTTAGAACGAATTGAACAGGTTTGTCTGTGGCTCCACCTCTTAAACTTTGAGGCATGATTGGAAATGCTTTTACTGCTGGAAAAGAATTAAGTTTTTGGAATATTTCTCCTAAGTCTTGGCCGCTAAATTTTTTTCTCTTAGACCAATTCTCTAATAAAACTATAATAAATCCGTTATTTACTTGATCGGGGCCTGAACCAAATCCTGGAATTCTAGTCAGCACCTCTCTGTAGGTTCCTTTACCTAATTCTGATAAAAATATTTTTTCAATATTTTCGCTCTGTTCTTTTGTGTATTCAAAACCTGATCCATCCGGTGCTTGAATAATAACAAAAAAAACTCCTCGATCCTCAGGGGGTATTAATTCTTTCGGAGTAATTTTAAATAAAACAACTACTGCAACAAGAACTGCGCTTAAAAATATAATGACCTCTTTTTTTTTATAAAGAAGCAAAAGTAAACTTTCAAAATAAAAATTAGAAAATTTATCTAAGTAGTGGTCAAATTTTTTTAAAAATTTTGGCTTCTCGTGCGTTACTTTTAAATATTTTGATGCAAGCATCGGTGACAAAGTTAGAGCAACAAATGCCGAAATGATAACAGAAAAAGAAAGAGTTAAAGCTAATTCTGTAAATAATTTTCCAACAATTCCTTTTATAAATATTAAAGGTACAAATACTGCAACCAACACAACGGTCGTTGAGATGATTGCAAAAGAAACCTGACTTGCTCCTTTGTATGAACCAACAAGAGCTGTTTCTCCTGTTTCCATTCTCCTATAAATATTTTCTAACATAACTATAGCATCATCGACGACAAGACCAATGGCTATGACTAATGCCATTAGTGTAAATAAATTTAAACTGAAGTTGGCAGCATAAATTAATAAAAAAGTAGAAATTATAGAAACAGGGATTGCAAGAGTAGGTATAATTACTGAAGTTAAATTTCCTAAAAAAAGATAGATAATTCCAACAACCAAGACCACTGATAAAAAAAGAGCAATATAAACTTCTTTAACTGCCACTCTTATGTAGCTCGATCGATCAAAGGCTACTTCTAATTGGATACCTTCTGGTAGATTTTTTTTTAC
Source organism: Fontibacterium abundans (SeqCode) (assembly GCF_965235095.1). Lineage (GTDB taxonomy): Bacteria > Pseudomonadota > Alphaproteobacteria > Pelagibacterales > Pelagibacteraceae > Fontibacterium > Fontibacterium abundans. The sequence goes on along the minus strand of NZ_OZ249405.1, from coordinate 889,519 downwards.
TTCTTCTAATCTTTTTTTAACTCCATCTACAACTGCAATCGTATTAGCGTTAGATTGTTGGTAAAGACCAATGCCGAGAACCGGAAATCCATTTCCTTTAAATAGAGTATTTACATTTAAAGGTCCAAACTCAACTTTAGCAACATCTTTAAGTTTTGTGATAGATCCATCTCTTCCTTTTTTAATTACTAGATTTTTATAATCTTCAAGATTTTTATAACTTTTGTCCAATTTTAATATTAGATCTATTTTTTTAGACTCTAATTTTCCAGATGGAAATTCTATATTCTCTTTTAATAATATATTTTCAATTTCACCGACCGTGACATCTCGTGCTGCAAGAGCAGTTGGATTTAGCCAGATTCTTAATGATAGCTCTTTTTCCCCAGATAAAATTATATTTCCAACACCTTCTACACTTGAGAAATAATCTTTTAAATATCTTGATGCATAATCACTTAGTTCTAGGGCACTTAATCGTTCACTTCTTAATCTTAACCAAATAGCAACCTGATTTCCTTCAGAAGTTTTAAATATTTCAGGTCTAGTCGCATTATCAGGAAGATTATCGATTATTCTAGAAACCCTATCTCTAATATCATTTGCGGCTTCATCTACGATTATACCTGGTTCAAATTCTACAGTTACAACTGATCTTCCATCTTCACTTTTAGAAGAAATAGTTGCAAGACCAGGTGTTCCGCCAACTATATCTTCAATTTTTTGTGTGATTTGAGAGTCTACAATTTCAGCAGATGCCCCTTTATAAATAGTTCTAACCGTAACTATACTCGGATCAATATCTGGGAGTTCTCGTACTGCAATTCTATTAAAAACAACAAGACCAAATATAACTAAAACGATGGACATGACAGTTGCAAAAACTGGACGTTTTATACTTATATCAGTTAGAAACATTTAAAAATTATTTACTAATTAATTTTATTTTTGATTTATCTCTAACTTTAGAAACACCCTGAACAATAATTTGATCCCCCTCTGTTAATCCAGAAATAATTTGAATATACCCTAAGTTTCTAACGCCTGTTTTCACTTCTATTCTTGCAACTGTTTGATTATCTATTATTTTATAAACAATCGCAGTATTTCCTTGTTGAACCACCGACTCCTCCGGCACACCTAAAGAAATAACTTCATTATAAATAATTTCTGTATTTAGAAGCATTCCAGGAGTTAGTTTATTGTTAGAATTTTTTATTTTTATTTGTGCTAATATGGATCTTGAAGAAGGATCTACTCTTGAGCTAACTGTTTCTATGCTGCCATCATAAGTCTCGTTTAGGTTTTCAGTTGTAACCTTTACTTTTAAATTTTTTTTCAAAATATTTAAATAAATCTCTGGAATTCTTACATCAATTTTAATTACAGAAATATCATCCAGTGTTGCAATGATTGAGTCTGCGCCTTGCAAAATACCAGGAGATATTTCTCTTATTCCTAGTTTTCCTGAAAAAGGAGCAATAATTTTTTCATTTTTAAGCTGCGCTATAAGTTGACCTTTTGTTATTAACAAATTCTTATCAAATTCTAGTGAACTTATTAAATCATCTCTTCTAATTCTAATTGAAAAAGACTGGTTTGCTATTGCAGTGCCGAAGGTTTCAATTTTTTCATAAAACTCGGTTTTTTTTACATTTATTGCAACAACTTCTGTTGGATTAACCTGGTTAATTTTTTTTTTTATTATATTATTTAAAACTATTCGTCCGACAATAATGCCAACGATTAATAAAATTATAATTCCAAATACAAGGGCAATTTTTTTATATGTACTCATTGAGCTGATTTAATATCATGCTTTAATATTAAAAAAAAATTTATATTTTAAGATATAATTGCTTATTTATTTAGTTTGACTAGCCCATTCTGTCCATGACCCATCATAAACCGAGAATTTTTTTCCATCTATAACTTCAAAGGCCTTAGCAAGAATGCAGGCGGTAACACCTGAGCCACAAGAAAATACAACGGTGGAATTTTTATTAATATTTATTTGTTCAAATTTTTTTTGAAGTTCTTCTTTAGATAAGAAGCATTTGGTAACAGGATCAATGCATTCTACCCAAGGCATATTACAGCTTTTAGGGATAGATCCACTTTTTATATCTGGCCTTGGTTCATTTTCAATTCCATCAAACCTACCTTTGCTTCTAGCATCAACTAATTCAAATTTTTTATTCTTAATATTTTCTTTAACATGATCAATTAACACAAGCATTTCATGTTTTGTGATGCATTTAAAATTACTTTTTAAAAAGTTTTGCCCAGGTCCATTTTCTATTTTTTTATTTTCATTTTTCCATTTAACCAAACCACCATCTAATATGGATATTTTATTATGACTAAAATAATTAAACATCCACCAAACTCTAGGAGCACTAAAAATACCAAGACTATCGTAAACTATAATATGATCTGAGTTCTTAATTCCAAGTTCAGAGGTAAGTTTTTCAAATAGATTTGCAGAAGGAATTGTGTGAGGAAATTTTGCTAAATGGTCTGAAAATTTATCTATATCAAAAAAAACTGATCCTGGGATATGTTCTTTTAAGAATTCATCTTTACCAATTCTTTTAGTATTTGGCATATGCCAAGAACAATCTAGTATTTTAATATCTTCTTTATAAATATTTTTTTCTAACCATTCTGTTGTAACTAACGACATTAATATTTTCCAAGTTTTTTTAGATACTTCTGATGATATTCTTCTGCCAAATAGAATTCATTAAATTTAGTAATTTCTGTGACAATGTTATTATCAAACATACTTTCATTCATTGCTTTTTTAGATTCTTCAGCTTCAAGTTTTTGTTTATTATCTAAATAAAATATCGCTGAACGATATTGTTTGCCAATATCGGGTCCTTGTCTATTTAAAGTAGTTGGATTATGACAAGACCAAAAAACATTCAGTAGTTCTTTGTAAGTTATAATACTTTCTTCAAAATTGACTCTTACTGCTTCAGCATGACCGGTCTCTTCATAGCAAACTTCTTCATAAGTTGGGTTTTTAGTTTCTCCTCCAGTGTAACCCACCTCAACTTTTGTTACACCTTTTGTAAGATCAAACTTTTTTTCAATACCCCAAAAACACCCGGCTGCAAAAATAGCAATACTCATAAAATTTTATATAAAAGTTAAATTTTATATTAAAGTTATTTTTATATGTTATGAAAAGATTTAGGTAAAATATATTGATGCCATTGTCTAATAGAACAGGTTCTTTTTATATGCTGTTAAGCGTTATCTGTTTTTCTATGATGGATATTCTAGTTAAATTAACGACAAGTCATTATCCAATTGGTGAGATTGCTTTTTTTAGAGGGTTGTTTGGATTAATTCCTATTTTTTTCTTAATCCCTAAAAATAAAATATTTACTTTTTATAAAACTAAAAAACCCACATTGCATTTTGTAAGAGCTTTTGCTGGAACATTTGCAATGATCTCAACGTTTATTGGTGTAAAATATATGAAATTAGCTGACGTGGTTTCTATTGCTCAAGCAACACCAGTATTTGTGACAATCTTTTCTATAATTTTTTTAAAAGAAGTTGTTGGTTACAGAAGATGGTTTTCGGTTATAGCGGGGCTGATTGGTGTCTTGTTTATTACTAAACCAGGAACTAGTCTTTTTAATATATATTGCATTTTCCCAATTTTTTTTTGCATCGGATTTAGCATTGTTGCAGTTTCAATTAAAAGATTATCAAAAACTGAACCAGATTATTTAATAGCTTTTTATTTTACAGCTTTGTTAATAATTATTAGCTCTACAGCATTTTTTTTTGAAGAATGGAAGATGCCAAGTATTTTGGACTTTTTTTATTTATTCATGATAGGAATTTGTGGATCTATTGCAAATTTATTTATGACAACAGCATATAGAAGAGCCGATGCATCATTAATAACACCGCTTAAATACCTAAGCGTGTTATCTGCAATTTTTTTCGGTTATTATATTTTTTCTGAGATTCCTTCAGTTTCAACAATTATTGGTGCAATAATAATTATTATTAGTTCTTTTATAATATTTAAGCGCGAGCAAGTTAAAAAAATAAAGAGCGTTAGTTTATAATGAAAAAAATTAAACCACCCCATTATTGGCATGAAGCAAAGAAATTTTTATCTAAAAAAGATAAGAAATTGGCAAAAATTATTAATCAGTATGATGGACATTTGGTTACAAGAAATGATCCATTTTATTCATTATGTAGATCGATTATAGGTCAGCAAATTTCGGTAAAGGCCGCAGATTCAATATGGTTAAAATTTGAAAAAGTTATTAAAAAGATTACTCCAATTAACTTAATAAAATTATCAAGAGCAAAACTTGTCTCTATTGGCTTGTCACGTCAAAAAATTTTGTATTTAAGAACGATTGCAAAAGAATTTTTTGATAAAAGACTAGATATAAAAAATTTACAAAAAATGTCAGATGAGGATGCTATAAAGCACTTAGTTAGAATTAAAGGCATAGGAATTTGGACTGCGCAAATGTTTCTTATTTTTAATCTAAATCGCTCAAATATTTTTCCATTCTCAGATATTGGTTTAATCAAAGCAATTTCTATAAATTATAAAAAGGAATATCCTTTGAAAAAAGATCAGTTAGATTTTTTTAAAAATAAATGGCATCCATACACAACGGTTGCCACTTGGTATATGTGGAGAAGTATAGATCCTGTGCCAGTTGCGTATTAAATTCCTTCAACAATCATAAGGTCTCTAACAACAGTATTTTTGGCTATAGACCACGCTTCTTGATAATTTTTGGATTTGTAACAATTTAATGCAGCGTCATAATCACTGAATTCCCAAATAACAGTTCGAATAAATTCTTCGCCTTCAAGAGTAATATATTTTCCTCCTCTTACTAAAGGCTTTCCCCCAAAGTCAGTAATAGCTTTCAAAGCTTTTTCTGCATAACTGCCTAATTTTTTTGCATCTTCTGCTTTTTTATATTTTGCAATCCAATAACCTTTCATGAATTTCTCCTATTTTAGTTTGATTAAGTGAATATATATTTTTTTTATTACATTAAAATAAAACAATGTCAGTTGAATTTGAAGGCTCTAAGGAATAAATTAGATCAATTCAAAAAATAAATTAGATATTAAATTGCAAAACATCGATAACAAACATCAGTTAATAGAATATTTTTTAAAAGGTTCTAAAACTAAAGATAGCTGGAGAATTGGAACTGAGCATGAAAAGTTTTTATTTGATTTGAAAAATAAAACTCCCATTCCTTATGATGGCGATATCAGTATTGTAAAAATTTTTTCTGAACTTATAAAAAATAATTGGATACCAATTAAAGAAGGAAAAAATATTTTAGGATTAGTTAAGGATAAAAAAAATATTACTTTGGAGCCAGGTTTACAATTTGAATTATCAGGAGACGCTGTTGAAAATATTCATCAAACCTGCAATGAAATTAATTCTTATTTGAAAGAATTAAAGATTGTCTGCGCTAAATTAGGAATAGGTTTGTTAGGAAATGGATTTGCCCCCATTGTAAAGTTAAATGACGTTTTTAAATCTCCAAAAAAGAGATATGAAATTATGAGAAAGTATATGCCAAGCGTTGGTCGAGATGGGCTAGATATGATGCATAGAACTTGCGCCACACAGGTTAATTTAGATTATTTAAATGAGGCTGATTACAAAAAAAAATCAAAATTAATAGCGGCCATCACCCCTGTAGCTGTATCTTTGTTTTCTAATTCTCCATTTAAAGAAAGAGAGTTGAATGGTCATTTATCTTATAGAACTCATATTTGGCAAAATACCGACAAAAATAGATCTGGAATTCCAGAATTTTTCTTACAAGATGAAAATAGTTTTGAACGTTATGTAGATTTTGCTCTTAAAGTTCCTATGTATTTTGTAATTAAGGATGGCGAATATATTGACTGTGCAGGTGAAAGTTTTAATGATTTTATTTCTGGAAAATTAAAAAACTATCCAAATAAAAAACCCACCATTCAAGATTGGGAAAATCATATATCAACTATTTTTACTGAATTAAGATTAAAAAAATATTTAGAAATTAGGTCCGCAGATTCTTGCTCATCTGCAGGTATATGTTCAATACCCGCATTTTGGACGGGACTTCTTTATGATGAGGATTCATTAAATCAAGCTTTAGAATATGTAGAAAATTGGAATTACCAAGATATTCATAATGCATATTTAGAAGTTCCAAAAAAAGGTTTTGATACTGAGATTAAAAATAAAAAAATATTTGATCATGCTAAGAAGTTAGTGGACTTTTCAGCCTTAGGATTGAAGAATAGAAATCAGACTAATAGTAAAGGGGTAGATGAAAATATTTTTCTTAAAGATATTCATAATTTTATTAATGATAAAAAATCACCCGCTCAGTCGCTTATAGAAAAGTATAATACTAGATGGAAACAGGATATATTTAAGATCTTTGATGAAGAAGCATTTTAAAATAGCCATTCAAATGGACCCTCTTGAGTCCATTAATATTAAATCAGACAGCACATATATTTTAGCTCTAGAGGCACAAAAAAGGGGGCATAGTCTTTTCCATTACCTACCAGAGAATTTGATTTATGAAAATGGACGAGTATCTGCTTTAGGTAATGTTTTTAAATTATTTCCCAATAAAAAAACTTTCTTCAAAAAATCTAAAGCTCAAAAGATATTTCTTGATGATTATGACGTTGTTTTAGTTAGGCAGGATCCACCATTTAATATGAGTTATATTACAGCAACTTATTTGCTTGAAAGGGTTTCTGAAAAAACTCTTATTTTGAATGATCCTAAGTCAATCAGAGATAATCCTGAAAAACTATCAATGTTTAATTTTAAAAATATTATTCCACCAACGCTTATTTCTAAAAATACTGAACAATGTTTTAATTTTCAAAAAAAATATAAAAAAACAATTATTAAACCGCTTTACGGCAATGGTGGTGAAGGAATTTCAAAATTAGAAGGAACTAATGCTTTATTAAAGAGAAAAATTTTAAAATTAATTAGCAGATACAAGCAGCCAATAGTAATACAAAAATATTTAAAGGAAATTAAAGAAGGAGACAGAAGAATTATTTTAATAGATGGTGAATATGTAGGCTCTGTTGCGAGAATACCAAAAAAAGGTAGTGTTACTGCTAATTTTCATACAGGAGGAACCGCTAAGAAAGTTGGTCTAGTGAGAAGAGATAAAAAAATATGTAGTATTTTAAAACCCTTTTTAAAGAAAAAGAAATTATTTTTTACAGGAGTTGATGTTATTGGAAATTATTTAACAGAGATTAATGTAACCTCTCCAACTGGCATTCAAGAAATTAATAAATTAAATGGAGTGAGATTGGAAGAATTTTTCTGGGATAGAGTTGAAAAAAAATTAAGATAATATTTTGCAAATTTTTAAAACAAAGCCATACTCCATTGCTATTTCTTTAAGATAATCAAATCTTCCACTAGCACCGCTATGTCCAGCCGTCATATTCATATGAAGTAGTAATAAATTATTATCTGTTTTATTTTCTCTTAATTTTGCAACCCACTTTGTCATTTCCCAATACGTAACTCTAGGATCAGAAATTCCACCGGTAACCAACATGTGGGGGTAGTTTTGTTTTTTTACATTGTCGTAAGGTGAATAACTTTTTACATATAGAAAAGATTTTTTATCATTTTTAATATCTCCCCACTCTGGAATTTCTGTAACAGTTAATGGCAAATCTTCATCAAGCATAGTGTTGCAGATATCAACAAAAGGTACCTGTGCAATTATTCCAAGAAATAAATCTGGTCGTTCATTTGCAATATAGCCCATTAACAATCCACCAGCAGAGCCTCCTTGAGCAACAATTTTTTTAGGAGAAGTATATTTATCTTCGCATAGTTTTTCAGCGCAACTTATAAAATCCAAAAAAGTATTTTTTTTGTTTAATAGTTTTCCATTCTCATACCATTCATATCCTTTTTCTTTGCCACCTCGTATATGTGCTATCGCATAAACAATTCCTCTATCAACCAGGCTTAATCTATTAGTAGAGAAATTACTTGGTATGGATATTCCATAAGATCCATAACCATAAAGCAATAAGTAATTATTAGAATCTAATTTAACTCCTTTTTTATAAAAGATTGTAATTGGAATTTTTTTATCATCATGCGCGGTAGCAAATATTTTTTTACAAATATAATCATCTTTATTATGACCAGAAGGAACTTCTTGAGTCTTTTTTAATTCTTGTTTTTTTGATTTGCAGTCATAATCAAAAACACTCTTTGGTGTTGTCGGAGACGAGTATGAATATCTAAATACATTTGTTTCATATTCATATCCATGGTCTAATGAAAGATTATATGCTTCTTCATCAAAACTAATTTTATGTTGATTTTTATTATTAAGATTTAAGATGATTATATTTTCAGAACCGTCAGTTCTTTCTAACCTAATGAGCCAGTCTTTTAATAAAATAAAATCTAAAATTAAATTAACTTTATTATAAGCAATAAATTCTTCCCATTTTTGATAAGACTCTTCATGACTGATCATTATTTTAAAATTTTTTGCATTATCGACGTTCGTGCTTATCAAAAAAAATTTTTCATGATGCTCTAAATCATATTCAATTTTTTTTATTCTATTTCTAAAAACTATTGGTTTCGTTTCATTTAATTTTAGATTAATAAAAAGATATTCAGAAGTTTCGTGATCAGCCGTCCTAATAAATAGGTAATTCTTAGTTTTCGATAAATTTATAGAACAAAAGAAAGATGGATCCTTTTCTTCATAAATTAATAAATCCTTTTCACTATTAGAACCAATTTTGTGTTGAAAAACTTTTGTAGGTCGATGATTTTGATCTAATCTAACATAGAAAATATACTTATTGTCTAAAGACCAAACAATATCTCCAGTAGTATTTTTTATTTCAAGACTTAGTAACTCCTTTTTTTGGATATCCTCAATAAATATAGAAAAGTATTCAGAGCCATTAGTGTCAATATTATAAGCTACGTGCCTGTGATCGTGACTGTGAGATATTGAAGCTACATTAAAATAAGTATGTGTTTTAGATTTTTTTTCACAATCTAAAATAATTTCTTCAGAATTGTTTGTGATATTTTTTCTATAATAAATTGGATATTCGCTATTTTTATTATATTTATATCCATAAAAATAATTTCCATCTTTTTTTGGAACAGAATTATCTTCATTTTTGATTTTAGATTTTAATTCTTCAAAAAGTTTTTTTTCTACATCGTTAACATCTTTAAGTTGATTTTCTTTAAACAAATTTTCTTCATCTAAATATTTTTTAACTTGAGCGTTTAATTTACTAGGATTTAATATTACTTCTTTCCAATCTTTTTGTTTAATCCATGAATAATTATCAATCAACTCTTCATTGTGAATTTTTACTGTATTTAAAATTTTATTTATCTTTGGTACGGATGCATTCATTGAAATGTGTATTGCTAAAATTTTAATTATATATATTGATATACCTAAATGGTCATTAAAGATTTTTTAGAAATATTAAAATATTTTTTCGTTAAAAATAAATTAATAGGTTTTGTTTTATTGTCTCCCATAATTGTTATGATCTTATTTCTTACAATATGAATAAAAAAAAAATCATTATTCTTTCGGTAGTTTTTTTAAGTATAGTATTCTTAATCCTAGATTTTTTAAGTTATAGAGTAGATAAAATAGTAAAAAATTTAATTATTGATCAAGGAAATCAGGCTTTAGGACAGCAAGTATCTATAGGAAAAATAGACACTAGTATATTGGGCTCTTCAATTAAAATTAGTAATATCGAAATTAAAAATTTAGATGGCTTTAAAAATAAAAATATTATTCAGATCAAAAATATTAATGCAAACTTTGTATTAACTAGTCTATTCAAAGATACCATTATTATTAAGGATATTAACATCGATGGAGCAACTTTGTATTACGAAGTGCTAATAAATAATAAAGAAGTTAAAGACAATGTTGGCTCGTTTAAACCTACTTTAAAGAATCCTTCTAGATCCTCAGCTAAAGAAATTGAGGCGTCCAAAGAATTGGAATCTAAGAATGAATCTAAGAAAAAAAATAAAGATTTTTTAATTAATCAACTGACTATTAATAACACTAAGATAAATGCTTATTCAGAGTTTTTAGATATTAACAAGGATATTACTTTAAATAAAATGTCTTTTAATAACGTAGGTACTGCTGAAAAATCTACTAAATTTAAAGAAGTTCTACAAATGGTTTTTGCTAATGTTTTATTAAATATTAATAATGAAATTATTCAAAGTGATTTAAAAAATAAAATAAAAGAAAAATTGAAAGATCCAAAAAATAAAATTCCCCAAGATTTATTGAAAAAATTAGGAAGAGTTTTAAAATAATTTCTTTATTAAATTTATATTTTCAAAATTTTTTATAACATTATCAGTTGAAATACTTTTCATGGCATTGGATGAGTGGCCCACCTCTTTATATCCATCCGGAATTATTTGATTCATAAAAGTGGAATATTTGGTGTAATTTAAAGGTGTAGAGCCGATGAGTACTAACGTATTTATACCAATTGAAGCAGCGAGATGATGCATACCACTGTCATTGCCGATAAAAAATTTTCCGAAACTAATACCAACAATCGCTTCTCTAATATTCAGATTACACAGTGAAAATATATTATCAATCCTTAATTTTTCTTTAATCAAATTAAACTCTACTTCCTCATTTTTTCCACCAGCAATTATAAAATTAACTTTAAAATTTTTATTTAAATAATCTATAAGCGATATCCAATTTTCTATTGGCCATTTAACAGTGGGTCCTGACCCACCAATTCCAATTATAATATTTTTATTTTTATTAAATTTGTATTTGATATCAAAATCTTCTTTTTCTTTATTATTAATTATTATTTCAGCATTTCTTTTAAATTCTTTATAGTTAATAATTTTTTTTGTAAATTCTAAAGCTTCTTCGTAAATATTAAAATTTTTCTTAAAAAGATTTCTATTAAAAGTTAAAGGAGATAAAAAAAGAAATTGAAAGTTTCTCCCGTAACCTTGAATATTTTTAATGCCAGCTAATTTACATAATAAAGCATATCTACAACTTTGATGTAAGATAAATGCCTTATTAAATGAATATGATTTAATTAACTTTTTAAGTTGAAAAAAACCTTTAACACCATCATGTTTTTCTTTACCATCTATACTTCTTTCAAGAAAAAGTATTTTAATTTTTTTATCATTAATTAATATTTGATCAGCTGCAGTTCTTTTTTTTGTAAGAATATAAATTTCAGAATTTTGTTTTTGTTCTGCGATTGCTTTTATAAACGGTAAAAATAAAATAAAATCACCAATACCAACCCTTGGCTGAATAAATAAAATTCTCATATTATTTTTTTTTTAAATAATATTTAATTAATTTTAAAATAACTTTTTTGCCATCAGTTTTTGCTTTCCAGCCTATTTTACGATGAGTTTGTTTAGTGTTAACTTTTACTTCTTTAATTTCCTTAGGTCTTTTCAAGTTACTTGATTGAATAATATAATCTTCCCAATTAAGATTGAAAAATTTGTAAGCATATTTAATTAGATCTTTTAATTTAAAATATTTTCCTGATGCTATGATTATGTCATCTGGTTTTTTTAGGGTCATTTTGTAAATACCATCTACATATTCCTCTACCCAGCCCCAGTCTCTTACGACATTAATATCTCCAAATTTTATTTTTTCTTTGTGACCATAGAAAGCTTTAATGGCTGATAAGCATATTTTAGGTATAACAAAGTTTTTTGGTCTTAAAATTGAATCGCAATTAAAAAGAATTGCATTGTAAGTTTTTAATTTAAATTTTTTTCTAAAATTTTTTGTTAAATTAAAAGATTTTAACTTAGCTTTACCATAAGGACTTATAGGTTTTAATTTTTTATTTAAAGATTTAAAACCTTTTTGATTTCCAAATATTTCACTAGAAGCGGTATTTATAAACTCCCCAGAAAATTTAATTTCTTTCAAAGCTTCTAATACATTTTTACAACCATTAAAATTACTTATAATAGTTTCTCTTGGTTTTTTAAAAGACTTGTCGACACTACTTTGGCCAGCTAAATAATAAATACTCTGCGGTTTTATTTTTTTAATTAAATCTAGAACTTCTTTTTTTTTATATAAATTTAATTTTATAAAATTAATTTTTTTATAAATATTTATGACTTTAAATTTATTTTTTTTATGATTGGTAATTTTTCTAGTTGAAACAAATACTTTATAGTTTTTCTTAAGGAGATGATTTGCTAAATGCACTCCAATTTGTCCCGTTCCACCTATAATTAATGCTATTTTCAATTTAAAATATAATTACAAAATTTTTAATTTAGTATAGATATCATTGTTATTAAAATTTAAATAATATTTATGGAAAAAGCAGTTTATTCAGCAGTTTTAACTCCTTTTAAAAAGGACTTAACTATAGATACAAAATTATTTATTTCGCATTGTGAGTTTTTATTAAAAAATAATATTAGTTTAGCGCCACTGGGAACAACGGGTGAGGCAAATTCAGTTTCTATATCTGAAAAGGTAGATTTAATTAAAATAATAGCAAATAGCGATTTGTCAAAAGAAAAAATAATTATAGGAACTGGCAATACTTCTTTTGTAGACGCTGCATTACTTACTAAGACTGCAGTAGAAAATAAAATATATTCAGTTTTATTACTTCCACCTTTTTATTATAAAAATGTTTCGGATGAAGGCATTTACCAATATTACAAAGAAATTATCAATGCAGTTAAATCAACAAATCTTCGTATATTTTTATATAATATTCCGCAGGTGAGCGGCGTTACTATTTCTATAGATCTTGTTAATAGACTTAAAAAAGAATTTTCAGACACTATTACGGGAATAAAAGATAGCTCAGGTAATTTCGAAAATACTAAAAAATATAAAGAGATAAAAAATTTTATTGTTTATCCAGGTAGTGAAAAATTTCTTTATGACGGACTGCATATTGGTTGCTCAGGATGTATTAGCGCAACTACTAACGTAAATATCGAGGCTGCAAAATTAATAAATTCTTTCGATAAATCAGAAGGTGAATCAATTAATAAAAAGATCAAAGCTGTTAGAGATGTTTTTGAAAAATATCCTGTCATTCCAGCTTTAAAAGCTACAAAAATTAAAGAAGATAGCAATTGGTCAAATATTAGACCACCTTTAGTTGCTTTGACTGAGCAGCAAAGATCTAATTTAGCAAAAGATCTTAAAGATTTAAATTTTTCATAGATAATTAATTATCTATTAATTTTTCGATTTAATGTTAGTTATAATTTATCCTTATTTGACATAATATTTTTGTTTATCTGCGATGAAAACCAAGAAAAAAAATAAAAAAAAGTCATTTAAAAAAATCAAAAGAGTTACCAAGAAAAAAGTAGTTAAAAAAAAAATATTTAAAAAAATATTAATTAAAAAAAATAAACTTTCTTTAAAAAAAAAGATTAAAAAAAAAATTAAATCAAAAGAAAGGATCAAAAAATCTTTAAGAAAAAAAAATATTTCTAAGAAGAAAATAAAAAAATTAAGTAAGAAAAAAACTAGTAAAAAAATCTACATAAAAAAAAATAAGACCAAAATAAAAAAAATTAAAAAATCTTTAAAAAAAAGAAAAAAGATAAAAATTAGGAAAAAGAAATTAAAGATTAGAAAAATATCGAAATATAAAACTAATCTTTTAGATAAATTTAGTGCCTATATTAAAGGACAGCTTACTAATTTTTTTGGCTTAAAATCATATTTTCAAAATCGAATTATTTCTTGGAAAGAAAATAGAAATAAAAAACAAATTAAGATTTTAAAGCAGCAAGCAATTCAAAAAAAACGTGATTTTGAATCGTTAAAAAAACAAAATTTACGTGAGATTAATGAGCTTAAAAAACAAAAATTCCAATTTAATAAGCAATTACTTAAGTCAAAACAAACAGAGTTACGTAATTTAGAAAGAGAACAAAAAGCTTTAGAGAAAAGAATTGTTCTTGAGCAAAAAGCACTTGAAAGAAGACTAGATTTACAACTCAAAGATCATAAACGAGAAGAGAAAGAAAAAATATATCAGTTACGAAGCCAAATAAGAGCTATCGAAGATCGTTTAAAAATTTTTAGAGAAAAAATACAAGAGATTAAACTTAAAAGGAGAGAAGCAAAATTACTTGAACTTGAAGCTCATAGAAGAACAAGAGAAGAAGCGAGAGCAATATTAGATGCACAAAAGAGAGAAAATGAAATTAAACAACAAGTTGTTGATAGATTAGAAAAGTATTCTAGAAATATGAAATCTATCGTATTCCAGGTTAACAAAAGATACTTAACAAAAAAAAGAGCCCCGTTAGCTTTTATTGATAATATTGCTGAGAATGGTGAGTGCTTTATAAAGAACCAAGACACTCCTGATAATGACTATTTATTTTTACTTTATATTAAAGGAGAAAATGCATCAGAACGTCTACTGAATGATATTTCATTAGAGGATAAAACAGATTCTACTGAAACTAAAATGTTTAACCCAAAAAATGTTTTTGAAGCATCAGATTATATGATTGATCGTTTAGCGTTATTATTTGAAAGAGAAAGACAAGACTTAAAAAAAGCTAGTTAATCTGAATATTTAATGAAAATTTTTTTTTCAAGTTTAAGCAATGAGACTAAAGGTTTTATTTTTGGTCTTATTGGGATAATTATTTTTTCTATTACACCAGTAGCTACTAAGATTGCTCTAGGCGCTAATAATGGTCAGCTTTCTCCTGAATTTATTACTTTTGGTAGATCAGCGCTCGCTGGAATTCTTTCTCTTCTTTACTTATTATTTTTTAGAAAAAAAATACCAAAATTAAAATATTTATTTAATTTTTCAATAATAGCTTTGTGTATAACGGTAGTGTTCCCATTAACTCTTTCTTTAGGTTTGATTTATTCTACATCAATACATGCTGGAGTAATTTTAGCTTTTTTGCCATTAGCTACAGCAATCTTAGCTTCATTTTATTTTAAACAAAAAGCATCATTAGGATTTTGGGTGTGTGCTTTTATTGGTTGTATACTGATTGTTATTTATATTTTAATTCACGGTCATGAAGAAAATAAAAAATTAGAATTATCATATTCTGATATTTTATTTTGTATTGCAGTTATCGTTGCTGCAATTGGCTACAATTTTGGAGCTAAACTTACCAAAATTATGGTTTCCGCAGATGTTATTTCATGGGCGCTTGTTCTTGCTTTACCAGTTCACTTTACCTTGGCGATTTATTATTTTCCAAAAACCGAAATTAATATCATTTCATGGCTTGGATTTTTTTATGTTGCAATATTTTCACAGTGGATAGGCTTCTTTGCTTGGTATAAAGGATTGGATATAGGTGGCGCTGTGCGTGTAAGCCAGATTCAATTGCTTATGCCTTTTTTTACTTTTGCATTTTCAATTTATTTACTTGGAGAAAATTTAGATTTTCTTACAATTATTTTCTCAATTGTAATTATTCTTTTAATTTATCTTTCACGAAAAATGGTAATTACTAAAAAGTAATTTAGCTAATTTTTAAAGACACGCTGCCAAGACCTTTAATGCTTCCAGAAAAAAGATCGCCTTTTTTAATAGGTATAATAGGAGTGGAAGAACCTGTTGTTACCCAGAAATCAAAACTTAATATCATATTATTTTTTCTTATTTCATTAAGAAGCCAAATCAATGAATTAATTGGATTGCCTAGAACAATTTTTGTATTTCCAGGATAATCTTTTTTACCAGTTTTGTTAGTTAAAACTGTTGGGATAGAAGTAATTTTCTTTAAACTATATTTTGTTAATTTTCCTGTAACAAAGCCAACATTTAATCCAAAATCTGAAATCATTCTTCCAAGACAATCAATTGCTTTTAATTTTTGTCTAAATCCAACAACCTCTATTGCAGGCGCTATACCTATAATAAATTTACTAACATTTGATTTAGTAATCTTTTTATTAAAATTAAAAACTTCATTTTTAATCTTAAAAGCAACTTCAAGCTCGGCGCCTATTAGGTTACTTTGAAAAGGCATTTTACCCTTATTTTTGTATGTGCTTTCTTCATATAAATAAGAAAAAAAAGGTTTTTTAGCTTTTAATTTTTTCCACATACTTTTATTCGTGGCTCCAGCTTTAAAACCAATGGGATTCCAAAGTAACTCATTTTCTGCATTTCTACAGATGGCGGTTGCACTCTTAATATTATTGATAACGCCTTTAGGTATTCTAGTTATAAATTTATTTTTAAATCTAGACTTTGCAAGTTTTATAGAAATATTTTCAATTTTTTTATTCAAAAGAAAAAGCTCCTATCTTTTTAAATTTATTTTTTCTTGGGGGCCCATAATTGTGTCAGGGAGAATTGTTGATATTTTTGGAAAATAGGTAATTACTACTAAAAATACCAATAAAACACTTAGCCAAGGAAAAGCAGCTTTGACAACCGAGAGTAAGGGCATCCCAGTAATTCCAGATGTTACAAAAAGATTAAGACCAACGGGGGGAGTAATCATTCCAATTTCCATATTTACCACCATAATAATACCGAGATGAATAGGGTCTATGCCAAGGGCAATCGCGATTGGAAAAAAAATTGGAGCTAAAATTAGCAAAATTGCTGTGGGTTCCATAAAATTTCCAGCAACCAATAAAATTAAATTTACAATAATTAAGAACGCAATAGGTGATAGACCCATGCTTGTTATTTGTTCAGTAATCATTTGTGGAATTCGTTCGGTAGTCAAAATATGAGCAAACAAAATTGCATTAGCTATAATAAACATTAGCATGACGGTAGTTTTTGATGCATCCACAAAAACATGTGGCAAAGTTTTAAAAGTAATATCTTTATAAATAAATAAAGAAACTATCACAGCATAAACAGCGGCAACTGCAGCAGCTTCTGTTGGTGTAAAAATTCCTCCATAAATTCCGCCCATAATTATAAAAAGAAGTAAAAATCCCCACACCGCGTCTTTTGCACTATCAATTAGTTCTTTAGTTGATGCTTTTGGCTGAGCAGGCAAATTTGCAATTCGTGCACGAATATAAATAGCAAACATCAAAGAAGCAGAGAGTAATAACGCTGGAATTATTCCAGCTAAAAATAATCTTCCAACTGATTGTTCTGTTACCGCACAATATACAACCATCACAATAGATGGTGGCATTAAAATTCCAAGAGTGCCAGCATTGCACATTACCCCCGCAGCAAATTCTTTCGTATAGCCTGCACTAACCATACCTGCGATCATAATACTTCCAACCGCAACAACAGTAGCGGGAGAGGAACCTGATACCGCTGCAAAAAAAGTACAAGCAAGAACTGCTGCTATAGCAAGACCACCTCTTATATGACCGACACATGCAATTGCAAAACGAACAAGTCTTTTAGCAACGCCACCTGTACTCATTAAAGCGCCTCCTAATATGAAAAAAGGAATTGCCATTAAAGTATAGTGCTCAGATGTATCAAAAAGTTTAAGCGATAAGGATGCAAGAGAGCTTGTGCCAAATAATAATATTGCTAAAACACTTGATAGTCCTAAGGAAATGGCAATTGGCATACCAATTAGAATACAAAAAAATAAGACAGAAAATAATGTGAGAGTTGTCATTATTTTGGACTGTTATTATCAAATTTAAAAGATTTTATAGCATCCTTTGCTTCATCCAGTAAATTAAGGTTATCCTGTTTACCAATAATAATTCTTATTAAAACTTCAACTAATCTAAAAATGATAAGGCCGAATCCAATTGGCATGATTATCCTCGGAACCCACTGAGGTAACCATTTTATATCTTGAGATAAAATTCCAAGTAAATATCTACTCTCAACGTACTTATAGCTACCAATAAAAATAATAACGGCGTAAGTCAAACATAGTAAGACAGCCAATAAGGCAAATAATCTTTTAATTTTACTGGAAAATAAATTTACAAACGATTCCATTCCAATATGAGCACCAATTCTTATTCCCCAACTTGCTCCAAAGAATATAAGCCAAGCAAACATGAAGATTTTTGCCTCCATCGCCCATGTAATATTTCCTTTTAAAACATACCTTACAAAAACGTTGACCACAGCGAGTAGAGTCATACCCGCCAATAAAGAGGCAACGAAATATTGTTCAAAATTTTCGTAAAGTTTTTTCATAAAAATAAAATTTTTAGAACTAATAATTCTCCGACGCGGATTATATCCGCGTCGAAGTTATAAAAAAACTATTTTTTGGTCGCTGGCTTTTCAGCTTTAGGTTGAGCAGGAAGGCTGAACTTTTGTGCAGCTTTTATTAGATCTGGTCCAATATCCTTTTCAAATTGTGCGTAAACTGGTGCAACTGATTTTTTCCATTCAGCTAATTGAGCATCAGTCAGTTTTACAACTTTTGTTTTACCAGAGTCGATGATTAATTTTTTTGCCTCATCATTTTTCTGCTGGCCAATTGAATTGTTATAAACAGTTGCTTCGTTCATAGCTTCAGTTAAACCTTTTTTAATATCAGCAGGTAAGCTATTCCACCATTTAGCATTAACCACAACCATGTAATCTAAAATCCCGTGATTTGATTCAATAATTGTTTTTTGAACCTCATGGAATTTTTGAGAGTAAATATTAGAAAAAGTATTTTCTTGTCCATCTACTACTCCAGTTTGCAAGCCTTGGTAAACTTCTGCGAATGCCATTTTTTGCGCATTACCACCAATTGCTTTAATAAAAGACTCATAAACGTCAGAGGGTTGAATTCTAAATTTTAAGCCTTTAATATCAGCTGGAACTCTAAAATCTTTGTTAGCAGAAAAATGTTTCATACCATTATGCCAATAAGCAAGACCGATAAGACCTTTGTCTTCCATTGATCTAAGTAAATCTTGACCTTCTTTAGATTTTTGAAAGCCTGCTGCAGCCTTGGCATCTTTAAATAAAAAAGGTAAATCAAATACAGCTATTTTTTTTGTGTATCGATCAAATTTTGATAAAGATGGGTTTATGATTTGAACATCGTTAAGTAAAAGTGCCTCCAACTCTTTTGCATCACCAAATAATTGTGAACTTGGAAATACTTGTACTTGTACTTTTCCTGGAAGTTTCTTTTCAGCAAGTTCTTTAAATTTTAAAGAAGCTAGCCCTTTTGGAGTGTTTTCAGCAACCACGTGGCTCAGTTTAATAACGATAGGAGCTTGTTGAGCGGATGCAGAAAAACCAAATAACGTAGTTACAGCAAAAAAAGAAATTGCAGTAAGTAAGTTAGTTATTTTTTTGAACATTTAGTTATTTTCCTTATTTTGTTAATTTTAGAAGTCTTTGAGTTTATCTAGACCAAATAGATTGACAAGTTTAAATATTCTAAGGTTTGAGTTTCAATTAATTTCTATATATTATTAAAAAAACCCTGAATCTAAGCCTAAAAGTCTATTTATTATGAATATAAAGAATAAGAACTTACTTATTAATAAGTGTTGCGTGAATGGAGCATGGGTTAGTTCTGATAAAAAAATCAAAGTTATAAATCCAGCAACTGGCGAGTTAATAGCAGAGGTTCCAAATTTTGGAAAAAAAGAAACTATAAATGCAATTGATGCGGCAGAACTTGCATTTAAATTATGGTCAAAATTTACAGCACATGAAAGATCTAAGATTTTAAAGAAATGGTATGATTTAGTTATTGATAATCAAGATGATCTGGCAACGATCATGACAGCTGAACAAGGAAAACCTTTGAGTGAGGCAAAAGGTGAAATTATTTATGCCGCAAACTTTATAGAGTGGTTTGCTGAAGAAGCAAAAAGAGTTTACGGAGATGTTCTTCCAGATCCAATAAAAGATAAACGTATGATAACTCTTAAACAACCCATAGGAGTTTGCGCAGCAATTACACCTTGGAATTTTCCAGCAGCAATGATCACAAGAAAATGCGCACCAGGACTTGCAGCTGGGTGCACTTTTGTAATTAAACCTGCAGAGCAAACACCACTTACAGCGATTGCATTTGTAGTTCTTGCTGAGCAAGCTGGATTTCCAAAAGGAGTTATAAATATAATAACAGGCGAGCCTGAAGAGATTGGCAAAGAAATAACTTCAAATCCAAAAGTTAGAAAAATTTCATTTACTGGAAGCACAGCGGTTGGAAGAATTTTAATGCAACAAAGTGCAAATACGGTGAAAAAACTTTCTTTAGAACTTGGAGGCAATGCTCCATTTATTGTATTTGACGATTGCGATGTTGATGCTGCCATTGAAGGACTAATGCTTGGAAAATTTAGAAATACAGGACAGGTGTGTGTTTCTCCAAATCGAATTTATGTTCAAGAAAAGATTTATGATAATTTTATCAAAAAAGTTGTTGAGGTTATAAAAAAATTAAAAATGGGTGATGGTTTAAAAGGCGAAACACAATTAGGTCCTTTAATTGACGATGCTGCGGTTGCAAAAGTGGAAGAGCATATAAAAGATGCTGTTACAAAAGGGGCAACTATTGAAGTTGGAGGAAAGCGTCACGTACTTGGTGGAAGATTTTATGAAGCAACTGTTCTTGCAAATGTTAATGATAGCATGAAACTTGCAAATGAAGAAACGTTTGGTCCTGTGGCGCCGTTTTTCAAATTTAAAACTGAGCAAGAAGTAATTGATCTTGCAAACAATACTGAGTTTGGACTTGCTGCATATTTTTTTTCAAAAGATATCGCAAGAATTTGGAGGGTAGCAGAGGCTATTGAGGCAGGAATGATTGGAATTAATACTGGAATTTTTGCAAGCGCCTACATGCCTTTTGGTGGAATTAAACAGTCCGGTATCGGGAGAGAAGGTGCAAAATATGGAATGGAAGAATATTTGGAATTAAAAACGTTATCATTTGGAAATATAAAATAGTTTTATGAGTGAAATATTTAATATTCCATCAGAAAAAATTAAAGATTTTTTGAATGAGAATTCAAATAGTGTTGTTCTTGATGTGAGAACAGAAGAAGAGTGGAACGGCGTTGGAAAACCTGATGCAGAATCTTTAAATTCTAAAACATTATTTATCTCTATTTTATTAGGACCTGATAGACAAAAAAATGAAAACTTTGTTAAAGAATTTCTTGATAAAAAAGTTTCTAAAAAAGACAACATCTTAATTATTTGTAGATCAGGAGTTAGATCGATGACAGCAGCAAAATTATTGGAGCAACAAGGTTATAAAAATTTAATTAATATTTCAGATGGTTTTGAAGGCAATCCAGCAACAGGAGAGGGTTGGAAAAAATCTAATCTGCCTTGTAAGTAATTATTTTTTATTATTATACCAATTACCAATATTTTCGTTTTTGATGGCTCCAATTGCTTCAATCGGTCTTGAATTTACCGTGTATTCAGAATGATCGTTCGCATTTAATGTGGCTCTAATCTGATTAATTGGCTGAGTTAGTTTTTCATCTTCTATGTGGTACCATTCAGAATAAACTCTATTTTTATTTCCATTAATATAAATGTGCGCATGTCCTTCGTTCATCACATTTTCTTTATTAACTTTTTCAGGGGTAAATTTAAAATTTTTAGTAAGTAATTGAATATTGTAACCAGACTTTGCATCCTTAATAACTTTAATATCTACCGAAGGATAAGGACTCTTAGCCTCAATATTTTTATGATTATGATCTTTAGCGTCTTTATGTTGAGCAGATACTTGTAACGTAAATAAAGATAATATTAGTAAAAAAATATTTAGAAATCTCATATTAAAATTTTATTATTTAAATTATTATATTACTCTGTGGCAAAATGACAAAAAGATATAGCGGAAAGTCTTCAAAAGATCGTAGTTTTAAAAAGAAACCTAAGTTTAGTAAAAGAATTAAGTCTTTAATTAAAAGAAATAGGGCTAGTCTCTAAAATTTACAAATTCCATTGGCTGCCCAATATCAATAGTTCTAATAGCGGCAATTGCTTCCTGCAAATCATCTCTTTTTTTTCCATCTGCTCGTAATTCCTCTCCTTGAATTTTTACTTGGATTTTAAGTTTTAAACTTTTCACTTCTGCAATAATTTTTTTAGCACTTTCTTGATCAATTCCTTCTTTCAATTCACTAATTTGCCTAACAGTTCCACCAGTTGCAGTTTCTGTATTTTTTATTTTAATCACTCTTGGGTCAACTTTACGTCTAATAAGATGCGTTTGCAGTAATTCATTCACTTGTTTAAGTTTTAAATTATCTGGCGCAAGAGTTGTGATTGTTTTGTCTTTTCTTTCAATTGAAATATTAAGACCTTTAAAATCATAACGAGTTCCAATTTCTCTTAAACAATTAGCAAGAGCATTATCAAATTCTTGATAGTTAATTCTGCTTACAACATCAAATGAGGGCATATCTTTTATTTAATTTAAAATAATTTTATCACATTTACTACTTCTGAGAAAATAACTTAACATATTTTTATTTTAATCATCTAAATATCGCATAATTCTAGCGTGATTTTTCTCAGAATATTCATCAATTGTATCTATAATTTTAAAGCCAATTCTTTTTGAATGTTTAGATTCAAATTTTCTACTAATAGTAATTCCTTCATATTTATTTTCATTTTTAACAACCCCAAAAAAATATTTACCTTTTTCAAATTCTAACAAATCATCATCCTCAGTAGTTTTTTTTGCTTTTGATTTTAGCAAATCAACAAGAGTGATTAGCGTTTCCATTATTTAATTATTCCAATTTTTTTTTGCCTTAAAATAATAAATATACCACTACCCATAATGATTAGTGAACCAAGAACCATATTTAAAGCAGGAATTTCATTAAATATAAAGTAACCTAAAATTATGCCAAAGATTATTATTGTATAACGGAATGGTGAAGTAGTTGAAATATTTGCTGCCTTGATAGTTAAAACTGAAAAATAATAACCAAGTGTTACAAAAAAAGCTGAAAGAAAAATATATATAAAAATTTCTAAATTAATAGGTTTATAGTTTAAAAACATTCCAAAACCAAAAAATATCGTAACTGAAAAAGAAGTAATAAAAACAATTTGCAAACTATCAAATTGATTTAAAAATTTTCTAGTAATTGTGTCTCGTTGAGTAATAAAAATTGCAGCAATGAGAGGATAAATAAAAGCAAAACCAAATTTTAAATTATTTGGATCTATAACAATAAGCACGCCAACAAATCCACAAATTACAGCTGTCCATCTTCTCCATCCTACTTTTTCACCAAGAATAAATGCTCCAGAAGCAGTAATTAAAATTGGAGCTAAATTCATAAGAGAATATAACTCTCCAAACGGAAGATACATAAGACCTAAAAAGAAAAAGATAGCAGCGATAGATTCTACCAATCCTCTAAGATGTAGAGGTTTGGAGGTAATAACTTTAAAATTTAATTTTTTTTTATAATATAAATATAAACCTAGAATAACCGTTGAAATAATTCCTCTAATAAAGATAATTTCACCAAGTATAGTGATGTCTTTATAAAGAAAGAGAATATATTTTATAAAAGCGTCATTGATAGAGAAGAAAAACATACATAAAATCATGTATGCAATACCTAAGAATTCTTTATTTTTATTATTAAAAAACATCCACAATTAAGCCTATATTGCTATATCGGTGTCGATAATTAATTCAATAGAATTAATTAATATTTAATGTAGTTTATTTTTATTATGGCAAAAAGTCGCGATACAAGAAAAGAAAAAAAAAAGGCAAAGAGCACAGCTCCAAAAGAATCTAGATCAAAAAAACAGTACTAAGTTTTAAAATTAGGCTTTTTTTTTAATCAAATTCGTTATAGATAGTAGCTGAACCTATATGTGAGATTTTCATGCCCCAAGAAGCTAGTAAAACTTCTAAAGTCAGAACAGGGCATGTTTTTACCGAAGAACAAATTACTTCTTTAACTGAAAGCGTTAAGCAGAATAATTTTATTTTTGTTCACGAATTATTAGATAAATACCATCCAGCAGACGTTGCCGATTTAATCAAAACTTTACCAAATGAAGTTCAAATAAAATTATTTAGTCATAAATCTGCAGATTTAAACCCTGAAGTGGTATTAGGGTTATCTGATATTTTGCAAAAAGAAATATTAGAACAGCTTTCTCCAGATATAATTTCTTCAATTATAAAAGAATTAGAATCAGATGATGCCTTTCAAATTATAGAAAATGTTCCTGAAGAATTTCAAAATCAAATTTTAAATAATCTTCCTCAAAAAGATCAAAATTTTTTTAGATTAGGATTAAAATATCCAAAAGATTCTGCTGCAAGAATTATGCAGAGAGAATTTGTAACTATAGATTTAGATTTGACTGTCGGTCAAACCATGGATTTTTTAAGAGACTCAACAGATTTACCTGAACAGTTTTTAGAAATCTTTGTTGTAGATAAAGAAGGAAAACCAATCGGCAATGCATCTATTTCAAATATTTTAAGGTCAGATCCAAATATAAAAGTAAAAAATTTAGTAGCAGAAAACAAAACTTTTATTCCAGCGGATCTTGACAAAGAAAAAGTTGGTAATATTTTTACTCAATATAATTTAGTTTCAGCCGGAGTTGTTGATAAAGAACAAAAATTAATAGGAGTTATCACAGGAGATGATGTTGTAACCATTGTTAAAGAAGAAGCGGTCGAAGATGCTTTGAGATTAGGAGGTATTGGAGCTGCAGAGGATATTAGCGATAATCCTTTAGAGACATCTAAAAATAGATTTGTTTGGTTATTTATTAACTTGTTCACTGCAGTTTTGGCTTCATTTGTTATTGGAATATTTGAAAATACAATTCAAAAAGTTATTGCCCTTGCCGTCCTAATGCCAATTGTTGCGTCGATGGGAGGAAATGCTGCAACACAAACACTAACAGTGACAATTCAATTAATCGCTTCACAACAATTGAATGCAAAAAATGTAATGAAAATTATTAATAGAGAGGTTGTAACGGGTTTGTTAAATGGACTGGTATTTGCTGCAATTACAGGAATTTTTGTTTATTTCTGGTTTCATGATTTAAAAATAGCCATTCTTATTGGCGCGGCTATGATTGTAAATTTAACAGTAGCTGGTCTAGCGGGAATTGCCATTCCAGTAACATTAAATAAAATGAAGATAGACCCTGCGGTTTCAGCGACCGTTTTTGTGACAACTGTTACAGACGTTGTTGGTTTTTTTGCATTTCTTGGAATAGCAAGTTTATTTGTTTAATTAATATTATTTTTAAATAGTAATTTAGAAAGATCATTAGATTTTTTTAAACAATCAAAAATAGTCTCTAAACTTTTTTTAATATCTTTTTCTATAGACCAAGGGCAATTAATTACAAATAAACCACTACCTTGCATTCCATCATTAGAACTGTCCGTAATAATTTCTATATGGGAAAGATTTTTATAATTTTCTTTTAAAATATTAAGAACAAATGATTCAGATTTTTTATTATTCAATACAGGATACCAAACAATATAAACTCCAAGAGGAAATTTTTTATAACAAGCTGATAACATATTTGATACTTTTTCATATTCATCTTTAAGTTCATACGATGGATCAATTAGTATGACTGCACGTTTTTCTTTTGGAGGTAATAATTTATTAAGTCTTTTGTAACTATCTTCGTTTTCAATAATTATTCTTGAATCATTCTCAAAGTTTTTTTTAAGATTTAAAAATTCTGTAGGATGTAATTCAAGAAAATGAAGCTTGTCGTCTATTCTCAAACTTTTGGCAGCAAGATAGCACGAGCCAGGATATGTTTTAAGATCAGCATTAAAGTTTATTGATTTTATTAGGTCTAAATAATTTTTCAAAAAAATATCATCACTATTTATTTTAAATATTTTTTCAATACCCTGAAGGTATTCTTTATTTTTCTGCATAAAAGGTTCAGAAATAGAATATTTTCCTGCGCCTGCATGAGAGTCAATAAAGATAAAATTTTTATCTTTTTTTTTTACATAATCTAAAACATAAAGAAGTATAAAATGTTTTAATACATCAGCTGCATTCCCAGCGTGATATCCGTGCCTATAGCTCAGCATATTAAATAAGTTTTTGTATTTTCTTTATCGTTTCACTCAAATGAGATTTTTTATAAGGCTTTCCTTTTACAACCCAGACTGAAAGAGGCCACGAACTATCTTTTTTATTTCTTGCAATAATATGAATATGTAACTGTGGGATAATATTCCCAATTTTTTCTACATTTAAATTAAAAGCCTTAAAAGTTTTTTTCATAACTTTGCTACAATAATCAATTTCTTCCATAAGTTTTATTTGATCTTTTTTATTTAAGTCTAATATTTGTCTGATATTTTTTCTTTTCGGAATAAGAATGAGCCAAGGAAATTTAGCATTATCCATCAACCGCGCAGTGCATAAGTTTAGATCGGCTACAGAATGAGTAGTTTTGAGTAATTTTTTGTGTAATTTAAACATTCAATTAAATTAAATAACTATTTTGTTATGGATTTAAAGAAAATTAATCAAAAAATTAAAAACTTCGTTAAAGAAAGAGACTGGGATCAATTTCATTCGCCTAAAAATCTATCTATGGCCTTATCGGTAGAAGCCTCCGAGCTTGTAGAGATTTTTCAGTGGTTAAAAGAAAGCGATTTAAAAAAGGTAGAAAAAGAAAAAGTAGCTGACGAGATTGCTGATATATTATTTTATTTATTAAGAATTTCTCAAAAAATGAACATTGATATAGAGAAAAGTTTTTACGTCAAATTAAAAAAAAATATTATAAAATATCCAGTGTCTTTATCAAAAGGAAATAGTCAAAAAAGAAAATGAAACAAATTGCAAAAATATTAATTCTCACTCTTTTATTAGTAAATAATTCCTTTGCTCAACTTTCGAAAGTTCAAATCGAAATTGGCTCTAAAAAATTAATTGCCGAAATAGCAGAAACAGATGAAGAGCAAAGCGAGGGTTTAATGAATCGTCCAGCTTTAGGAAAAGACAATGGGATGTTATTTATTTTTGAAGAAGGTTCTAGTCCATGTTTTTGGATGAAAGATACTCAAATACCTTTATCGATCGCTTTTATTAGCAAAACAAACACAATAGTAAAAATAACAGATATGCAGCCTTTATCTTTAGCGGAACATTGTTCTGGACAACCTATAGTACTTGCTCTTGAAGTTAATAAAGGTTGGTTCGAACAAAACAATATTAAAGTGGGAGATAAAATATTAACTATAAAAAGAATTAATTAAAAATATTGTTATTTTATATTTTGAATATTATAAGAAATTATCTTGAAAGAATTTAAAGTTAAAGTTTACCCATCAAAAGTAAATTTACCAAAAGAAGATCAGCTTGCTTATAGAATTGCTAAAGTTGCAAGCGATAATTCACCTATAGATGAAAAAGCAGCTGATATGGTGATTAATAGAATTATTGATAACGCATCTGTTGCTATTGCATCTTTTTCAAGACAACCAGTTACAACTGCTAGAGAAATGGCATTGGCTCATCCAAGAGTAAATGGCGCAACAGTTTTTGGAATTGATTCATCTAAAAAATTTGATTGTGAATGGGCTGCGTGGGCAAATGGTACAGCAGTTCGTGAATTAGATTTCCATGATACTTTTTTATCAGCTGACTATAGTCATCCTGGAGATAATATTCCTCCCATTCTAGCTGTGGCACAGCAAAAAGATTCAAGTGGTTTAGATTTAATTAAAGGAATTTTAACTGGTTATGAGATTCAAGTTAATTTAGTTAAAGGAATTTGCCTTCACGAACATAAAATTGATCACATCGCACATTTAGGACCTAGCGTTGCGGCAGGATTAGGATCTCTTTTAAAATTAGATACTGAAACTATTTATCAAGCCGTGCAACAATCTTTACATACAACAATTTCAACAAGACAATCTAGAAAAGGAGATATTTCTAGCTGGAAAGCATTTGCTCCTGCTCACGCTGGAAAACTTGCAATTGAAGCAGTTGATCGTTGCATGAGAGGAGAAAGAGCTCCAAATCCAATTTATGAAGGAGAAGATAGCGTAATAGCTCGAATCTTATCAGGACCTGACGCAGAATACATTGTTCCTTTGCCAGAAAAAGGTGAGTCTAAAAAAGTAATTCTTGAAACATATACCAAAGAACACTCTGCAGAATATCAAGCCCAAGCTTTAATAGATTTGGCACGTGACATGAGAACAAAAATTAAAGATTTTTCTAAAATAGATAGTATTGAAATTCATACTTCTCATCACACTCATTATGTAATTGGAACAGGTGCTAACGATCCTCAAAAAATGGATCCTAATGCAAGCAGAGAAACATTAGATCATTCTATCATGTATATTTTCGCAGTCGCTCTCGAAGATGGTAAGTGGCATCATGAAGATTCTTATAAGCCAGAAAGAGCAAAAAAAGAAAGCACAGTAGCCCTTTGGAAAAAGATTAAAACTTTTGAAGATAAAGAGTGGACTAAAAAATATCACGACAAAGACCCAAAGAAAAAATGTTTTGGCGGTAGGATTGTCATTAAAATAAAAGATGGCACTAAGATTAAAGATGAATTAGGAATTGCCGATGCTAATCCTTGGGGCAAACGTCCTTTTGAGAGAAAAAATTATGTTGAAAAATTTATAACTTTAACCAAAGATTTTATCACAAGATCGGAGTCAGAAAGATTTTTAGAAGTTGTTCAAAATTTAAGAGACCTTAAGAGTAAACAGCTAGATCAATTAAATATTGAAGTTCTTGATAAAATTCAAAATACTCAACGAAAAAAAATAGCAATTTTTTAAATAATTTTTCATGAAAAAAATTATTTATTTTTTTATATTAACTTTTTTTTTATCAAACATTTCATTTGCCCAAGAAAAAAATATCCAAGTAATTGATGGTGATACTATTCATATAGGTAAACTGAAGTATCGTTTTTTTGGTATTGATGCTCCAGAAACTAAACAAATTTGTGAAAAAGATAATATAAAAATTCAATGTGGAGTTATTGCGAAAAATGTTCTTAAAAATAAAATTGCAAATAAAATTCCCGAATGTGTTGTAAAAGACAAGGATCGCTACCAAAGATTAGTTGCAGAATGTTTTATTGGTAAAGAAAGTTTATCTAGATTTATGGTAAGAGAAGGTTATGCGGTTGCATATACTCAATATTCTAAAGATTTTATTGAAGACGAAAAGTACGCAAAAGAAAATAAAATTGGCATTTGGTCAATGAATTTTCAAACGCCTTCAGAGTATAGAAAGTCTTTAAGAAATAAATAAATCTTATTTAAAAAATTTTTTGATTTTTTTTCTATTATATTTTTTTTTATCTTTAATAATTCTCTTTTTAAATTTTGGCGTTCGAAGAGCTTTGGCTACAGGATTTCTTTTCATAATGAATTTGACAATTATAGCAGATTCTTTATTAAATTAATTTAAACTACCTATTATCGTGAAATTAAATAAGAAATTTGAGCCTTACATTTTTACTATCATTATGGCATTTGGCATGAGTCTAATGATGTCATTTATTATTTCATTAATGAACATAGGATTTGTAGATCATTTTTTTTTAATCTGGATTAGAGCTTGGATACCTGCTTTTTTTATAGCGCTAATTCCAGCATTCTTTATGGGAAAATTAGCAAGATTTGTTTTAAGCAGAATTATTGATAGATAATTAAATTCTAAATTGAGATCCTAAGTAAAGCTGTCTTGCTTTTTTATTTTCAACAATTTCTTGTGGAGATCCTTCCGCAATTAATTCTCCACTGTTAATAATGTAAGCTCTGTCTACAATATCAAGAGTTTCCTTAACGTTATGATCAGTAATGAAAATGCTAATACCTTTATCTTTTAGGTGTCTAAGCATCTCTTTAAGTTCAATGATTGCAATAGGATCTAAAGCGGCGAACGGCTCATCTAACAATAATACTTTAGGAGATGTTGTTAAACATCTTGCGATTTCAACTCTTCTTGCCTCCCCCCCGGAAAGACTTAGTGCTGAAGCTGTTCGAAGATGTGAAATTTTAAATTCATTTAATAAATGCTCAACTAACTCATCTTCCTTTTCTTGGTCTTTGATTGCAACTTCTGCAACCGCTCTAATGTTTTCCTCAACAGTTAACCCTCTAAAAATTGATCTTGATTGTGGAAGGTAGCTAATACCTTCTTTTGCACGCATATGAATTGGAAGTTCATTAATTACTTTATTATTGAAAATGACTTTACCTTGAGTTGGATTTAAAATTCCAAGCACTATAGAAAACATAGTTGTCTTGCCAGCGCCATTTGGGCCAAGCAATGCAACAATTTCTTGAGGGTTTACTGTTACGCTTACATCTTTAAGAATAACTCTTTTTTTGATTATTTTTGTTAAATGGCTAATTTCAAGGGTTAATGGCTCTCTGTTATAATAATAGTCATCTGAGATAAGTTTAAAAACACTGTTATTTAATTTTTTATTAATTTTTTTAACAACAGCAGGTTCGTTAATTTTTTCTTCTATTGGTTTTTTAATTGTTGTTTGGTTTTCTAGAATTGTATTTGTTTCTTTTACAAGATTATTTTTAGAAAGGATAAAAGGTTTTTCTTCTTGAGCCAGTTGTTTGGGTTCATCAATTTTTTCTGACGAACTTGAGATATTAGAATCTGCAACAGCCGCAAATCTTTTAATTACTTTTTTATTAGATATGACTGTAAATTTTTTATCTTTATCATTCATTGCTTAATGTTCCAGTAACCTGTTTGCCTTTTTCTTCCATTACAACTTCTACGGTCTTTTTAAAGGTATCAATTATTACCTTATCTGCTTTAATTTGACTAGTGCGCCGCTTTTTAGTTTTTGAGTCAGTCTCAACGAAATCTGCAATTACATTGCCACTTACAAATATATTATTTGATTTTACAAGGTACTCAGCTCGGCTTGCGGTAACCACTCCATCTTTTTGAGTTATTTTAACATTCTGTTCATACAAAATATCATTTGTTGTTTTGTTAAACAGACCTGTTTTGCTTATAATTTTTATGACACTGCCATCTTTTAATAAAAAATCACTATCCACTTCTTTTAAACTTATAAGGTCCTGATTGTCTTTATCAATGCTCGCAAGCTTTGCTCGAACGTTATACTGTTTTCCACTTGCATCAACGCCGATATAACTAATATTTTCAAACACATTACTCTCAGCACCCTCTGTGGGTTTAATATTTTTTGATGTAAGTTTTAATCTAAAAGTATTGATAGTCGGGTAAACGAAATAGACAATAAAAATTACTATAAGACCAATACCTATAATTTTAAGCTGTTTTTTTCTGATCTCGTTGAGTTTCATTAAACTCCAAAACTAATAAGAGAATGTATATGAATTAGTCCGTAATTATTATTTTTACCCTTAACAATAAGAGAGGTAATCTTTCTCTCATTCATTATATCAAGAGCGGCTCCTGCAAGTGTATCTTCAGAAATCATTTTTGGTTTTTTTGTCATTACTTCTTTTGCAGTTTTTTCTAAAAAATTCTTCTTATGAATTGAACGTCTAATATCTCCATCTGTTATAATTCCTGTAACTTTTTTAGATTTATTTACAACAAGCACACAGCCATAAGTTTTTTTAGTAATTTGAATGACAGCATTTTTTACAGATACATTTTCATTGATAAAAGGCACTTCTGTTTTCTTAATCATAATATCTTTAACACGCGTAAGTTGTTTTCCTAATGCCCCAGAGGGGTGATAAACAGCAAACTTTTCTTTACTAAATTTATTTAATTTCATCAGTGTTATTGCAACGCTATCGCCCCAAGCAAGCAACATTGAAGTAGAGCTTGTTGGCACAATATCAAGACCAGCCTCTTTTACTTTAGGAAGAACAATTTTAATTGTGCTCGCATTAATTAAAGTTGAATTTTCTCTTGAGGCAACACCAATAATAGGCATTTTAAATTTGTGCGCATAATTTAATATACTTTTTAATTCATCAGTATTTCCAGAATAAGACATAATCAAAAAACAATCTTGCTTTGGATTGCAAGCGCCAAGGTCACCATGAGCAGCTTCAGATGGATGTAGATAAATAGAGGGAACTCCCACAGAACTTAATGTTGCAGAAATTTTTCTAATAATATGGCCTGATTTTCCCATACCAACACATATCACCTTACCTTTACATTTCTGGATAAGGTCAATGGCTTTAATAAAATTAGCATTATAAGATTTAGATAATTTTTTTAATGCATCAATTTCTTGAAAAATTACTTCTTTAGCAAATTTTATTTTTTGATTTTGTACCATCTAATGTGAAAAAATATCTTGATTATTCCAACCAGCGAGATCTAATGTTACCCGATGTTTTAAAAATTTAAAACAGTGCTCCGCTAGTTCCATTCGATTTTCTCTAATTAAAATTTTATCAAGTTCCTCTTTTATTTTGTGCAAATACAAAACATCTGATGCTGCATAATTTACCTGTTGTTCAGTTAAAGTTTCAGAACCCCAATCTGAACTTTGCATTTGTTTTGATAGCTCAACGTTTAAAAGTTCTTTGCATAAATCTTTAAGACCGTGTTTGTCTGTATAGGTTCTGCCAATTTTTGACGCAATCTTTGTGCAGTACACATTGTTAATATCTGCTTTTAAATAGTAGTTTAAAACTGCAAGATCAAACCTTGCAAATTGGAAAATTTTTTTAATATCATTATCTTCTAGTATTTTTTTTAAATTATCAGCTTTAAATGTCTTTCTATTAATTTGAACTAAATGAACCTCTTCATTGCCAGAAGATATTTGGACAAGGCAAAGGGGATCTCTTTTATAATCAAGACCCATAGTCTCCGTATCAATTGCAATAATCTTTCCTAGATTTAAATTATTAGGCAGATCGTTTTTATGGATTTTGACTTTCATACTATTGTTAAATAAAAGGTATTATCGTTAATTACTATGATTAAACAATGGCAGAAAAAAAGACAATAACAGTCTTCGGCGGCACAGGATTTATAGGTCGAAATCTAATAGCTAAACTTGCAAAAAAAGGTTTTAAAATAATCGTTCCAACACGAAATCCATATCTGCATGGATATCTCAAACCAATGGGGGAACCAGGTCAGATTGAAGTTTTAAAGTTTAACCCTTTTGATTTTTTAAGTCTTAATGAATTTATTAAGAACTCAGAGATTGTAATTAATTGTATAGGAGTTTTATATGAGAAAAAAAATCAAAAATTTGATCATGCGCATCATCTATTTCCAAAATTTTTAACGAGTATTTTAGATAAAGAGGTCACTAAAAAGTTTATTCATATTTCAGCATTAGGAGCAGACAAAAATTCTAATTCTTTATACATAAAATCAAAATTTCAAGGAGAAGAAGCAGTCATTAATAACTTTAAAAATTCAATTATTGTACGTCCTAGTATTGTATTTGGAACAAATGACAATTTTTTTAATTTATTTAATAAATTAATAAATCTTTTACCTGTTATTCCTCTTGCTGGTGCAAAAACAAAGTTTCAACCATGTTATGTTGGAGATGTTAATGATGCAATTATTAAAATTATAGAACAGATTAATCCTAATAAAGTTTACGAATTAGGAGGTCCTAAGATTTATACTTTTAAAGAATTAATAGAGACACTGCTTATGTCGTTAAAAAAGAAAAGATTTATAATAGAACTTCCAGACTTTGTAGCAAGAGTGCAGGCAAAAATAATGCAACTATTACCCAATCCTTTGCTTACAGAAGATCAATTAGAAATATTAAAATCAGATAATATTTGCTCAAATCAATATCCTGGTTTTAAGGAGCTTGGAATATCAACAAGGACTGTTGAAACAGTATTGCCTAATTATATTTTTAGTCAGGTTATTCGCTAAAGAAATAACAATATAAATGTGCCAAGAATTATTCTGTAATAAATAAAAATATTTAAATTGAATTTAGATATAAAAGCTAAAAAGAATTTTATTGTAAGATAAGAAGATAGAAAAGAAGTGATAAAGGCAACTATTGCAATATAGTTTAAATCCGAATTATTTGTTTTAATCAAATCTACAATTCCAAGAAAACATGCTCCAGCGGTTGTTGGTATTGATAAAAAGAATGAAAATTTTGCAGCTTCAAATCTTGAATATCCTAAAAAACGTCCAGCCGTTAAAGTAATACCCGATCTGCTTACGCCAGGAATAAGCGAAATAATTTGAAATAGTCCAATCACTAAAGAACTTTTTAAATTAAGATCTTTATATAATGTTTTCGAGTGACTAATTTTGTCACTAATAAACAAAAGAATTCCAAAAATAATTAAAGCAATAGCAATTATCTTTATTGAAAAATATCCATAATTTATAAGACGAAATTTATAAACAAAATATCCAACAATAATAACGGGTATAGTTGCTGTAATTATATTAAAAATCATCTTCGGTTTTTTTAATAATCCTAAAAGTTCTGAAAAAAAATAAGTAATGATTGCAAGTAAAGAACCTAAATGAAAAACAAGATTTAAAATTTCATTATGATTATGATAATCTAATAGCCGCTCCAGCATAATAAGATGAGCATTGGATGAGATTGGCAAAAATTCTGTAATACCTTGAACGATTCCAAGAATTACTATTTTGATAAATTCATCCATAACTAAAACTTTAGTCTAGGCAGATAACTTTATAAATTTAATTATTAGTTAAAAATTGATTACAATTATTAATTGAATATTAATAAAAAACCTTAATTTTACTTATTTATTAATAAATAACATAAATTGATTCATAATTACTGACCTAATTTATCTTTTAAAAATATAGCTTTTATGTGAATAATAGTAAAAAAACACTAAATTTTACATATTTCGAATAATGTCAGAAAAAATGCTCAAGTTTGTTAATACAAAAGGACAAACTCCTGAAAAATTGAGTCCATCTCAAAGGGTTAAAAATTTTTCTGAAATTTATAAGAATTACATTGCTCCAAAAGCAGAAGAGCAATCTAGCAGATGTTCACAGTGTGGAGTTCCTTATTGTCAAATTCACTGTCCGCTTTCAAATAATATTCCTGATTGGCTAAAATTAACAGCCGAAGGTAGATTAGAAGAAGCTTATGAAATTTCCTCAGCAACTAATAATATGCCAGAGGTTTGCGGGAGAATATGTCCCCAAGACAGACTTTGTGAAGGAAATTGTGTAATTGAAAGAGCAGGCCATGGCACAGTTACTATTGGTTCGATAGAAAAATTTATTACCGATACTGCTTTTGAAGAGGGCTGGGTAAAACCAATTAAAATTAAAAAAGATTTAGGACAAAGCGTTGGCATTATAGGAGCAGGACCAGCAGGTCTTGCTGCTGCAGATCAGCTTAGAAAAATTGGATACGAAATTACGGTTTATGACAAATACGATAGACCAGGTGGATTATTAATTTATGGTATTCCTAATTTTAAATTGGAAAAAAATATTGTTGAAAGAAGAACAAAACTTTTAAAGGCAGGCGGAATTAAATTTGAATTAAATTTTGTAGTTGGAAAAAATGCAACTCTATCTGAGCTTAAAAAAAAACATGACGCAATATTA
The DNA here is from genome assembly GCF_965235095.1 of Fontibacterium abundans (SeqCode). Classification (GTDB taxonomy): domain Bacteria; phylum Pseudomonadota; class Alphaproteobacteria; order Pelagibacterales; family Pelagibacteraceae; genus Fontibacterium; species Fontibacterium abundans. Next base: position 853,907 of record NZ_OZ249405.1, on the reverse strand, counting down.
ATTGCAACAGGAGTATACAAAGCTAGAGAGGTAGAAATTTCAGGATCAAATCTTAAAAATATTTATCCAGCAATGGAATTTTTAACAGCTTCAAACAAAAAAGGTTTAGGTGACAAAGTTAAAATGTTTGATGACGGATATTTGAATACTGAAGGAAAAGATATTGTTGTAATAGGAGGGGGTGACACAGCAATGGATTGCGTAAGAACTTCAATAAGGCAAAACGCTAAATCAGTGAAATGTTTATATAGAAGAGATAAAAAAAATATGCCAGGCTCAGCAAGAGAGGTTGCTAATGCTGAAGAAGAAGGAGTAGATTTTCAATGGCTTACAAATCCAAAAGAATTTATTGGAAAAAATGGACAAGTAACTGAGGTTGTTCTTAATAAAATGAAATTAGGAGAAGCTGATGCGACTGGAAGACAAACACCAGAAATTATTAAAGGCTCTGAAATTAAAATTAAAGCAGATATGGTAATTAAAGCTTTAGGGTTTGATCCTGAAGATATTCCAGGTTTATTCTCAGAACCAAAACTTGATGTATCCAAATGGGGAACTATCAAAATAGATCTTAAAACAATGCAAACAAATTTAGATGGAGTTTTTGCAGCCGGAGATATCGTAAGAGGAGCATCTTTAGTTGTGTGGGCTATTAAAGATGGAAGAGATGCAGCAGAAGCAATGGATATTTATTTAAAAAATAAAATTTCTAAATCGGCAAAAAAAAGATTAGTTGCGTAATTATTTATGAAAATTTTAGATCAAAATTTACAAAAACTTATTAAAGCAGGAGTTTATAATAAAGAGGATGAACATGATGCTTGCGGGGTTGGTTTTGTTGCCTCAATTGACGGAAAACCAAGACGAGAAGTGGTTGAAAATGGGATCGAAGCTCTCAAAGCTGTTTGGCATAGAGGCGCAGTAGACAAGGACGGAAAAACAGGCGATGGAGCTGGAATTCATGTGGAGTTAGCAAAAGATTTTTTTGAAGAGCAAATAAAAATTACAGGACATCATACTCATAAAAACGACCAACTTTGCGTTGGTATGATTTTTTTACCTAGAAATGATTATGGAGCACAAGAAGCTTGCAGAACTATTGTTGAACACGAACTACTTTCTAATAATTTTTATATTTTTGGATGGAGACACGTTCCTGTAAAAGCAAAAGTTCTTGGTATTAAAGCAAATGATACAAGACCAGAAATTGAGCAAATATTATTTTCTCCAATAGAAAAAACAGGTTCAGAAGAATTAGAAAAAAATATTTATATTGTAAGAAAAAAAATTGAAAAAAGAATTACCCAGTCGCAATTAAAAGATTTTTATATTTCATCAATTAGCTCAAGATCAATAATCTATAAAGGAATGTTTCTCGCTGAGCATTTGTCAGATTTTTATCCAGATCTATTAGATAAAAGATTTATTTCTAGATTTTCAATTTTTCATCAAAGATATTCAACGAATACTTTTCCAAGTTGGGAACTTGCTCAGCCCTTTAGAATTCTAGCTCACAATGGTGAGATTAATACTTTAAAAGGAAATGTGAATTGGATGAAGACTCATGAGCAAGGACTTGAGTCTGATTTATATCCAAATATTGATGATTTAAAACCAATTTTAAAATCTGGAAGTTCAGACACAGCCTGTCTGGATGCTGTTTTTGAATTGTTAACAAGGTCAGGAAGATCATTGCCTCTTGTTAAGATGATGTTGATGCCAGAAGCATGGTCTAAGAGAAGCAAAATTATTCCTCAAGCTTACAGAGACATGTATAATTATTTAAATTCTGTCATTGAACCTTGGGATGGTCCGGCCGCAATCGCAGCAACCGATGGTAATTGGATTTTAGCAGCAACAGACAGAAATGGCTTAAGACCCTTAAGATATACAATTACAAAAGATAAAATTTTATTTGCAGGATCAGAAACTGGAATGGTTCCAGTCCAAGAAGAAAACATTATTTATAGAGGCAGAGTAGGCCCCGGACAAATGATAGCAGTTAATCTTGACGAGGGCGTTTATTATAATGATAAAAAAATTAAAGATTTATTATCTAGAAATCCTATTTACAAAAAATTTAGTCAGAATTTAATTGAGATCAGTAAAAAATTTAACAATTTAGAAGAGTTTAATTCTTTTGAAGGAGATAAATTAAGACAAAAACAATACGCAGCTGGCATTTCTATTGAAGATTTAGAAATGATTTTACATCCAATGGTGGAGGATCAAAAAGAGGCTGTTGGCTCAATGGGCGATGATACACCAACAGCTGTTTTGTCCGATATTTATAGGCCTTTATCACACTTTTTTAGACAAAATTTTAGCCAAGTAACAAATCCTCCAATCGATTCTTTAAGAGAAAATAGAGTGATGTCCTTAAATACAAGAATTGGAAATTTACAAAATATTTTAGGCGAAGATTTGTTTAATAAAAAAAGTTATCTTTTAGAAAGTCCGATATTATCTAATGCTCAATTTAAAAAATTATTTGAAGTTTTAAATGACGAATATAAAGAAATAGATTGTACATTTGATTCTGAAGAATCAGAGTTAAGCTTAAAAAAAGAATTAAAAAGAATTCAAACTGAGGCAGAAATAGCAGTCAGAGAAGGCGCCAAACATATTATTCTAACCGATGAGAAGATTTCAGCAACAAGAATTGGAATTCCAATTATTCTTGCAACAGGCGCAGTTCAAACACATTTAGTTAATCAGGGACTAAGAAAATTTACTTCATTAAATGTTAAATCCGCAGAATGTTTAGATGTTCATTATTTTGCAGTTTTAATTGGGGTTGGTGCCACAACAGTTAATCCGTATTTGGCGTTTGATTGTATTTATCAAAGACATCAAAAAAATATTTTTGAAAAACTAACTTTTACAGAGTGTGTTAACAATTATATTAAAGCAGTTAACGACGGGTTATTAAAAGTAATGTCTAAACTTGGCATTTCAGTAATCAGTTCTTATAGAGGTGGTTTAAATTTTAGCGGTCTTGGATTAAGTAGAGCCTTAGTTGCTGAATATTTTCCAGGAATGTATTCAAAAATTTCTGGTATTGGAGTTTCGGGAATTGAGCAAATGATCAGAACTCAAAATCAAAAAGCATTTAGAGGTAACGTTATCAGTTTACCAATCGGAGGATTTTATAAATTTAGAAAAGGAGGAGAGCAACATTCAAATCAGGCAATGACTATGCATATGTTGCAAACTGCAGTCGCAACAGACTCTTATGATTTATATAAAAAATATTCAAAAATTATTAATGAACAACATCCTTTAAATCTTAGAGATCTTTTAGACTTTAATTTAATTAAAAAACCAATTCTAATCGAAGAGGTAGAATCGATTACAAACATTAGAAAAAGATTTGGAAGTGGAAGTATGTCTTTAGGAGCGCTTTCAAAAGAAGCGCATGAAACTTTGGCAATTGCTATGAACAGAATTGGCGGCGCATCATGTAGTGGGGAAGGAGGTGAGGATGCAAGACGAGCAATTCCAAAAGATAATGGTGATAATGCTAATTCAAGAGTTAAACAGATTGCTTCAGCTAGATTTGGGGTGACTGCAGAATATTTGAATAATTGTGATGAAATAGAAATTAAAGTATCCCAAGGAGCGAAACCTGGGGAGGGCGGTCAATTGCCTGGGTTCAAAGTGACTGCTGAAATTGCAACTTTGAGACATTCTACGCCAGGTGTTACCCTAATATCTCCACCACCTCATCATGATATTTATTCAATCGAAGATTTGTCCCAACTTATCTACGATTTAAAACAAATAAATCCTAAAGCAAAAATTGGGGTTAAATTAGTTTCATCAACAGGAATAGGAACTATTGCTGCAGGAGTTGCAAAAGCAAAAGCAGATGTAATTCTAATTAGTGGACACTCAGGCGGAACAGGAGCATCACCATTAACAAGCGTGAAGTATGCAGGACTTCCTTGGGAAATCGGCTTAACAGAGGCCAATCAAATTTTAACTTTAAACGGTTTAAGACATGAAGTTATTTTAAGAACTGACGGAGGAATTAAAACAGGAAAAGATGTTGTTATGGCCGCAATGATGGGAGCAGATGATTTTGGAATAGCGACAACTTCATTAATAGCGATGGGCTGTATAATGGTTAGACAATGCCATTCTAATACATGTCCCGTAGGAATTTGCACTCAAGATGAAGAACTTAGAAAAAAATTTACAGGTACACCAGAAAAGGTTGTTAATTTATTTTCATTTATAGCTGAAGAAGTAAGAGAAATTTTAGCAAGTCTTGGTTTTAAATCTTTAAATGAAATTGTTGGAAGAACCGATTTATTGAAACAAGTGAGTAGAGGATCCGCTAATTTAGATGATTTAGATTTAAATCCACTTTTAGTCCAGGCAGATCCAGGAGAATATCCAAGGTATTGTTTAAAAAGAGAAAGGAAAGAAGTTCCTGATAGTTTAGATAAACAAATTATAAAAGATTCACTTTCTTTAATTGAGAAAGGACAAAAGTTTCAATTAAGTTATGCAATAAAAAATACTCATAGATCTGTTGGAACAAGACTAAGTTCAATAATTGTAACTCAGTTTAAAAATAAGAAATTATCTGACGACCATATTTTAATTAAATTAAGAGGTTCAGCAGGACAATCTTTGGGGGCATTTGGAGTTTCAGGAATTAAATTAGAAGTAACAGGCGATGCAAATGATTATGTTGGCAAAGGATTATCTGGCGCAAAAATAATTATAAAACCTGCATCGAACAGTGAAATGCAAACCTCAAAAAATACAATTATTGGAAATACTGTTTTATATGGAGCAACCTCAGGATTGTTGCTTGCGGCAGGACAAGCAGGAGAGAGGTTTGCGGTTAGAAATTCAGGGGCTACAGCGGTTATCGAGGGCTGCGGAACAAATGGTTGTGAATATATGACGGGCGGCACTGTAGTTATATTAGGAGAAGTAGGAGACAATTTTGCAGCAGGAATGACAGGTGGAATGGCATTTGTTTATGATCCAGAAAATAGCTTTGAGAATTATGTAAACCCTTCCTCAGTTATCTGGCAAAGAATTGAAACAGATTATTGGAATGATTTTCTTTTAAATTTAATAAAATTACATGAAAAAGAAACTCAATCAATTTATTCAAAAAAAATTATTCAACAATGGAGTAATGAAAAAAGTAATTTTTATCAAGTTTGCCCTAAAGAAATGTTAAATAAGTTAAAACAACCATTATCGAATAAGGCAGTTCATGGAAAAGCGGTCTAAATCAATTAGCTTAGTTTGTTTTGGTTTTGGTTTAACAGCTAAATACTTCGTAAAAGAGCTTTTAAAAAATAAATATAGAATTAATTTAATCACAACTTCAAGATCCAAAACTGTTAACAAAAAATTTTTAAATATTAATTACAAAAACTTTTATTTTGATAATAATAAATTTGATAAAAAAATTATTAAATATATTTTAAATGCAAGTCATATATTAATTTCAATACCCCCAAGAGACAGAAAAGATCTTGTTATTGAAAATTTTTACAATCAAATAACTTTAAATAAAAAAATTAAATGGCTAGGATATCTTTCATCAACGAGTGTTTACGGAAACTATGAAGGAAAATGGGTTAATGAAAAAAGTAAATTATTAACAAATAACGATGCAGGCATAAACAGAATTGTAGCTGAAAATGAATGGTTGAAATTAAATCGATACCATTTTATTCCAACAAGAATATTTAGATTGTCAGGAATTTATTCTCCAGAGAGAAATGTATTTTTACGATTAACAAATGGTCAAATTCGTTACGTTAAAAAAAGTAATCATTATTTTTCAAGAATTCATGTTGTTGATATAGCTCAGGTTTTGTTCAAATCTTTAATTTATTCAAAAGCTGGGGAAATTTATAATGTAGCAGACAATATGCCATGTTCTTATGATAAAACTATATCTTATGCGTGTAGTTTAATGGGAATTCAAAATCCATCTCCGGTATCTTTTCAGTCTTTAAATGAAGGTGAAATGAAAAATTTTTATAAAGATTCAAAAAAGGTTAGTAATGCAAAAATTAAAAAAGATTTAAAAGTAAAACTGCATTTTCCAACTTACAAAGAAGGCTTTAAAAGTATTTTAAATAATATTTTTAATCGCTAAATCTAGTTTCTTTAAATCTTGAGTCCTTGACAAAGAGTGATCTCCATCATCAATAATTGTTAAATTTAATTTTTTACTTATTAAGGTTTTTATTAATTTTATTGAATAAAACCAAGAAACAGAGGAGTCATTAACACCATGTAATAGCTCAACTGGGAAATTGCATTTAATTTTTTTATTAAGAACTAAGACTTTTTTTCCATCATATAAAAATTTTTTAGTAATTGGATAAAAATTATTGTGACTATTTTTTAAATTATAGATTTTATTTTCTCTTATTTTTTTTTTTTCAATAATACTTAACTTTTTCCATATTAATTCTTCAGTAAAATCAGGAGCAGACGCAATACCGACAAAACCTTTAATTTTCTTATAAAAATATTTAATTAGCATAATTCCAATCCAGGCACCCATGCTTGAACCAATAAGAATTATCTTATTTTTTTTGATTAATTTTTTTATAATTGCCCTTGAATCTTCTACCCAATTTTTAACACTAAAATCCGTAAATTTTCCTGAAGACTTACCATGGCCGCTATATTCAAATAATAATAAGTTTATTCTATTTTTATTAACAAATTTTTTTAAGTGTTTAGCTTTTTTACTTTTGATATCTGACATCAGTCCGTGAAGAAAAATAATTGTAGTTAGACTTTTGTTATTAATAAATTTGTAATGAATTTTTTGATTATTTTTTGTTAAAAAAAAATTTTGCTTTGGATTATTCATGGTTAAAAGTATAGCATATTAATTTAATGGATAAAAAAATTCGTTTATTGCAAGTTATTCCAAGATTAGATGTGGGTGGAGCAGAAACAGGCTGTAAAGACATTGCACAATTTATTGCTAATCAAAATTATTTTTCTGCAATTTTATGTTCCGGTGGAGAACAAATTAAAAATATTGATCAAACGAAGATAAAGATTTTTAAATTTTCTGTACATAGCAAAAACCCATTTATGATTTTTTTTAATGTATTTGTAATTTTATTTATTGTTTTGTTTTATAAAATTAATATTATTCATGTTCGCAGTCGTGCTCCGGCTTGGTCATGTTATTTTGCAAGTAAATTATCAGGAGTGTCTTTAATTTCAACTTTTCATGGCACTTATAATTTTAACAATCCTTTAAAAAAATTTTATAATTCAGTTATGTTAAGAGGCAATTCTGTTATTGCCGGATCAAGATTTATTTTTGATCATATAAGAAATAATTATAATTACTCAAAAGAGATTTTTCTTATACCAAGAGGAATTAATATTGATTATTTTAACCCAAAAAATTCAAATGTAGAAGTGCTCAACAGTGTTAGAACGCGTTGGGGGATATCTAGTAATAATTTTTTAATATTGCTTCCAGGCAGATTAACTTTTTGGAAAGGGCAGTTTCTTTTTTTAAATACTTTATTATTCCTTAAACAAGAAAATTTACTAAATAATATTAGTGCAATTATACTTGGAGATGATCAAGGCAGAACCGAGTATAGAGAATATCTTTTAGATTTTATTAGAGAGCATCGATTGGATGAAAATGTAAAGATTATTTCACACGAATCTTTCATGCCATCAGCTTATAATGCTTGTGATTTAGTGTTGTCAGCCTCTATCGAGCCTGAGGCATTTGGCAGAGTAGCAGTTGAAGCACAAGCAATGGAGAAACCAATACTTGCAAGCAATATCGGAGGTTCCAATGAAACAATTATTGATGGACAAACAGGCTGGTTATTTAAATCTGATGATGAAAAAGATTTGGCAAAGATGATTATTGAAGTTTCAAAAAAAGATAAAAGTTTTTTAAAAGATTTAGGAACAAAAGGTAGAGCTAATGTTATTAATAATTATACGGTAGATCAGATGTGTTCTAAAACACTAGAAATTTATAAGTCCTTAGTTTAATAAGAGACATGCTTAACATCACGCTTTTAGATGGAAAAAAACTTCAATTTCCAGGAAAAGTTAATGGACATGAGATAGCAAAAACTATCAGCCCTTCACTTGCAAAAAAAGCTTTAGTTATAAAAGTAAATGATAGTTTTAAGGATCTTAGTACATTTATTGAAAAAGATTCTACGGTACAAATCGTTACACTTGAAGATGATTACGGATTAGAGGTTATAAGACACGATACAGCACATGTTCTTGCTATGGCAGTTCAAGAATTATTTAAAGACACTCAGGTTACTATTGGTCCAGTTATTGAAAATGGTTTTTATTATGATTTTTCTAGGAAGAAACCTTTTACCGATGAAGATTTAGTAAAAATTGAAGAAAAAATGATAGAAATTATTGATCGAGATGAACCTACAACAAGAGAAGTTTGGGATAGAGAAAAAGCTATAGAACATTTTAAAAAAAAAGGAGAACTTTATAAAGCTGAAATAATAAATAGCATTCCAACTAAAGAAGAAATTTCAATTTATTTTCATGGTAAGTGGCATGATCTATGTAGAGGACCACATTTAACTTCTACTGGAAAAATAGGCAAAGCATTTAAGCTGACAAAACTTGCAGGAGCTTATTGGCGAGGAGATTCAAATAATGAAATGCTTCAAAGAATTTATGGAACATGCTGGAGAAATAAAAAAGAGTTAGATGAATATTTGCATAGAATAGAAGAAGCTGAAAAAAGAGATCATCGTAAACTTGGAAAAGTTATGGATTTATTTCATTTTCAAGAAGAAAGTCCGGGTGCCGTATTTTGGCATGAAGGAGGTTGGCAGCTGTTTCAGTCTCTTATTGATTTTATGCGTCAAAAACAAACTGAAGCTGGTTATCGAGAAGTAAACACACCTGATATTTTAGACAAAACATTATGGGAGAAATCTGGTCATTGGGAAAAATTTCAAGAACATATGTATACAACGAAAACTCCAGATGAGAGAGTTTTTGCAATCAAACCCATGAATTGTCCTGGCTGTGTTCAAATTTTTAATCAAGGACTTAAAAGCTATAGAGATTTACCCTTAAAATTATCAGAATTTGGCAAAGTCCATCGTTATGAAAGTTCGGGATCTTTGCATGGATTAATGAGAGTTAGGTCTTTCACACAAGATGACGCTCACATTTTTTGCACTGAAAATCAAATTACAGAAGAGTCATTAAAAGTTACTAAGTTGATTTTAGATATTTACAAAGCTTTTGGTTTTGAAAATGTAATTTTAAAATATTCTGATCGTCCAGCAAAAAGAGTTGGAGATGACAAACTATGGGATAAAGCAGAGGCTGCATTGTTAGAAGCTGTGAAAGCTTCAAAATTAGATTACTCTATTAATAAAGGCGAAGGAGCGTTTTATGGTCCTAAAATTGAATTCGTTTTAAGAGATACCATTGGTCGAGATTGGCAGTGTGGAACTTTGCAAGTAGATTTAAATTTACCAGGCAGATTAGGTGCTACTTATATTGATAAAGATGGAATTAAAAAGAATCCTGTTATGTTGCATCGGGCATTATTTGGATCACTTGAAAGATTTATAGGTATTTTAATTGAACATTACGCTGGTAAACTTCCGTTGTGGTTAGCACCTAAACAAGTTGCAATACTTCCAATTTCTCAAGAATTTGACGATTATGCAAAAAAAGTATCAGCTGAACTTGATAAAAACAAAATAAGGAATATTATCGATCTTAAGAATGAAAAAATTAACTACAAGATTAGAGAACACTCTTTGTCTAAGACTCCAATTTTAATGATTTGTGGATCTAAAGAACAAGAGAATCAATCAATTACACTTCGAAGACTTGGACAAGAAAAACAAGATACATTACCTTTAAATGAAGCTGTGAATTTATTAGTTAAAGAATCTTTAGCACCAAAAATCTAGGAGTATAGTTATTAATCAAAATTTTCAAAACAACAGAAGTAATTTTAGGTCCAACAGTTCTTCAAATCGCGGACCAAAAGTAAATGATAGAATTAGAGCAACCGATGTTCAATTAATTGGAAGTGATGGTCAAAATATTGGAATCGTTTCTTTAAATGATGCGCTGATGACCGCAAAAGAACAGGGTTTAGATTTAATCGAAATTGCTCCTAATGCAAAACCACCAGTTTGTAAAATAACTGATTTTGGAAAATATAAATACGAGTTACAAAAAAAAGCCAGCCAAGCAAAAAAGAAACAAAAAGTTGTAACTCTTAAAGAGATTAAAATGAGACCAGGAACAGATGTTCATGATTATAATTTTAAAATGAAAGCTACAGAGAAATTTTTAGTTAAAGGAGATAAAGTAAAATTTACAATAAAGTTTAAAGGAAGAGAAATGCAGCATTTAAAACTAGCACAAGATCTTGCAGCTAGAATTGTAAGTGATTTAAAAATAACAGGTAAAGTTGAACAGTCTCCAAAAATGGAAGGTAAACAAATGACCTTCATTATTCAGCCATTAAAATAGCAGTTTCTTCACTTTCATACTTATTGTTTTTCATCTTTAATATTAGTATAAACCGCAGGTATTTATTTTATGTATAAGATTAAAACTAAGAGCTCAGCTAAAAAAAGATTTAGAATTACAGCCACAGGTAAAGTAAAAATGCCTCAAGCTGGAAAAAGACATGGTATGATTAAAAGAACCAATTCTCAGATTAGAAGACAAAGAGGAATGGCAATTATGTCAAAACCTGATGCTAAGATTGTTAAATCTTACATGCCAAACAGTCTAAGAGGATAATTTATGTCACGAGTTAAACGAGGGGTAACAAGTCACGCAAAACATAAAAAAGTTTTCAAAGCTGCCAAAGGTTTTTACGGAAGAAAAAAAAATACAATTAGAACTGCTAAACAGTCAGTAGAAAAATCTTTACAATATTCTTATAGAGATCGCAGAGCTAAAAAAAGAAATTTTAGATCACTTTGGATACAAAGAATTAATGCAGGAGTTAGAGAGCAAGGTTTGACTTATTCTAAATTTATTAATGGTCTTAATAAAACAAAGATTTCTATTGATAGAAAAATTTTAGCAGATTTAGCTTATCAAAATCCAGAGGCTTTTAAATCCATCGTAAAAAAGGTACAGTCTAGCCTAAATTAGAAAACTAGTTTCATAAATACTAGTAGATCATCATGGATGAAATTTTACATTTAGAAAAAGAATTTAAATCTAAAATAGATCAATCCGATACCCTTCATAAAATCGAACTAATAAAATCGGAAGCTTTTGGCAAAAATGGAAAGATAGGTGAACTTTTTAAAAAAATCACAACTCTTCAAGTAGAAGATAGAAAAAATTTTGCTTCAAATCTAAATAAATTAAAAGACAATATTAATAATCTTATTAATTCTAAAATAAGTCTTTTTGAGCAAAAAGAGATTAATAAAAAATTAGCAGAAGATAGAATTGATATTACCTTACCAGGAAGACCCATTTCTTTTGGAAAAATTCATCCAGTTACACAAGTCATTGATGAGGTAACAGCTATTTTTGGAGAGATAGGATTTTCAGTAGCTGAGGGTCCCGATGTTGAAAATGAATATAATAATTTTACAGCATTAAACACACCGCCACATCACCCAGCAAGGGATATGCATGACACTTTTTATTTAGGTAAAGACAAAGAAATTTTATTAAGAACTCATACTTCGCCAGTACAAATAAGAACTATGTTGTCCGGAAAGCCACCGTTCAAAATTATTGCACCTGGTAGAACTTATAGATGTGATAGCGATCAAACTCATACTCCTATGTTTCATCAAGTTGAAGGCTTGCATATAGATAAAAATGTAAACATGGGCCATCTAAAAGGTGTTCTTGATTATTTTATTAGAAAGTTTTTTGAAGTGGATAAAATTAAGATGAGATTCAGACCAAGCCATTTCCCTTTTACTGAACCATCAGCGGAAGTTGATATTGGCTATGAATTAAAAGATGGAAAAATTGTTATTGGAGAAGGCGACAAATGGCTTGAAATATTAGGTTGTGGAATGGTCCATCCTAATGTTTTAAAAAATTGCAAAGTAAACACTTCAATCTATCAAGGTTACGCTTTTGGTATCGGAATCGATAGATTGGCTATGCTTAAATATGGAATAAACGATCTAAGATCTTTTTTTGAAACAGACGTTAGATGGTTAGAACATTATGGATTTGATCCATTAGATATACCAGCAAATTATAGAGGCTTTAGCAGATGAAAGTAACTTCTTCTTGGTTAAAGGATCATTTAAAAACAAGCGCAAATATTGAAAAGATTGTTTCAACTTTAAATAATATAGGACTTGAAGTTGAAAGTGTTGGAACAACAGATAAGAATAATTTTTTTTTAGTAGCGAAAATTATTAAAGCAGAAAAACATCCAAACGCAGATAAATTAAAATTATGTGATGTTGATATTGGCTCTGGAAAAATACTAAAAGTTGTTTGTGGTGCTTCAAATGCTAGAGATGGTTTATTAACTGTTTATGCAGGACCAGGGGCTATTATTCCAAAAAATCAACTTAAGATTAAAGTTACCAATATTAGAGGTGTCGATTCTTATGGAATGCTTTGTTCTGAATCTGAATTAGGTTTATCAGTTGAAAGCGAAGGAATTACCGAATTAGATTCAAAAAAATTTAAAGTCGGAAATAGTTATTTTAAAAACAATAGCGAGCCAGTAATTGACATATCTATAACCCCTAACAGATCTGACTGTTTAGGAGTGAGAGGTATTGCAAGAGATTTATCAACGGCAGGCCTTGGAAAATTAATCGATTTAGAAGAAATTAAATTAAAAACAAATATTAAAAATCCTTTTAAAGTTATTATTGATTCTAATTCTGGATGTTCTTCATTTACTCATTGCTACATTAAAGGAATTAAAAATATAGAAAGTCCAAAATGGTTAAAAAATAAATTAATTTCAATCGGAATGAATCCAATCTCAGCTGTTGTTGATATTACAAATTACATTATGGTTGATTTAAATAGACCTCTACATGCATACGATGCTGATAAAATTGATACAAAAGTTATTGTGCGCGCATCAAAAAAGGGAGAAAAGTTTTTAGCTTTAGATAATAATACTTATACACTTGAAGATGGCGCTTGTCTGATTACTAATGAGAAAGAAATCTTAGGTTTAGGAGGTGTAATAGGGGGAGAAAGTTCTTCAATTTCTTTAGATACTAAAAATATTTTTTTAGAATCAGCATTGTTTGACTCAGTTAAAATATCAAAAATTGCAAAAAAATTGGGCATTAATTCTGATGCTAAATTTAGATTTGAAAGAGGAGTTGATCCCAACCTCATGGAATATGGATTAAAACTTGCAGCAAAAATTATTAATAAATTATGCGGAGGAAAAATAAGTAACCTCACTATTTCTGGAGAAAGTAATTTTAAAAATAAACAAATTAAATTTAATTCAGATCAATTTGAAAAAATTATCGGAAGTAAAATCTCGTCAGCTGAAATTAAAAAAATTTTAGATAATTTAGGGTTTAAATTTAAAGAAAGTAAAAACGCATATACAATAAATATTCCAACTTGGCGTCCTGATATTAACGAAGAAGTTGATATAGTAGAGGAATTAATAAGAATTAGAGGTTATGATAAAATTCAGCTTATCAAGCCAGAAGTTGATAGCTCAAAAGATATTTTAACAGGAAAACAGAAATTACATCGATTTGCACAAAGATCTATAGCTAACAAAGGCTTTATGGAAACAATTACTTATTCTTTTACAAATTCAAAAATTGATTCTTTATTTGGTTTACATAGTAAAGATTTATTAATTGCTAATCCAATTTCTAATGATTTAGATACTTTAAGATCTTCTATTTTTTCAAATCTTTTAATTCATATTAAAAATAATATTCATAGGAATTTTGAAGATCAAAAAATATTTGAATATGGACCAGTATTTTTAGGTTCAAAACCAGGAGAACAAATTGCCGTTATTGGAGGAATTCAAATTGGAAAAATTTATAGAAAAAATTGGTTAGAAAAAGATAAGGACGTTGATGTTTTTGAAATTAAAGATTCTGTTTATAAAACATTAATTGAACTTGGAATTCACGAGCAAGATCTAAAAGTTATTCAGGAATCCGAATCGTATTATCATCCAGGCAGATCGGGAAAATTTTATTTAAATTCTAATAAGTTGCCAGTTGCCAATTTTGGAGAAATTAACCCTAAAATTACTAAAGAACTTGATATTAAAAATGGGCCTATTTTTGGTTTTCAAATTCTTTTAAATAATATTCCAGTTATTAATAACCAAAATACAGAAAAGAAAATTAAATATGTTTTTTCGAATTTTCAAAAAGTTGAAAGAGATTTTGCATTTATTATTGATAAAAAATTTGAAGCAGAAAAAATTGTTAATGTATTACTTAGTGTAGATAAAAAATTAATAAAAAAAATAAGAATATTTGATGTTTTCCAAGGAGGAAATATTGAAAAGAATAAAAAATCTATTGCTTTAAATTTATTAATCCAATCACAAGACAAGACATTAAATGATAAAGAAATTGAAGAATTAAGTGATAAAATAATTCAAATAATGCAAAAATCTTTTGATGCAACATTAAGATCCTAAATGTCAGCACAAGAAAATATAAGAAATTTTGCAATTATTGCACACATTGATCACGGTAAATCCACTTTTGCAGATAGATTAATTCAAAAATGCGGAGGTCTTACAGAACGTGAGATGACAACTCAAGTTTTAGATTCAATGGACTTAGAGAAAGAAAGGGGAATTACTATCAAAGCTCAAACAGTTAGATTGAATTATAAATCAAAAAAAGATGGTAAAAATTACGTCCTAAATATTATTGACACACCGGGCCACGTCGATTTTAGTTACGAAGTAAACAGGTCACTTGCTTCATGTGAAGGTTCATTACTTATTGTTGATAGCACCCAAGGTGTGGAAGCTCAAACTTTAGCAAATGTTTACCAAGCCATGGATAATCAACATGAGATTATAACGGTTTTAAATAAAATAGATTTACCAGCATCAGATGTTGAAAGAGTAAAAAAACAAATTGAAGATGTTATAGGAATTGATACTTCAGATGCTTTGTCAGCCTCTGGGAAAACAGGAGAAGGGGTAGATGAAATATTAGAAGCAATTGTTGAAAAACTTCCTTCGCCAAAAGGAAATAAAGATTTACCTTTAAAAGCATTACTAGTTGATAGTTGGTATGACAGTTATTTGGGAGTTGTTATATTGGTTAGAATACTAGATGGGGCAATTAAAAAAGGAATGGAAATTTTATTGATGTCGACAAACACAAGACATCCAGTTGAAAGAGTTGGTGTGTTTACTCCTAAAGCAGAGAATAAAGAATATTTAGGACCTGGAGAAATTGGTTTTATTGTTACAGGCATCAAAGATCTCTCAGATACTAAAATTGGAGATACGATAACAGATTATACTAATCCTATAAAAGATCCGTTGCCAGGATTTAAACCTAGTAAGCCAGTTGTGTTTTGTGGATTATTTCCAGTTGATAGCACAGAATATAATTTATTAAGGGACAGTCTTGCAAAATTAAAATTAAACGACTCTAGTTTTGTTTATGAGCCTGAAAATTCTGCTGCGCTAGGATTAGGTTTTAGATGTGGTTTCTTAGGACTTCTACATCTTGAAATTATTGTTCAAAGATTAGACCGCGAATATAATTTAAATTTAATTACCACAACACCAGGTGTTGTTTATAAAATTACAAAACCTGATGGCACAGTTATGGATCTTCAAAATCCTGCTAATATGCCAGAACCAAATTTTATTAAATCTATTAATGAACCTTGGATTAACGCAACAATAATTCTTCCAGAAGAATATTTGGGTTCAATTATGAAATTATGCGAAGAAAAAAGAGGGAAACAAAAGAGTTTAAGTTATTCAGGAAATCGTGCAGTTCTATCTTATGAATTGCCATTAAACGAAGTCGTTTTTGATTTTTACGATAAGATCAAATCTATTTCTAGTGGTTATGCAAGTTTTGATTATGAGTTGAGCGACTATAGAGAGGGTGATTTGATTAAATTATCCATACTAGTAAATGAAGAGATGGTTGATGCGTTGTCTATGATTATTCATAAAGATTTTGCAGTAAGACAAGGAAGATTAATGTGTGAAAGATTAAAAGATTTAATACCAAGACATCAATTTCAAATACCAATTCAGGCAGCTATTGGTGGAAAAGTTATAGCAAGAGAAACAATATCTGGTTATAGAAAAGATGTTATCAGCAGAATTCACGGTGGAGGCGCCAGAGACAGAAAGAAAAAACTTTTAGAAAAGCAAAAAAAAGGAAAAGCAAGAATGAGACAGTTCGGAAGCGTTGATATTCCCCAGGAAGCTTTTATTGAAGTTCTTAAGATAAATAAAAATGAATAATTATTTTTATTTAATTATATAAAAATTTTCTCAGATTTTTTTTTTATTTGAGTCAATAAATTTAATAACATAATACTTTTTTTATTATGATTTGTAGACTTAATTCTATTTAAGTAAAAGTTAAAAGCATTGTTAATTTGATTAGATCTTTTTATTTTTATTTTCTTACGTTTTTTTTTAAAAGCAATACTAATGTTTCCTGTTTGAGATATTTTTTTAGAAAAAATAAATTTTGCATTTAAAGTCCCTTTGGAGCCAATAATTTTTATATAATTTTGATAAGGCGAGCTGTAACCCCATTTATATTTAAGCTTAGTTTTGTTTAATTTTATATTAGCCTCTCCCATTATATCAACATTTATATTTTTTTTATAAAAGATTTTGCAATTTACAATTTTGTATTTTGTATTTTTTAATAAAAATATTAGCGTAGATAATGGATAAACACCCACATCTAAAAGTGCACTTCCTCCTAAATTTTTTTTAAATCTAAAATTTTTTTTATCGATTATCGGAACATTAAAAGCACTATCAATATAAATAACTCTACCTAAAACTTTATTTTTTAAAATTTTTTCAATTTTATAAAATAATGGATGAAAACAATATTGATAGATCTCATCCACTTTTAATTTATTTTTTTTTGCTAAAGATAAAATTTTTTTTAGTTGGTTTGTATTTTTACAAATAGGTTTTTCACATATAATATTTTTTTTATATTTTAAGGCTAACATACAATCTTTAAAATGATTTGCCGTAACTGACGATATATAAACAGTATCGTATGATTTATCTAAAAAAAATTTGACTTTTTTTTTATATAATTTTGAATTTTGAAAATATTGATCATTATTAACTTTATTTCCTAAACTAAGAATTGCGGAAGGTATTATATTTTTATTTCTTTTTATGCTAGGTATCACTTTGTTCATTAAGTGATTGCTATATGACAAAAAACCTAACTTTTTTATCATTCTATAAAAAAGAAACCAAACTTCTAAGATGTGGATTTACCATAGCATTCTCTAAAATTAATTCTTTTATCTGTTTTAATGTTACCCATGTGTAATCTTCATCTATAATAATTTCTTCCTTTGATTGATGGTTTATTAGCATCCCTAAATTTCTTTTATTTTTCAACCTTCCACCTTCTTCGGAAAACCATTGTTTAAATATTATTTTACAATTATTTTTATTTGGATTTGTAAAATATTTTAATAATCTCGTTTCGGCGCCTTTATGTGCTCTGCTTATATTGCTAAAAGTTGATTGAAGTGTAGGGCTAAGCTGTATTAATTTATAGTTTCCAGGTTCAAATTTAGCATTAATTAAGTAATGGGGGTTGCCATTTATTTCCTTTCTTAGCAATCCTAATATTCCGCCTTTAAAATTTGGCTCAGTAAGGATGGGCTGGTCCCATCCAGAAGAAACTTCTCTATTATAGGATTTAATGACTCTTATCCCTTCGACTTTAAAAAATTTATTAGTTTTGTGTTTTATATTCTTATTATTCATCTGCCAATTACGGCATTCTGAAAGATTTATTTTTATTACTTTAGTATTTGATTTTTTTATAATGTTTTTGTACCACTTTTTTATTTTTTTTAAAGAATTTAAACTTTTGTCTTTTTCACGAATTTCGTTTCTTAATTTTTTAATAATTTTTTTATTTAATCTCATATTATTTTAGGAGTTGGAACATGAGTAATAAATTTTCCTCCTCTTTTTATAAACTTTTTTTCTTTATTAAAAATTTCTTTTTTAAAATTCCAAGCTCCTAGAAATGCATAATCTACGCTAGAGTCCAAACTTTCAGAAGGCTTTATAATTGGTATATGTGTACCAGGAGTATATTTTCCCTGTTTTGTCTCCGTTGTATCAATAAAGTAATCAATATATTTTGTATTAATCTCGCAGTAATTTAAAACTGTGGCCGATTTGTAAGTTGCTCCGTAGCCTATAATCTTTTTTTTTTTTTTTAGATTATCAAAAATTTTAATTAAATTCTTTTTTGAAGATTCAACTTTCTTCGCAAAGTTTTTATAAGTTTCATATTTATTCATTCCAAAGTCTAACTCAGATTTAATCGCTTTATTTACTGCTTGAGAAATATTAATTTTATTTTTCTTTTTTTTTATAAAAATTCTTTGCGAGCCTCCATGTGTTGAAATTTTCTGTACATCGAATATTTCTAATTCTGTTTCTAAAAGAAGGTTGGATATTCCAAGAACTGAGAACACATAAGCATGCTCATCATAAAATTGGTCATAAGATATTTTTTTTAAAACTTCCAACAAAGAAGGATCTTCAATAACAAATATACCATCCTGCGATAGTGATATTTCTACCGCAGATATTGTTTCTTTTAAATTATGAATATGACTAATGGTGTTAGCTGAATATATAAACTCAAAGGTATTGTATTTATTAATAATTTCCTTTGCTAAATTAATATCCCAAAAATTAGGGTATGTTTTTATGCCCATTTCATTCGTAATAAGAGCTAAATTTTTACAAGGCTCAACACCAATTCTTAAAATATTATTAAAGTTCTTTAAAAAAATACCATCATTACTTCCTATCTCTAGAATCGATTCTGGTGCAAATTTTTTTTTTATATAATTTGATAATTCATAATTTGACATCTGCATAGTTTTCGACATTGAGGCTCTGTGAGCATATGTTTCGTTAAACATTTTTTCAGGAGATACAAAATTTGAAAGAGATACGATTTTGCTTTTTTCGTCAAAAGTTATTTTTAAGTCGTAAAAGAATTCATTTTTTGGTTTTGGAGTATTTAGGAAGTTGTTCGTTATAGGCTGCTTACCTAAATTTAAAAACTCTATTTTCGTCATTTCTAGAAATGATATAATGACTTTAATTTTTTAATATTTAAAGATGTATTATGTCCAATTAAATACTGCTTATTTTTTGGCATTATTTTTTTTTTAATTTCTTTATTATATTTTTTAGCAAAATTATAGGCTGAACTTTTTTTTCCTCCAATATTTATTATCCCTTTTTTATCAATTAATTTTAAAATAATTTTTGCAGCATCTGACTTTTTTAAAAAACTCGTAATGTAATTTGTGTATGCGACGTTATGTGGGTAAATATCTTCAGTCATACAAATTCTTAATATTAAAGAATTTTTGTATAGTTTAACAGCACACTCACCGCCTAGTTTTGACCATCCGTAAGAATTAACAGGCATTAAATAGTCTGTTTCTTTATAATTTCCTCTTATTCCAGGATAAACGAAATTAGTTGAAATATAGATAATTTTAATTTTGAGCAAACTACAAGCAATCACCACATTTGAAGTGCCTATAATATTAATTTTAATACTTTCTTCTATCTTAGCCTCATGTTGAGACATTGGTTTAGTTAATGCTGCGGCATGTATCATACAATTTACTTTTGTTTTTTTAATAAACTTAATAATGGATTCCAATTTTGTTATATCCATTTCCCTTTTAGCAGGAGTAAAGATTCTGAATTGCGTATTATGTTTTAATATTAGTTTTGCAAGCTCACCGTCTCCTCCTGATATTAAAATTTTTTTCATTTTTTATTAGTCAGAAGTGTTGGTAAATTTCTATCTTTAATAGATAATATAGGTTTTTTAATTTTCCAGAAAATATTTAATATCTTATCATCCCATTTTATTCCTCTATTTTTTTTAGGATTGTAGGTTTTAGATAAAAAATATAACAAAATATTTTCTTTTCCTATGCAGCGGTAACCATGGGCCAAACCTTTTGATATGTAGATTGAATCTCCTTTTTTTAGTGAATTGTAATATATTTTTTTATAATCTTTTCCTTTTTTAAGATTCACACAAACATCAAGAATTTTACCTTTGACTATATAAATAATTTTTTCTTCAGAAAGATCTTTTTCATAATGAAGACCTCTAATCACATTTTTTTTTGATGATGTTAATATACTGTAATAAAATTTTTTTTTATAATTAGTAGGTAAGAGCTCTAATAAAAAACCTCTTGAATCTTTGTATTTTTTTAGCTTAATCCTTTTTACAAACATTAGTTTAGTTTTTTATTAAATCTTTTAAATATTTAGAGTAATTTGAATTTTTAAAGAATTTTATCCTATTTATTATATTTTTTTTTGTAATCCATCCATTATTTAGAGCTACTTCTTCTAAACATCCAATTTTATAATTCTGTCTTTCTTCAATATTTTGAATAAAATTACCAGCATTCTGCAAATCTTCAAAATTTCCAACATCTAACCATGCGCTTCCTCTCCCCAATTTAATTGTATTTAAAAGTTTTTTTTTTTTATAAATATTTATTAAGTCAACAATTTCTAACTCTTTTCTTTTAGAAGGTTTTAGTTTTTTTGCATATTGGACCACATTTTTATCAAAAACATACATTCCTGTAATAACTAATTCAGATTTTGTAAATTTTGGTTTTTCAATAATTTTTTTTATCGAACCATCTTTTTTAAATTCGACCACTCCATAAGCAGAAGTATTTTTACTTGGGTATAAATAAATATTTGAACCTACGTGATTTGAAAAACTATCCTTAATTAATGGTGAAAGCATACTTCCGTAAAAAAAATTGTCACCCAATATCATTGCGACTGAATCATTCCCTATAAAATTTTTTCCAATAATAAAAGCTTCTGGCAAACCCTTTGGTTTTAGTTGTGTCTTATATTGTATAGTTATTCCTAAATCTTTAACTGAACCTAGCACTTTGCTAAAATATTTATTTTGATTTTTATTAACTATAAATAAAAATTTTTTTATGCCACACAACATCAACAGTGACAAAGGATAAAAAAACATTGGCTTACCAAACACTGGTAATGTTTGCTTGTTAATAGATTTTGTTACTGGAAACATTCTGCTACCAGTTCCGCCACAAAGAATAATTGCTTTATTTATCATTAAGTCCTATTCTTTTACCTGCGTGTCTGTTTTTTTGATAGTTTACCCAATCTTTACTTGCTAAATACCATTCAATTGTTTTTTTAATTCCACTTTTGATAGTATGTTTCATTTTGAATTTCGTTTTTTTATAAAATAAATTTGAATTAATAGCATATCTTGTATCATGACCAGGACGATCTTTAATAAATTTAATAAAATTTTTCTTATTTGCAGAGGTAAGTTTTTTTTCTTTTAAAATATTAAATATTATAGTTGCTAATTGAATATTATTTAATCGAAGATTAGATCCAATGTTTAGTCTTTCATATTGATTATGTATTTTTAAAATTTTGTAAATCGCTTCACAGGTATCTTGAACAAATATCCACTCCCTAATATTCTTGCCATTTCCATATATTGGAGCTTTATTATTTTTCATTAAATTAAAAATTACAGTCGGTATATATTTTTCTAAGAACTGATAAGGACCAAAATTATTACATAAATTTAATATTTTAATTGGAAGTTTATAAGTTTTTATAAATGATATCGCTATTAAATCAGCGGAAGCCTTAGAGGAAGCATAAGGTGAAGAAGGATTGTAACGTGTATCTTCCGTAGACGAACCCTTTAAAATTGAACCAAATACTTCATCAGTAGAGATATGAAAAAAGATTGTTTTTTTATGAATTTTAGAAAAATTTTTAAATACTTCGAATAAATTAATAGATGACAAAATGTTATTTTTTAGAAAAAAGCTTGGATCGTCTATTGATCTATCTACATGACTTTCAGCAGCAAAATTAATGATAAAGTCTGGTCTAATTTGGTAAAAAATTTTTTTTACTTTATTTTTATTTAAAAGGTTTGCTTTATAAAATTTATAATTTTTTTTATTTTTTAATATCTTAAATTTTTCAGGTGTAGAAACTTTAGATAATTTATCTATATTATAAATTTTGTAATTTTTTTTTATAAGATAATTAATAAGATTACTTCCTATAAAACCAGAACCACCAGTTATTAATATTTTCTTCATTATTATTTTTTTATATTTTAGGTCTATACCAAGACTTTTTATTTATATATGCATTAAAAAGACCAAGAAACCTATATTTATAAAATAAAAATTTTTTTTTATTAATAAAATAGTGAAAAGAAGTTCTAAAGAACATTCGAAATAAAGTAGGAAACATATAAATTATTGCAAATAAATAATTATTATTTTTTCTATAAAAATAAAAAGAAGACCATAGATAGTGCCAATTTCGATTTAATTCTATTGGTACATTATGTTTTTTATTATGTGACCCATAAGAGTGATTAAATTGTATTGGAGTTTCATAAATGCTTTCTTTTTTTTTTATAAATCTACTTATTAAATCCATATCTTCGTAGTATAAAAAAAAATTTTCATCAAATCCCTTAAGTTCAGTAAATTTTTTTTTCATTATAAACATTAATGCTGCGCCACGTGGTTTTTTTAATAATGTAATTCTTTTTTTTTTTAATTTATTTTCTGAAGGTAGTAAAACACCAAAATCATCATTCAAATTTTTTGCAATTTGATTTAAATTTGATATTGCTTTTTTTTCTAATTTTGTGTCGGGCCCTAAAAATAAAAGGTATTTACTATTAGCTTGTAAAGCCGCAAGATTTGCAGCCTGTCCAAAACCATTGTTTTGATGGTTAATTATTACTCTTAGATTTTTATATGAATTTTCTAAATCAGATTTTAATTTATAATCATTAGAATTATCCACCACTATAATTGATGTTTTTTTTTCAATACTATTAATACAATTCTTTATTACCCATGCACTGGTGTACGAAACTATAATAGCCGTTGTTAAAGAATGCATGATAATTATATAATAAAATACTATTATAAATTTTAATATATATTTTTGAGTAAGTAGCCACGGGAGAGATGGCCGAGTGGTTGAAGGCGCCCGCTTGGAAAGCGTGTATACTGTTAAAGGTATCAAGGGTTCGAATCCCTTTCTCTCCGCCAGTTTAATTTTTTTTTATAGAATCTAGTATTTTTTTTATAATTATTTCTTTGCAAATTAAATTAGAATTATAATAAAAAATTTTATTACTTATAATTTTACTTTCAGGTTTAGTATAAATAGGCAAGTAAATTGAGTGCACTTTTTTTTTAAGAGACGCTCCAATGCAAACTGGACCGGATTCATTTCCAATTACATGAGTTGATTTTTGAATAATTGAAATAATTTCAGAAATAGATTTTTTATATGTATATTTAATAAGTTGATTATTTTTAAAAAAATTTTTAAAACTTTTTAAGTAATGATGATTATTTTTTGAAAAATTTATATATATTTTATGTTTTGTCTCTAGCAATTTATTAGTAAGTAAAATAAAATTATTTAACGGCCAATTATTTTGATTATGATGTGAATCTACACTTAAAAATATATTTTTTTTATTTGAATCATTTTTAAAGTATTTTTTTTTAAGAAAAAAATTTTCTTTCCTTGTAGCCAAACCAATTTTTTTTGAATACCTTTGCAAATTAATGCTAGAAGAATAATTAAAAAATTTTTTATCTTTAAAATAAAATTTATTTAATCCATAAATAATTTTTTTTTTTGAATTAGAAAAAAATAGCGGAAAAACTAGTCGAGTAGCTCTACTGGTAAGAATTGTGTAGTCAGAATTATATGAATTTATTAATTTGATGAATTTATAAAATTTAATAATAAATTTAAACAATCCCACTCTACTGTTATCAAAGTAACTTATAGAATTTATAAAATTTTCATTTTTATAAATTTCCTTGGCTTTATTTACTTTATTACTTAATAAATCTATTTTTACATTATATTTCTTATTAAGAGTTCTTAAAAGAGGAAGATGGTATATTATATCTCCAATACCTCTGTGTGCAATTATAACTAAAATTTTTTTTATCATTCTATTATTTGCAAAATAAATTTAATATGAATTTTTTTTCTAATATTAAAAATATTTTTAAAAAATAAATATATCATGGACAAAGTCGTTGTTATCTATTCACATCATAAGATAGGTGATTTAATTTGGCAATTACCATTTATTAGATCTTTAAGTTTGCATCATGGTAAGAAAATTATTTTAGTAACGCAAGCAACTACGCAAGCGGCAGAACTATATTCAGATTGTGATTTTATTGAAGAAGTAATTTATAATCAATTTAGAAAAAAATTATTTTATTTTATTGAAATATTTAAATTATATAAAATTATAAAAAAAATTAACCCTACTTATGTATATCTTTTAGACAAAATTTCACGACCTGCAATTGCTGCGAAATTTGCATGTGTAAAAAATATTATTGGCCCTGGGTTAGGTAATCAAAAAAGATGGTTAACAAATAAATATTTTTTAGAATTGTCGGATAAAAAATTAGATTATGTAAATCAAACAAAAAAATTTTTTTTAATTAATAATATTAAAATTCAAGATTCATTTCCTAAAATATTAATTACAGAAAAAAGATTAGAATATTTTTACAAAAAATATGAAAAATATGAGAAGCCTTGGGTTACTTTTGGAGTTGATTCGTATGAGCCTAACAAAATCTGGTATGAAGATAATTTTAATCTACTAGCTGAAAATTTATTAAAAATTGGCAAAGCAAAAAGTTTTTTTTTAGTCGCGCATCCTTCAAGAAAAGATTACGTCGAGAGAATTATTTCATTGAATAAAAAAATTAATTATATTGATTGTTCTCAAATTAGACTTTTGGAGTTTTGTAGCATCGTATTAAAAAGCTCATTTTATGTAGGCAATGATTCCGGCCCATTAAATTTGTCAGCTATTTTAGGGGTAAAAAGTTTTGGTCTTGTTGGTCCGACCAGCGCTTCAGTTCACAAACTCTCTAATATTATAATTATTAAATCCAAAGATTACGATGGTGAAGTGGAAAAAGATGCAACAAAAAAAGTTTATTCGAAACCAAGAGAAATTATGAAAGGCATAACTGTAGAAAAAGTTTTAGATAAGATTATGTTATCTTAGAATATTTATATTTCTATTTTACGAGTAATATTTAATGACTAAATTATCAAAAAAATTTAATTATTTAAGACCTTTAAATGCCTGTCGGTTAACTAGGTTAGGAAATAATAAAGATGGAGGATATGTAGTTTCTAATTTAGCATTAAAAAAAAGTGACACTTTACTTTCCTTTGGTCTAGGAGATAATTTTACTTTTGAAAAAGATTTTTTATCATCAACAAAAGGTACAAAAATTTTTATTTATGATCATACTGTTCATTATTTTTCATTCTTAAAAAAAATATACAAAACATTTAAGAGAGTATTTTATTTTAAGGCTAATTTTTTTGATGTTATTAATAGAGTGTTAAATTTAATTAATTATTTTACATTTTTTAAAATAAATGATGCACGACATATAAAATTAGAAGTTGTTTCTAAAATTTCAAAACCATATCAAACAAATTTAAAAAATATTTTTAATATAATACCATCAAGAAATATAATTTTATCTATAGATATCGAAGGCGGCGAATATCAAATAATTAAAGATTTAGTTAAATTTGAGGATAGAATTAATTTATTAGTTATTGAGTTTCATAATACATTTATTCTAAGAAAAAATTTTAAGAAATTAATTCTTCTGCTAAAAACTTTTTTTAATATCATTCATCTACATGGAAATAATCACGAGTCTATTGCTAGAGATGGATTGCCTACTGTCTTAGAATTAACTTTTTTAAACAAAAAAAAATTTTTTATAAATAAAAAAAATTTTCCCATAGATAAACTTGATTTTCCAAATGTACCCTCTCTAAAAGATTATAAAATAAATTTTCATTAATTTTTAGAGTTATTGTTTTCGTAAATTTGGTAGAATAATTTCAGTAGATTTATAATTCTTAGATCTGAACCCATTGTTGCATTTATATTGTTCGTTACGTAAGCAATTCCAACGCCTAACTTAGGGTCTGCAAATCCAGTAGATCCTCCCCAGCCGTTATGTCCAAAAGATTCTTTATTCTTTCCAAATGACCATCCACCACGAAGTATTAAACCAACTTGAGACCATCTAATTGGCAACATTAAACTTTCATCAACTCTACTATCGTTCTCAGTTAGACATTTTTTAATTGATGGTTTTGATAATAAAATATTTTTTTCTAATTTTAGATCATTTACAAAAATATCATAAATTTTAGCAATAGATTTTGCATTTCCATGACCATTCATTGAAGGAACTTCTGCGACCTGCCAATTTTCTTTATTATAAAAATTTATTTCATGTTCAGGATTATTAAATGCATTAAATTCAGCTGAAATTTTACTTTCTTTCTTGTCTTCATAAAGAAAAGCAATATTAGAAAGTTTTTTTTTTGGCGTTCCGATAAAAAAATCTAAATTAAGTTTTTTTGATAACAATTCAGAAGTTAGTTCTCCTAAACTTTTGTTTGTTGTTTTCTTTATAATCTCCCCGATTAAAAATCCGTGAGTTTTTGCATGGTAATACGTTCTTTCACCACACGCATGATCTGGTTCCTGATTTTCTAAAATAGTTATTATCTTATTCCAATCTAAAAGATCTTCTTGTGTAATTTTTTCTTTAAATCTATAGAGCCCAGACTGATGAGACAGAATATGTTTTAGTTTGATTTCTCTTTTATTACTTTGTTTAAAAGCGTTCCAATAATAAGAAACAGATTTTTCTAAATCTAAAATGCTTTGATCAATTAGAATCGAGACAATAATTTCGTAAATACCTTTTGTCGCTGAAAATACATTTACGATTGTATTTTCTTCCCAATTATTATTATTATTTTTAAAACCACCATGTAGATCTATTAATGGTTTTCCTTCTTTATAAATTGCAAAAGAAGCTCCAATTTCTTCTTGTTTTAAGAAGTAACTCTCAAATATTTTTTTTACAGGATTGTATTTTTCTTCACAATAACCATTTATCATTTTTAAAATGATAAATTGAAAGCAAAGTTTTTTCCAAGACTAAGTTTGAGATCTTGACAGAATCTAGCCGCTTCTGCCCCATCAATTATTCTATGATCGTAAGAGAGAGATATCGGCATCATTGCTCTTGCTATAAATTTTCCCTCAATAAACACTTGTTTTATTTCTGTTTTTCCTATCCCAATTATTGCCACTTCTGGATTGTTAATAATTGGAGTAAAAAAACTTCCACCAATTCCTCCTAAACTAGAAATCGTCATTGACCCCCCAAAAAATTCTTTTTTATCTATTTTAAGTTCCTTACTAAGCTTGCTAATCTTTCTAAGTTCATTACTTAAAGTCAGAAGATCTTTTTGATCAACATTTCTCATTTTTGGAACCATTAAACCATGAGGCGTGTCTACAGCAACTCCAATATGAAAATATTTTTTATAAATAATATTTTCGCCAGCAGACTCAAGTGAGGAATTAAAATTTGGGTATTTTTTCATGCCATTAACCAAAGCCTTCATTATAAAAGCAAGAGGAGTGATAGTAATTTTTTCTTTTGTATTAAGATCTATTAAATTTTTTCTAAAGTGTTCCATATCTGTAACATCAATTTCATCAAATTGTGTTACATGAGGAATTTCATTCCAGGCCTTAACTAAATGAGGACCAGATAGTCTTTTGATTCTTGGTATTTTTTGTATATCAATCTCACCAAATTCTCCATGCTCATACGGAAGCTTTTCTTCTTTTGTTTCTATTTTTTGTATAACTTCTTCTTTGTTAATTTTATTGTTTAAAGTACTTTTAATAAATTGTTTGATATCTTCTTCAAGAATTCTTCCTTTTCTTGCACTTCCCTCAACTAACTGAATATTAACACCAAGCTCTCTAGCGAATTTTCTTATTTTTGGACTTGCGCTTTTAATGTTTTGATATTGATTATTGTCTTGCGAAAGATTTTCTACAATTACTTGTTCTTTTATTTTTGTTTCTAAGTTTTGAATAAGAATTTCTGCAATTGAATCTCCAACTTTAACTTGTTGAGCTTTTTTAAGTATTATATTTTTAACAATTCCTGATATTGGCGATGGTATTTCATAAGCATTTTCTTCATCCTCAATTAACAGTGCTATATCATCAGCTTTAATAAATTGATCTTTTTTTAAAAGAATTTCAGCAATAATTAAATTTTTAGCTGTTCCAAGGGAGGGAATTTTTAATAACGTTGTATTTTTAGGAGCTCTACTTTCTTTTTGTATTTCAATCTTTTTATCTTCAGATTTTTGTTCTTGGATTAGTTCATCAGAAGTGATTTCTATTTCGCCTATTTTATCACCTTCAGAAATTTTATCTCCAACCTTAATTTTAATAATTTTAACTTTACCTGAAAACTGAGAAGGAACCTCAACACTTGATTTGTCGCTTTCTAAAGTGATGATTCCATCATTTTTTTTTATATTTTGATTTTCTTTTATAAGAACTTCTATGATTTCTACATTTTTAAAATCACCAATATTAGGAACTACTAAATCAACAATTTTAGCCATTTTAAACTACAGTTTTGTTGGGATAGGTTTTTTTGGATCAATATTATATTTTTTCATCGCATCAGTAGCTACTTTTGATGCAATTTTTTGCTCTTTTACTAAAGTGCTTAATGTAGAATAAACAATAAATTCTTTATTAACTTCAAAAAATTTTCTTAAATTTTTTCTAGTATCGCTTCTTCCAAATCCATCTGTTCCCAAAGTCACATATGTGCCAGGAACATAGTTTCTAATTCCCTCAGATAATGTCCTTATATAATCTGTCGCCGCTATAAAAGGACCTGTTCTTTTTTCAAAACATTTTTCTATGTAAGTTTTTTCTGGTTTTTTATCTGGGTTTAGTAAATTTTTTCTTTCAATTTCTATTGCATCTTTTCTTAATTCATTAAAACTTGTTACGCTCCAGATATCAGAATCAATTCCAAAGTCAGAACTTAATATTTCTGCTGCCTTTATCACTTCATTTAATATTGCTCCAGATCCAAGCAATTGAACTTTAGTTTTTCCTTTATTATTAATTTCTTTAAATAAATACATACCTTTTAAGATGTCTTCCTTTTTTACATCTTTAGGCATTGCAGGATGTTTATAATTTTCATTTAAAGTTGTTATGTAATAAAAAACATTTTCTTGTTTTTCATGCATTCTTTTCAATCCATCTTCGAATATTACCGCTAACTCATAAGAAAAAGTCGGATCATAACTGACGCAATTAGGAATAGTAGATGCCATTACTAAACTGTGACCATCCTGGTGTTGTAATCCTTCACCCGCAAGAGTGGTTCTTCCTGATGTTGCTCCAATTAAAAAACCTCTACATTGAGCATCACCAGCTGCCCAAGCAAAGTCACCAATTCTTTGAAAACCAAACATTGAATAAAAAAGATAAATAGGAATCATTTCAATATTATGGTTGGAGTAGGATGTTCCTGCGGCTATCCAAGAGGACATAGCGCCAGCTTCTGTAATTCCTTCCTCTAATACTTGACCGCTTTTGTCTTCACGATAAGAGCTTAATTGTTCAGAATCTACAGGTTCATATTTTTGACCTTCGTGAGCATAAATTCCAATTTTTTGAAAAAATCCTTCCATTCCAAATGTTCTTGCTTCATCCGGAATTATTGGAACTAATCTTGAAGAATATTCTTTGTCCCTTAAAATCTTAATAAGCATACTAACAAGAGCCATAGTTGTTGACAGTTCTCTGTCGCCAGAATCTAAATAAGAAGACTCAAAAATTTCAGTGGCTGGAGTTTTTAGAGCTTTTGTTTTCGTTCTTCTTGTTGGAATAAAACCACCAAGTTCCCTTCTTCTTTCTTTGATGTATTGAATTTCTTCTGATTTTTCATCAGGTTTATAAAACTCTAAGTTTTCAACTTGCTTATCAGTAATTGGAATATTAAATCGATCTCTAAAGTAATACATATCATTAACGTTTAATTTTTTTTGTTGATGGGTTGTATTGATACTTTCTCCACTTTTGCCCATTCCATAGCCTTTTATAGTTTTTGCTAAAATTACCGTAGGAGATCCTTTGTGATTTTGAGCAGCATGATATGCGGCATATACTTTATGAGGATCGTGACCTCCTCTGTTAAGTTTCCATATGTCCTCATCGGTCATATTTGAAACCAACTCTCTTAATTCTGGATATTTTCCAAAGAAATGACTTCTAACATAAGCCCCACCTTTTGCCTTGAATGCTTGGTATTCTCCATCAACACACTCTTCCATTCTTTTTAATAATAGACCTGTCTTATCTTTTGTAAGAAGAGGGTCCCAATAAGATCCCCAAATAACTTTAAGCACATTCCAGCCTGCTCCTCTAAACAAACCTTCCATTTCTTGTATTATTTTTCCATTACCTCTTACAGGTCCATCTAATCTTTGAAGATTACAATTGATTACAAATACTAAATTATCCAACTTTTCTCTTGCCGCTAAACTAATAGCACCTGTTGACTCAGGTTCGTCCATTTCTCCATCACCTAAAAAAACCCAAACTTTTCTATTTTGATCTTCTATTAAAGATCTGTTTTGCAAATACTTCATAAATCTTGCCTGATAAATTGCCATGATAGGACCAAGACCCATTGATACCGTTGGAAATTGCCAGTAGTTTGGCATCAACCACGGATGAGGATATGAAGACAGCCCGCCTCCATCAACTTCTTGTCTAAAATTTTCTAATTGTTTTGTAGTTATTCTTCCTTCAAGAAAGGATCTTGCATAAATACCAGGAGCGCAGTGACCTTGAAAATATATTAAATCTCCTAAATTTTTTTCATTTTGGGCTTTCCAAAAATGGTTAAAACCAACATCATATAAAGTTGCAGCAGATGCAAAAGTTGCAATATGCCCACCAAGTTCTGGAAGCTTTTTATTAGCACGCACAACCATACATGCCGCATTCCATCTAATTAAAGATCTTATCTTATTCTCTAAGATTTGATCTCCAGGAGACTTGGTTTCCATCTCCCTTGGGATTGTATTAATATAAGGTGTTTTTTGATTATAAGGTAAATTCGAACCAGAAATGTAAGCTTGATTAATTAATTTGCCTAAAAGATAATTAGCTCTTTTTGGACCATCTCTTTCAACCACACCATTTAATGATTCAATCCATTCTACAGTCTCCTG
Organism: Fontibacterium abundans (SeqCode); assembly: GCF_965235095.1. Lineage (GTDB taxonomy): Bacteria > Pseudomonadota > Alphaproteobacteria > Pelagibacterales > Pelagibacteraceae > Fontibacterium > Fontibacterium abundans. The sequence goes on along the minus strand of NZ_OZ249405.1, from coordinate 822,391 downwards.
AGGGTCTACATCTCCGATACTATCTTGTTCAGAAGAATAGTTTGTAAATTTCTTATATTCAACTTTTGTTTCAAAATTTTGCTTAGGTTCTTCTTTTACAATTTTATTTTCAGGATCCTTTTTTTTTAAAATTTTTTCAGCTTCTTGAATGATTTTTTCTGTTTCTGGAAGTATAGATTTATTATCCTTTATTTTTGTAGAATCTCCATTACTTAAAGTAGCTATTAATGATCCTTTTGAGACTTTATCTCCAACCTTAACTTTTATACTTGAAATTTTACCATCGAAAGGTGATGGAACCTCTACGCTCGATTTATCACTTTCTAATGTAAGAATTGGATCATTTTTCTTAATTTGATCACCTTCTTTTACTAATACTTCTATAATCTCAACATTCTTAAAATCCCCTATGTCAGGAACCTTAATTTCTAAATTCATAAATTTTATTATATTTAAATGCTCTTTATAAAACCATTAAAAGTTTGGCTTAAATATTAGATTAAAACCGCATTGGGAAGTTTAAAATTTGGTGCCCACAGCCGGAATCGAACTGGCCACCTCTTCCTTACCATGGAAGTGCTCTACCAACTAAGCTATGTGGGCATTTTGAATTTGAAATTTGTAATTTATAGTTGTTTTGAAATAAACATTTAAAACTAAAAAATTAGCTATTAAAACCAATAAAATTACAAGCTATACGTTAGCAATCTTGACAATGGCCTATTATACCTATTAAACACAAGTCTCACTTTGAATAATAGTATTCAAATTGAACAACATAATAACGAAAGTAAATAAACGTAAGATGAGTAGCATAAAAGGTAAAGTAAAGTGGTTTAACGGTAGCAAAGGCTACGGTTTTATTGAGAGAGACGACAAACAAAAAGACGTATTTGTTCATATGTCAGCTGTTAAAGATGCAGGTATTGACTATCTTGACGAAGGAGATGTTCTTACATTTGATATCGAAGATGGAAAAAAAGGTCCATCAGCTGTAAATTTAAAAAAAGTTTAAAATCTAGATTTTTTTGATGGAGGAGGCTCACCCATGGGTATTCATTATGATTACAAGTCTAAACGTGGAGAAAGAGCTATGCTTAAAGAAGCGAAGAGAAAAGAACGTCTTGCTTTAAAAAAAGCCAAAAGAGCCTCAACCATACCCGCAAAAGAACCAGAACAAGAAATGCACGATATTAATAAGCCTATTACTTTGGATGATTTAACAAATCCAAATAAATAGTCCGCGTTTGAATTTGATGATTAATAATCAAAAAGATTTAAAAAAAGAACGTCTTTCAGAAGCCCTTAGAGAGAACTTAAAAAAAAGAAAAGAATTTTTAAAAAAAATTAAAGAAAGAAAAGCATGAGTGTTTTATCTGATCATTGGATAAAAAAAATGTCCTTAGAGAAAAAAATGATAAGTCCTTTTGTTCAAAAACAACAAAGGAAAAATAAGATTTCTTTCGGACTTTCTTCTTATGGTTATGATGCAAGAGTTTCTAATGAGTTTAAGATATTTACAAATATAGATTCGGCATTTGTAGATCCTAAAAAATTTTCAAAAAATAGTTTTGTAACAAGAAAGACCGATGTTTGTATAATACCTCCCAATTCATTTGCTCTAGCTAGAACGGTTGAATATTTTAAAATTCCAAGAGATGTCCTAGTAATTTGTCTTGGTAAAAGCACTTATGCAAGATGCGGAATTATTGTTAACGTTACTCCTTTAGAGCCAGAGTGGGAGGGGCATGTAACTCTTGAGTTTTCAAATACAACTACATTACCAGCAAAAATTTATGCCAACGAAGGCGCTTGTCAGTTTATTTTTTTAAAAGGTGATCAGGAACCAGAAACTTCATATGCTGATAAAAAAGGAAAATATATGAAGCAAAAAGGCGTTACTCTTCCAAAAATTTAAAGATGCAGAAACTATTAATTAAGGGAGGAAAGAAACTCTCTGGTGAAGTAGTTATTTCAGGCTCTAAAAATGCTAGTCTTCCTATAATTATATCTTCATTATTATTTGATGATTCAGTGCAGTTTGAGAATGTTCCTAAAGTGAGAGATATCTATACTTTAATTAACTTAATTAAGGTTTTAGGAAGAGAAGTTGAATTTGATGAAGACAATGAAGTATTAAAAATATCAAAAAAAAATAAAGATAAATATTTTGCTCCATATTCAATTATGAAAACCATGAGGGCTGGAGTTTTAGTTTTAGCTCCATTGTTAGCGAAATTTGGAAAAGCCAGAGTTTCTTTACCAGGAGGTTGCTCTATAGGAGCAAGACCTGTGAACTTACATTTAGATGCATTAAAAAAACTTGGTGCAAAAATTAATGTAAAGAACGGTTATATTGACGCTAGCGCTCCAAAAGGGTTGTCCGGGGCTAATATTAAATTTCCTTTAATTTCGGTTGGAGCAACAGAAAGCATAATAATAGCAGCTGTTCTTGCTAAAGGAGTTACAAAAATTACTAATGCTGCACTTGAGCCAGAAATTATAGATCTAATAAAATTTTTAAATAAATGTGGTGCTGACATACAATATGATTCAAAAAGAAAAATTATTATAAAGGGAGTAAATTTTTTATATCCAATAAAACACAGAATTATTCCAGACCGAATAGAAGGTGCAACTTATGCAATCGCGGCCCTAATAACTAACGGTAAGCTACTAATTAAAAATGTTAATAACGATCATTTGGAAAACGTATTTAACGTTCTAAGAAAAATAGGTGCTAATATTAAAACTTTTAAAGACTCTTTTATTGTTTTTAGAAAGCACCAACTAAAACCATTTAAAATTACTACAAAACCTTATCCTGGGTTTCCAACTGATATGCAGGCTCAGTTTATGGCTTTAGCTACTCAGATCAAAGGATCATCGGTAATTAATGAAGAAATATTTGAAAATAGATTTCTTCACGTTTCAGAATTAATGAGAATGGGTGCTAATATTGAAATAAAGAAACAAAAAGCCACAATAAAAGGAATTAATAATTTAAATGGGGCCGAAGTAATGGCTACAGATCTAAGGGCATCCGTAAGTTTAGTTTTGGCAGCATTATCTGCAAAAGGCACTACAACAATTAATAGGATTTATCATTTAGATAGAGGCTATAGTAAATTAGAAAAAAAACTAAATTTATGCGGCGCTAATGTTAGGAGAGTAAATGACTAACGAAAATATTTCTAAGTTAAAACTGTTGGCAGAAGACATTCAGGATTTAAATGTTTTTTCAGCTTACTTGCAAGACTCAGTAATTGTTGCAAACGATATAAAATTTTTACCTAAAACTAAAAAACTCATTTGTGTATTTAACCGTTTTATGTGGGAAGATGCTGAAAAAGGAATTTTTAGAAAAAATAAAAGAATACGTAGCGCTCTTGTTTTTGATAATGTTTCAAAAGTTAAATCAAAAGGAATTAGTCCAAAAAAAAAGACTAAGATACTCGAGTTTCTCGCGATCAAAACAGAGATTAAAGATAATTATTTTGATATAAGATTAATTTTTTCTGGAGATAGTATTTTATTAGTTAAAGCTGAACAAATAGATTCATCTTTAGAAGATTTTGGAAAAACATGGGAAACCAGTTATAAACCAATGCATAAGATTTAGTATGAAAATTATAAAATTTAATAAAAAAAGTTTTTTAAATGATTTAGATTTTATTTCTCGAAACAGAAAATCTAATTTTTCTAATAAAGCCAATATTGTAAAAAAAATTCTTAAGGACGTTAAAACTAAAGGGGATAACGCTGTTGTTTATTATCAAAAGAAATTTGATAGAAGCTCAGTATCAAAAAAAAATATTATATTAAGCAACAAAGAAATTAATAAAGTCATAAAAAATTTAGACTCTTCAGTAAAAAGTTCAATTAAACTTGCCTTTGATAGAGTTAAAGACTTTCACAAAAGACAATCAATTAAAGGTTATAAATATTTTGATAAATATAAAAATGAATTAGCTTACAAAGTTTCTCCATTAAATAGAGTTGGAATATACATTCCAGGAGGAACAGCTAGTTATCCAAGTTCGGTTATTATGAACGCAGTTCCAGCAATTGTTGCTGGTGTAAAAAATATAACTTTATGTATGCCAACTCCAAATAATAAAATTAATGGCGGCGTTGTGTATGCAGCTAAAATATGTGGTGTAAAAAAGATTTATAAAATAGGTGGAGCGCAAGCAATAGGTGCCTTTGCTTACGGAACAAATACCGTTACAAAAGTTGATAAGATTGTCGGACCAGGGAATATTTTTGTAACTACAGCAAAAAAAGAAGTTTTTGGCGAAGTAGGCATAGATATGGTTGCTGGACCTTCCGAAATTACTGTGGTTGCAAATGAGGATAACGATTCAACATTAACAGCTATAGATTTATTATCCCAAGCTGAACATGATGAGTTATCTCAAGCTATATTAGTAACAACAAATATGAAATTTGGTCTTGAGGTTAAAAGTAAGATTTATAAATTTTTAGATGTTTTGCCTAGAAAACAGATAGCTAAAAAAGCAATTGATAATAATAGTGCAATTATAGTTTGTAAAAATTTTGCAGAAGTTATTAGCGTTGTAAACGATATAGCGCCAGAGCATCTTGAAATTAAGACTAAGAATAATTCAGTTTTGGTAAAAAAAATTAAAAATGCTGGATCAATTTTTTTAGGAGAAAATTCCCCAGAGGCAATAGGAGATTACTTAGCAGGACCAAACCATGTTTTACCAACGGCTGGATCAGCGAGGTTTGCTTCAGGGTTATCTGTTTACGATTTTTATAAAAAAACCTCTGTTATTAAAATGAGTAAACAAGGTCTTGAAAAGATAGGAAGATCAGCTATACACCTAGCAAATTACGAGGGTTTATTTGCTCACTCTCAATCAATTAGAATTAGAATTAGTTAAATATGGCAAAAGAAGAAATGTTGGAGTTTAAAGGACTGGTAACAGAGTTGTTACCTAATGCTATGTTTAGAGTGAAATTAGAAAATAATCATGAAGTATTAGCTCATACAGCTGGAAAAATGAGAAAGAACAGAATTAGAGTTTTGGCTGGAGATGAGGTTATGGTTGAAGTTACACCATATGATTTAACTAAAGGCAGGATTATTTTTAGATTTAAATAATGAATGAGACAAAACATAGTTTTGTTTTAGCCTCCGCATCCCCAAGAAGAATAGAGCTTCTTAATAATATAAAAATCTTTCCAAAAATTATTTATTCTTCAGATATTAATGAAGATACAAATAGTAAAGAAGATCCTAAAAAATATTGTGTTAGAGTTGCTAAAAATAAAGCTTTTAAAGCTTTAGAAAAATATCCAGAAGAATTTGTTTTATCAGCAGATACCATAGTCTTTTGTAGTAACAAAATTTTTTTAAAACCAAAAGACAAAGAAGAAGCTAAAGTTTTTTTGACTTTCTTTTCAGGAAGAAAACATAATGTCTTGACATGCGTATGTTTGGCAAAAAAGAACTCAATTAAAGTTAAAAAAGTTATAACAAAAGTTACTTTTAAAAGATTAAATAAGCAGGAGATCGAAGAATATTTATCAACTGATGAATGGAAAGATAAAGCAGGGGCATATGCCATTCAAGGTTACGCTGAAAAATTTATTAAACGAATTAACGGTTCGTATTCAAATGTAGTTGGTTTACCTTTGTTTGAAACTTATAATTTGCTTAATTCACAAGGTTTAATCTAATATTTTAATTGATTAATAATTTGTTTTGTGAAAAAAACATGCCCAGTGGTCTGGTAGCTCAGTTGGTAGAGCAGAGCCCTGAAAAGGCTTGTGTCGCTGGTTCAATTCCAGCTCAGACCACCATTTTTTATTTGCAATTTCATTCTCAGATTGATAATCAACCTCTAATTGAAATGATAAAAAAATATATATCTACTCACAGACACCATCCTCATGCTGAGCATGCGCTTAGCTAATAGAATTATATATTTAAAAACAAAATAATATTATAAACAAAAAACATGCAGCTGTAGCTCAGTTGGTTAGAGCGCTGGTTTGTGGAACCAGATGTCGGTGGTTCGAATCCACCCAGCTGTACCAAATTAATGAATAAAAAAACTTTTAAACCTAGCAGTGAATTACCAGCAGGTTTTGTAGATAGACAAGAAGAAGAGTTATTAGCAAGAGATCTTTTAATATCTAATATTAAAAAGATCATGGCTAAATATGGCTTTCAATATCTTGAAACTCCTAGTTTTGAGTTTACCGATAGCATTGGTAAATTTTTGCCTGACAAAGATAGACCATCAGAGGGAGTTTTTTCTTTCGAAGATGATAAAAAATGGCTCTCGTTACGATACGATTTAACAGCACCATTAGCTAGATATACAGCTAAAAACTTTAACAATTTACCAAGACCTTTTAAAAGGTATCAACTAGGAACAGTTTGGAGAAATGAAAAGCCAGGTCCTGGAAGATTTAGAGAATTTTTACAGTTTGATGCAGACTATATAGGAACAAGTAATTTATTTGCTGATGCTGAGTTATGCTGTTTAATTTCAGAGATTTTACGTAGCTGTGGTTTAACAAAAGAAGAATTTATAATTAAAATATCTAATCGTAAATTAACAAAAGGATTATTAGAAAAATTAAAAATTGTTGATGAAAATAAACAATCAATAGTACTAAGAGCTATTGATAAACTAGATAGAGTTGGGATAGAGGGAGTTCAATATCTTTTAGGAAAGGGTAGAAAAGATAAATCTGGAGATTTTACTAAAGGAGCCGAATTAGGCGAATCCCAGATTAATGAAATTATTAATTTTTTAAGCATTAAAGATCTTTCAGATAATAATTTTGAAAAAATAGAAAAAATTGCTGGAGACAACCAAACTATATTAGATGGAATGAATGAACTTATTTTAATAAAGAAATATTTTTCATTATTAAAATTCGAAAATTTTATCTTTGATCCAACGGTTGTTAGAGGACTTGAGTACTATACGGGCCCTATTTTTGAGGCCAATCTTACATTTGGCGTTACAAATAATAAAGGGGAAGAAATTGAATTTGGATCAGTAGGAGGCGGTGGCAGGTATGATGATCTCGTAAAACGTTTTAATAATCAAGATTGTCCTTCAACCGGTATTTCAGTCGGTCTTGATCGTCTAATTTATGCAATTTTGCAAAAAAATAAAATTAAAGTTGAAAAAGAAACTCCAATTTTAATATGTGTTTTTGATGAAAAATACATGGATTACTATGTAAAAATTCTAAATTTATTAAGAACAAAAAATATTAGCGCTGAAATTTATTCAGGAAACGCCAATATAAAATCGCAATTAAAATATGCTGACAAGCGAGGATGTAATTACGTTATTTTATGCGGTGATGATGAGGTAAGTAAGAATTCAGTTACAATTAAAAATTTAGAATTAGGTAAAAAAATGTCCGTTTCTTTAAAAGACAGAGATGATTGGAAAGAATCTTCTGGTTCACAAAAAACTGTAGCTTTAGATCAACTTTTAAATGAGATTAAATAATGAAACAAGGTCTAGAAAAAAAGAGATTAAAAGAAGATCTTTCTAAAAAAATATTAAGTAATTTTAAAAAAAACAAATTTAATTTTACAGATTTAGATCTTTTAATTGATACTAATTTACTAACAGAGCGATCGGGAGAGCAATTTAAAAAATTTACACTAACTTATAAAGATTTATTTGGAAAAGAGATTAGTTTACGTCCTGATTTAACAGTTTCAACAGCATTAAAATATATTCAGGAAAAAAAAAATAAGGAAGAAAAATATTGTTATTACGGTAGCGCTTATCGATTAGATAAAAATGGAGATTTAAAAGTTTTTGATCAAATAGGCTGTGAAATTATTAACTCTAATAATAATAAATCAGAAAATATTTTGATTAATTCTATATTAGAACCATTAAATAAAATTAAGAATTTACAAGTTATATTAGGTGACGTTGGATTATTTAAAATTTTGGTAGACTCTTTAGAGCTTCCAGCTAGATGGAAGTTAAGATTGGTAAAAAACTTTTCTAGAAGAGAATATTTTGAAGATATGTTGAAAAGGTTAGAGACAAACTATGATCTAGATCAAAAAGCAATTAAATTGGATACAAAAAGACTTGAAGATTTAGAAAAGTTAGATCCAAACTCTATAATTGGAGGAAGAACAGTGTCTGAAATTATTAAACGTTTTAATAAGAAGATTAAAGATCCAAGAGATGACTATAAAGGAAAGAAGAATGTTAAAATTATTAGAGATTTTTTAAACATTAATACCTCAATTCAGAAGGCAGAAAGCACAATATTATCTTTCTTTTCAAAAAATAAATTAAATAATTTATCTATTAAAAGTTATTTAAAAAAAATTGATAAGATAAATAAAGAAATAGGTAAGAAATATTCTATTAATTTCAAAACTAATTTTGGAAGAAATACCGATTATTATTCCGGAGTAGTTTTTTTAGCCTTTGCAAAAAAGAAATCTAAAATTATAGAATTAGCAAGAGGAGGTGAATATAACGGCTTACTTAGAACTCTTGGTTATAGCAAGGATATACCAGCAATAGGCGGAGCGATTAATTTAAATGAATTAATAAATTTATAAAATTATGTCTATAATTAAAATAGGATTACCTAGCAAAGGAAGATTAAAAGATGAATCTTTAGCTTTTTTAAAAAGTAAGAAACTAGAGGTGGTAAGTTCTTTTGGAGAAAGAAATTATTTCTTTAATATTAAAAATAATAACAACATAGAAGGCATTTTTTTACATGCCAGAGAAATAATTGAAAGAATCAATGATGGAACTCTAGATATTGGCATTTCAGGGCTTGATCTGCTTAAAGAATTACCAGATGCTTATTCAGAAAATGTGAAGATTTATAAAAAACTTAATTTTGGTTTTGCTGATTTAGTAGTGGCTATACCAAAAGATTGGTTGGATGTTCAAAATATGGCCGACCTAGAAGAAGTGAGTTTTGAATTTAGAGAAAAATATGGTCGTCGTATGCGTGTTGCTACAAAATATCCAAATTTAACTGAATCTTTTTTCTTATCAAAAGGAGTAAGTCAGTTTCGAGTTATTCCAAGTTTAGGAGCAACGGAGTCCTATCCATTTACTGGCTCTTCTGAATTGATCACGGATATAACTTCTACAGGCTCAACTTTAAAAGCAAACAATCTAAGAATTATAAATGATGGTGTTATGTTAAAAAGCTCTGCCTGTATTTTTGTCTCTAAAAAAATTGAGAAAAATAAGTTTTTAAATCTTTTAAAATAGGCAAAAAAAAACCCCAGATTTTTAGTCCGGGGTTTTGAATTTATTCTAGAAAGTTTGCTAGAGATGATGGAATTACATTAGTGTCTTTTTATAAAATAACTAAGTAAATACTGACTTTTTAAATAAATCTTCATCACTTTAACAAAGCAATCTCAAAGCAATTCAAAAAATAATTAATAGAGTATGAATTAAGAATTCTATTATTTAAATCCTATAAGGTAGTATAAATATTATATGAAAATAACTTACCGCCCAGAAATAGATGGTCTAAGAGCAATTGCTATTGGCGTTGTTATTCTTTATCACTCTCAAATCAGTATTTTTGGTTATCAACCATTTAAGGGTAAGGGTGGGTTTATTGGAGTTGATATATTTTTTGTAATCTCTGGTTATTTAATCACATCTATTATTTTAAAAGAATTGATAACTACTGGTTCATTTTCATTTAAACATTTTTATGAAAGAAGAATAAGACGAATACTTCCAGCATTATTATTCGTGATGTTAGTATTTCTTCCATTTGCTTGGATGCATTTGTTACCAAGCGATTTTGTAGATTTTTCAAAATCTATTCTTTATTCACTTGGATTTAGTTCTAATTTTTATTTTCACTATTCAGGTCAACAATATGGTGCTGAAAGTGGACTATTAAAACCTTTTCTTCATATTTGGTCATTATCAGTTGAGGAACAATATTATATTATATTTCCAATAGTTTTATTAATTGTATTTAAATATTTTAGGCAATATTTAATTCATATCTTAATATTTGGTTTTATTATTAGTTTGGGACTAGCAGACTGGGGAAGTAGAAATCATTCATCATTTAACTTCTATGCTTTACCAACAAGGGTTTGGGAACTATTAGCAGGTTCTATATTGGCATATTTTGAAATTACAAAAGGATATAGAAGCAAACATCAAACGCTTAATTTAATACTACCGACTATTGGACTGTTATTAATTGGACATTCTATATTATTTTTTAATGATAAAATGTTTCATCCTTCATTTTATACATTGTCGCCAATAATAGGTGTTTGTTTAATTATTTGGTTTTCACACAAAGATGAACTAATCACAAAAATACTTTCATTAAAATTATTTGTTGGAATTGGTCTAATTTCTTATTCTTTATATCTTTGGCATTATCCAATTTTTGCTTTAAGTAGAATAGTAGAATTTACGGGGGGGGGGGGGGCGTATTTAAAAAATTATCGTTATGGTTCTTAATATTGATAGTATCAATATTTTCTTATTATTTTGTAGAAAAACCTTTTAGAAATAAAAATAATAAATTCAAAGTAATTTTCAGTCTAATCGCAATCTTTATCTCTATTTTAATGATTTTTAACTTTCGTGTTATTCAGAAAGATGGATACCCAAATAGAGTACCAGAAATTCTACGGGGAGATTTATCCGAACCTTGGATTTTATTGAAAAATCACAAAGGAGAAACTTGTTATGAAAACATTGAGAGTTGTAAATTCAACACTTCTTCAAATAGGAAAGTATATATTGTAGGCGATAGTCAAATAGCGTCATTGACGTTTAATTTAAAAGACAGAATAGTTAAAAGTAATTATCAATTTATCACTTCAACTTTTGGGGGTTGTTTGTTTTATCCTGGTTTTAATAGAGTTTATGATAAGACAAAGAAAATTGATGAATATTGTAATGAAAGTTATTTTCAAAAGTTAAAAAAAACTTTATCAAATGATAAAAATTCAATTATTATTTTTGGTGGCAGACATCCTGTGTATTTATCGAATGATACTTTTGATAATAAAGAAGGAGGTGTTGAAGGACTAGAATGGGGAAGTAAATATATTTCATCGGGGAAATACGACATTATTCAGAATTCATTTAAACGTGAAATATTAAAACTTTCAAAAAATAATAAAATAATTCTAATTTATCCTATTCCAGAAGTGGGTTGGAATCTTCCCAAAAAAATATTTAGAGATGTTAATAAATTTTCTAAAAATACTGATTTCAAATATATTACAACTTCATTCAATGTTTACAGAGAAAGAACTAAATCAAGTTTTGAATTATTAGACTCTATTCAAAGTAATAATATTTATAGAGTTTATTCTCACACATTGTTCTGTAACACAACAATTAAAGATAGATGCGTAACTCACGATGATAAGAATATATTTTATGCTGATGATAATCATCCATCAATAAAAGGTGCTGAAATGATTAATGATTTAATAATGAAAGAAATCGAAAAAATAGAACTTAAATCAAATTAAATTCTACTCGCCACTTATTGCTAAACCAAGTTTTCAACTATATTTGATATTTTGTATCTTTATCAGAATAATTTTAAATTTATGAAGCAGAATTAAAAAACCCCCAGAAATTTCTTTCTGAGGCTTTTTAATCTGTTTAATTTTTTTTTTTAAATGTTCCTATGCAGGAATGGTATTACATTCCCATTCCGCCCATACCACCCATTCCGCCCATACCACCCATTCCGCCTGGCATTCCACCGCCACCACCAGAATTAGAGTTTTTGTCGTCGGGTTTATCAGCGATCATTGCTTCAGTTGTAATAAGCAAACCTGCTATTGAAGAAGCGTCTTGAAGAGCTGTTCTTACAACTTTAGTTGGGTCGATAATACCTTTTGCAAACATATCGCAATACTCACCACTTTGAGCATCGTAACCTTGAGAAGGTTTTTTTGCTTCTAAAAGTTTTCCAACAATTACTGAACCATCAACTCCAGCATTGCTTGTGATTTGTCTGATTGGATATTGTAAAGCTTTTCTGATTATTTCAACACCAGCTTTTTGGTCATCACCTTTTGGTTTTAAATTATTTAGAGCTTCTGAAGCATATAATAATGCACATCCACCACCAACAACAACACCTTCTTGTACAGCTGCTCTAGTAGCATTAAGGGCATCTTCTACTCTGTCTTTTCGCTCTTTAACTTCAATTTCTGTAGCGCCGCCAACTTTAATAATAGCAACACCGCCAGCAAGTTTAGCTAATCTTTCTTGTAATTTTTCTTTATCATAATCAGAAGTAGTTTCTTCAACTTGTTTTCTAATTTGACCACATCTTGCTTCTATTTCAGATTTTTTTCCTGCACCATCAACGATAGTTGTATTATCTTTATCAACTCTAATTTTTTTACATTGACCAAGATCTTTTAACTTAACGTTTTCAAGTTTAATACCAAGATCGTCAGATATAACTTGTCCACCAGTTAAGATAGCAATATCTTCTAGCATTGATTTTCTTCTATCACCAAAGCCAGGAGCTTTAACTGCTACGACTTTTAAACCACCTCTTAATTTATTTACAACTAAAGTTGCAAGAGCTTCGCCCTCAATATCTTCAGCAATAATTAAAAATGGTCTGCTAGATTGTACAACCGCTTCCAATAAAGGAACCATAGGCTGCAAGTTAGTTAATTTTTTTTCTGTGATAAAAATTAGTGGATCTTCTAATTCCGCAATCATTTTATCTGCATTAGTAATGAAGTAAGGAGATAGATAACCTCTATCAAATTGCATACCTTCAACTACATCAAGTTCTGTTGAAAGACCTTTAGCTTCTTCAACCGTGATAACTCCTTCGTTACCAACTTTTTGCATTGCTTTTGCAATCATGTCTCCAATTTCTTTTTCACCATTTGCAGAGATAGTTCCAACTTGTGCAATTTCTTCACTTGTTTTTACTTTTTTTGAACTTTCTTTAATTCTAGTGATTACAGCTTCTACAGCTAAATCAATTCCTCTTTTTAAATCCATTGGATTCATTCCAGCAGCAACATATTTACAACCTTCTCTTGCTATTGCTTGCGCCAAAACGGTTGCAGTTGTTGTTCCATCACCAGCTTCTTCGTTAGTTTTGCTAGCAACTTCCTTAACCATTTGAGCTCCCATGTTTTCAAATTTATCTTCAAGCTCAATTTCTTTTGCAACAGTTACTCCATCTTTAGTTATTCTAGGAGCGCCGAATGATTTGTCTATAACTACATTTCTTCCTTTTGGTCCTAGTGTTACTTTTACAGCGTTTGCAAGTATATCAACGCCTCTTAGCATTGCATTTCTTGCGTCTGTATCAAATCTTACAATTTTACCTGCCATTTTTTTTCTCCTTTTTTATATATTATTTATTTTTTTTTAGACATGATGCCCATGATGTCAGACTCTTTCATGATGCTATATTCCACGCCGTCAATTTTAACTTCAGTTCCTGACCATTTTCCAAATAGAACAAGGTCTCCAACTTTAACTTCCATTGGTAAAATTTTTCCATCTTCAGTTTTTGCTCCAGGTCCAACAGCAATAATTTTTCCTTCAGAAGGTTTTTCTTTTGCTGTATCTGGTATAATTATTCCGCCTGCTGTTTTTTCTTCTCCGTCCAAAGGTTGAACAAGAACGCGATCGTGTAAAGGTCTAAAGTTCATTAATTTAATTCTCCGTAAAATTAGTTGTTAATCAAAATATAACTTCGTACAACAATGTACCTGACGCTATATGATGATTGATCTATTAAATTTCAAGGGGTGCATATTACAATAAAATAGCCAAAACACTATATTTTATTAGCTTTTTTTAATCTGATTTATATGGAAGATCTAAAATTATACTTTATAAAGTACTGCTCTTATGACCCTAAACAAAGACTTAGCTAAAGATCAAAAGCAAAAAAATAACTATACACCTAATGATCTAGAGGCATTTTGGATGCCTTTTACTGCTAATCAAGATTTTAAAGCAGATCCGAGAATAGTCTCAAAGTCTAAAGGCATGTACTATTATACTCCAAACGGAGATAAAGTTTTAGACGCAGTTGCAGGTTTGTGGTGTTGCAATGCAGGGCACAATAGAGAAGAAATTGTAAAAGCAATTCAAGAACAAGCTGCTGAGTTAGATTTTGTTCCATCTTTTCAAGCGGGTCATTATAAAGCTTTCGAATTAAGCAATAAGTTAACAGATATTTCGCCAGAAAATTTAAACCATGTTTTTTATAGTAATTCTGGTTCAGAAGCTGTTGAAACAGCTTTAAAGATCGCTTTAGCTTATTTTAGGGCAATTGGACAGCCATCAAAAAGAATCTTAATAGGTCGCGAAAGAGGTTATCATGGAACAGGTTTTGGAGGATTGTCCGTAGGAGGCATAGTTAACAATAAGAAACAATTCGAAAGATTTTTACCAGATGTTTATCATCTTCCGCACACACATAATCTTGAACATAATTCATATTCTAGAGGACAGCCAGCGTGGGGAGCTCATTTAGCTGATGATTTATTAAAACAAATTGAAAAACATGGCGCAGCAAACATTGCAGCAGTTATTGTAGAACCAGTTGCTGGCTCAACTGGGGTTTTAATTCCACCGGTTGGTTATTTGGAAAAACTAAGAAAAACTTGCACTGATAACGATATAATTTTAATATTTGATGAAGTGATCACTGGATTTGGAAGATTAGGAAAGCCGTTTGCTGCAGATTTTTTTAATATTAAGCCAGACTTAATGACTATAGCTAAAGGATTGACTAGCGGAACTGTGCCAATGGCCGCAACTTTTGTTTCAGATAAAATTTACAAAACTTTCATGCAAGGAGATCCTAAAGTTATTGATTTTTTTCATGGATATACTTATTCAGCGCATCCATTAGCGTGCGCAGCAGCAATAGCAAGTATTGATGTTTATAAAAAAGATAATTTATTAACTAGAGCCTCTGAAATTGCTAAATACTGGGAAGATGCTTTGCATTCATTAAAAGGAACTAAACATATAATAGATATAAGAAATCTTGGATTGATAGGAGCAATAGAATTAGAATCCATTCCAGAGAAACCTTCCAGAAGAGCTTATAATGTTCTTTGTGAAGCTTTTAGAGACCAAAAATTATTTGTAAGAGTGACAGGTGACATCATTGCTTTATCTCCTCCTTTAATTATTCAAAAACAAGAAATAGATTTAATCGTAGAAAAATTAAAGAAGACAATTAGTACTACACAATAATTTTAAATTTATGAATAATCCTGTTTTTTTAAGCGGGTTAAATAAAATTTATTCAAAATTTGATATATTTTTTGTTGATCTTTGGGGTGTGGTTCATAATGGTATTGAATGTTATTCTGATGCTTTAAAAGCCTTAAAAAACATAAAAAAGAGCAAGAAAATTATATTAATTTCAAATGCTCCAAGACCTAGCCACAGCGTTCAAAAATTTTTAAATAAAATAAATTTTAATAAAAAATTTTATAATTTATTAATTACCTCCGGAGACTTAACTCGTTTTTATCTAAAAAATTTTAGCAAAAATAAATGTTTTTATCATTTAGGACCAGATAGAGATAAAAGTTTATTTATTAATCTAGGTCTAAAAAAAACTTCGTTAAATAATGCAGATTTTGTTGTTTGTACCGGGGTAAATAATAACAATGATAGTCTTAGTAAATATGTTCCTATTTTAAAGAAAATAAAAAAAAAAAATTTAAAAATGATTTGTGCTAATCCAGACTTAATTGTTCATAGAGGGGATCGGACTGAATACTGCGCAGGATCTATTGCAAAATTATATGAAAAAATGGGTGGCAAAGTTAAGTATTTTGGTAAACCTTATAAATATTTTTATGAATATATTTGTAGTGTATTAAAAAAAAAATATAGAAAAAATATAAATAAAAATAAAATTCTTGTTATTGGAGATAATTTAAACACTGATATTTTAGGAGCAAATAATTTTAAAGTTAAAAACTTATTCATAGCAGGAGGCATTCATAAATCTGAATGGAATAAAAAAAATATAAATTTAGCTAATTTTGTGATTAAAAAAAATAAAGATTTTAAGATTAATTATTTTCAGAACGAATTAGTTTGGTAAATGAAAATTTATAATAACGTCAACTTTATTGAAAAAAAATTTGTCAATTCTGTTTTAGCAATAGGTAATTTTGACGGAGTTCACTTAGGACATCAAGAACTCTTAAAAAAAGCTTATATTTTTTCACGTAAGGTAAAAAAAAAATTTGGTATATTAACCTTTGATCCTTTACCTAAAGATTTTTTTAATAAAACTGATAATAGAATTTTAAACATTGAAGATAAGATAGATACTGTAAAAAAATTTAGTGCTGATTTTTTTATTAAGCAAAAATTTAATCGTAATTTTTCTAGAATAAGTCATGATAATTTTGTTAAAAAAATTCTTTTAAAAAAATTATCGGTTCATAGCATTTTTGTTGGTAAAGACTTTAGATTTGGGTTTAAAAGAGAGGGGAATATATTTTTTTTAAAAAAATTCTCAAAAAATAATAACTTTAAAATATTTATAATTAATTTTAAAAAATTTAATAATTACAAGATTTCTTCATCAAAAATTAGAAGCTTAATACAAGCTGGAAAAGTTAACTTGGTTAATAAAGTTATGGGAAGACCATGGACTATCTCTGGTAGAGTCATCAAAGGTAAAAAATTTGGAAGACGAATAGGTTTTCCTACAGCAAATGTTAAAATCTTAAATCAGATTAAGCCACTGTTTGGGGTCTATTCCGTTAAAATTATTTTTAATAAAAAGACTTATAAAGGAATTGCCAATTTTGGTGTAAGACCAACATTCGGTAGTTCCAATCCTATTTTAGAAGTTAATGTTTTTGGAAAAAACCATAATTTTTATAATAAAAATATCAAAGTTTTATTTATTGATTTTATTAGAAAAGAGAAAAAATTTAAAAACAGTGCAATGCTGGTTAGTCAGATTAAGAAAGATATTAAAGTTGCTAAAATTAGTTTAAACAAAAAATAATGTCAGAAATTAAAATTAATCTTCCCGAAACTTCTTTTCCTATGAAGGCCAATTTGCCTACAAAAGAACCTGAAATACTTAAATTTTGGGAACAAATTAACCTTTATGAAGAATTGAGATCTAACAGCAAAGGCCGAGAAAAATTTATTTTACATGACGGACCTCCTTATGCAAACGGGCACATTCATATTGGAACGGCATTAAATAAAATTTTAAAAGACATCGTTGTAAGATTTAATCAAATGACAGGTAAGGATGCCCCTTATGTGCCAGGATGGGATTGTCATGGGTTGCCAATAGAATGGAAAGTAGAGGAAGAATATAAAAAGAAAGGAAAAAACAAAGACTCTGTTCCAGTTAATGAATTTAGAAAGGAATGTAGAGAATTTGCAACTAGTTGGATCGAGATCCAAAAGAAAGAGTTTAATAGATTAGGAGTAAACGGAGATTGGAAGAATTATTACACGACTATGAGCAAGTCTTCAGAAGCTCAAATAACAAGAGAGATTAGTAAATTTATAATTAATGGAGGACTATATAGAGGATTTAAACCAGTTTTATGGTCTGTTGTTGAATCAACTGCTTTAGCTGATGCGGAGGTTGAGTATTATGATCACACTTCTAATACAATTTATTCAAAGTTTTTAATTAAGTCTGGACCAGAAAAATTTTTAAATTGTAACGTTGTTATTTGGACAACAACTCCTTGGACTATTCCTTGTAATAGAGCCTTAGCTTTTAATAATAAAATTAATTATTCTATTGTTAAAATAAATAATAATGAAAAAATTATTATTGCAGAAAAATTAATAGATAAAGTTTTAGCAGATTGCGCAATTACAAAACATGAAATTATTGAAAGTTTTTCTGGATCGGAATTAAAAAATATCATTTGTAGTCATCCCTTCAAAGATATTGGTTATACCTTTGATGTTCCTATGCTTGATGCCAATTTTGTTAATTTAGAACAGGGAACAGGAATTGTTCATTGCGCACCTAGTCATGGACCTGATGATTACTACTTATGTTTAAATAATAATATTCAAGCCTTTGATACAATTGATGACAAAGGACATTATACAAAAAATATTATTAAATTTTCTGGTACTCATATTTTTAAAGCTGATGATGTAATTATTAATGAGTTAACTAATTTATCGAGATTATTAGGCAAAGGTAAACTAAAGCATAGCTACCCACATTCGTGGAGATCTAAAGCGCCTTTAGTTCATAGAGCTACACCTCAATGGTTTATATCTATGGAAACAAATGAGCTGAGAAAAAAATCGATTGCTGCAATTAGCAATACAAAATTCTATCCAGCGGTTGGACAAAATAGATTAAGATCAATGATAGAAACAAGACCAGATTGGTGTGTTTCTCGACAAAGAGTTTGGGGCGTACCGTTGCCAATATTTATTTCAAAAAAAACAGGAAAACCGTTGGCAGATCAAAAAGTATTAGAAGCTATAGCAAAAATATTTGAAGAAGAGGGTAGCGATTCTTGGTTTGAAAGGCAGCCGCAAGATTTTTTAGGCAATGATTATAACGCTAATGATTATGAGCAGGTTAAAGATATCGTGGAAGTTTGGTTTGATAGCGGTTCTTCACATAGTTATGTTTTGGATAAAAGACCAGAACTTGCATGGCCAGCAAATCTTTATTTAGAAGGATCAGATCAACACAGAGGCTGGTTCCATTCTTCTTTGCTTGAATCTTGCGGAACAAAAGGAACCGCTCCATTTCAAAATATTTTGTGTCACGGATTTGTTGTTGATGGCAAAGGACAAAAAATGTCGAAATCATTAGGGAATGTAGTTATGCCAGAAGAAGTTATTAAAAATTTTGGAGCAGATGTACTAAGATTATGGGTTGTTGCATCAGATTATTCTGAAGATTTAAAGATTGATAAAGCAATTTTAAATCAACATGCCGAGTCGTATAGAAAAATTCGAAACACTCTTAGATTTCTTTTAGGAAATTTAAATGACAAATTGTTAAACGATGACTTTTCTAAAATAGAATATTCAAAATTATCATCATTAGAGAAATATATCTTAACTCAAGTATATGACTTTGATTTAAGATTTAGAGATTATATTAAGTCTTATAATTTTCATAAAATATATATTGAGCTTTTAAATTTCTGCACTTTGGATCTTTCGGCCTTTTATTTTGATATAAAGAAAGATATTCTCTATTGCGATAGTGAAAATAGTCAAAGAAGAAATAACTGTTTAGAAATATTAAATGTTCTTATTAATTTTTTATTAAAATGGTTTTCTCCAATTTTATCCTTTACATCTGAAGAGGCTTATCAAGTAATTAAAAATAAAAAATATAAGAGTATTCATTTGCAGGATTTTCCAGTTATACCTTTGATGTGGAATAATTCTGAAATCAAAAATAAGTGGATTGGTATTAAGAAAGTAAAACAAGTTGTTAATGCAGCTATAGAAGATATTAGAAATAAGAAGATTATCGGTTCTAGCCTAGAAGCAAACGTTATTGTTTATTTAAAAGATGAATATCTAAATATTATAAAACAAGAAGATCTTAGTGAAATTTTTATATGCTCAGAAGCAAAGGCAGAATCTTTTATTAATCAAAATGATTTATTTTCTTTAAAAGATGTAGAGGGAGTAGCTGTAAGAATACTAAAAGCAAAGGGACAAAAATGCTCTCGTTGTTGGAAGATCTTAGAAAAACCATGCAGTAGAGATATTTGTGGTTTAAAAAATTAATATGACGAATAAAAAAAAGATATATTTATTTATTTTTGTTCTTGTTCTTTTTGCAATAGATAGAATTTCAAAAATTTTAATTTTAAAAAATTTTTTAAATAATTCTTCTTCTGAAATTTATATTAACTCTTTTCTTAATTTTTCTCTAGTTTGGAATAGTGGAATTGGTTTTGGAATTTTGCAACTCGAAGCTAATATTTTTTATTTACTTATTTCAATAATTATAACTGCTATTAATTTAATATTAATTTATTGGATGTTATCTTCATCAAATTACTTAGAATCTATTTTTATTTCTATAATTTTAGGAGGAGCATTAGGTAATTTATTTGACAGATATTATTATAGTTCTGTTCCAGACTTTATAGATCTGCATTATGAGAGTTTTCACTGGTTTACCTTTAATATTGCTGATATTTTTATCACTATTGGAATTATTGGTTTAATAACAATTGATCTATTTAAAATAAAAAAAGCATGAAAAAAATTATAAATTTATTTGTATTATTCATATTATTAAGCTCATGCGAAAATGTTCAAAAAGGGTTAGGCATGAAAAAAGACGTTCCTGACGAATTTTTAATTGAAAAAAGAAATCCTTTGACCATGCCCCCAAATTTCGATTTGTTGCCACCAGATTCAGTAAATCAAAACAATCAAAAAGACGAGAAAGATAATTTAAAAGATATTTTTAATAAAAATCTTGGTAAAGATAAAAAAGATACAGAAATTAACAAAGGAACAGACTCCGGATCTTTAGAAAAAAGTATTCTTGAAAAAATAAAATAGTTCGATGAAAATTAATTCTTTTAATTTTTCAAAAAATAACTCAATAGTTTATAAGAATAATTTAAGAAAATGCTCTGAGATATTTAAAAATTTACTTAATAATAAAGAAAATTTTTTCTTTAATACATTGTCACCAGAGTACCAAAAAATTATTTTTTTAAAAAAAATAGTTGTAAAGAAAAGGATACATAAAAATATCTTAATAGTAGGAATGGGTGGATCTGTTCTTGGATCTAAGATGCTTTCTTCTTTTTTTGGCTTAGATAAGAATTATTATTTTCTGGATAATTTAAATAATTTCAAAAATAATGATTTTATTAAAAAAGATCTAAGTAAATTCTCAATTTTTATTATATCTAAATCCGGAGAAACTTTAGAAACCTTAACAAATTTTAATATTGTTTTAAATAATTTTAAAAAAAGAAAAAAAAATATATCAAAAAATTTTATAATTATTTCAGAGAAAAATAGCGTTCTATTTAATTTTGCAAGAGAAAATAATATTTTATTTTATGAACACAATGCAAACCTTAGTGGTCGTTATTCCGTTTTATCAGAGGTGGGTTTGTTAATGTTTAATTTAGATTATAAGAAAATTATACAAGGCATTAATTCTGTTCTTAAAAAAGATTTAAAGAAAAATCTAATTAGTAATGCAGCTAATTTACTAACTTTAATTACAAAATCTAAAATAGACACTCATGTGTCTCTTATCTATTCTCATAGTTTGTTAAGTTATGGTTATTGGCATCAACAATTATTGGCAGAAAGTATTGGAAAAAATGGCAAAGATTTCACACCAATTATTTCAGAGTGTCCAAAAGATCATCATAGCATTATGCAGCTTTATTTAGACGGCAAGAGAAATAAATTTTTTACATTCTTTAAAATAATCAATAATAAAAAGGATCTGCCAATAAAAGATTATTTTGATCAAAAATTTAAAAAAAGTTCATTAAATAATATTATTGATGCGCAATTTAATGCGACGATAAATGTGTTTAAAAAGAATTTGATACCATTTCGTGTAATATTGATTGATCAAAAAAAGCCTATTCAAAGCTTTATCTCTTTACTTGTCTACTCAATGCTAGAAACAGCAATTTTGTGTAAAGCCCTTAATTTAAACCCTTTTAATCAACCAGCTGTAGAGACAATTAAAAAAGAGACTTATTCTTTATTAAGTTAGATTTAATTTTGCAAAGTATATTTTAGAAACACCATAAATTCTCTCCTCAATAATGTTGAGTTCTTTATTTTCAATATTGTTTTCAGAGTTTGTATGAATAACTAATAAATTTTTTTTGTTAACAATCTTTTTTAAGTCATTTATAATATCATTAATATTTTTTATTTTAAAAGGCGGATCTAAAAATATTAAGTTAGGTTTGATATTATTAAATAAATTATTATTCTGAATAAAAGAAACATCTTCATTAGTTGCGATAGCATTCGCGCTAAGTATATTTAGCGTATTAAGATTTTTTTTTAAAATAGAAAAAGCTTCTGGATTTTTTTCAAAAAAAAATACTTTTTCCACTTCTCTTGATAAACATTCCAATCCAAAAGAACCAGAACCGGAAAAAAGATCTAGAACTGTCGAATTTTTGAATTCAAATTGAATTTTATTTGAGTGCTGTAATATATTAAATATATTTTCCTTAACCCTATCTCTTAGGGGTCTAGTAATTAATTTGTTTGGGAAAAGTATTTTTTTTCCTTTATATTTTCCTGATATGATCCTCATATAATCTCATTTCTTTCTCTTCTACTTTTTCTACTTTTCCAGGTAATAAGTTTTTGAGTTTAAACGGGCCGTATTCCAGACGAATAAGTCTATTAACTTTAAGATTAACAGCGGCACATAAATTTCTTATTTCATTATTTTTTCCTTCACGCATATGAAACTCTACCCAAGAATTTGCATTTCCTTTTTTTAATAATTTATATTCAAAAGGAGCGTATTTAATGTTGTTTATCTTTACTCCTCTGCTAATTCTTTCCAAAGAATTTTCATCTATGTATCCATAAACTCTAATTTTATATTTTCTAATAAATTTATTTTTCGGTAATTCTAAATTTCTTATTATTTCTCCATCATCTGTTAACAATAAAAGTCCTTCGGAATTAATATCTAGTCTACCAACAGTTTTTATTTTTTTTAGATTAAAAGGTAATAGGTCATATATAATTGGTCTATCATCCTGCTTATTACGAGATGTGATGTAGTTTAATGGTTTATAAAATTTCCATACATCTAATTTTTTTTCAAGATTAATCTTTTTATTATTTATAATTATTTCGTCTTCATTGTTTACAAAAGTAATAGGTGATGAAATAATTTCTTTATTAACAATAATTTTATTTTTTTGAATTAATTGCTCTATTTCACGTCGAGAACCATATCCTTTACTAGATAAAAATTTAGCTATTCTAATTTTTTTTTGATAATTATTATTCATAATGAATGGTCAAATTGATATTTATACTAATTTACTTTTAAAATTATCAAAAAAAGCTCTTGCTTTAGGAGAGCTTCCTATTAGCGCAATTATAGTAGATCCAGTTAATAAAAAAGTTATATCAGCATGCATAAATCAATCTAAAAAAAATCTTATTTTACATGCTGAGATTAATGCTATTTTAAAAGCTTCAAAATTATCAAATTCAAAAAGATTAGATAAATTTGATATTTATTGTTCTTTAGAGCCATGCGCCATGTGTACCTCTGCAATTTCTCTTTCTAGAATTAGAAGAGTTTACTTTTGCTTAGAAGATAAAAAGTCAGGAGGTTTTATTAATGGTCCAAAGTTGATTTATTCTAATAATTTACATCATAAGCCTAAGTTTTATTATGGCTTTAAAGAAAATATTTTTTTAAATTTAATGAAAAATTTTTTTAAGAAAAAACGTAATTAGCTATTAATTGCTCTCCAGCCAATATCTTTTCTAAAGTATTTGTCTTTCCAGTTAATTTTTTTTAACATGTTAACACATGTATCTCGGGCTGATTTAAGATTTTTACTTAAAGCCGTGGCATTTAAAACTCTACCACCAGATGAGAAAATTCTATTATTTTTTTTAAATGTACTTGCGTGAAATAAATACTGATTATTATTGAGTAGGATTTTTTGTGTACTTTTTATTTCTGATATTTTACTTTGTTTATTAGGATATCCTTTAGATGACGCTACAATTGTCATTGCTTTTTTATTACTCCAATTAATTACTAATTTGTTAATTTGTTTTTTTTTACAAGCTAATATAATTTTTAACAAATCTGTTTTTAATCTCATCATCAAAACTTGGCATTCAGGATCTCCTAGTCGAATATTATACTCAATGAGTTTGGGTTGATTGTTTTTAATAATTAAGCCTGCGTAAAGAACTCCGACAAAAGGGCATCCTAATTTTTTTAGTCCTTTTAATGTAGGTTCAATAATTTGCTGCTTTATTTTTTCCTCAACTTTTTTTGTAATAATATTTGAAGGAGAGTAAGCGCCCATTCCTCCAGTATTAGGACCAGTATCACCTTCGCCTATTCTTTTGTGATCTTGAGCTGTTCCAAAAAATTTATAATTTTTTCCATCCGAAAGTATAAAGTAGCTCGCTTCTTCTCCTGATAAAAATTCTTCAATAACAAATTTTTTAGAACTTTTAAATTTTCCTAGATTAATTTCTTTACATTTTTTCAGTGCTTCAGTTTTACTATTGCAGATAGAAACTCCCTTGCCAGATGCTAACCCATCAGCTTTAATAACAATAGGAGTATTCATTTTTTTTATATACTCATTAACACCTTTCATACTGTTAAAAGATTTATATTGTGCCGTAGGTATTTTATATTTTTTGCAGAGTTGTTTTGTAAAAGATTTAGATTTTTCTAATCTTGATGCCGCTTTAGAAGGTCCAAATACAAAAAATCCTTTTTTTTCTAAGTAATCTTTTATTCCTTTAACTAAAGGAACTTCAGGGCCAACAAATACTATTTTTATATTATTGTTTCTTAAAAATTCAGAAATACTTTTAAAATTAAGAACGTCTATATTAATATTTTCTGCTATTGCGCTTGTTCCAGCATTTCCTGGAATACAAAAAATTTTATTAGTTTGTTTTGATTGTTTTAGTTTAAAACAAATAGAATGTTCCCTACCGCCACTTCCTATAACAGCTATGTTCATATAATAATATAGGTATATAAATTGATAATGAAAAACATACCAGAATTTTCTGTTTCAGAAATTACATCTTTAACAAAAAATATTTTAGAAGAAAATTTTGAAAGAGTGAGAATTAGAGGAGAGGTTTCTAAAATAAAAGAAAACAAAGGACATTTGTATTTTTCTTTAAAAGACGAAAATTTTGTACTGAATGCTATTTGTTGGTCAAGCGCAGTACCACTTTTACAAGTTTTTCCAGAAGAAGGAATGGAGGTTGTTGCTGAAGGAAAAATTACAACATATGCCAAAAGTAGTATTTCAAGTTACCAAATTAAAGTAGATCAAATTGAACTTCAAGGCGAGGGAGCACTCCTAAAATTAATTGAGCAAAGAAAAAAAAAATTACAGGCTGAAGGATATTTTGACGAAGTACATAAAAAACCTATCCCATTTATTCCTAGTAAAATTGGAATAATTACTTCTCCAACAGGGGCTGTAATAATGGATATTATTAATAGAGTTACAGATAGATATCCAACTCATCTTTTAATTTATCCAATTTCTGTGCAAGGAAATAAATCAGCAGGAGAAATTATTGAAGGTATAGAATTTTTTAACACAAAAATTAATGTTGATACAATAATAATAGCCAGAGGAGGTGGAGGAGCAGAAGATTTAATTTCATTCAATGATGAGAAGGTAGTGAAAGCTGCATTTGCAAGCAAAATACCAATTATCTCTGCAATTGGTCATGAAACTGATTTTACTTTACTGGATTTTGTTGCAGATTATAGAGCATCAACCCCAACAGCTGCCGCAGAAAAAGCTGTTCCAGAAAAAAATAATTTAATTGAAAAAATTTTTGCATTACAAAAACAATTAATTTCCGGTTTTAATTTATTTTTAAAAGAGAAAGATAAAAATATTTATCAATTAGTAAAATCATTAAATATTAATAATTTAAAAAATCTTATTAGAGAAAAAAAAGATAAAATTAAAGGTTTTGACAAATCTCTTTTTAATTTATTAAAAAATAAATTTAAATATTTTCAATTAAATTTAAATGGTATTTTTTCTAGATTAAATAGCTTAGATACTAATAGAATTCTAAAAAGAGGTTTTTCAATTGTTAGAGATTTAAATAATAATATTATTTACAAAAAAGATAGTGCTAATAAAAATAATGATATTACAATTGAATTATCAGATGGAAAAATTAAAGCTAAAATTAGTTAAAAATATTTTTTATGAAAGAAGCAAAATTAAAATTTAAACCTGCAAACTTTGAGATTATTACTACAGGTGATTATGTGCTTTGCAAAGTTTCTGGGAAGAAAATAGCTTTATCGGAACTAAAATATTGGAATGTGGAATTGCAAGAAGCTTATTTTTCCTATGTTGAGGCTGCAGAAAGATTTAAACAATTGAATAAAAAATAAATGCGTTTTTTAATTATATTATTTTTATTATTCCAATTAAACTTGGTAAATGCTTTTGAGTTAAATGGAGAAATTACTCAAGGAGCGCTTATCATTGGGAAAGAACAGACCGATAAGTCTATATATGTTAATAAGCAAAAAATAAAATTATCTAAAAATGGTATTTTTGTTTTTGGTATTAATTATAATCAAACAGGAAATATTATTATTGAGTCAGTTGATAAGAACAATCAAGTAATTTCTAAAACTTACAAAATAAAGAAAAGACAATATAAAATTCAAAGAATAGATGGTCTTCATGAAAAAATGGTAACTCCAGATCAAGAGTCATTAGAAATAATAAAAAAAGAAAATAATTTAATTAAAAATGCTCAATTAATTAATTCAGATTTTGAATTTTTTTTATCTGGCTTTAGTAAGCCTATTGATGGTGTAATTTCAGGGGTTTATGGAAGTCAAAGAATATTGAATGGTAAGCCTCGTTCACCACATTTAGGTATTGATTTTGCAGCGCCCAAAGGAACAGAGGTTAAATCTCCAGCAGGTGGATATGTGACCCTTGCTGAGAAAGGTTTTTATTTTACAGGAGGAAGTGTAATTTTAGATCATGGACATGGGGTTTCGACAATTTACGCTCATTTAGATGAAATTTTAGTAAGAAAAGATGAATTAATTAAAAAAGGGCAAGTAATAGGAAAGGTCGGTTCAACAGGTAGAGCCACTGGACCACACTTGCATTTCGGAGTGAACTGGTTTGATGCTAAAATTGATCCAGAATTAATTCTTAAATAATATTTTTATTTCCATCTATCATGGGACCACAGCCAGTGAGCTGGATCTCTTTTTATAAATTCCTCAATTTTTTTATTCATGATTTGGGTAATATTAAAAATATCTTTATCATAATCACTAGTTCTGTTTATTATCAAAGGCTCTTCAATAAAAAATTCAAAATTAGTTTTTTCTAATCTCTTTAAAAATACCGGAATAAGCAATGCATCATACTTAATAGCTAATTGAGCAGGAGTTGTTGTTGTTGAGGCCGGCTGATTAAAAAATGGCACACGAATACTGGATGATAATCTTTGATCAATCATTAATGCTAAAGGACCGTTAGTTGAAATGTGTTTAATTAATTTTTTAGTTCCATTGGAACCTTTTTCTATTTGAATCGGGCAAATATATTTTTTTCTAATAAATTCCATAATTGGATTTAAAAAAATATTATTAAGAGGTCTGTAAATAGCCCCAATATTAAATCCTAATTCTTGCAAACATTTTGCCATTAATTCAAAATTTGCAAAATGACCAGAAAAAAAAACTACTGGTTTATTATTTTTTTTTAATAATTCAAAATTATTTTTATTAGCAAAGACTATTTTTATTTTTTTTTGATCTATTATACTGAATTTATTTATATGGATATATTCTCCAAAAATTCTTCCTATATTTTTCCACATGCGCTCAATCATTTCATTGATTGATTTTTCATTAAGATCTGGAAATGCTATTAAAATATTTTTTTTAGCTATTGTCTTTTTCCTAAATAAAGGACCAAAGTACTTTCCTATTATTTCTCCTAAGTCAGAAGACAATTTAAGACCAATAATTTTAAATATTATAAAAAATATTATTACGATGAAAAATTCTAAAAAATATCTAATAATTTTCATTAAAATAATTTTTTAAGTTTTTCTTCTAAAGATTCTTTTTCAATTAATAGAGTATTCAATTTAGTATAATAAATTTTTTCTTTAAAATTATTATTAATTCTTAGGTAATCTTTTTCAGTCGTTAGCAAATCGCATTTATTATTTTCAGCTTCTTTAGATAAAACTTTATAATTTTTTTCAGTAAATTGAAAATGGTCTGGATAAATAATTTGTTTTATGATTTTTATGTTGTGATCTAGTAAAGTATTAAAAAAGCTATATGGATTACCAATTCCAGTAAATGCTATAAAATTTTTATTCTTTAAAGTTTCAATATTTTCAATTTTGTTTTCAGCATAAATAATCTCAATATTCGGATTTATATTTTTAACTTCCTTTTCAATAATTTGATTTTTTTCTCCTTTAACAATTATGAAGTTAGCTTCTTTTATTGATGTTAATGGCTCTCTAAGAGGTCCAGATGGTATTAAATTATTATTTCCAACCCAATTTTTTGAATCAAAGCATAGAATATTTAGATTTTTAAATATCTGATGATCTTGGAATCCATCATCTAGAATAATGGCCTCATACTTTAATTTTATAATAGTATTTATAGCCTCAGCTCTATTATTTGAAATATATACATGCCCAAATTTATTTAATAGCAATGCTTCATCACCCGTATCCTCAGCTTTTTGATTGGGTATGTTTAATTCATTTAAAAAAATATCTCTCTTACTTTTTCTTCCATATCCTTTTGTTAAAAAACAGACTTTTTTAGATTTATTTAAAATTTTAATTATCTCTATAGCTGCAGACGTTTTACCAGTGCCGCCAATATAAATATTTCCTACACAGATTATAGGAATTTTAAATTTTTGTGTAATAGTAGTTTTTTTTCTTATTATACAAATCAGATAATAAAAAAATGATAATGGATATAATAATATAGATAAAAAGGAATTATTTTTTTTATCCCAAAACTTTGGTTTAATAAAATACATCTTATTTATTAACTATATATTGATCTAATCTTTTAATTGTTGATGATAAAATTTCATCGCCCATTTTAATTATTTTTTCTTTAATATTGTTATTTTGATAATTATTAAATTTTGCTTTTAGCTGATCAATTAATTCGGCCTCAGAATTAATCTTGAAAGCAATATTTTCTTTATTTAAGAAATCATATATTTCGCTAAAGTTATGTACGTGTGGTCCATGAAAAATTAAAGCATTGTTATAAGCAACTTCAATTGGATTTTGCCCACCATGATTAACTAAAGACCCGCCAATAAAGACATATTTTGATGATTTAAGAATTTTTTTAGTATTTCCATATGAATTAATTATTAAAATATCGGTGTTATTTTCAAAATTATCAAGAGTTTCCGCAATTAAAAAATTTAATTTAGCGTTTATAATTATTTTTTTTATTTCAGGAATCCTGTTTATGTGCCTTGGTATAATGATTGTTAATAGGTTAGCGTATTGTGATTTCAAAGATGCATGTATTTTTATACAAAACTCTTCTTCTGTAGGATGAGTGCTTAGAGCTATAAATATTAATCTTTTTTGTATATTTAAATTTTCTTCTTTATTTCCAATGTCTTCTGATGTCACATATTTAAGATTACCTGATATTTTGACATTATTAGTTCCAAAATAATTAAAATAATCAGCACTTTCATTGCTTTGACATAGAATTAAATCGAAACAATTTAGTATTTTATTCATACTATTTTTTATTAATTTCCATTTAATAAATGATTTATTAGAGATTCTTGCGTTTAGTAGGATTATTGGAATATTAATATTTTTTGCGTGAAAGATCTGATTTGGCCATATTTCAGATTCAGTAAAAAAAATAATATTAGGATTCCATTTTTTAAAAAATTTTTTAATAATTTGTGGACTATCAATAGGAGAATATTGATGGATGATATTATTGGTATTGTAATATTTTTTTTGAAAGACTTCATTTGAGCCCAAGGTAGTAGTTGTAACTAGAATCTGGTTTTTTTTTAAATAGTGATCAATTATTGGAAATATACTTTTTAATTCTCCAATGCTTGAGCAATGAAACCACATTAAATAACCATCATTTCTGACTTTAAGTGAAACTCCTAATTTTTCTCGATAGCGTAATGGACACTCTTTTTTTTTTAAAATTCTAAAATAAAGGTAAGGATATAATAGGTAATAGAAGACCGTTGTTATTAAATAATAAGCAATCCTCATTAATTTATAATTTGTTTTTCATATAAGTTTTTGTAGATCGAAGAATTTTTTACAAGAAATTCATGACTGCCTTCATCAACTATTTGACCACTATCAAAAACTAAAATTTTATCGCATTTCATGATCGTTGATAGTCTATGAGCAATTATAATTGTTGTTTTATTTTTAGTTAAATTTTCAATAGCTTTTTGGATAACTGCTTCAGACTCAGAATCCAAAGACGAAGTGGCCTCATCTAATAATATTATTGAAGAATCTTTTAATATAGCCCTTGCTATTGATAATCTTTGTTTTTGCCCTCCAGATAATTTTATTCCATTTTCCCCAATGATAGTTTCATATTTGTTTGGAAGTTTTTCTATAAAATCTTGGGCAGCTGCAAATTTACATGCGTTTATTATTTCATCATCAGATGCTGATGCATTTCCGTATAATATATTAGATCTAATAGTGTCATCAAAAAGTATTACATCTTGACTAACTATTGAAATTTCTTTTCTTAAAGAATTTAAATTTATAGTGTTTATATTTTGGTCATCAATAAGAATTGTACCGTGTTCTAAATTAAAGAATCTTGGAATTAAATTTAAAAATGTAGTTTTTCCAGATCCGCTTATACCAACTAAACCAACTTTTTTTCCACCTTCTATTTTTGCAGATAAATTTTTTAAAGCATGTGTACCATCTGGATATGTGAAGCTGATATTTTTAAACTCTAATGTTGCGTTCTTTAATTTTAAAGAAGGAGCATTTTCATCGTTATAAATCTCATTTTTCTGATCAATTATTTCATATATTCGTTTAGCGGCTGTTACACCTTCTTGTATACCAACATTAATCCCAGCTAATGCTCTAACTGGCTGGTAGGCCAACATTAGAGCAGCTAAAAAAGAAACAAACTCTCCAAGTGTTATGGCGCCTTGCATGCTTCTGTAGCCTGCAAAAAAAACTACAATGGCAATAGCAATAGCAGAAATTATTTCCATTATTGGACCGGCGCCTAATCTTGTTTGTTCAACTTTTCTTATAGCCTTAAATCGCTCATCAATAATCATACTAATCTTTTTTAATTCATCCTCTTCTTTTTGATAGATTTTTATTAACCAAGATCCTTTAATTATCTCACTCAAAAATTTCATAAATTTATCTGAAGCTTCTAGACTTACACGGACTTTTTTGCCCATTTTTTTTCCTATATTTTTTGAAGAAATAGCGGCAATAGGTATCATTATCATAGCTAGCAAACTTAGTTGCCAGTCGTGGTAAAACATTAGTCCAAGCAATGCTATTAATGTAAATATTTCTTTAAATAACGTTACAACCACACCAGTTAAAACTGTAAATAATATAGTTGTGTCATTAGTAAAATTAGACAAATATTTTCCTGAATGTTTTTTAGTAATATGCGAGATGTCAGATAGTAAAAATTTTTGAGCCATTAGAGTTTGAATATTTTTAATTATTTTTATTCCAACTTTAATAGTAATAATTCTTGTTCCGTAAATTGAAAAAGCTTTTATTATAAAGGTAAAAACTATTGCTACAGGGATAAGATATAGCATTTGTTTATTTTTATTTTCAAAAATTTCTTTAATAGCAGGATCTAGTAGCCATGCCGTGGCAGCTGTTGTAAGAGAAGTTAAAATAATAAAAATAAAAGTTATACTTAGTTCTGGAATATACTTTTTAACCTGTGTTTTAAAGATTCTGTTTATAAGTTCTAATTTAGTCATTTATTTTCCCGCAATACTTACGTTGTTAATTCTAATTGTTGGAGAATTAGTTCTAGATTTAAATTCTAAATCATTGGCCAATAGCATTTCTTTGAACATATCTTTAATATTCCCTGCAACTGTGATCTCACTAATTGGATAAGTTATCTCACCATTTTCTATTAAAAATCCAGAACCCCCTTTGCTAAAGTCACCTGTAACACTATTAAATCCAGAGCCAAATAATTCTGTTATATAAACTCCTTTTTTAATATCTTTCATTAAATCTGTTTTTGTTATTTTTCCATTTTCAAAATAACAATTCGTCGTACCACCGCATCGCCCATTAGATTTTTTATTTAACATTTTACTAGAATAAGTGTCTAAAATGATCTCATTAAGTTTGCCTTTTTTTATTAATTCTAATTTTTTACAGTCCACACCTTCAGAGTCAAAATTTCTTGATCCCAATCCTTTTTTTATTAACGGATCATCTATGACATTAATATTCTCTTGAAATAAAATTTCTCCTATATCGCCTTTAATAAAACTTACTTTTCTAGCCAAATTATGTCCAGAAATGGACGTTATTAAATGTGACAAGAAACTCGAGGATACTCTTGGCTCAAATACGGCCGGTCCAGCAAAAGAATTTATTTTTCTTGGACTTAATCTCGCGCTTGCTCTTATAGCCGCTATCCTTCCAATGTCTTTGGGTTTAGTTAAATCACAAAAAAATCTTTTGGATGAATATTCATAATCTCTTTCCATGCTATCCTCTTCTTTTGCAACAACATCGCATGAA
Source organism: Fontibacterium abundans (SeqCode) (assembly GCF_965235095.1). Taxonomy (GTDB): domain Bacteria; phylum Pseudomonadota; class Alphaproteobacteria; order Pelagibacterales; family Pelagibacteraceae; genus Fontibacterium; species Fontibacterium abundans. The sequence continues at coordinate 789,791 of NZ_OZ249405.1, read as the reverse complement.
ACACTAAAGATCGATGATCTTCGTCCATTGGAAAAACCATTAGAATTTTTCAGTATAAAATTTGATTTAGCTTCGGTAAATGAAACTCCATTAGAGTTAAAGATTTTTTTCTGTTTTAATGCTTCAGATTCGCATTCAGAAATATAATCTTTTTTAGCTTCATAAGAGATTATTGAATTGTCAAATAAATCTAAATCAATATGATCTTTTTCAAGATTATTATTGTTAGGCAGACCGCAATATTTATCTTCAGGTGTATTTTTTGCCATTTCGTAACATCTAATAATTGCCTGTTTGATATTATTTTTTGTTAAATTAGAACTGGAGATAGAAGATTTTTTTTGTCCAATATAGGCCGTTAGTCCAATGCTAATATCTTCAGATCTTGTGACCTCTTCAATTTTTCCATTTCTTTGTAACATATCCTCAGAAATTGAATGAGCTACGATTACCTCAGAGTTTGTAGCCCCGATTTTTTTTAATTCATCAATGCAATATTCACCAAGATTATTTAAGAAGGAATTATCTTTAAGCATTATAGATCTCTAAAAAAAATATTAAAAATATTAAGACTCCAAAAGAATTGTTGCTATTAAAAACTATTTGAATTTTTTCTCTATTATTAGATTTTATTTTTTGAATTATTATAACTTGATAGGCCAAATGTAACGCTGCAAGTACTAATAAGAAGAAATATGCAAGAGATCTATTTGTTAAAAATCCTAGGCCAATTAACAAAGTTATTGTTGATATATAGCAAAAAAATAAAAAATTTTTTATATCATATTCAAATTTAATTGCCGTAGATTTAACTTTTATTTTTAAATCATCACGTCTGTCCTGTAAGGCATAAATTGTGTCATATCCTAAAGTCCAAAAAACTCCCGCCATATACAAAATAATAATTTCTATCGTTAAATTTTCAAAGAACACTGACCAACCAAGTAATACACCCCAATTAAATGTAAACCCAAGAAATAATTGAGGCCAAAATGTTATCCTTTTCATAAAAGGATAAGTAAGAATTAATAATCCAGATGACAGACCTAATATTTTAGAAAAATTATTTAACTGAAATAATATTATGAAGGCAGGAATTAGTAGCAATAAAATAATAAGCCAGGCAGTTTTAGTTGTTATTTTTCCTGCAGCTATTAAACGTTTTTTTGTTCTTTGAACTTTGATATCTATTTTTTTGTCTACGATGTCATTATAGACGCAGCCAGCGCTTCTCATGATTATTGACCCAACAAAAAATAGAATAAAGTATTTAATAAATAGATAATTATTAACAACATACCATTGAGTCATTGCTAAACTCCAAGCACATGGCCAGAATAGTAAAAAGATTCCAATTGGTTTATTTAATCTTAATAGGTTGGCAAATTGGTACATTTTGTAAAAATTAGGTAATTTAGTTACAATAACAGTTATGTCTTTAAAAGTAAGAATTTATTTAGATAAAAAATTAAACCTAGATTTAGATTTAATTTTAGAAAAAGAAGATGCTCATTATCTGACGAATGTAATGCGCTTAAGAGTAGGAGATAATGTTTTTTTATTTAACTCTAAGGACGGAGAGTTCAAAGGAGAGATTATTAGTTCTGATAAAAAAAATACAAAAGTAAAATTAATCTCAAAAATTGAAAATATAAGCAAACCAGGAAAAATATCTTTGATATTTTCTTTAATTAAAAGTTCAAAACTAGATTATTTAATTCAAAAGTGTACAGAAGTGGGCATTAAGAGTTTTTACCCTGTTATTTCTGAAAAATCGGTTGCTAAAAATTTAAATGTTAAAAGAACAGAAAAAATCATAAAAGAGTCTTGTGAACAATCTAATCAGTTATCGTTGCCAGCTATTTATGCAGTTGAAAAGTTAGAGAAAAAACTCAAATCGCTTGATAAAAATTCTATAGTTTTTTTTGCAGACATTAACTGCTCCAATGAAAAAATTGAAGAAGTTTTTAAAAATAATAAAAATCAAGAATTTTATTTACTAGTTGGTCCAGAAGGTGATTTTTCATTAAAAGAAAGAGACTTATTAGGCAGTATGAATAATTGCATTCCTATTTCATTAGGACAGAATATTTTAAGATCTGAAACAGCAGCTGTTGCAGGTCTTGCTATATTAAATTCTAAGATTAATTAATTTTGAGTTCCACCAACAGTAATACCATCAATTAAAATTGTTGGTTGACCAACACCAACTGGTACCCATTGTCCATTTTTTCCACATGTTCCAATGCCAGCATCTAACTCCATATCATTACCAACCATTTTAACTTTTGTAAGCACGTCAGGACCATTGCCAATCAAAGTTGCACCTTTTAATGGTTTACCAATTTTTCCATTCTTAATTTCATAAGCTTCAGTACAAGAGAAAACAAATTTACCATTCGTGATATCTACTTGCCCACCACCAAACGCAACGGCATAAATTCCCCTATCAACTGATTTAATTATTTCATCTGGATGATATTTTCCAGAAAGCATATAAGTGTTTGTCATACGAGGCATTGGCATATGTTCAAAACTTTCTCTTCGTCCATTTCCTGTTGGCTGCACATTCATTAATCTTGCATTCAATCTATCTTGAATATAATTTTTTAAAATTCCTTTTTCGATCAGAACAGTTTTATTAGTTGGGGTTCCCTCATCATCAATAGTTATTGATCCTCTTCTATTTTCAATTGTTCCATCATCAACAACTGTTACTTGTTCATCAGCTATTTTTTGTCCCATCAAATTTGAGAATGCTGAAGTTTTTTTTCTATTAAAATCACCCTCAAGCCCGTGCCCAATTGCTTCATGAAGAAGTATTCCAGGCCAACCAGGTCCTAAAACTACTTTCATTTCACCGGCAGGAGCATCAACACTTTCAAGATTAATTAATGCTTGTTTTAAGGCAATATCACAAACTTTTTTCCAATTTAGTTCAGTGATATATTCATCTAATATTTTTCTACCACCTGTTCCATAACTTCCTGTTTCTTTTCTTCCGTTTTTTTCAACCATTACCGAAACATTAAATCTAACAAGCGGTCTTTTATCGGAATAACTTTGACTATCAGGTCTAATAATCTCTATTTGTTGGTACTCAGAAAATATTGAACTTGAAACCTGCTTAACATATGAATTCTTAGATCTTAAATATTTATCAATTTTATTTAATAGATCTATTTTTTCTGAAAAATTTTTTGCTTCAATAGGATTAACGTCTGTGTATAGATATTTATTAGTTTTTTTTGGTCCTGAGTTTATTTTTCCAGAATAATTTTTATTAGCGTCCAGAATTATTTTTGCAGACTTTTTTAGAGATTCTTCTGTTAATTCGTTGGAATGAGAATAAGTTGTAATATCATTATTAACTGATCTTAAGCCATAACCTTTGCTAGAATCGTAACTCGTATTTTTGATTTTTCCATCATCTAATACCAACGACTCTGAAACGGTAGATTCTAGAAATAACTCACCGTCATCACACTTAAAAAGAGTATTATTAACTATTGTTTCTGCTGACTTTCTTGAAATTGAATTTTCTTCTGAAAAAAACTCATTTAGATTTGGGTTCATTTTTAGATAAATTGTCGCAAATTTTTTGTATATATTTGTGATAATAATATAGTTAAATAACTATATTTACAGAGTATATCTTTAATTAATGACAAAAAAATTACTTAATAAATTTTATTTATCTTTAGTGCTTTTTATCTCGCCAAGCACATTGTTCGCAGCAGATAACTGGCAAATGGGTTTTAATGAGTCAGTAACTTCTGTTATGGACGACATTGTTCATCTACATGACCGCATATTACTTCCAATTATAGTTGCGATATCTGTTTTTGTACTTTTTTTACTTTTGTACTCAGCTATAAGATTTAGGGCTTCAAAAAATCCAATACCGTCAAAAACATCACATAATACTTTTATAGAAATTTTATGGACAGTTATCCCTTGTTTAATTTTAATAGTTATAGCAGTTCCATCATTTAGATTACTTTATAAACAAGATGTTATTCCAAAGGCTGACGTTACTATCAAAGCCATAGGTTATCAGTGGTATTGGGGTTATGAATACCCAGATCAAAATATTGCATTTGAAGCCAACATGGTTGAGACAAAAAATTTAAAACCAAATCAACCAAGACTTTTGGAAACTGACAATCATGTTGTTGTTCCAGTTGGTAAAGTTGTTAAAGTTTTAATTACAGCTAATGATGTATTGCACTCTTGGGCAGTTCCATCTTTTGGAGTTAAAAGAGATGCTGTCCCAGGAAGAATAAATGAAACTTGGTTTAAAGCTGAAAAAGAGGGAGTGTATTATGGACAATGTTCAGAATTATGTGGGTCTCGACATGCATTTATGCCAATCACAGTCAGGGTAGTTTCAGAAAAAAAATACAATGAGTGGCTTAAGGAAGCCAAAGCTAAGTTTGCGAAATATCCAGAGAATAATGTTGTTGCAGAAAATTTAAAAAAGGAGAAAAAATAAATGGCTAATACAAGTTCTGATCATTCGCATTATCCAAGTTTTTGGACTAGATGGTTGTTTTCAACAAATCATAAAGACATAGGAACTTTATATTTAATTTTTGCAATTATTGCAGGAATTATTGGAACAGCTTTTTCTGTTCTAATAAGAATGGAACTTATGTATCCGGGAGATGGAATTTTAAAAGGTGATTACCATCTTTACAATGTTCTGGTTACCGGTCACGGTTTGATAATGATTTTCTTTATGGTTATGCCAGCAATGATAGGTGGTTTTGGAAATTGGTTTCTTCCTTTAATGATTGGCGCTCCTGACATGGCATTTCCTAGAATGAATAACGTTTCCTTTTGGTTATTACCTGCAGCGTTTATTTTATTAATCGCCTCTATTTTTGTTGAAGGTCCTCCTGGCGGATTAGGAGTTGGCGGAGGCTGGACAATATACCCTCCATTATCTTCAAAAGCTGGACAGCCAGGACCAGCTATGGATCTTGCAATATTAAGTTTGCACCTTGCTGGAGCCTCATCAATTCTTGGTGCTATTAATTTTATAACTACGATTTTTAATATGAGAGCTCCTGGGATGACGATGCATAAAATGCCTCTTTTTGCATGGTCAATTTTAGTGACTGCTTTTTTATTATTGTTGTCTTTACCAGTTCTTGCAGGTGCAATCACAATGTTACTGACAGACAGAAATTTTGGAACAGCTTTTTTTGAACCCAAAGGAGGAGGGGACCCGGTTTTATTTCAACATTTATTTTGGTTCTTTGGACACCCTGAAGTTTATATTATGATCCTTCCAGGCTTTGGAATCGTTAGCCATATTATTTCAACTTTTTCAAAAAAACCTATTTTTGGATATCTTGGTATGGCTTATGCAATGGTATCTATTGGAGTTGTAGGTTTTGTTGTTTGGGCTCACCACATGTACACAGTCGGTCTAGGCGTAGATACAAAAGCATACTTTGTTTTTGCAACTATGATTATTGCGGTACCTACAGGTATCAAAGTATTTTCATGGATTGCCACAATGTGGGGAGGCTCTATTACTCTTAAAACACCAATGCTTTGGGCTATTGGTTTTATATTTTTATTTACGGTTGGGGGTGTCACAGGAGTTGTACTTGCAAACGCTGGAGTTGATACATCATTTCACGACACTTATTATGTAGTAGCTCATTTCCACTATGTACTTTCACTGGGAGCGGTATTTTCGATATTCGCAGGATTTTATTATTGGTTTGGTAAAATGTCTGGATATGAATATTCAGAAATTTTAGGAAAAATACATTTTTGGCTAACATTTGTAGGAGTAAATTTAATTTTCTTCCCTCAACATTTTTTAGGATTAGCAGGAATGCCACGAAGATACGCTGATTATCCAGATGCTTACGCGGGATGGAACTATATTTCCTCTGTTGGTTCTTATATTTCTGCATTTGGAGTTTTAATCTTTTTAGCATTAGTTGCCCACGCATTTATTAGAGGAAAAAGAGTTCCTGATAATCAATGGGGAGAAGGTGCGACTACGTTAGAATGGACTTTAAGCTCACCACCTCCATTCCATCAGTTTAATGAACTGCCTAAAATTAAATAATTAAATAAAGTGTACAAATCCACATTTGCTAATTATCAAAAAAGTAAAAATATTTTAATTCTTAAAAATTTTTATAATTTAATGAAACCAAGAGTTATGTCTCTTGTGGTTTTTACTGCTCTTGTAGGCTTAATTATTTCAAATAAGCAGGTAGATTTTTTAACATCAGCTTCAGCATTGTTTTTTGTAGCATTAGGTGCGGGCGCGGCCGGAGCACTTAACATGTGGTACGACTCAGAAATTGATGCTGTGATGTCTCGCACATGCTTAAGACCAATTCCGCTTGGTAAAATTTCAAACACACAGGCATTATATTTTGGTGTTTTTTTAAGCTTAATCTCTATTGCAGGATTGTATTTTGTTTCAAATATTCTGTCAGCTTCAATACTAGCTATTACTATCGGTTTTTATATTTTTATTTATACGATTTGGCTAAAAAGAAGAAGTGTTCAGAATATTGTAATAGGAGGAGCGGCCGGAGCATTTCCACCAGTTATAGGCTGGACTATTGCCAATAATAATTTGTCGATTGAACCAATAATTTTATTTTTAATTATATTTTTTTGGACTCCATCTCATTTTTGGTCATTATCTTTATATAAATCTGAGGATTATAAAAAAGCTAAAATCCCAATGCTACCAGTTGTATCAGGCGTAGATTTTACTAAGAAAAATATTTTTGCTTATGCACTTATGTTGTTTCCTATAACTATACTTCCTTTTTATTTTAATTTTGCAGGTTTAGTTTATTTAGTGCCAACTATTATTTTAGGATTATTTTATATTTTTTTAACATTTAAATTATTAAAAACTAATAACAAAAAAGAAACAGCAAAACTCTCAAAAAAAATATTTGCTTTTTCTATTTTGTATTTGTTTTTAATTTTTACGTTATTGTTAATTGAAAGTTTTATTAAATTTTTTTAATGAAAAAAAATTATATCACAGCAATTATATTAATATTATTAGTAATATTCTTTTTTATATTTACAATTTTAAATATAGGAAACGGAATATTTGTTAGACCTTTATGAGCTTGCAAACAAAAAATAAAATTAACCCTATTTATTTAGTAGTTATATTCTTCGTCATGTTAGGATTATCTTATGCCTCGGTTCCACTTTATGAATTATTTTGTAAAGTAACTGGATTTGGAGGAACAACGAAAGTTGCTAAAGAAGTTCCGAATGTTATTATAAATCACAATGTTACAATTAGATTTGATACTAACGTTGCAAAAGGTTTGTTTTGGGATTTTAAAGCAGAAAAAATAAAAATAGATATTAAGCCAGGTCAAGTTTCAACTAATAAATTTATAGTAAAAAATTTAGGAAACGAAACTTCAACAGCGGTTTCAACATTTAATGTCACTCCTGATTCTGCTGGGAAATATTTTAACAAAATTAGCTGTTTTTGTTTTGAGCAACAAACTTTAAAAGGCAAAGAAACAATGGTGTTTGAAATGGCATATTTTATTGACCCAAAAATAGTAGACGACTTATCTACAAAGGAAATTAAGGATATTACTTTATCTTATACTTTTTTTGATGTAGCTAATTTTAAAAAGGATAAAAATTAATGTCAGACAGTCATAAAAAAGGACATGATTATCACCTGGTAGATCCAAGTATTTGGCCGATCACCATTTCTTTTTCTGCAATGATTTTAGCATTTGGAACTGTGTACTATATGCATGCCAAATCTTTTTGGCTTTTATTAATTGGATTAGCTTTAACACTTTATTCTATGTTTATGTGGTTTAGAGACGTTGTTATTGAAGGCGAACATAAAGGCGATCACACTCCGATTGTTCAAATTGGTCTTAGATATGGAATGACACTATTTATAATATCTGAAATTATGTTTTTTGTTGCTTGGTTTTGGGCTTATTTTGATTCAAGTCTTTTTCCCGATGCAGTTATAGGAGGCGTATGGCCACCAAAAGACATTCAGACTTTAGATCCTTGGCATATACCTTTAATAAATACTTTAATTTTGCTTTTATCAGGAACGACTGTGACTTGGGCGCACCACTCCATGTTAGAGAATGACCGAAAAGGATTATTAAATGGATTGTTATTAACGGTAATTCTTGGGGTTATTTTCACTTGTTTTCAAGCTTACGAATATATGGTTGCTGACTTTAAGATTAGCACAGGTATTTATGGAGCGACTTTTTATATGGCCACAGGTTTTCATGGTTTTCATGTGCTTGTTGGAACAATCTTCTTAGCAGTTTGCTACTTTAGAGCAAAAGCTGGGCACTATAAGCCTGATCATCATTTTGGATTTGAAGCTGCAGCGTGGTATTGGCATTTTGTTGATGTAGTTTGGCTGTTCTTATTTGCTTCAATATATATTTGGGGAAGTTAATAGACTGTTTTGTTTAAAATTAAATCATTAGACATATTCTTTATATTTTTTATATTCACCGTTCTCTCTTTGGGAACGTGGCAAGTTTATAGACTGTATTTAAAAAAAAACTTAATTTCTGATTTAGAAAAAAATCTAAAAACAAGTTCAATTAATTTTAACGTAGATATAGATAAAGAATATACAAAAATTTTATTTAAAAAAAAAGATTTAAATACAAAAATATTTTTATATCATCTTAATAAAGGAGAGATAGGTTTCAAAGTTATAGTCCCTTATGAAATTAATAGTTCGTTATTAGTTTTAGTGGATAAAGGATGGATTAGAAAAGATAAGATTAATTTAATAAAAAATACCTTATTTAATGACGATATTATTGAAGGTTATACAAAGAAAATAAGAGAAAAAAACTTATTTACTCCCAATAATAATATTAAAGAAGATTTTTTATATTCAGTTGAGATTGATAATTTGAAGAAATCTCTAAACAAGAATATTTATCCATTATTAATTATTCAAACTTCAAAAACTAACAAAGATATTATTCCTAATGATTATGAGGTTCGTCTGCCAAATAATCATTTGCAATATGCTATAACATGGTATGGCTTAGCATTATTTACTATAATTTTTTTTTTATATTATAGAAAGAAATTTTAATGAAATACATCAGTACTAGAAACAATAAAAAAACTTATAATTTTATTGATACTTTTCTAAATGGGCTTGCCCACGATGGTGGCCTTTATATTCCTCAAAAGATACCGCGCTTATCCAAGTCTGCATTGAAAAGATTATCAAAATTAAATTACAATGATTTAGCTTATGAAATTATTAAGATTTACACAGGCAATACTTTTTCAAAAAATGAATTAAAAAAAATTATAAAAAGGTCTTATAAAGAATTTGACAGTAACAATGTAGTAAAATTTTCAAGAGTAAAAAAATTTAATTTAGTAGAACTGTACCACGGCCCAACTTTAGCTTTCAAAGATATTGCAATGCAAGTGATAGGCAATATGTATGAAACTATTCTTTCAAAAAGCAAAAATAGAATTAATCTAGTTACAGCAACATCTGGTGATACCGGTGCCGCAGCTATTGATGCTGTAAAAAATAAAAAAAATTTAAGAATTTTTGTTTTACATCCAAAAGGAAAAGTTTCTATAACCCAGAGGAAGCTTATGACTACAGTGAATTCAAAGAACGTGTTTAATATTGCGGTTAAGGGGTCATTTGATGATTGTCAAACATTAGTAAAATCAATGTTTAATGATCGTCACTTTAGAAGATCTATTAACATGTCAGGAGTTAACTCAATAAATTGGGCAAGAATTGTTGTTCAAATAGTTTACTATTTTTATTCACATTTTCGTTTATCTGAAAAAAATAAAAAAAGTGTTTTTTCAGTCCCAACAGGAAATTTTGGAGATATTTATGCTGGTTATATTGCTTACAAAATGGGCTTACCTATATCTAAATTAATTATTGCGACAAATGAAAATGATCTTTTATATAAATTTTTGAAAAATGGAATTTATAGGCCGTCAAAAGTAAAATTTAGTATTTCCCCAAGTATGGACATACAAGTGGCGAGTAACTTTGAAAGATTAATTTCTTCTTACTATAAAAATAATTCTAAAAAAATATCGGAGTTAATGAAGCAGCTTAATAGCATGGGTTTTTATAAGATAGATCGGAATATTTTAAATAAAATTAAAAATATTTTTTATTCCAAGTCTGTAAATGCAGATAATACTAAAAACACTATTAAATCAGTTTATAAATATAATAATAAAATATTAGATCCGCATTCCTCCGTTGGATTAAAGGCTTTGGAAGATTATTATTTAAATCATAGCAAAAAACCAGAGAATCTATTTTGTTTAGAAACCGCACATCCCGCTAAATTTGCAGAAACTATTTATAAAATATTAAGGAGAAATCCAAAGATCCCTAGTGAAATTAGTAAAAATCTTAAAAAGAAAGAATTTTATAACGTGTTGCCTAATAACTTAAATAAAATTAAAAATTATATAAGAGCTAATCGTTTGCATTAGCGGCGTTCCTTGCAAGAATATCTACTTTGTTATTATATTCGTTTATAGAGTGAGCTTTTACCCAGTTCCAAGTAATTTGCTTTTTACTAATTACATTATCTAATTTTGTCCAAAGATCTTTATTTTTTACATCTTTTTTGTTGGAATTTTTCCAATTATTTAATTTCCAATTATTAATCCATTTTTCAATGCCGTCTTTGACGTATTTAGAGTCTGTATAAATCTTTATTTTTTTATCTTGTTTAATTTTCAATAAAGCATTTATAGCCGCAGTTAATTCCATTCTATTGTTTGTGGATTCTTTTTCAGACCCAAATATTGTCTCTTCTTTGTTATCATTAATAATTACAGCGGCCCAACCTCCTTTTCCAGGATTACCTAGGCAAGAACCGTCTGTATAAATTATAATCTCATTCATTAAATAAAATATTCGTTAAAATTTTTAATAGTTGAATGAAACTCAATTTTTTTAAAGTACTCAAAAGGGTCTTTAATTTTAACATCTGCTTTATTATCAGTGTTATAAAAATCATATAGCCTTGTTAAAAAAAATCTCATAGCTGCACCCATACAAAGAATAGGTAAATATTTTTTTTCATCTTCACCCAACGCTCTTATTGATGAATATCCATCTATAAGATTTTTGGCTTTTGTCATATTGAATGTAGAATTGTTATCAAAACATATAGAGTTTAAGCAAATTGCTATTTCATAAGCAAAGAAATCGTTGCACGCGAAATAAAAATCTATAATTCCCGAAACTTTATTCTTTGTAAAAAATATATTATCTGGAAATAAATCTGCATGTATAATCCCTTTAGGTAAATTTTTAGGCCATTTATCTTTTAAAAAATTTAAATAATTATTAGTTTTTTTAATAATAGATTCGTCTAAATCTATTTTTTTTTTAATAGTTTTTTCAAAAATATTTTGCCAACTTTCAATAGATAAATTATTTTTTCTACTAATTTTAAATTTTTTTGTTATCTCGTGTAATTGCGCTGTTATTTTTCCTATTTCAAAACAGTCTTCACTAGTTATTTTATTCTTAGATTGTCCATTTAAAAAAGTTACTAAAGCAGCATTTTTATTCTTAATTTTATTAATTTTTTCATTCTTTTTATTTGCAATGGGTTTTGGGCAAGGAAATCTATTATCTGATAAGCTAGACAGCAATTTTATAAAAAACGGCAAATCATTTTCATCAACTCTTTTTTCATAAATAGTAAGAATGTAATCTTGTTCTGATGTTTTTATAAAATAATTTGTATTTTCTACTCCCTCTGTAATTCCTTTATAATCTTTAAAGTTATTAATATTGTACTGCTCTAAAAATTGCTCCACTTCTGGATGTTCTAATTTAGTATATACAGCCATTATTTAATGAGCATTGTAGGAAGTTTAAAAGAAACCTTTTCAACTGAAGTAATTACTTCTTCAAGTTTAATATTGGTAATACTTTTAATTTCTTTAATTAAATTCTCAACTAATATTTCGGGAGCTGAGGCGCCAGAACTAATACCTATATTTTTAGAATTTTTAATTTTATCAACAGGCAATGCTTGATCAGAATGCATCAGGATACTTTCCTTGCAACCAAATCTTTTTGCAACTTCTACTAATCTTTGCGAGTTAGAAGAGCTCTTGCTACCAACAATTAAAAATAAATCACATTTTTTTGCAATTTGTTTAACAGCTTCTTGGCGATTTGTAGTTGCATAACAAATGTCACTTTTAATTGGTTCTTTTATTGAAGGATATTTTTTTTTCAATAAGGATATAATTTCCAAAGTATCATCTACTGAAAGAGTAGTTTGCGTGATATATGCAAATTTATTATTTTTAATTTTTGGAAAATAACTATCTACATCGTCTTTATTTTCAATTAATGTAATATAATTACTATTTATTTGTCCTATAGTTCCAATTACTTCTGGGTGGTTTTTATGACCAATAAAAATAATATTAAACTCTTCCTCTGCTAACATTTCAGCCTCCTTATGAACTTTTGTAACCAAAGGGCATGTTGCGTCTATATAAATAATGTTATTTAATTTTGCTTCATTAATTACTTTTTTAGGAACCCCGTGAGCTGAGAATATAACAGGTCTAGATTTATCTTTTATTTCAGAAAGCTCTTCAACAAATATTGCTCCAAGCGATTTTAGATTTTCAACGACAAATTGATTGTGTACTATTTCGTGTCTCACATAAACTGGAGCTCCAAATTTATTAATAGTTTTTTTTACGATTTCAACTGCTCTATCTACGCCCGCACAAAATCCTCTTGGACTTGCTAGAAATACGTTTACAATTTTCTGTTCCATTAAATTTTTAAATATTGAACTTAGTATTATATTAGGAAGCTTTATAGAGACCAAACCAATAAATATAAATAGTATCTATAAATTCACATCTAATTAAAGTTAATTTTTTGTTCATTGAAATAACTTAAGATACAATTTATGCTATAATAACATGCAAGAAAAATTTATTAAAAAACAAAATCCAATAAAAGTCCATTTACAAAAAGACAAAGATTATTACTGGTGTGCCTGCGGACTATCTAAAGACGGTACTTTTTGTGATGGCTCTCATAAGACTACAAATTTAGCACCTATTAAATTTACAGTACAAGAAGACAAATCTTATTTTTTATGCGGGTGCAAAAAAACAAATAAAAAACCTTTTTGTGATGGGTCTCACTCAAAAAGTTAAGAAGTTTTAGAATTCTTTAAATTAACAAAAATTTTTTCCAGGTTTTTTTGATTTACCGCTTTCATTTTTTCATCATTAGTGGAATTTGATATTATTTTTTTTACCGCTTCTAGAGCAATTTTATTGGATATATTTTGTATATCTTTGATCGCCTTAATTCTCATTTGATCTAATTTTTGTTCTAATGATTTTTTTTTATTAGCAATTAATTGTTCAAATTTATTTTCCGATTCTTTAATAAAAATTTCAGTTTCTTTTTTTTCACTATTAATAATTTTACCACTTTCAGTATGGGCTTCTTCTATCTTTCTTTTGTATTTTAGTAGCAATTGTTCACTTTCGTTTTTTAAATTTTTTGCATTATCTATTTCAGATTTAATTTCATTAATTTTGTTATCTAACAAATTGTTAATTACCTGAGGAATTTTTTTATAGATAATTATTAAGCAAAAAATTACAAAGGATATTGCTACCCAGAAAGTCGCATCAAACATATTGAGATTTTTTTTCTTTGTTAGAGATCTCCAAAATCACCGCATTGAGATTGCTGCTGTTAGGAGCTGTGCCAGTTATTTTTTCTATTAATTCTTTAGAAAAATCTCCAGCTATATTTTGAATATTTTCTAAAGTTTGTTTTTTAAAATTATTTATTTCCTCCTCAGCTTTTACGGTTTCTGAATTTAGTATATTTTCAAATTCTTTTCTTTTCAAAGAAATTTTGTCATTAAAATCATTTTTTAATTTTATAGATATTTTCTGTGATTGATTTTTCGCTTCAGAAATAATTAGATTATATTCATTTTCTAATTTTTGAATTTGATTCTTGCAACTCTCAGCCTCTTCTAAAAGTGATTTAATAAAATTTGTTCTTGAGTCTATTAATGCAAACAATTTAGGACTAAAAAACTTCTGAATTAAAAAATATAGTATTACAAAAATTATAGTTAACCATAAGATTTGAGATAACCAAAACTCTGGATTAAGTTGAGGCATGCCTTCTTTGGCAAATGCTATTTTATTAGAAAATAGCAAATAAATTATAATAGCTACACTTTTGTTCTTCATTACTTAAAATTATTAAATTAATTAATTTTAATAATTAAAATGCAAAAAGTATTAAAAGAGCGATAACTAAAGCAAATAAACCTATAGCTTCTGTAAGAGCAAATCCTAATAATAAAGTAGGAAATTGTTTTTGAGCTGCAGAAGGATTTCTTATAGCTGCCGATAAATAGTTGCCGAATATTGTTCCCATACCTACTCCAACTCCAGCCAAAGCTATTGCTGCTAATCCAGCTCCTATCATTTTTGCTGCTGCTAGTTCCATTTTTTTTCTCCTTTTTTTGTTAGTTGTTAATTTTTTAGTGATGCATATTTAAAGCATCATTTAAATAAATACACGATAAAACTGCAAATACATAAGCTTGTAAAAAAGCTACCAATATTTCTAGTGCTGTTAAAGCAACAGAAAAGCTTAAAGGAAGCCACCCTCCAACAATACCTAGACTTACAACAAAACCACCAAACACTTTAAGCATTGTATGCCCGGCAAGCATATTTGCAAATAAACGAACTGACAAACTTACAGGTCTGCTTAAAAAAGATATAATTTCAATTGCAACTATAATGGGAAATAAAAAAATAGGTACTCCTGAGGGAGCAAATATTTTTAAAAATCCAATGCCGTTTTTTGCAAACCCAACTATTGTTACTCCAACAAATATTACAGCAGCAAGAAAGAATGTAATAATTATCTGACTTGTAACAGTGAAGGCATAGGGCAATAAACCAACCATATTTAGGGTTAAAATAAATAAAAATATAGTTAAGATAAAAGAAAAATAAGGTCTGGCATTTGGACCAACGGTTTCATTAATCATTTTAGAAATAAAATTGAAGACCAACTCATTAAGTAACTGAATCTTGCCAGGAACAATATTAACTCTGCTAGTTCCTGCTATAAAAAAAATAATAATTAATATTGAACTAATAAGCATAAAAAGACTTGAGTTTGTAAAAGATAGGTCCACTCCATTGAAAGATAGGGAAGGTCCTATTCTGTGAACCTCAAATTGTTGCATTGGATTAGTTGCCATAAATTTAGCCTTTATTAATCATTTTTGCAGATCGCACAACATTAAATATTCCAGCCGCAATACCAACTATAAATAGAATTATTATAAAAATTGGCTTAGTTCCTAACCATTTATCTAGGTAGTAACCAATAAAAGTTGCGACAAAAACTGCAGCAACAAGTTCTGTGCTAATTCTTAATGCTAAACCGAGTGTATTATTATTATTTTTGGATAAATTAATCTTATTTTTATTTTTAGTTAACTCGATCTTCTTTTTAAGATCGTCAAATTCTGACATTGACCTTTATGCTACCATTTCTTCTGCTTTTTCAAGATCCACAGCGACCAGTTGACTTACACCTCTCTCAGCCATCGTTACCCCGTACAATCTATTCATTCTAGACATTGTCAAAGCATGGTGAGTAATAACTATAAATTTTGTTTCGGTAATTTTTGTTAACTCTTCTATTAACGAACAAAATCTTGTAACGTTTGCATCGTCCAGTGGAGCATCTACCTCATCCAAAATGCAAATAGGAGCTGGGTTAATTAAGAATACTGCAAAAATTAAAGCCATAGCAGTCAAAGCCTGTTCGCCACCCGATAGCAAAGTAATTGACTGCAATTTTTTTCCAGGAGGACTTACTAAAAGTTCTAAACCAGCTTCCAAAGGATCGTCAGATTCTATAAGTTCAAGCCTAGCATTTCCTCCTCCGAATAATTTTGTATATACGTCATTAAATTTTCTTCCCACTTTATCATAGGCATCGATCAGTTTTTCCCTTCCTTTTTGATTTAATTGGTTAATGCTAGATTTTAGTTTTAATATTCCAGCCAGAAGATCTTTTCTATCTTCCATCATTTTATTTATTTGATTTTCAAGATTTTTAGTTTCATCATCTGCTCTTAAATTTACAGCGCCCATATTATCTCTTTCATCTTTAAGAGCTTTTAATGAGACCTCTGTTTTTTCAATACTTGTATTTTCAATAGTTAATTTATCCTCTTCATTTAATAGATCGTCTATTGAACATTTAAAATCTTCCTTAACTTTATTTTCTAACTCTGTAATTTTTACCTTATGATTATCTATAAGCGTTTCGAAGCGCACTTTTTTCTCACGTCCAATCAGAACCTTTTCATTAATATCTGTTAAAACCTTATTAATTTCCGTGATTTTATTTTCTGCAATTTCAATTTCAGAATTAATCTTTGTTCTAGCCTCTTCAGTATTTTTTATATTTTCTTGATAAAATCCTTTTTGCTCACCAATTTCACTTGGCTTAATTTGAATTTTAGTGATTTCTTTTTCTAAATTTTTTAGTCTTGATAAAAGACTTTCTGACTTTGTTTTTGAGTTTTGTTCTAAATTACGCCAGTTATCTATTTCAGTATCAATACTCTTAACTCTTTCTTTTCTTTTAATAGAATCGTTCTTTATCGTTTCATACTTGCTTAGAAATACTGCATATTTTTCTTGTAGTTCTTTAAGTAAAAAAGTTTTTTGAGTAAATTCGTTCTTTACATCTTCTTTATTAAAAGTTGATAATTGTTCATGATCTTTCTTGATTAGATTATGTAAATTTTCAATATTTTTAGATGTTTCTTCAAAACTAATTAGAACATTTCTTAAATTTTCTTTAACCTTTTGAGATCCAATGTTTTCAAAATTATTTATTGTATCATTTAATATTCTAGACTGGTTATTACTAAAATTTTTAAAATAATTTAAATAATTATTAATAGCATTTTTAGTTTCGGTATTTTCAATATTTGCAAATATTTTCTCCGATAGATTCTCAAGTGCTTTTTGTTCAAGATTTAATTCTTCTGAAATTTTTTTAAAATCGTTATTAGTTTTATTTTCAATTTCATAATAAGTTTTTTCAAACTCTAATATTTCAGACTTTTCTTCCGTTAATCGCTTAATATTAGAGTTAGCATTATTAATGTTAATATTTTCACTCTGCAGATCATCATTAGTATTTTTTAAATCAATTCTAAGTTTTTCAGATTCTTCTTTAGTTCTTTGTTCTTGCTTGAATAAATCTTCATATTCTAGATTTAGTCTTTGTAGTTTGCTTGTAATTTCTGCAAAATCATTTCTTAGAGGCTTAATTCTTTTGTTTTCACTTTCTAATAGTTCGCTGCTATAATTTTTTTCAATTGTTACTGCACTAATATCATCATCAATTTCGTTTAAGCCTTCCTGACTTTCTTTGAGTTCTTTATTAATTTCTTGAATTTTTAAATAAGAGAGCAATGCTTCACTTTTTTTAATATCATTTGATATTGTTTTATATCTTGAGGCCTCTTCTGCTTGTTTTAATAAATTTTTTAACTGAAGTTCGATTTGCTTCATTATGTCGTCTGCTTTTTTAAGATTATTTTCTGCAGCATTTAATCTTAGCTCAGCTTCATGTCTTCTAGCGTGAAGTCCTCCAATACCAGCGGCCTCTTCTAATATTGCTCTTCTATCCGTAGGCTTTGCAGTAATTAAAGATCCAACTTTTCCCTGACTTACCATTGACGGAGAGTGAGCTCCTGTAGAAAGGTCCGCAAATAATATTTGCACGTCTCTTGCCCGAACTTCTTTTCCATTAATGTAGTAACTAGAGCCTTTGTCTTTTTCTATTCTTCTTTTCACTTCTATTTCTGGAGTATCCCTAAATTGAGGAATATTTTCGTTATTTTCTAGAAGAACATTAACCTCAGCAATATTTTTAGAAGGGCGGTTTGATGTTCCAGAAAATATTACATCCTCCATGCCGCTACCTCTCAGGCTTTTTGCGGAAGTTTCTCCCATACACCATCTTAAAGCTTCGACAATATTTGATTTTCCACAACCATTTGGCCCAACAATTCCTGTAAGGCCATCCTCAATTAATAAATGAGTTCTATCGGCAAATGATTTGAAACCAACTATTTCTAGTTTTTTAAATTTCATTTTAATTTTTTAGATATTTCTTTTGATAAATTTTCAAAAGTAAGATTTCCTTCAAATTTTTTTTCATTAATAATAATAGTAGGAGTAGAGTTAATAGAATATTTTTTTTGACCATCAATTCTATCGTTTAATATTTTTTCCTCCAATTTTTGATCCTTTAAACAGTTTGAAAGTTTTTCATCAGATAAATTAAATTTATTAGCTATCAAAAATAATTTTTTATTAATTTCTTGTATCTTGTCTCCTGCGGACCAAGCATTTTGATTTTTATAAATCTCATCAATTAGCAAGATACTTGATTCTTTTGCCGAGCATCTAACAATTTTTGATGCATTTAATGCTGCAATATCTAGTGGAAAATCAATAAAGCTAATTTTAATTAAATCCTTACTTGCATATTCCTTTACTAATTTTGGATAAGTGTTCTTATGAAAATTAGCGCAATGCGGACATGTAAATGAACTGTAAATTTTAATTTCTACTTTTGCGTTTTTATTACCAATGAATATTTCCTCATTATTTTGTCCATAAGAAAAAGAGCTAAATAATATAAAAGAAGAAACGATTAAAATATTTTTTAAATAATTTTTTATTATAGTCATTATAATTTTATTTATTAAGTTTTAAAAAAATTTTTTTTAAATTTTCACTTTTAATTTCATTTATTTTTTTTAAAATATTTTCACTTAATATGATTTTTTTCTTTTTAATCTCAAAAGAAGAATCTTTAGATATAATTTGTATTTTATTAATAGCATTAAATCCGAGATAGCTATTAATTTTTTCAATAATTTGATCTCTCGAATATTCAATTTCTATCATTATATTTTTGTTAACATTTACTGAGAGAATATTTTCATTATTAATTTTTTTAATTTTTAAAGGAGCGACATTTTTAAACATTTTTTCACCAACAATGTTTTTCCAATTTTTAATTATTTCAAAATATACAAAGCCGTCTTTTTTTAGTATTTTTTTTGCATTTTCTGGTAATAAACTTTGCAAAGGTCTTAAACCTTGAGTAAATAATTTATTTGAAGATTTATCCATCACCATGAAAAATGTTTTATCAAATAAAATTCTTGCTTGGTACGATAATCATCAAAGAGATTTACCATGGCGAAGATATCGAGGTTTTCAGGATAGAATTTATAAAGTTTTAGTCAGTGAGTTTATGCTTCAACAAACTCAAGTTAAAACAGTGATTCCTTTTTTTAATAAGTTTTTAAAAGCATTTCCTAATTTAAAAAAATTATCTAAAGCAAATTTAAATAAAGTTTATAAACTTTGGCAGGGACTTGGATATTATTCTAGAGCAAAAAATTTACTTAACACTGCAAAAATAGTTCAGTCCCAATATAAAGGAATACTTCCTGCTGACTTTGAAACTTTAAAGAGTTTTCCAGGAATAGGCGATTATACCGCATCAGCTATAATGGCTATAGCATTTAATAAAGATTTTATAGGTGTAGACGGAAACGTCGAAAGATTTGTAGCTAGATTATTTGGTTATAAAAATAATAAAAAGAATTTTAAAAATAGCATTCTTTTAAAACTAAAACAAATTAAGTCAGAAGATAAATTTTCTAAATTTGCGCAAGCATTAATGGAGATGGGAGCATTAATATGCGCTCCACAAAATCCAAGATGTAATATTTGTCCTTTAAAAAAAAATTGTATTTCTTTTAAAAATAAAGATTTCGATTATAAAATAATTAATAAAAAAAAAGTTAATATTAAAAAATATTATTTATTATATGCTTTAGAAAAAAATAAAATTTTATTTTTTAATAACAAAAATAAATTATTACAAGATTTTGCAAATCTTCCGTTAATTAGTTATAAAAAAAATTTATTTGATATGAATTTTAAAAAAAATAATTTTCATTTTGAAGGGGAGCCTAAAATAATTAAGAAAAATTTCGTTCATAACATTTCTAATATTAAAATGTTAATTAAAATTGTTCTTTTTAAAAGAATTAAAAAGATAAATGATAATCAATTTTACTGGATAAATTATAATAAAATAGATAATTCATTATTATCAAGTTTTTCAAAAAAATTTATAGAATTAGTAAAAACAAAAAAAATTAAATATGTTTAAAAAAATTATTATCGTCGGAGGAGGTATTGCTGGATTAACTCTAGCCAATTTCCTTAAAAAAAGTAATTTTAATAATTTTAGGATATACGAAAGATTTGAAAGAAAGTCATCAAGACCTACCGGAATACAGTTAACTCCAAATGCAGTAAGAATACTAGATTTTTTAGATACAAAATTTTTTTTAAACAATAATTTTCACAGAATTAATTATTTAAGTATTAACCCAGTACATTCTGGTGATTTTACAAGTAAGTTTGAAGTTAGGATGAATCTTCAAAATATTGTTAGTGATAAAATTCCTTACCTAACCTGCGATAGAAATATTTTAATAAAATTTCTAGAAAAAAATTTAACTCCTAAGGAAATTTTTTATAACAAACAAGTTGTAAAAACCATTAAGGATCATAATATTATTAGAGTTAAATTTAGCGATGGTTCAGAAGATTATTGTGATCTGTTAGTTTCTGCAGATGGAATGTTTTCAAAGTCTAGGTTAGATAATAATATTATTAAAAATACAAATTTTTACGCTTACAGAGGAGTGTTAAAGAACTTTTATTCAAAATATTCATTAGAGAATGATGTTGTTCGTTTATGGCTTAGCGGCAATAAACATTTGGTAACTTATTTTATTAACAATCAAAATGATTTAAGTTTTACTGGAATTAGTAAATCTTCAAAAAAAACAACGTATACAAGCGATGATGTAAATTATTCAATTCCATTTCCAGCGGATCAGTTTAGAAGTTTATTTTTTTCAGAAAATAAAATTTTAAGAGAAACGCTAGATACATTGCATGAAGTATATCGATGGCCGATATTTTCTTTAAAAAAGAGAGTTTTTTATAGAGATAATCAAATTTTTATAGGAGATTCTTCCCATGGCACAGTGCCATTTCAGGCGCAGGGAGCAGCACTAGCAATTGAGGATTCCTATGTTTTGTATGAACAAATTGTTAAGAATGTTACTAATAACTTAGGTGTATTTTATTTTAATAAACGGAACAGTAGAGTTAGAAGAATAATTCTTAGATCACATCTAAATGTTTTTTTATTTCACTTGAAAAATCCATTCTTTATTGTTTTGAGAAGTATTTTGTTCAAGATAATAAAGAAATCTTTTTTAGCAAAAAAACTTATATTTGGATGGATTTTTAATTACAATCCAAGAAGTTCTAGTTATTTTTTCTGATTTTTTCTCTTAAGTGATCCAGTGGATATAATTTATTTTCCATTTTAATATGCCAAAAAGACCAACCGTTGCAGCTTTCGGTTCCTTGTGCTTTAGCACCAACGCTATGAATAGATCCCGTGATATCTTTGTATAAAATACTACCATCAGCCATTACATGTGCCTGAATTTTATTTTTGGCATCAAATAATTTTAATCCAGGTTCTATTATTCCACTTTCAATTAAATAACCAAAAGGTATCCTTTTTTCATTTCTTTTGTTCTCTATAGTTTTTAAAAAATTATCGTCAATTTTTTTTATTTTTTTTATTCTTGTCTCAGCAGTTTGAAAATACTGTTTATTACTTTCTATTCCGTAATAGTATCGTCCTAGTTTTTTAGCAACAGCTCCAGTTGTGCCAGTACCAAAAAATGGATCTAATATAAAATCATCTTTTTTAGTCGAAGATAAAATAATTCTGTACAATAAGCCCTCGGGTTTTTGTGTTGAATGAACTTTATTACCTTCTTCATTTTTTATTCTTTCGTTTCCGGTGCAAAGAGCCAATTCCCAATCAGATCTCATTTGTTTGTCATCATTAAAACATTTTAATGATTTGTAGTTAAAAGTGTATTTTGAATTTTTGCTTTTAGAAGCCCAGATTAGTGTTTCGTGAGCATTAGTAAATCTTGTTCCTTTAAAGTTAGGCATAGGATTTCTTTTATTCCATATTATGTCATTAAGAATCCAAAAATCTTTATCTTGTATTACTTTGCCTAACCTAAAAATATTATGATAAGTTCCGATTACCCATATTGTTCCATTCGGTTTTAAAACTCTTTTGCATTCGTTGATCCATGAAATAGAAAATTCATCATATTTTTTTAAACTATCAAATTTATCCCAATCATCGTTTACGGCTTTAACTTTAGAATGATCTGGTCTCTCTAAATTACTTTGTAATTGAAGATTGTAAGGAGGATCTGCAAAAATACAGTCAAAAGTTTCATTTGGAATTTTTTTTAATTCTTTTAATGAATCTCCAAGAATGATCGTGTCTCTATTTATTGTCATACAACTAAGGAGAGAAAATAATATTAGAAGACTCCCTCAGTCAACTTATGTCTGCATATTGATTGTGTCTTAATTTTTAATTTATCAATAGGTTGTGTATGGGGGAAAAAGTCTTCCTATGATGCTCAGTAATTCCAAATTTTTTAATAGCTTCTAGATGTTTTTTTGTTCCATAACCGCAATTCTTTTCCCAACTATAATTTGGAAACTTTAAAGACAGTTCCTCCATAAATAAATCTCTAGAAACTTTCGCTATTATAGATGCCGCTGCTATAGAAATGCATTTTTGATCGCCTTTAATAACCGTTCTAATATTTTTATTTTTGTCAGGAGAAAAATTTCCATCAACAAGAATAACATGATTTTTAATATTAATTTTTTCTAAGGCTCTATTCATTGCAAGCAAAGAAGACTGCAATATATTTAATTCTTCAATTTCTCTAACAGAAGAGATACCAACGCTATACTCACATTTTTTAATAAGTTCTTTAAATATTTCTAATCTTTTAGATTTGTTAAGTTTTTTAGAGTCATTAATTCCTTCGGGAAAATTGTTTTGATCTAACTTAATCGCAGCAGCAAAAACTGGTCCGGCTAAGCATCCTCTGCCAACTTCGTCTACACCAATTATATTTTTGCCAAATTTAAGATCATTTAAAATATTCATTAGTTTTTATATATTTCATTTCTAAATTTTTTAAGATCTTCCCATGATAATTTTTTATTTTCAGGCTCTCTTAATAAGTTTTCTGGTTCAAAAGTTGTGAATGTTATAAATTTATCTTTATTAATAATAATTGAATCCCATTTTCCATGAATGTCTAATATTTTATTTTTAGAATCATTAAAAAAGTTAGAAGCAATTTCACCAAGTAATAAAATATATTTTGGTTTGATAATTTTTAAATGTTTAATTAAAATATCTTCGTAAAAATTACTTTTATTTCTAATATCAATATCCTTTTCAAAATAAATATTAGATAAATAATATTTCTCTTTCTCGAGAGATATTGATGATAGCATTTTATTCAAAAGTTCACCCCTAGATCCAGATAAGATTTCTTGATTTTTAACATCATCATCATTCGGACAATCCCCCAGTATCATAATTTGAGAATCTGGATTTCCTTTGTAAAAAAAATTATTATTATTTTTGGTATTTAGTTGATTATTAATCTCCTTAAATAGTTGCGAAACTAACTGTTCTTTATTAGCAAAGGACTGGTGATTAGATTTAGTTATATCATTGGAAAAAATATTATTAACATTTAAAGTTGAATAGTATTCCAGTAGGTTTATAGTTTTATTACTTAAATATTTTTTGAGCATTTTTATGAATAAAAAAATTTTTTACATAGTGTTTTTTTTGTTATTTATAGCAAATTATTCGCATTTAAATGCTAATATTTTAGAAAATAAAAAAAGATTAGTTAAAAATTCTAATTACTTTTCTAATTATTTATCTGGCAGTGTTTCTTTACAAAAAAATGACTCGCGGAAAGCTTATAATTTTTTCGAAAATATTGAAAATTTAGGAATTTATCATTCAGAATTTAATCTGAAGTATGTCGAAACATTAGTTAATAATGGTAAAATTGAAGAAGCTTATATATTTATAAAAAAGTTAGATAAATCTTATCAATCTTTATATCCATTTAATCTCATATTATTTGTTCATGATTTTAAAAAAGAAAGATATTCAAAATTACAAAGCTATATCTCTTTACCCAAACAAAGCTTTAGTGACCCACTACTATTAGAGTTGTATCAAAATCTTGGTTTGTGGGCAGATTTGTCAAATAAGAATACTGAAGACTTAAACGAAAAG
Organism: Fontibacterium abundans (SeqCode); assembly: GCF_965235095.1. Lineage (GTDB taxonomy): Bacteria > Pseudomonadota > Alphaproteobacteria > Pelagibacterales > Pelagibacteraceae > Fontibacterium > Fontibacterium abundans. Next base: position 765,346 of record NZ_OZ249405.1, on the reverse strand, counting down.
ATTAATAGGTCAAATTCAAGTTTTAAAAATGTTTCTTTAACGCAAAAAATTCTAATTAATTTGTATTTAGATAATCAGAAAAATATTGATCTAAATTTTAGTGAAATTTCTAATAAAAAAGAATTAAATAGGTATAATTATTTTTATTTATCTTATTATCTAGAAAAAAATAATAAAGATAAAATTAATGATATTATCAATCGGAATTTAGAAATATCCTCTGAAAATTTATTATTTAAACAGCTCTTTTTAGACTCTCGTGAAAATAAATTTTATAAAATTGACAAATTTTATAAAAGAAAAAATATTAATCATGGTTTAGCAGAATTATTATATTTATTTGCTAACTTTTATCAAAACTATGAACAAGTTCAGATTTCAAATTTTTATTTAAACTTAAGTGAATATTTAAATCCTAATTTTTTGTCTAATAAAATCTTAAAAATAGAAAATCTTATTATATTAAATAATTTAGAAGAATCAGAAAAAGAAATAAAGATCATTGAAAAACTAGGAAAGGAATTTAATTGGTATGCAAATTTAACAAGGTTAAGATTTTTACCAAACAATAACACTGATAAGCAAATTAATTTACTTGAAAACTTTTTAAAAAATAATAAATTTTTTGCATCTGAAAAATATTTTGAATTGGCAAATTTTCTAAGAGCTAATAAAAATTACACCAAATCTATAGAATTATATGAAAAATCAATAGTATTAAAAAAAGATAAAAGAGATGATGATTGGATTTATTATTACAATCTAGCTATTAGCCAAGAGCGAGCAGGGACATGGGAAAATGCAGAAAAAAATTTTTTACAAGCTCTTAAAATTTCACCTAAGCAGCCTGAGGTTTTAAATTATTTAGCATATAGTTGGTTAGAAAAAAAAATTAATTTAGATAAAGCAAAAGAAATGTTAGTTGAGGCTGTCAACTTAAGTAAAGGACGAGGATATATTTTAGATTCACTTGGCTGGGCATATTTTTTACTAAAAGATTTTGATAAAGCAGAAGAAATTTTGCAGACAGCTTATGAAAAAGAACCTTCAGAAGCAGTTATTTATGATCATTACGGTGATGTTCTTTGGACAAATGGAAAACAAATCCAAGCTAGATATGTTTGGCAAAATGCTATTAAGCTTAAAAATATTGAGCAAGATTTAAAAGAATCTATTAATAAAAAAATAATTTTTGGATTAGATGATGCTGATAAAAAAAAGTCTTAAAGCTTATGGTAAAATAAATTTATATTTAAAAGTAATCAAAAAATTAAAAAATAAATATCACGAAATAGAAAGCTTATTTTGTTTTTTTAATATTTATGATCAGATTTTTGTATCTGCTAATAGAACATATAATCAGATCATTTTTACTGGAAAATTTTCTAAAGGAATAAGCAATACTAACAACACAGTATTAAAATTATTTAATATTTTAAAAAAATATCAAAAATTTAATAAACATAAATTTAAAATTAGAATTGTAAAAAATATACCACAAGGCTCTGGATTTGGAGGTGGTTCAGCAGATGTTTCTGTATTACTTAATTTTTTTAATAAATATCTAAAACTAAATTTAAAAAAAAAAACAATTTCTTTAATATGTAATAAAATAGGCGCTGACGTTGAGCCTTCTTTAAATACTAATTTTAAAATTCTTTATGGACCTAATAATAAAATTATAGAATTCAACAAAAAACCAAAATTCAATTTATTATTAGTTTATCCAAATTGTTTTAATTCCACAAAAAATATTTATCTTTCAAACAAAATATTTTCAAAAAAAAATAATTCTGAAATTTACTTTTTAAAAAAGAATATTCTAAATATGAATTATTTGTTCAAATTTTTAAATTATAAAGGAAATGATCTAGAACAGAGTGCTTTTAAAAAAAACAAGACCATATTAAAATTATTAACTTTTCTTAAGAAATTAAAAGGCTGTAAGATAGCCAGAATGACAGGTAGTGGTTCAGCTTGTTTTGCTATTTTTGAAAATAACTCACATTTAGCTGAAGCTATTCTTTCTTTAAAAAAACATTATAAAAGTTATTGGATAAGGAAAGCAAAAATAATATAACCTTATTTCTAAAATTAATATTGGGGCTTAGCCAAGCGGTAAGGCAGCGGGTTTTGATCCCGCCATCCCAGGTTCGAATCCTGGAGCCCCAGCCAAGTTAAAAATAATTGCTGTGATTAGAGAAGAAAAAAAATCAGATAATAAAAAAATTTTTTTACTCGAAGAAGTTGTTCTAGGTCCAGGAAGATATGCAAGACCTAGTTTTAGATTAAGAGAGAATCTCGAGCACAATATTAAATATTCAAAAGTTTTTTGCAAAGGACAGAAAATAATTGGAAGTGTCAGATATTTTAATTGTAAAATAGAAAATAATAGTGGGTTAATGCTTGGACCCTTAATAGTTGATCAGAAATTCAAAGGAAGAGGGATAGGTAAAGAATTAGTGAATAAAAGCATAGATGCTATCAACGAAAAGAATATTGATTTTATTATTTTAATTGGAGAATTTGATTATTACGGACAATTTAGTTTTGAAATAAATGCCAATGTATATTTTTCATTAAATGTTAGAAAAGAAAAAATCTTATTAAAAAAATTATCAGAAAAAAATAATACATTTTCTGGTAAAGTAGAATTATATTAATATTTTTAATGAAAAAATCATTTTTATTTTCTAAAGAAAATAAAAAATTAATTTCAATTTTAAACCCAATTAACTTAGAAACGCAAACACAATTCGTTGGAGGCTGTGTTAGAAAAGCAATAGAGGGAAAATTAACAACAGATATCGATTTGGCTACCGTTTATAAGCCAGAGCAAGTTAAAAAAATATTGTTAAAAAATAATTATAAAGTCTTAGATTTAGCAATTAAATATGGTTCAATTACAACCTTCTCTAAGAATTATAAATATGAAATTACATCTTTAAGAAAAGATATAAAGCCTGATGGCAGGCATACAAAGATTCAATGGACCAATAATTGGTTAGAAGATTCCTTAAGAAGAGATTTTACAATAAATGCAATTTATTGTGATAAATTTGGAAAGATTTTTGATCCGGTAAATGGAACTCTGGATTTAAAAAATAAAAAGATTAATTTTATCGGACGTGCCGATTTAAGAATTAAAGAAGATTATTTAAGAATTCTAAGATTCATAAGATTTTCATTAGAATATAATTCTAATATTAAAGATCGCAATATTATTAGAATTATTAATAAAAATGTTAGATTTTTAAAATTTATCTCCCAAGAAAGATTGTTTGTAGAGTTAAAAAAAATTTTAGAATTAAAAAATTTTTTTAAAATTAATAATATGATCTATTTCAAAAAAATTATTAGCCGAGTATATAAAATAAAATTCTTTGAAAGATTAAATAAAGTTCAGATTTTGAATGAAAAACTAGGATTAAATTTAGATTATCTTCAACTGCTTTCAATATTATTAGTTGGATATAAAAAAAAAAATATCTATTTTGCTATAGAATTTCGACTGTCTAACAAGGATAGAGACTATCTTAATTTTATTCACGAACAGCTTAAGTTATTAAAAAATAAACCTTATAGTTATCAGACAATCAGACGTCAGTTATATTTTTATAATAAAGACTTAACTTTAGATTTTTTAAATTTCATTTTTTGTTTGAAAAAAGAAATTAATTTAAAAACTTTTATAAAGTACAGACTATTTATTAAAAAATTTGAAGTGCCAAAATTTCCTATTACTGGAAATTTTTTAATTAAAAAAGGATTTAAACAAGGGAAGGAACTTGGAAAAAAATTAGAATTTTTAAAAGATTCTTGGATTGAAAATAACTTTAAATTAGATTTGCGTATTATTTAATTCATAAATTAAATGTATTTAACTTCAATAATCTCATAATTTTTTTCTCCAGCTGGAGTTTTTACAGAGACAAAATCACCCGTATGTTTTGAAACTAATTCTAATGCAATTGGTGATTTATAAAATAACAAACCTTCTTTTGCGTTCGCTTCATCTTTACCAACAATTTTATATTTTTTTTTCTCATTAGTTTCCATGTCCAATAATATAATTGTTGAACCAAAAATTACTTTGTTGTCATTCTTAATTTTTGCAACATCAACAATATTTGCAGTTGCTATTGTTGTTTCAATTTCTTGGATTCTTCTTTCATTGTGACCTTGCTCTTCTTTCGCCGCATGATATTCAGCATTTTCTTTTAAATCACCATGAGCTCTCGCTTCTGAAATAGCAGTAACAATCTTTGGTCTAGTTACAGAAATTCTCTCTTTTAGTTCTTCTTTAATTTTTTCTAAACCTTGAGGCGTAATTGGTTCTTTGTCCATTTATATTTTTACCATTTTGCAAGTGGAGGAAGCGACATAAAAATTGCTTCAATGTTACCATTGGTATTTAAACCAAATTTAGTGCCACGATCGTATAATAAATTAAATTCCACGTATCGTCCTCTTTTTATTAATTGTTTTTCTTTATCTTTTTCGTTCCATTTTAAAAACATTTTTTTTTGTATTATCTTAGAAGATACTTTTAAAAATGTCATTCCAACATCTCTCGTATAATTAAAATCTTCATTCCAGTTGTTAGAACTAAGATAATCATAAAATATTCCACCATCTCCTCTAGGTTCCTGTCTATGGGGCAAATAAAAATATTGATCACAATTTTTTTTATGCTGCGAATAATAATTTTTATTATGAAGATTGCACATTTTTTTTATTTCTTGATGAAAATATTTTTTTTGATTTAAATCTTTTATAGATGGAGTCATGTCCATTCCCCCACCAAACCAAGATTTCGACGTGACTATAAATCTAGTATTAAAATGAAATGCTGGAACTTTTGGATTTTTCATATGTGCTACAATAGAGATTCCGGAAGCCCAAAAATTAGGACTATTTAACGCTCCAGGTATTTTTTTTCTAAATTCTTTATTAAATTTTCCAGAGACTGTAGAAATATTAACTCCAACCTTTTCAAAAACTGAACCATTCTCAATTAATGCAAAGATTCCTCCGCCTTTAGAACTTCCACCAGCAATCCACTTATTTTTTTTAAAGAAAATTTTCTTTTTAGACTTAAGATATTCTATCTTTTCAAATTCTCCACAAATAGAATTTCTTAAATTTTCAAACCAATTTTTAACGATAATTTTTTTTTCTTCCAAATTTGAATTCATTATTAAATGTTATAGTAATTGTTTTGCCTAAGTGCCTCTGATAATACAATAGAAATAGATGTTACAATATTTAAAGATCTGGTATTTTTAGACATAGGTATCTTTAATCTTGTATCGACTATTTTGTGCACAGAATCTGGCACACCAGCACTTTCTCTTCCAAATAATATTGTATCATTTTTTTTAAAATCAAAATTATAATAATTTTTTTCTGCTTTAGTCGTTAATAGAATTATTCTTTTATTCTTTTTTGTTTTTATAAAATCATCAAATGATTGATGCCTTATAATTTTACAATTTTTATAATAATCCATGTAAATACTTTTGAGTCTTTTTTCATCAAACTGAAACCCACAAGGTTCAATAATTTCTAAAGTTGCATTTAAACATGCGCACAATCTTATGGTTGCAGCTGTATTTTGAGGAATATCGGGCTGAAATAATGCAATTTTAATCATATAAGAAATTTATTATTTATGCGTCATTCTGGCTATGGAAAAGAAAATAGTTTAGAAATAATTAAATTAAATATTTATGTCAGAAAACAATAATAACTCAGATAAGAAAAATAGAAGAGATTTTTTAACTGTAGCGACAACAGCTGTTGGTGCAGTAGGGATTGGGGCCGCCGTTTGGCCGGTTATAAATCAAATGAATCCGGACTCCTCAGTAAAAGCTCTTGCATCCATTGAAGTTGATTTGTCAAAAATTAAAGAAGGGCAGGAAATAACAGTTCTATGGAGAGGAAAACCTGTTTTTATCAAAAGAAGAACCAAAGAAGAAATTACCAGTGCTGAAAAAGTTGATCTTAAAGAGTTAAAAGATCCGCAAGCTGACAACAAAAGAGTTAAAAAATCTGAATGGCTAGTTTTAGTTGGAGTTTGCACTCATTTAGGATGCGTTCCGATTAGTGGTAAAGGTGATTACGGTGGATGGTTTTGTCCTTGTCATGGTTCTCATTATGATAGTTCTGGAAGAATTAGAAAAGGTCCAGCACCAACCAATTTAGAAGTTCCAACATATGAATTTGTTGGGGATAATAAAATTAAATTAGGATAAAAACTATTATGAGTGAAAAAGATTCTAATTTTAGTCAAAATGAAATCAAACCTGTACATACAAATAAAGTAGGGGGTTCTCCGTTCAAAGGAGTTGTTGGTTGGATAGATAATCGTCTTCCAATTATTAGAATGTTTAAATACGAATATTTAGATTTCCAAGTTCCGAAAAATTTAAGTTATCTTTGGAGTTTAGGCGGAATATTAATGATATGTCTAATATTTTTAATTGTTACAGGCCTGGCTCTTGGTATGCACTACAAGCCATCTTCATCTGAAGCTTTCACGTCTGTTGAGAAAATTATGAGAGATGTAAATTATGGATGGCTTCTTAGATACGCGCACATGAATTTTGCCTCTTTCTTTTTCATAGCAGTATATATTCATATTTTTAGAGGACTTTATTATGGTTCTTATAAAGAGCCGCGACAACTGATGTGGCTCATCGGAATTATTATTTTTTTCCTGATGATGGCAACTGCTTTCCTTGGTTATACTTTGCCATGGGGTCAAATGAGCTATTGGGGAGCAACAGTTATTACAAATTTATTTTCAGCTGTACCATTAGTAGGTGAGGGAATAGTTACATGGCTGTGGGGAGATTATGCTGTTGGAGATTCTACTTTAAATCGTTTTTATGTTTTGCATTGGCTTTTAGCTTTTGGAATTTTAGGCATAGTTATTTTTCACGTGATAGCCTTGCACATTGTAGGCTCTAATAATCCATCTGGAATTGAGCCAGTAGACACTAGAGATACAGTAAGTTTTGCTCCTTTTACAACTAGCAAAGATTTGTTTGCGATGTTAATTTTTTTATTAGCTTTTGTTTTAATCACAATGTACGCACCGAACTACCTTGGACACCCGGATAATTATATTCCTGCGGATCCTTTGGTAACTCCAGCTCATATTGTTCCAGAATGGTATTTTTTACCATTCTATGCAATTTTAAGAAGTATCCCCGACAAACTTTTAGGAGTTATTGCAATGGTGAGCAGTATTGCTGTTTTAGGTTTACTACCTTGGTTGGATTTATCAAAAGTTCGATCTTCGGTTTTTAGACCTATATGGAAGCAATTTGTTTTTTTATTTGTGCTAGATTTTTTTATATTGATGTACGTAGGGGGAATGCCTGCTGAAGGTATTTATGTTTTAATTTCTAGGGTAGGTACCGTTTACTGGTTTTTATTCTTTTTAGTCATAGCTCCTTTGGTATCATTAACAGAAAAAACTCTGCCTATGCCCAAAAGTATTCATGAGTATGAGGATTGGAAAAAACAAGGAAAAATTAAAACTTTTAAAATTTTTTAGAAAAAAATTATGAGCTTTTTATTAAAATTTTCATTATTTTTTTTCTTTTTAATATTTAATGTTTCACATTCTTTTTCTGCAGAAAAACAAGAGAAGCTTTTAAAGCAATCTTGGTCTTTCGATGGTTTTTTTGGAAAGTTTGATAGAGCGTCACTTCAAAGAGGCTATCAAGTTTACACAGAGGTTTGTGCATCTTGCCATTCAATGAATCTTCTAAGTTATAGAAATTTATCAGAAGTGGGTGGACCAAGTTTTTCAGAAGAGGAAGTTAAGGCAATTGCATCAAAAGTTGAAGTTTTAGACGGTCCAAATGATAGTGGGGAAATGTTCAAAAGACCTGGAAAGCCGTCTGATAAATTTGCAAGTCCATTTGCAAATGAAAAAGCAGCAAGAGCTGCAAATGGTGGAGCATATCCTCCTGATATGTCAGTTTTAGTAAAAGCAAGAGCAGGTGGTCCAGATTATATTTATTCTATCTTGATGGGTTATACAGACAAGCCTCCAAAAGAAGTAAAACTTGATGATGGAGTTTATTATAATAAATATATGCCGGGTAATAAAATTAAAATGTCAAAACCGCTAAATCAAGATTCTGTTAAATATTCCGACGGTACTCCAGCAACAGAAGAACAACTCTCAAAAGATGTAGTGACTTTTTTAACTTGGGCATCAGAACCTCATTTAGAGGCTAGAAAAAGAATAGGATTTAAGACTGTAGTTTATTTATTAATTCTTACGGTATTAGTTTATCTTGTTAAGAAAAAGATTTGGTTACGTATTGAACCTAAAGTGTAAAATATCTCCATCAGCCACTTCATAATCTTTTCCTTCTATCTTTAATTTTCCATTATCTCGAGCACCCACTTCACCTACATGCTGAATATAGTCTGCATAAGATATAACCTCAGCTTTAATGAATCCCTTTTTAAAATCAGAGTGAATAACTTCAGCCGCATCAGGAGCTTTACAGTTTTTTTCAATAGTCCATGCGTGAGTTTCTTCCGGACCTACTGTAAAATAAGTACTTAAGTTTAAAATTTTATATCCAGCTTTTATTATTTGATCTAATCCAGATTCTTTTATTCCAATTTCTTTCATAAATTCACTGGCTTCAGAATCTTGAAGTTCGGTAATTTGCTGCTCAATTTCAGCAGAAACAATTACCACCGTATCATTTTTAAATTTCTCTTTTATTTTGTCAGAATAATTATTACCTGAACTGACGCTATTCTCATCTACATTGCAGACTAAGATTCTAGGTTTAGTTGATAAAATTCCTAAATTTTTAATTAATTTTTTTTCAAATTTTTCCTCCAATTTCTCTGGTCTAATTCCTTTTTTGAGAGATTCATAAACATGCTCTAAAATTTCAAAAATATCTTTATTTAATTCATTGTTTTTATTCTTTTTTTGAGACAATCTTTTTTCAACAGATTCTAAATCTGAAATCATCATTTCAGTTTCTACTGTTTCTAAATCTCTTATAGGATCTACTGTTTTATTGACGTTTTGTATTTCACTTGAATCAAAACATCTTAGCATATGTATTACAGCATCAACTTCTCTAATATTTGCAAGAAATTTATTTCCCAAACCTTCCCCTTTAGATGCTCCGGCTACTAGCCCAGCAATATCTACAAAAGTTATATATGTTGGAATAATCTTTTTTGATTTTGCAATATTTGCAAGTTTTTCTAATCTTTCATCAGGAACCGTAACAACGCCAATATTCGGTTCTATTGTACAAAAAGGAAAGTTTGCTGCTTGAGCATTTTTAGATTTTGTAAGAGCATTAAATAGTGTTGATTTACCAACGTTGGGCAAACCTACAATTCCACATTTAAAACTCATAGAGACTTATTGATTACTTTTAGAAGTGAAATCGTCTAGTTTTTTTTCTATAAGAAGATTTATATTTTTAAATATTTTCTTAATAACTTGATCTATTGTTATTTTTTCCTCTTCGGTAAAATCATTTAGAACATGTTTGTCTACTAATTCTTTGTCTCCAGGGTGACCTATGCCAATTCTGATTCTATTGTAATCAGTACCTATTGAGTCATCTATTGACTTAATTCCATTGTGACCACCGCTAGATCCTCCCATCTTGGTTTTTATTTTCCCAATTTCGATGTCCATGTCATCATGAAATACAAAAATATTATTAGTTTTAATTCTATGATAATCAGTTATTTCTCTAATGCACATTCCGGAATTGTTCATAAAAGTTAACGGCTTCACTACTATTACTTTATTATCCTGTACTTGACCGTTAGTTAGTAGACCTTTAAATTTTGGTTTTTGTTTTGAGAGGCCAAAATTTTTATTTAAAGCATCTATAAGTTTAAAACCTACGTTATGTCTATTGTTTGCATGTTTTGGATCTGGATTCCCTAACCCCGCAAATAATAACATTTAAATGTTATTTCTTTTTATCCGCAGGCGCGGCAGCAGCAGGTTTTTTAGCGGCATCAGGAGATTTTGCTGCTTCTCCCGGTTTAGCTTTCCCATCAGCAGCTTTAGTGTCGCCCGCAGCAGCAACTCCACCTTCAGCTGGAGCAGCAGCATCGCCAGCCGCAGCATCGCCTGCAGCAGCAGCAGCCGGTTCAGGCTCTTTAACAACTGTAGGAGCAGCAATTGTTGCTATAGTAAAGTCTCGATCACTAATTACAGGTTTTGCTCCCTCAGGTAATTTTACAGAAGATATGTGAATACTTTCATTCATCTCTTTATTAGCTAAATCAACTATGATTTCAGCAGGAATATTTTCAGCAGCACATCTTAATTCTATTTTTCTTCTTACAATGTTTAAAACCCCACCCATCTTTAATCCTGGGCAATTTTCATTGTTAATAAATTTTACAGGAATATTAACAGTTACTTTTGTTCCGGGCTTAATCTTTTGAAAATCAATATGTATTGGCTCATTATTTAGAGGATGAAAATTAATATCTTTAGTTAAAACTTTATGTTTTGAACCACCTATGCTCATTTCAATAACAGAGCTCATAAAGTTAGAAGACTCTAACATTTTTTTAATTGATATTTTTTTAACTGATAAAGGTAAACTTTGTTCTTTATCACCATATAAAATGCCTGGAAGAAAACCTTCTAATCTTAACTTTTTAAGATCTCCTTTTGTATTAAGTTTTCTTTCTGATGCTTCGATCTTTAAATTTTCCATATAATCAAGATCGCTTGTTTTATATTAACTTCAAAAAAAAAACAAGTTATTGTTATTTATTTGAATAAGCTGGAAACTGAAGTTGATTGGGATATTCGCTTGATAGCTTCAGCGATTAGCGGGGCAATACTAACTACCTCTATTTTAGAAACTCCTTTAATTTTTTTTGTATTATCAATTGTGTCAGTAATAACAATCTTTTTCATCTTAGATTTTTTAATTTTATCGATAGATGAACCTGTAAGAACACCGTGAACAACGTAACAATAAACTTCCTTAGCTCCTTTTTCCATTAAAGCATCAGCAGCGTTACAGATTGTTCCGCCACTATCAATTAAGTCATCAATTATAATACAAGATTTATTTTTAACTTCTCCAATGACATTCATCACTTCCGATTGTCCTGGGCGCTCTCTTCTCTTATCAACGATAGCCAAGCCTGCGTTCAATCGTTTACCAATTGCTCTTGCTCTTTCCACGCCTCCAACATCGGGGGCGACACAAACAATATTTTTAGTACCAATATTTTTTAATATATGTTTTAAAAGTACAGGAGCTGCGTACAAATTATCAACCGGAATATCAAAAAAACCTTGAATTTGGTTTGCATGAAGATCCATTGTTAAAACTCTGTTCGCTCCAGCGTTAGTAATTAAGTTTGCAACTAATTTTGCGCTTATAGGAGATCTTGGTACAACTTTTCTATCTTGTCTTGCATAGCCGAAATAAGGAATGACAGCTGTTATATTTTTTGCGGAAGATCTTCTTAAAGAATCTATACATATTAGTAGTTCCATAATGTTGTCGTTAGCAGGATAAGAAGTTGATTGTATTAAATACACATCGTTACCTCTCATATTTTCTTTAATCTCTACGTAAACTTCTGAATCAGCGAATCTTACAATCTCTCTTTGAGTTGGTTTCGTTTTTAAATATTTACAGATTTGATCACTTAGGAAAATGCTGCTTGTTCCAGATACAATCTTCATGAGATCTTTTTATATAATTTTATAATTATTTAATCAATTAATATCTACAAATCACAGAGATACATCTTCCATAATCTGATTCATTGTTATGCACAGATCTTCTATAACTAAAAAAGTTTTTATAATCGCCATAAGTATCCTTATTAATATGATCAATATTTCTTTTTGGGATTCCAAGTCTCAAAAATTTGTTATTTACAAACAGTCTTAGATTAAAGTAAATTTTTTTATCCATATTTCTAAAATATTTTTTATAATCGTAATTATTAATTTTAATCTTTTTTATAAAGTCTGCTTTAACTTCGTAATTTTTTTGAGCTATACAAGGTCCGATTGCTACAATTAGGTTTGATATTTTTGATCTTTTTTGTTTAAATTTTTTTATTAGATTTTCAATAATTCCAGAATTTGCGCCTTTCCATCCAGAATGAATAGCTGCTATTGTTTTATTTTCTTTATCAGCAACTAATATTGGTACGCAGTCGGCGGTTAAAATTCCAAAAGAAAATTTTCGAGATGAAGTAATAATTCCATCGGCCTTGTATCTTTTTTTTACTAAAAAATTATCAAAGTTAATTATTTTATTACTGTGATATTGCTTTAACATAATTAGCTTATTTAATTTGTAGCCTGTTTTTTTTGCAATAATTTCAATATTCTTTTTAACTGTTTGTTTTTTATCGTTAGATCCCAACCCGCAATTTAAGCTTTTGTAAATTCCTTTAGATAAACCGTTTTTTCTTGAAAAAAAAAAACTCTTTAAGCCAGTTATTTTGTTAATCTTTTTTGAATAAAAAATCATTAAATAAATCCAAGATTAAATTTGCAATTTTTATTGGAAAAAGCCAATGCATGAAAAGCATTCCCCATTTCTTTTGGATTTATTAGTTTATTGATACTTAGAATTAAATTTCTACTACTTAAAGCATCTTGCTTTTTGATTATTTGATCTGCTCTTTCCATAATCCCTAATTTTTGTAAAAAAAAATTTTGGGATACAATTCCAATATTTTGGATATTATTTTTTTTAAAAATATTTTTTAAAATATTGAAATTAATATCAAAAGTAATATCGCAATCAGTATATTCTTTTAATAGATCAACAGTTTTATGTTTTCTTATTGCTTTAATGGTATTTTTCCCCAGAACGCTTGAGTAGCCGTAATCAAACATTAGAAAGATACCATTATTTTTTTTTATAATCTTAGATATTGAATTAATATATGCTTCAATATTGATTGGGTATTCTAGAATTCTACTTTTTTTAATATTGTAAAAGTTCGAATACTTTTTTAGAGAATTATTATTAATTTTATTTTTGTAATAAGTAATATTTTTTTTATAATTATTATCAAAAGTAACGCATTGTTCATGCCAACTATTTTTTTCTTTGAAAAATTGTTTTATAGGAAATGCATCAAAAAATTCATTTGCTATAATTATTGTTGGATCTTGATTGATCTTATTAATATTTTTTACCCAAATAATATTATTAAAATCATTTAAATTATTTTTTTGAATTTTTATTAATTTTTTGCTTTTTTCATGCAAATAAACAGTAAATTTTCCATTGAAAGTTTTAATTTTTTTTATTGAATTTATTATTTGTTTGATCATCAGCCCATTCCCAGGCCCTAATTCTAATATGTTAATTTTTTTTGGTTTTTTTATATATAGCCAATAGGATACAATCCATATCGATACCATTTCTGAAAAAATACTAGATATGTGAGGAGATGTTATAAAATCTCCATTTCGACCAAATATTTTTTTATTTTGATAGTAACCCAATTCCTTGTCGTATAAGGCAATATTAATAAATTGATTTAACGGAATAAATTTTTTTTTATTAATTAATTTTTCTATACGATTCATCTTTAATTATTTTAAATGCAATTATTCCAAAGATTAAAAAACATAGACTTATACACATTCCTAAAGATAGATTAAAAATTATATAGCCTATATGTTTGTCCGGCTCTCTAAACATTTCTGCAATAATTCTAAATACAGAATAAAAAATTAAAAAATAACAAGATAACTCCCCATTAAATAATTTTTTTTTATATTTTAAAATAATATTTAATAACAAGAACAATATTAAACCCTCAAGAATAGCTTCGTATAGTTGTGATGGGTGTCTTGGTTCCATGTCTATTTTTGGAAATATAACTCCATAAGTAGAAAAAGTTTTTTTTCCATACAATTCTCCATTTATAAAATTAGCTATTCTTCCTAGAAATATACCAATGGAAGCAACACAAACAATTATATCAGTTAAGACGAGTGTTTTAATTTTATTCTTTTTTGCAAAAATTATTGAAGCAATAAAAACACCTATAGTACCGCCATGAAAAGACATGCCTCCTTGCCATAAAAATAATATTTCAACAGGATTATGAGAGTAATAATTAAAATTATAAAATAAAATATACCCAATTCTGCCTCCAAAAATAATTCCTAGAATTAAATAAATTAAAAAATTATCAAGATTTTGAATATTAATTCTTTCTTTATCCCAGTATTTTTTTATTAAAAATTTTGCGTAGTAAAAACCAAAGAATATGCCGGCAATGTAAGCCAAAGAGTACCATCGAATTTCTAGAAAACCAAAATTTATAATTACGGGATTTAGATTGTGAATAAACATTTAAATAGTCTCAGAATTATTTATAACTATATTATTAATAAGAATATATGAATAATTATAAAAAAGTTATCAATGATTTTTTAAATTTATTTCAATTAGGGATTTTAACAGCAAAAGACATTAAGCAAGAAATAAGTAACATTATTCAGTTTAAAAAGGAAAAAATCATGAATCATTTCAATAATTATACTCAGGAAGATTTAAAGGAATTAAAGAAGAAAATAAATAAACTGAATTTAGAAATAGAAAGTTTAAAAAAATTAGTTAGGAAAAGATAAAGAAACTCTTAATCCTTTACCTTTTGGATTGTTTAATAGTTTTACATTACCACCGTGAGAATTAACAATATCCTCTACAATTGAAAGACCCAATCCAACATTGCTATCTTTAAGACTTCTTGATTTATCCACTCTATAAAATGGTCTAAATACCTTTTCTTTGTGTTCATCTGCAATTCCGGGGCCATCATCATCAATATCAATTTTAATAATTTTTTTCATTTTTTTACAAGTAATCAAAATATTCTCAGAATATTTTTGAGAATTATTTATAATATTAGCAATACATCTTCTAATTAGATTTTTTCTTCCAGAAAATATTAAATTTTTAGGGCTCTTTATTTTAATATTTTTTTTAAAACTTTTATCAATTAAATTTTGGATTAATTGAACAATATTAAATTTTTCTACAGGTTGAGAATATTGATTGCTCGCAAAATCAAGATATTCATTAATCATTTTCTCCATTTCATTAATTTCTTCCTTTAAAGAATTTAATTTTTGATTTTTATTTAAAAGTTCGATTTGTAATTTTAATCTGGTTAGAGGTGTTTTTAGATCGTGACTAATGCCAGACAACATAGCTGTTCTTTGACTAATATGTTTTAGAATTCTTCTTTTCATTCTTTCAAATTCATAAGAAGCTTTTCTAATTTCAAGAGCTCCCGATACTTTAAAATCACTATCAAATTGCCCTTTACCAAATCTTTCCGCCGCTTGAGAAAGAAGAACGATAGGTCTTATTTGATTACGAAGAAAAATTATTGAAACAAAAAGAAATATTAATGAAGGCACAGTAATCCAAAGTGCAAATATTCTTCCTGATGTAGATCTTATTTTTGATTTAGGTACTAAAAATTCAACAACTTCATTCTTATTTAACAGTACTAATACTTGAACAAACGAACTATTAAATCTGACATTGTGCCAGTATGGATTTTTTATTTTATCAGTAAATTCTTCAAGGACAATTTTGTCATATAAACTGTACCATCTTACTGTTTCTGTAGACGGAAGTTCTTGAGTTTCTTTTTTGATTGAAATTATTATGCCACTTTTATCTTTGTAAATATTAATTAATCCATTAGCTTTGTTTTTTTGTTTAAATTCAGGGTAAAGGGCTAAGAATGTATTTATTTCATTTGCTGCAGATCTAACCAAACCCCTATTTGTTTTATACCAAATACTATCAAAAAAAACGCCTCCAACGACAATTTGAATAAGAATTATCGGAGCTATTACAATTAATACTGATCTAAAAAGTAAAGTTCTAGGAAATATTTTTTTTAGCATTTCAATCCAGCCACAAAACATAGCCGGTACCACGGACTGTTTGTAGATACTTTGGATTTTTTGGATCCGGTTCAATTTTTTGTCGAAGTCTTGTAACCAAAACATCTATACTTCTTTCTTGTGTTAAGTTTGTGATTTTTGATATTTCTTCTCTAGAAAATATTTTTCCTGCAGAACTAATCATGTTTTCTAATAGAATTTTTTCACTAGCATTAATTTTTATTGTTTTTTTGTCTTTATGGATTTCCATTTTTTTAATATTTACATTAGCTTTTCCTATTTTAATTGCAGTTATTATATGGTCATCTTTTTTAATTCTTTTAATTACATTTTTAATTCTTAACAAAAGTTCTTTTGGTTCAAAAGGTTTTGGTAAATAATCTTCTGCACCTAATTCTAATCCTCTTACTCTATCTTCGGCTTCGCCTTTCGCTGTAAGCAGAATTATGGGTAAATCAATTTTGTCTCTAATTTCCTTTGTAAGTTGCAACCCGTCTTTGCCAGGCATCATTATATCAATAATTGCTAGGTCAAATTTGACAATTTTTAATTTTTCTTCTGCATCGGATGCATTGATCGCTGTGGATACAAAAAAATTATTATTTTTTAAATATTGTTTTAACAGATCTCTTATCTTGTCATCATCATCAACAATCAAAATATGTATTTTTGAATTATCCATGAATTATTTTTTTCATTATTGATTTAAAATTTAAAACTTCATCTGAGCTTGAATTCTCAAGTGCATTAATTATTCTTTTTTTTTGTTTGTTAAATATTTCATCGCACAGTTTTATGCCTTTTTCAGTTAGAACTAACTCTCGTTGTCTGCCGTCTCTTGTTCCTTTTTTTTGGGATATAATATTTTTTTTTATTAGATCTTGCAGAACTCTACTTAAACTTTGTTTAGTGATTTTTAATTTTCTTAATATATCGGCAATACTAATGTTAGGATTTCCTTCTATAATGCAAAGCAGCCTATGATGGGCTCTACCAAAAGAATTTTTTTTTAGTACTTCATGGGGATCTGAATATGAATCTATATACGCCTGAAAAATAAGTTCTATAATTTCTTTTAAACTTTTTTCTCTTAAATATAAAAGGTCTTTCATTTTAAAATTATATTGTATGTCAGTTTTATTGACATATCTACTTTACTTATTTACCAATATAATTTTAATTATTTAATACTTTAAACTTTAATGGATCCAATCCCTTTTGATAAAAGATCAGGAAAAATTTGGTACAACGGGAAACTAGTTGATTGGAAAGAAGCTAATTTACATATTCTTAGCCACGGACTTCATTATGCTAGCTGTGTCTTTGAGGGCGAGCGTGTTTATAATGGAGAAATTTTTAAATTAAGAGAACATACAAATAGATTGATTCATTCGGCAGAGAGAATGGGTATGAAGATTCCTTATTCTGCAGAAGAAATAGATAATGCATGTAAAGAAATAATTTCCGTTCAAAATGTTAAGAGCGGTTATGTGAGACCAGTTGTTTGGAGAGGAAGCGAAATGATGGCTATATCTGCACAAAAAAGCCAGATTCATTTGGCTATAGCAACATGGGAGTGGGGCTCTTATTTTGATCCACAAATTAAAATTAAAGGTATTAGACTTGGTATTTCTAAATGGAAAAAACCAGCACCAGATTCTATTCCTTGGGACACAAAAGCTTCCGGTTTGTACATGATATCAACTTTATCCAAACATGAAGCTGAGCAAAATGGTTATCATGATGCTTTAATGATGGATTATCAAGGCAATGTAGCAGAAGCCACAGGAGCAAATATTTTTTTTATAAATACAAAGAATAATGAAATTCATACTCCAATAGCAGATTCTTTTTTAGATGGAATTACTAGAAGATCAATTATAGGGATTGCAAAACAACTTCAGATTAAAGTTTTAGAAAGAAAAATAAAACTTGATGAACTCAATAAATTCGATGGTTGTTTTTTAACTGGTACTGCAGCCGAGGTGACGCCTGTATCTCAAATTGGAGATGTTAAATTTACCGTGGGCGATATGATTAAAAAGTTAGATGATGATTATTCAAAATTAGTAAATAAAAGTTAATTAATAATAATTAATCTATTAGATCTATTCCTTTTCTTAAGTAAGCGTATCCTGTCCAAAGTGTTAGTATTGCAGACATCCACAGCAAATATGTTCCTAATTGAATTCCATAATTAAATAAAAATTGATCCCCAGTGCTTCCGGCTAATAAAATAGAAATAGCAATCATTTGTATTACAGTTTTTCCTTTTGATAAATTTGTCACAGGAATATAAATTTGTGCTTTAGCTAAAAACTCTCTTAATCCTGAAATTAAAATTTCTCTGGTTATTATTATAATTGCCGCAACTACATGCGGTCCTTTAATGGTTTGACTCATTATTAAAAGCGCAAGCGCTGTTGAAACTAAAACTTTATCTGCGATTGGGTCTAGTAATTCACCAAATTTTGACTGTTGTTTATATAATCTTGCAAAAAATCCATCGAGATAATCTGTGAAAGCAGCTATCACAAATATTGCACAGGCTAACCAATCACTTAACTCTCCAGGAAAGTAGAAAACAACTATCAATATCGGGGCAATAAGAATTCTTCCGATAGTTAAAATATTGGGAATTTTCATTTTTTAGATATTAAACTATTTTTATTAAAAAAATTATAGATTTTATTTGCAACTAAATCACTTATTCCATCTATTTTTTTTATATCCTCTATACTTGCATTCTCTATTAATTTTACAGAACCAAAGTGATTTAAAAGTAATTTTTTTCTTCTTTTTCCTATTCCATCAATTGTATCAAGCTTAGATTGCGTAAAATTATTTTTCCTATTAATTCTATGTGAAAAGATAGCAAATCTATGAGCTTCATCACGCAATCTTTGTAGGAAAAATAGCAATACATTATTATTAATTTTGATTTTTTTATTATTGTAATAAAAAGTTTCATCACCTTGATTTCTTCTCTCGCCTTTTGCAATTGCTATCATGTTAAGACTAAAATACCCCAGCTCATCTAATATTTTTCTAGCTACATTGTAATGACCTTTGCCGCCATCGATTACAATTAAGTCCGCAGATTCATCTTCATTATTTGATTTGATTTTTGCAAATCTTCTAGAAAGAACTTCTTTTAACATTCCATAGTCATCTCCAGGATTAATATTTGTTTTCGATATATTAAATTTTCTATATTTTTTTTTAATAAATCCATTTTTTCCAAACACAACAAAGGCCCCAACGGCATTAAGTCCTTGAATATGACTATTATCGTAAACTTCAATTAGGCTTGGGTTAAAACCCAAATTAAATTCTTTATTTATTAATGATAAAAAATGATCATTATTTTCATTCTCTAATAGTTTTTTATCTAGAGCTAATTGTGCATTCTTAATGGCTAATCTTATAGAAAGCTCTTCATTATTATTTTTTGCAGTTTTTATATTAATTTTTTTATTATATTTTTTTTCTAAAGCAGTCTTGATTAGATCTAAATCTTTAATCTGTTTACTTAAAATAATTTCTTCTGGTGGTATTTTATTTTCATAAAATTGAATTAGAAAAGAATAAATAATATCGTCTATATTATCTTCTTTGTCATGTTTTGGGAAAAAAGCTTGATTACCCCAGTTTTGTTTTGATCTATAAAAAAATACTTCAATGCAAGTAATATTATTTTTTTGAAATGCAACAATCAAATCAGCGTTATTAAAATTATTTTTATTAACTTGTTGAGATGATTGAATTTGTGTTAATGCTTTTATCCTATCTCTTATTGTCGCTGCTTTTTCATAGTTAAATTTTTTACTTTCAATTTCCATTTCTTTAGAAAGTTTTTTTTGTATAAGTGCTGATTTGCCATTTAAAAAATTAATACTGTCTATAACAAGTTTATTATAATCTTTTTCGTTTATTTCATTTGTACATGGTGCGGAACATCTTTTAATTTGATGTAAAATACATGGTCTCTTTCTGCCGTTAAAAGTTGTATCGTCACATACTCTTAATAAGAACACTTTTTGTAAAGTTTTAATCGTCCAACTCGCTGCACCGGGAGATGCGAAAGGACCAAAAAAAATATCATTTTTATTTTGCTTACCTCTAAACTTAGTGAGTTGGGGAAATTTATGTGATTTGGTTAGCTGAATATAAGGAAAAGATTTGTCATCTTTTAACAATATATTATATCGGGGTTGATTTTTTTTTATTAAATTAGCCTCAAGTAGTAGTGCCTCGGCTTCATTTTGTGTTGAAATAAATTCTAGATTCTTTGTGCTAGAAATCATTCTTTCAGTTCGAATTGGTAAATAAGAAGTTGATATGTAACTATTTATTCTATTAGGTAAATTCTTTGCTTTTCCTACATAAATAATGGTGTTTTTATCATCTAGCATTTTATAAATACCAGGACCATTAGGTAAAAATTGTATTACATTTTTTATGATTTTTTTTCCTTGTTCAAAGTTTTTCATAATCATTTCTTATTTTGAAAAATTCTATTCCAACAGACTCAGTATTTTTAATTATATTTAGTTTTTCAATCTTTATTTTAATATTTAGGACGTTTTTGTTTTTAAAAATTTCATAAATAAAATCATTCGCAAAAGATTCTAAAAAATTATATTTTTTTTTTAAAAAAAAATTTATTTTGTTAATAATTTCTTCATAGTTAAGCACTGAATTAATATTGCCATCTATTACCTTTTTTTGTTTACTTAAAATTTCAACATTAAATCTTAATTTTTGTGGTTTAGTCTTTTCAAAAGAATGATAGCCAATAATTGCTTTACAGACATAATTTTTAATAAAAATTATCTCTTTAGACTTTAATTTTTTTTTATCTTCAAAAAGTTTTATAATATTGGTCTTATTCATTAGTCCCAATAATGTCTGGTGTTTTCCAATTAAGACTCTGTCCACTATCAACAGCAATGACTTGACCAGTAATTGTTTCGCTATTTGCTAAAAGATAAGCGGTTTTGCATATGTCTTCAATTTTGACACTTCTGCCAAGCAAAGTATTTTTTGATTGTTTATTAAAATGTTTTTCAGTCTGTCTTTTATTTTTAAGGACAGGACCAGGAGCTATTGCATTGACTCTAATTGTTGGTGCTAATTTCATAGCTGCAGTTTTTGTTATTGTGTGCAATCCTGTTTTACTAATAGTATATGAAAAAAAATATGGGGTTAGTTTAAATATTCGTTGATCAAGAATATTTATAATAGATTTGTTTTCAGATAGGTTTTTAATTTTAGAAAATTCTTTAATAAATATAGCGGGAGCTAAAAGATTAATTTTTATATGCTCATTCCAACTTTTTTCGTTAAAATTTAAAATATTATCATTATTAAAAATAGAGGCATTATTAATGATGCAGTTAATACTCCCTAAACTTTTATTTGAAGTGTCGATTATTTTTTTTATTGTTTTTGTATTTAAAAGATTGGCCTGAATACAAACGCATTTTACTCCGTATCTTTCTATTTCCTTTTTAAGAACGTTAGCTTGTTTTTTTGATTTATTAAAATGAATTGCTATATTCCAGCTCATTTTAGCAAAATATAAACATAGTTCCTTACCAATTCTCTGAGAGGCTCCTGTAATTAAAATATTTTTATTCATTTTATCTCTTTTTTTTTGCAATCATTCCGGCCTTACCTTGCGTTGATCTACCTATTAATTCTTTTTTTACATCATCGTTATAAACTTTAATTTTGGTGCTCATATTAATTTCTAATTCTCTTTCTTGAAGTTTTCTTATTTCATCTCTTATTTTTGCCGCTTGTTCAAATTCTAAGTTTTCGGCAGCTTTTTTCATTTCTTTTTCCAGCATTTTTAAATGTTTTTTAAGATTATCACCAATAGGGATGTCATTATCAAAAGTAACGTAATCTTTCTCAAAAACTCCCTCTAAAATGTCATTAATTTTGGATTTAATAGACTGAGCGGTTATTTTATTTTTTATATTATATTCAATTTGTTTGGTTCTTCTTCTATTAGTTTCATTGATAGCTTTTTTAATACTTTCTGTTTCCTTATCTGCGTACAAAATAACTCTGCCATCAACATTTCTAGCCGCTCTGCCGATTGTTTGTATTAAGGATCTTTCCGATCTTAAAAAACCTTCTTTATCAGCATCTAAAATTGTAACAAGAGCGCACTCGGGTATGTCCAATCCTTCTCTTAAAAGATTAATACCAATCAAAACATCGAATACACCAAGCCTTAAGTCTCTTATAATTTCTATTCTTTCGAGCGTATCAATATCGGAATGCATATAACGAACTTTAATTCCGTTCTCGTCGAGATATTCGGTCAAATCTTCAGCCATTTTTTTTGTAAGTGTAGTAACCAATATTCTTTGATTATTTTTAGAAACGGTAATGCATTCATTCAACAAATCATCTACTTGATTTTTTGCAGGCCTGATAAAAATTGGAGGGTCTATAAGTCCAGTTGGCCTTATAATTTGCTCTGCAAAAACTCCTTTGCTTTGTTTTAATTCCCATTCACTTGGTGTTGCAGAAACAAAAACTGTTTGAGGCCTCATCATATCCCATTCTTCAAATTTTAATGGTCTGTTGTCCATACAAGAAGGAAGTCTAAAGCCGTAATCAGATAAAGTTTTTTTTCTAGTATAATCTCCTTTATACATTCCGTTTAATTGAGGAATAGTAACGTGGCTTTCATCAACAAATACTAAACAATTGTCAGGAAGATATTCAAATAATGTTGGAGGTGGTTCACCAGGATTTCTTCCAGATAAAAATCTTGAATAATTTTCTATGCCAGCGCAACTTCCTGTGGCTTCAATCATTTCGAGATCATATCTAGTTCTTTCTTCTAGTCTTTGCGCTTCTAAAAGTTTTTTTTCGTTTCTAAATTTTTCTAAAGTAAAAATTAATTCTTTTTTAATTTCTTTAATTGCTTTTTCTACTGTTGGTCTGGGAGTGATATAGTGACTATTTCCATATAATTTTATTAAATTAATTTCTTTATTGTCAGCTCCAGTTAGTGGATCAAAAGATTTTATCTGAGTTATTTTATTATCTTCAATTGTTATTCTCCATGCTTCATCTTCATAATGAGATGGAAAAACTTCTATATTTTCTCCTCTAACTCTAAAAGTTCCTCTATGAAAATTTTGATCATTTCTTTTGTATTGAAGCTCAACAAGTCCTTTAATAATTTTATCTCTTTCATAGCTATCGTTTTTTTTGAAAACTAAAGTCATTTTGCTGTAAGAGTCGACAGATCCTAATCCATAAATACAAGACACGCTTGAAACAATAATGACATCATCTCTTTCCAAGAGAGATCTGGTAGCCGAATGTCTCATTCTATCTATCTGTTCATTTATAGAAGCTTCCTTTTCTATATAAGTATCAGATCTTGGAACGTAAGCTTCTGGAGTGTAGTAATCATAATAAGACACAAAATATTCAACAGCGTTATTAGGAAAAAAATTTTTCATTTCACCATATAACTGGGCAGCCAAAGTTTTATTTGGAGCAAGAATTAAAGCTGGACGATTTAATTCTTCGATAATTTTGGCCATTGTAAATGTTTTTCCGGAGCCAGTTACGCCAAGTAAAACTTGATTTTTTTTATTGTTTAATATTTCTGTTTTTAAAAATGAAATAGCCTTAGGCTGATCACCCGCAGGAGTGTATTCAGTTATTAGTTGAAATTTTTTTCCACCTTCTAATTTTTTTGAAGAAAGTTCTTTCGTATTTGATTTTTCTAATATATTAGTTTCCGAAAGATTTTGCATATCCCAAAATATTATTAATTTAGATGTCTATACTATCAACTTCTTTATCGAGAATAAAAGAATCTCCAACAATTGCAATTACTCAGAAAGCTAGATTATTAAAAGAAAGTGGAAAAGAAGTAATAGCACTAGCTTCTGGAGAACCAGATTTTGACACCCCGGACAATATAAAAGCAGCAGCAATTAAAGCTATTAAAGAAGGTCAAACAAAATATACGGCCGTTGATGGAACTCCAGAGTTAAAAAAAGCAATTGTTAATAAATTTAAAAGAGAAAATAATTTAAGTTTTGATTTAGAGAATATTACAGTTGGAACAGGGGGTAAGCAGGTAATTTATAACTGCATTCTTGCAACTATTAATCCAGGAGATGAAGTTATTATTCCAGCACCATACTGGGTTTCGTATCCTGACATTGTTTTATTAGCCGGTGGAACTCCAAAATTTGTGGAGTGTGATGAACAAAGTGATTTTAAGATTTCTGCTGAGCAACTTGAAAAATTAATAACAAATAAGACAAAGTGGTTTATTTTAAATTCTCCAGCTAATCCTACTGGAATGTGTTACTCAAGATCAGAATTAACTGAATTAGTTAAGGTTTTAAAAAAACATAAACACGTTAACATTCTAACAGATGATATCTATGAACATATTATCTATCATGATGTCAAAAGTGTTAATGATTCAAAATTTGTGAACATTTTAGAAATAGACAATTCTCTAAAAGACAGAACTATAGTTATAAATGGAGTAAGCAAAGCTTATGCAATGACAGGGTGGAGAATTGGATATGCCGCTGGTCCAAAAGAATTAATAAAAGCAATACAAAAAATTCAATCTCAATCAACGACTAATCCATCTTCTATTAGTCAGGCAGCTGCAGTTGAGGCCCTTAATGGAGATCAAAGTTTTATTAACACCAGAGCTTTAGAGTTTAAAAAAAGAAGAGATTTTATTGTTCACGCTTTAAATAATATTAATGGATTAACCTGCGTTAACCCTCAAGGTGCATTTTACGTTTTTCCTAACTGTAAAAAAATAATGAATAAAAAAACATCTGGTGGAAAAATTATTAAAAATGATACAGATTTTGCAACATACTTATTAGAAGAAACGGGCGTTGCAATTGTTCAGGGTTCAGCATTTGGATTAGAAGGTTATTTTAGAATTTCTTATGCAGCATCCATGCAGATTTTAGAAAAAGCTGTAATAAAGATTAAAACTTTTTGTGAAAGTTTAAAGTAGTCTTAGTGATTAGATAGATATTTTTCAGATTCAAGAGCGGCCATACATCCCATTCCAGCAGCTGTAACAGCTTGTCGATATACTTTATCTTTCACATCTCCAGCAGCAAATACGCCGGGTATGTTAGTCTTTGTAGAGTCAGGCTGAGTTATTATATAGCCGCTACTATCCATATTAATTTGTTCTTTAAACAACGCTGTTGCTGGGTCATGTCCGATTGCAACAAAAAGACCATGAGTTTGTAGCTCTGTGACCGCATTTGTTTTGATATTTTTTAATTTAACAGCAGTTACTCCTTTAGGGTTTTCTGTTCCAATAATTTCTGAAACAACACTATCCCAAATCACATTAATTTTAGGATGAGAAAATAATTTCTTCTGTAATAATTTTTCTGCTCTTAATTCGCTTTTTCTATGAACAAGTGTTATTTTTTTTGCAAAATTTGTAAGAAATAAAGACTCTTCAACTGCAGAATTTCCACCACCTACAACAACAACATCTTTATTTTTATAAAAAAACCCATCACAAGTTGCACAAGCGGAAACACCAAATCCTTTATATTTTTCCTCAGATTCTAAATTTAACCATCTTGCCTGTGCACCAGTTGAAATAATAACACTTTCAGCAAAGTAATGAGTTCCAGAATCTCCAATTATTTCAAAAGGTTTTTTATTAAAATTAACTGTAGAAATATGATCTTCAATGAATTTTGTCCCAACCTTTAATGCCTGTTCTTTCATTTGTTCCATCAACCAAGGGCCTTGTACTACATCTGCAAATCCGGGAAAATTTTCAACATCATTAGTGATCGTTAATTGACCGCCTGGTTGCGAACCTGCAATTAGAACTGGCTCAAGCATTGCTCTTGCTGCATAAATTGCAGCTGTATATCCGGCAGGACCAGATCCAATAATAATTACTTTATTTATCTTATCGACATTCATTGTAGATTTTAATTTATAATACTTATAATTAATTATCATTTTAAACAATGAGATATTTTAAAGCATTATTATTAACAGAGGGCGCCCATGGTATGGTGAGCCAAGTAGAAGGTTTGGCAAAAGCTTTAAAGTTGGATTTTAATCATTGTTTTGTAAATTTAAAAAAACCTTGGAGATATTTTCCTATAAACTTAGTTCCTGTTAGCAAATCTGTTATTGATGGAAAAATTCCAGATCAAATAGAGAATCAAGTACTAATTTCATGCGGCAAAAATAGCATTATTTCTTCTTTGTTTTTAAAAAGAAATAATAAGAATTTATTCAATATTCATATTCAGAACCCTAAAGTTAATTTTTCAAATTTTGATTTAATTGTCGCACCTGAGCATGATCAAATAAAAGGAAGTAACGTATTAAGCACGTTTGGAGCCCTTCATTATATTACTAAACAAGAGATCGATAACAGTAGTAATTTTTTCTCAAAATATAATTTATCTGAAAAGGATAAGATTGTTTCTTTAATCTTGGGAGGACCCAATAGGTATTATGATTTTAACGAGATTGATCTTGGAAATATTTTTTTATCAATAAAAGATAATTTTTTAGACAAAGGTTTTAAATTAATTCTCGTTAGATCAAGAAGAACGCCAGATAATATTATTGATTTTGCTAAAAAGTTTTTTTTAAATTCAGCGGTTATTATTGATTTTGTGAGTAAAGATTTTTATTTATCAGCCCTTAAATTATCCAAGACAATTATTGTAACTTGCGATTCTACTTCAATGATTTCTGAGTGTGCGATCACACAAAAGCCAATATTCGTGGCTAAAATGAAGGCCAAGAGAAGAAATAATAGGTTTGAGTATTTTCTTAATAGTTTTAGAGAGAAGGGAATTATTAAATTTTTAGGAGAAAATATTGATAATTGGAGTTATCCTGAATTAGATGAGACAAAACGTATTGCGAGAATAATAAAAGAAAGGTTAAATTAATATTAATGAGTTTTTTAAAATCATTTCAAAATAAATCAGCTTATTCGAACTACCCATTTGATCATTGGGAGTTAAATGAACCATTAACTGATGAGCAAATAGCAGAAATTTGCGAAGCGAAGGTTCCGGAAATTAAAATTGATTTTGACGGCACTAGAGCGGTAGATGGTGGCGCAGGGATATATAGATCTGGAGATCCAACCGGTGGTAAAGCAGGAAAGATAAGAGAATTTGTTACAAAGGATAATTATAAAGACTATCCACATTTAAAAAAATTTATCGATGAATTATGTAAAATGGAAACAGCTCAATATGTTGGTTCAAAAATCAAAAAAGATTTAAGTAAAGCATATGTACGAGTTGAAATTATAGCTGATAGAGTTGGTTTTTGGCTTAAACCTCATTGTGACATTAAAGAAAAATTAATGTCATGTCTGTTATTTGCAAATCCAGACAATTATGAATCTGAAGAGTTGGGCACAGATTTCTATGATAAGAATTTAAAGTTAGTAAAAACTGTTCCTTATAAAAATAATTATGGATATGTTTTTACAAGCGGTCCTGATACTTGGCATGGATTAGAGAAAAAAGAGATCAAAAGAGACAGAAGATGTCTTCAAGTAAATTATGTAACTTTCAAAACTGATTGGAAAGTTAATTAATTTATATCCTGCAAAGCAAGAACTTCAAATTTAGAATTTTTTAAGGATTTAATTGCCTCAGTAATTGCATTGGCTCCAGCAATTGTTGTGTAGTAGGGAGTGCCGCTTGTAAGAGCCGCTCTTCGAAGAGAGAAGGAGTCTTTTATAGATTGTTTACCTTGAGATGTATTTATAACTAAAGCAATTTTCTTAGCGTTAAGAGAATCCTCAATATGAGGTTTTCCTTCCATAACTTTATTAATTTTTTTACATTCAACTCCTGATGAATTTAAAAAATCAGAAGTTCCAGAAGTTCCAATAATATCAAATCCTGCTTTTTTTAGTTCTTGCGCAACCTTAAGAATATGTTTTCTATCATCTTTTTTAACGGACAAGAAAGCAACGCCAGATTTTGGAATTTTATTACCAGTTGCAAATTGACTTTTTGCAAACGCAAGACCAAATGTTTTATCAATTCCCATAACTTCTCCTGTTGATTTCATCTCTGGTCCTAGCAAGGTATCCACATTTGGAAATTTGTTAAAAGGAAATACAGCTTCTTTAACTGAATATAATTTATGATTTTTTTTATTTAAATTTAGATCTTTTAATTTTAAACCTGTCATTACTTTTGTTGCAATTTTTGCAACAGGAACTCCAATAGATTTTGCTACAAAAGGAACGGTTCTGCTGGCTCTTGGATTCACTTCTAAGACATAAACTCGATCATCTTTTACAGCAAATTGAATATTTAAAAGTCCTAATACTTTTAAACCAAAGGCAATCTTCTTTGTTTGTTTTGATATTTCATCGATAATATTTTGTTTTAATGAATACGGAGGAATACAACATGCGGAATCTCCAGAGTGAATTCCTGCCTCTTCAATATGCTCCATTATCCCTGCAATAAAAACATCTTTGCCATCGCAAATAGCATCAACATCAACTTCAATCGCATCGTTAATAAATTTATCTATTAGAACAGGTTCTTTTCCTGAAACTTTAACCGCTTCTTTTATATATTTTTTGAGATGGTCTTCGTCGTAAACAATTTCCATGGCTCTACCGCCTAAAACATATGAAGGTCTAATTACTATTGGGAAATTTATTTTTTTTGCGATTTCAAGCGCTTCAGCTTCAGTTCTTGCAAGTCCACTTTCCGCCTGAAGCAAATCTTCTTTGATTACAAAGTTTTTAAATTTTTCTCTATCTTCAGCAAGATCAATGGACTCAAGTTGAGTACCTAATATTGGAATATTGTTTTCATGAATAAATTTTGCAAGCTTTAATGGAGTTTGTCCTCCAAACTGAACTATAACACCAAAAAGAGAACCATTGCTTTTTTCTTTATTAATAATTTCAATTACATGCTCCTCAGTCAAAGGCTCAAAATATAATCTATCACTTGTATCATAATCGGTTGAGACTGTTTCAGGATTACAGTTAATCATAATAGTTTCATAATTAACTTCTTTTAATGCGTAACTTGCCTGACAGCAGCAGTAATCAAATTCTACTCCTTGTCCTATTCTGTTTGGTCCGCTCCCAAGAATAATAACCTTTTTTTTATTTGTTGGTTCAGACTCGCAAGCACTTAGATCGCTGCTTCCATAAGTAGAGTACATATAGGGAGTTTTAGATTCAAACTCTCCGGCGCATGTATCAATTTTTTTATATATAGGATGAATTCTAAATTTATTCCTAGCAGACCTAACTTCATTACTTTTTATTTTTAAAATCTTTGCAATTTTTTTATCTGAAAAACCTATTGATTTAATATATTGGAGTTTTTCTTTATTATTTAAAACATCCTCATCTTTAATTTGATTTTCTATAACAACTAGTTCCTGTATCTGCTCTAAAAACCATTTGTCTATTTTTGTCATTTCATAAATTTCATCTAGTTTCAGATCTCTTCTAAAAGCCTCTGCTACATAAAGTATTTTTTGAGGAGTTCTTTCTATAAGTTTCTTCTTTAAATCTTGCATATTTGTTTCTTCGTTTAGATCAAAGCCATCAAGTCCAATTTCTAATGAACACAATGCTTTTTGAACGGATTCTTTAAAGTTTCCTCCGATAGACATTACTTCACCAACAGACTTCATTGCTGTTCCTAGTATTGCCTCAGTATTTTTGAATTTTTCAAATGCAAATCGTGGAATTTTAGTCACCACATAATCTATAGTTGGCTCGAATGAAGCAGGGGTTGTTCCTGTGATTTCATTCTTTAATTCATCCAAAGTGTAACCAACAGCAAGCTTTGCAGCTACCTTTGCTATTGGAAACCCAGTTGCTTTTGAAGCTAATGCAGAGGATCTAGAAACCCTTGGATTCATTTCAATAATAATCATTCTTCCATTTTTTGGGTTGATTGCGAATTGAACATTAGAACCTCCTGTCTCAACTCCAATTTTTCTAATACATTTAAAAGAAGCATCTCTCATGATTTGATATTCTTTGTCAGTCAAAGTTAATGCGGGGGCCACAGTAATAGAGTCGCCAGTATGAATTCCCATTGGGTCAACATTTTCAATGGAGCAAATAATTATACAGTTATCGTTTTTATCTCTAACCACTTCCATTTCAAATTCTTTCCATCCCAATAGAGATTCTTCTATTAAAACTTCTTTGGTTGGAGAAAGATCAAGACCATTTTCTATAATTTTTAAGTACTCTTCCTCGGTAAACGCAATTCCACCTCCGGACCCCCCAAGAGTAAATGAAGGTCTAATAATTGCTGGTAGCCCAATTGATTTTAAACTTTTCTTTGCATCTTCAATTGATCTACAAATTATAGATTTTGCGCACTCAAGACCAATGTTGGTCATATTTTTTTTAAATTTTTCTCTGTCTTCAGCGTTCTCTATGGCTTCAGAATTGGCGCCTATTAATTCAATATTATATTTTTCTAAAATTCCCTCTTTCTTAAGTGCCATAGCAGCATTAAGTGCAGTTTGACCCCCCATAGTAGGTAATATTGCATCAGGTTTTTCTTTCTTAATAATCTCTTCTATAATTTCAGTGGTGATGGGTTCAATATAAGTTTTATCAGCAACATCAGGGTCGGTCATAATAGTTGCTGGATTTGAATTGATTAGAATAATTCTATAACCATCAGATCTCAGTGCTTTACAAGCTTGCGTTCCCGAGTAATCAAATTCGCATGCTTGACCAATAATAATAGGTCCGGCTCCAATAACTAAAATTGATTTTATGTCTTTTCTTTTAGGCATTAATTTTATTTTTTTCTATTAAATTTATAAAATCTTTAAAAAGGTAATTGCTATCATGCGGACCCGGAGACGCTTCTGGATGATACTGTACAGAAAATGCCGGTTTAACTTTTGATTTTATACCTTCGATAGAAGTGTCAAAAAGGGACACATGAGTAACTTCAATGTCTTTAGGTAAACTATCTTTTGTAACTTCAAACCCATGATTTTGACTTGTAATTTCTACTTTATTATTAGTTAAATTTTTAACAGGATGGTTCGCACCTCTATGGCCCTGATGCATTCTTTTTGTTTTAGCACCAAGACTTAAAGCTAGTAATTGATGGCCCAAACATATTCCAAACACAGGAGTATTTGAGGATATTATTTCTTGAATTATTTTAATTGCATATTTTCCTGTAAGATCTGGATCTCCAGGTCCATTAGATAAAAAAACACCATCTGGTTTTAAAGCAAGTATATCTTTAGCAGCGGTTGTTGAGGGGACAACAGTTACTTTACATCCCAGTTCAGAGAAATTTCTTAAAATATTAGTTTTAATACCGTAATCAATTGCAACAATATTATATTTATTA
Organism: Fontibacterium abundans (SeqCode); assembly: GCF_965235095.1. GTDB lineage: Bacteria > Pseudomonadota > Alphaproteobacteria > Pelagibacterales > Pelagibacteraceae > Fontibacterium > Fontibacterium abundans. The sequence continues at coordinate 733,960 of NZ_OZ249405.1, read as the reverse complement.
TTCTTTTGAACTTCATATCCTTTCGCATTCCATAATTTATTACCAATCCATCGATAAGATTTTTTGCAAGTAACCTCTCTAGTAAGATCTGAATTTTCTAAGCTAGGTAATTTTTTTGTAATCTCTAAAAGTTCCTTTACATTATGATTGCCATCTTCTCTGAAAGCTATCGTAGCTTTTTTTGGTCCAAACTTTCTTATTTTTAAAGTAAGTTTTCTAGTATCAATCCCATAAATTGCAGTAACGTTATTTTTTTTTAACCACTGATCTAAATTTTCTAAAGCCCTATAGTTAGACGAATGAGTTACTTCAGCGCTGAATATTGCACCTTTAACCCAAGTTTTATCTCCTTCTAAGTCTTCATTATTGGCTCCCACATTACCAATATGAGGAAAAGTAAAATTTATAATTTGTCCTGAGTAAGAAGGATCCGTTAGTATTTCTTGGTAACCGGTAATTGAAGTATTAAAACATATTTCACCAGAAGAAATTCCGTAAGCACCAATTCCAAATCCATGGAACTCTTCTCCATCTTCAAGAATTAAAATAGCATTAGAATTAATAGAATTTTTTATTTTGTATTTATTTTCTAAATTAGTTTCTTTAGACAAATACAACCCATGAGTTAAGAGCTTTTAAGTTATTTAAAAGTTGGCGAACATTATGAAAAAGTTAATCGCCAGTCAAGTTGGTAATATTTTCTTTTGAGCAATTGGATTATTTAGAGTAATTTAAAACTTATGAATTTATTAGATAAGGTAAATACTCAATTAAAAGAATCAGCACTTAAACAAGATAAAGACAAGGTTCTTACTTTAAGACTCATCGTTTCTGCAGTGAAAGATAAAGAAATTGAAAAGAGAGGAGCTGGAGTAAAAGATACTTCAATTAAAGATGAAGATGTAATTGCAGTTCTTAACAAAATGTTAAAACAAAGAAGAGAATCATTAGACATCTATAAAAAAGCTTCAAGAAATGATTTGGCAGAAAAAGAAGATAAAGAAATAAATATTATTCAAGAATTTCTTCCAAAACAACTAGATGATAGTGAAACTAAAAAAGTTTGCGAAAGCGCAATCAAAGATTCGGGGGCGACCTCAATTAAGGATATGGGAAAAGCAATGGCAATTTTAAAGTCCAAATATTCTGGCAGCATAGATTTTTCTAAAGCAGGAACATTATTAAAAGAACTATTAAGTAAATGAAATTTCCAAAAGAGTATTTAGAAGAGATTAAACAAAGAATAAAAGTTTCCGACATAGTAGGATCTTCAGTTCAATTAAAAAGAAGAGGAAGAGAATTTGTAGGCTTATCTCCATTTTCTAAAGAAAAATCGCCATCATTCACTATTAATGATGAAAAGGGATTTTATCATTGTTTTAGCTCAGGTGAGCATGGAAATATTTTTGATTTTTTAGTTAAGGTTGAAAAATTAAATTTTGGTGATGCGGTTAGAAAATTAGCAGCAAAAGCTGGTATGCCAGTATTTAAATTTACGAAAGAAAGTATTGAAGTAGAAAATAGAAGAAAAAAATATGACGAAATATTAACAATTGCTTTGCAGAATTATCAAAAAAACTTTTCCGAGAATGAAAGTGTTAAAAAATATGCTCTTGCTAGAGGTTTGACACAGGAAATTTTGTCCACATTTAAAGTAGGATATTCAGGAGAATATGGTTTGAATGTTTCATTATTTAGTAATTTTAATCAAAAAGAACTTATTGAGAGTGGAGTATTTTTTCATGATGAAAAAAATAATAAACTTATTGATCGGTTTAAAAATAGATTAATTTTTCCAATTTTTGACTACAACAATAATGTTATTGGATTTGGTGGAAGAGCACTAAGTCAGAATTACTTAGCAAAATATATTAACTCTCCAGAAACTGAATTTTTTAAAAAAGGTTATAATTTATATAATTTAAACAACGCTAAAACCGAAAATAAACAAAGTGGAATTGTTTTTGTTGTTGAGGGGTACATGGATGCGATTAGTCTCTATCAGGCTGGTTTTAAAAATGTAGTTGCAACACTTGGTACAGCAATGACTGAATCCCATTTAAATTTAATATGGCGCTATTTTAATGATCCCGTAGTTTGTTTTGATGGTGATAGGAGCGGACAAAATGCTGCTCATAAAATTTCGGAAAAGTTAATTGCTCATATGAAGCCAAATTATTCATTATCATTTTTGATTTTACCAAACGGTTTTGACCCAGATTCTTTTGTAAGAAAGAATGGAAGAAATAATTTTGAGAGTTTGTTAGATCAAAAAATTGATATTGGTAACTTTATTTTTGAAAATAATTTACAAGATTTGCAATCAGAGCAACCAGAAGAAAGAGCTGGCTTTGAAAAAAAATTAATGGATTTGTGTCTATTAATTCAAGATTCGACCGTAAAAAAACATTATATAAGTTTTTTTAAAAATAAAATTTTTGAGCAATTTTCAAATAGAAAAGCTAAAAGTCTTAAACCCTTAAATAAGACTAAAGAACTTACAAGAAAAATTACAAGATATTCATCTTTTGAATTAAAAGAATTTTCTTTGATGTATCTTTTTTTAAATAATGTTCAGATTTTAAAAAATCAATCTGCAAAACTCTCAATAATTAATTTTCATAATAAAAATTTAGAAGAATTAAAGAAAGTTTTAATAAATATTTTAGAAAAGATAGAAACATTTAAAGAATTTAATTTATTAAAGCATTTAGAAGAAAATAATTTTGGTCAAATTATTAAAGATATAAATGAATTTTCATCTATAAAAGGAATTTCAGAAAATTTAGATGAAGAAAAGTTTGATAACTTTTTACAAGATTTGATTGAACAAGTTAATAATTTGAAACTTGAGAGTAAATTAAAAGATGCAGAAGAATCATTATCTAAAAATATGAACGAGGCTCAGTATAACGAACTTTTATCCTTAAAAGACCAGATTGTAGCATCAAAAAAAGTCTAGTAATTTTCTATCCTAGTAAATATATATACTGCTCCAATAAACAGATATTAAAGTGAAAGCAGATAAGCTTATTTCAAAATCATTTGAGAAATTGCTTGAGCGTGGAAAGGCTCGAGGATTTATTACTCATGAAGAATTAAAAAAATCTTTAGGAAAAAGAAATAGCACTCCAGAAAGTTTAGAAAAGGCTGTTTTAAATATTTTTGATAATCTTATTACCTTAGTAAAACAAAAGTCTGACTTTAAAGTTAAGACAAAAGAAGAAGCGCCTAAAGCTGAGAAGACTTCTGAGAGAAGTGATGATCCAATTAGAATGTATCTTAGAGAGATGGGAGGCGTTGAGCTTCTATCTAGAGAGGGTGAAATTGCAATCGCAAAGAGAATAGAATCTGGAAAATACGTAATGGTTTCTGCATTGGCAGAGAGTCCATTGATGGCAAAAAAAATATTTGAATGGAAAGATAAATTAAATGCCAACGAAATGTTGGTTAGAGATATTATTGATCTTGATAGTAATTATTTAGAAGATGAGAATTTTACAAAAGCTTTAGCTGCAAAAAGTGTTGAAAAAGTAGTTAAAGAACCAAAAACAAAGAAAGATAAAGAAGCAGATCCAGACAATAAGAGTGTTGAAGCCATTGAAGAAGAGAATGATGAGTACAATATTTCTTTAGCGGCTCTTGAAATTGAGCTTAAACCAAAAATTTTAAAAACTTTTGAAAAATTATCAAAAAATTATAAAAAACTTATTTCTTATCAGAAAGAAAAGTTAGAAACTGTACTTGCTAGATCTAAGTTTAGCCCAAGTAAAGAAAAAAATTATCAGTCAATTAAAGAGGAAATTAGCCAAGATATTTTGCAATTACAGTTAAACCCAGCGACGCAAGAAGAGTTAGTCCAACTAAATTACGTTGAGAATAAAAAATTAATAAATTTTGATGGAGAGCTTTTAAGACTTTCTTCTAAACATGGAATTCCTAGAGAGGAATTTATAAAATTTTATGTAGGAAATGAAATTAATCCAAATTTTGAAAGTTTTTTAGGAGAGAATAAAAAATGGCATAATTTCTTTACTAAAGAAAAAAAAGAATATGAAAATATTAAAAGCAAACTAATTCAAATTAGTAAAGATATAGGGTTACCAGTTTCAGATTTTAAAATCTTAGTTAATAAAATCAAAAAAGGCGAAAGAGAATCTAGAATTGCTAAGAAAGAAATGATTGAAGCTAATTTAAGATTAGTTATTTCGATTGCTAAAAAATATACAAACAGAGGATTGCAGTTCTTGGATTTAATTCAAGAAGGTAACATTGGTCTTATGAAGGCCGTTGATAAATTTGAATATAGAAGAGGTTATAAATTTTCAACTTATGCAACATGGTGGATTAGACAAGCGATCACAAGATCAATAGCTGATCAAGCGAGAACTATTAGAATACCAGTGCACATGATCGAAACAATTAACAAGATTGTTAGAACATCAAGACAAATGCTTAGTGAATTTGGAAGAGAGCCCACACCAGAAGAGTTAGCTAAAAAACTAGCTATGCCTTTAGACAAAGTTAGAAAAGTATTAAAAATTGCTAAAGAACCAGTATCTCTTGAAACGCCAGTTGGAGATGAGGAGGATAGCAATCTAGGAGACTTTATAGAAGATAAGAATGCATTAATACCTGTTGATGCGGCAATCCAAAGTGGACTTAGAAACACAACTACAAAAATTTTAGCCACATTAACTCCAAGAGAAGAAAGAGTTTTAAGAATGCGTTTTGGAATTGGAATGAATACAGATCATACTTTAGAAGAAGTTGGTCAACAGTTCTCAGTTACGCGTGAAAGGATAAGACAAATTGAAGCTAAGGCTTTAAGAAAATTAAAACATCCTAGCAGATCTAGACAATTAAAAAGCTTCTTTGATAGTTAGAATTTAGTTAATAAACTATATTTTTAATGTTATATCCGTTCGAAACGGGCCTGTAGCTCAGCTGGTTAGAGCCCCCCGCTCATAACGGGGTTGTCCGGGGTTCAAATCCCTGCGGGCCCACCAATTCAAATTAATTTGATTTATTAAAATTTTCTAGAGCGCTAATTACCCCAACAAAACCTTTGCTCGCTATTATTGATGCAAATTCTTCCTTTTGTGTTCTTGCCAAACTTAATCCTTCAACAACCAGGTCTCTTGCAAGAAGTTTTGAGTCTTTTGTAAAAATTCTCCATTCAACAGCAATCTCTTGAGCATCTTTTTTTGAAAAGATTTTAGTACTTACAATAATATTATTTTCATTAATTTTTTTTGAATCTATGACTTTAAGATCTTGATCGGCAAAATCATTTAATTTTGAAGACATATTTTTTATAAAATATTCTCTAAACAATTTATTAAAATTTTCTCTTTCAGAGGTTGTAGCCTTTTCTCTATAATCGCCAAGCGTATAACCAGCAAGAGCATCCAAATCTAAATATTTTGAAGAAAGATCATTGAGTTTTTTTAGTCTTGAATCTTTATTAAGTGATTTGTCGTTAAATATAATTTTTGCTTCATCCGTTAATTTAAGAACGAAAGCCTCAGCATTTCTTTCCGCTGAATTAGAATTTGAAGATATTAATAAGATAATGCTTATAAAAAAAAATATTTTTTTAATGAAAGTATTCATTCTTTAATTATTAAGTAGAAATGTTATTTAATTTTTTTCCACTCGTCGTCACCAGCTCCATACTGACTTTCAGATCTTTTAACGTTTTTAACTAAGTTCTCTCTTCTTTGTAAATATAAACTTTTATATGCAGAATAAAGATCTAAAGAATTTTTTTCTAAATTTTCTGAACTTTTAATATTTTGTGCTCTAAAATTAGTTATCTCAGTTCCTTTTGTTGACCAGTAAACTGTGTCGCCAAGATTTTCTCCTAAAGCCGTTCTATCTCCAGCCGAAACCATATAGAAGTAGTCACCATAAACTCCAAGAATTCTTCCAACAGCATCTCTAGGACTTGTGGGTCCAAGGAACGGAACTACAGCATAACAACCGTGATCAAAACCCCAAACCGCAAGAGTTTGACCAAAATCTTCTCTGTTTGTTTTTTCAATCCCAAGAGCTGTCGCTGGATCAAATAAGCCAAGAATTCCAACCGTAGAATTTATTGCAAATCGCGAAACAGATATTGCTGCTTCACCAAAGTTTCCTTGTAAAATTTGGTTTGGAACTGACAGGGAAGAATCTATATTCAACAAAGCATTATTTATTCCGCTTCTAATTTCAACTGGAAGAACATTGTAAACTTGCGCAATTGGTTTAAAAAAATATTTATCAACTGTCATGTTAAAGCTAAATACAGCTCTATTGATACCTTCGTTGCAATCAGGAAGATCTGCTGCAGCGTAAATAGTTTTGGAATTGAATACTGTTAAAAAAGCTATAACTAGAAATATTTTTTTCATAATCTTAAAGTTGTCTATATATACATATTTTCTACAATTACATATTAAAAACACCCAAGAAATTTAATGCTTTTTAGTGTATTTTTAGAATTTAATTATGAAAATTAAACACTTAAAATCACCTAATTATATCCATTGTAATAAAACACGTAATATTCAGTCAGTTGTTATCCATTATACAGGAATGAGATCTTTGCAATCAGCAGTAGAAAGACTTCTTTCAAAAAAATACGAGGTAAGCAGCCATTATCTTATAAGCAGAACTGGAAAAATTATACAATTAGTCAAAGATAATAATATTGCTTGGCACGCAGGCATATCAAATTGGTTTAAGTATAAAAATTTAAATAAGAATTCTATTGGCATTGAACTTGAAAATAAAGGTCATCGATATGGTTATCAAACTTTTCCAAGCAAACAAATTGTTCAACTTATTAAGATTTTAAAAATATTAAAAAGAAAATTTAAGATTAAAAATATTAACATAACTGGTCACTCTGACATTGCCCCAAATAGAAAAATAGATCCTGGTGAAAAGTTTCCATGGAAAAAACTTTATAAAAATGATTTGGCGATTTGGCATTCGCTAGATGAAAAATTTATTAAAAATTTTAGATTAAAAAAATTGATAAATATTAACAAAAAAAATATGTTAAGGATGATAAAAAAGCTAGGATATACAAGGGTTTTGACAGCAGATGGCTTAAATAAAGATTTTATAAAAGCTTTTCAAAGAAGATATAGGCAGGACTTGATCAATGGTATTTTTGATCAAGAATGTTATTTAATTTTAAATAATTTGCGAAATTCATTTAATAGTTGAATTTTAATTTTGCCTAATATATAATTTTAACTGCCAGTTAGTTGAATGGTAGCTTTGATATTTTCAAAGAGGAAAGTCTGGGCTCCACAAGATAACAGTGCCAGCTAATAGCTGGCGAGGGTGACCTCAGGGATAGTGCCACAGAAAATAAACCGCCTTATCAAGGCAAGGGTGAAAAGGTGTGGTAAGAGCACACCGGGTTTTTGGTAACAAAAACCGCATGGAAAACCCCACTGGGAGCAAGACCAAATAGAAGCAACATGATTTAAATTTATTTAAATCTAGCCTAATCTTGGGTGAGTTGTTTGGGTTGGTTGCTCGAGTTTATTGGCGACAATAGACCTAGATAAATTACCGTTTTCAATGACAGAACCCAGCTTACAGACTGACTGGCAATTAAATAATTCCTCTTAAATTTTTACCTAATTATTTTATTTGATATTTAATAATTTTTTTTAGAACAAAATAAGAACAAAAATATTAAATTAATTATACTTTTAAAGCACTTCTCCATTGACTTACTATTATATACCATGTTATCCCATGATAACCCATAAATGATAAATATTAACTATATTAGTAATAAATTTATTGGAAATTTTTTTTTAAAAAAAAATGTTTATATCAACGTTCGAAAACAAGTTAGACAAGAAAGGCAGAGTGTCAGTGCCTGCTAGCTTTAGATCTCATTTGTCATCCTTAGGATACAATAGCGTTATTTGTTACCCTTCATTTACAAATTCATCAATTGAATTTTGTCCTCAAAGTAGAATTGAAAAATTAAGCGATAGCATAGACAGTCTTAGTCCCTTTGAAGAAAATAGAGACACATTTGCAACGTCGATACTTGCAGACAGCTTTCAATTAAATTTTGACTCTGATGGAAGAGTAGTTCTTCCAAAAAAACTTTTAGATCATTCTGGAATTAAAGAAACAGTAGTTTTTGTAGGACAAGGAAAAACATTTCAAATGTGGGAACCTCAAAAGTTCTCAAAATTTAGAGAAGAGGCAAGAAAAAAAGCTAAGACATTAAGATCAGATTTAAAATGGTCTTAATGAATATTAATAAATAACAATAAAGGGAAAACAAATGACAATAAAAATAAACGTACCAGAATTAAGAGAATTAAAACCTAGAATAGTTGTTCTAGGAGTAGGAGGAGCAGGCGGTAACGCTATTAACAACATGATAGACTGTGGAGTTCAGGGTGTTGAATTCGTTGCAGCAAATACTGACGCGCAAGCTTTAAAGCACAATAAAGCTTCATGCAAAATGCAACTTGGAACAAATTTAACTAGAGGACTTGGAGCTGGAGCAAAATCCGATATCGGACAAGCAGCAGCAGAAGAATCGTTAAATGAATTAATAAATCTTTTGCAAGGTGCCAACATGGTTTTTATTACCGCTGGAATGGGTGGTGGAACAGGAACAGGCGCTGCACCCGTAATAGCTAGAGCAGCTAAAGATTTAAATTTATTAACAGTAGCAGTGGTAACAAAACCTTTTATTTTTGAAGGTCCTGGAAGATTAAAAGCCGCTGAAAGAGGTTTGGAAGAATTAAAAAAATATGTTGATACTAGCATTATAATTCCTAATCAAAATTTATTTAAAGTTGCTAACGAAAAAACTACTTTCCCTCAGGCATTTAAAATGGCCGACAATGTTTTAATGCAAGGCGTTAGAGGAATAACAGATTTAATTGTTAAGCCAGGTCTTATAAATCTAGATTTTGCTGATATCGAAACAGTAATGAAGGGTATGGGCAAAGCTATGATGGGAACTGGAGAAGCAGAGGGAGATAAGAGAGCAGTAATGTCTGCAGAAGCAGCTTTAGCCAATCCTTTAATTGATGATTATTCATTAAAAGGAGCAAGAGGTCTTCTTATTAATATTACCGGTGGTAACGATATTACTTTATTTGAAGTAGACGAAGCCGCTAACAAAATAAGAGCAGAGGTTGATCCTTCAGCAGAAATTTTAGTAGGCTCTACTTTCGAAGATGCGTTAGATGGAAAAATGAGAGTATCAATTGTTGCAACGGGCTTAGGTGGAGAAGCAGCCATTAACAATAAGCCTGTAGTTAGTATGATGAGACATATTAATAATAGAAACAGCGGATACAGCACTGTTTATAATAAACCGCAGCAATCATTTGTTCCAAATTATGTAACTCAAGCAGCTCCTCAAGCAATGACTAATGGGGCGACAGCTCTTGATATGTATCAAGAAACTTCGCATGTTGCTGAGATAAATAATCAAGCATTGAATCATATGAATGTTCAAGAGCAAGCCGTAAGTTCTAATACTGCTCAAGAACAGAATATTTCTTCTCAGAATTTAAGCGTATTAAATGAAAAAGAAAATACGCAAATAGTTGAAGAGGTTACATCTTTTCCAAAACTATTTTCTGAAGATGAAAATTTAAAAAGTATTTCTAATGATAAAGAAAGTTCTTCTCAATTCTTTAAAGATTTGGGACATGATCTTACAGACGCAGAAAAAGCAGATTTAGAAATTCCTGCTTTTTTAAGACGTCAAACTAATTAGAGAATAATTAAAGATAAAATTTCCCCATGTCACTGGAATTTAAACACATTCCAGTGATGTCAGAAGATATCGATAGGATATTAACTCCTTATAAATCTGGCTTATATATTGATTGTACTTTTGGCGGTGGGAGCATCACAAGAAAAATATTATCTAAAAAAAATACAAAAGTAATTTCTATCGACAGAGATAATTTTGTTGAATCATTTTCAAAAGAAATAGGCAAAGAATATAAAAATAGGTTCGAATTTGTTATTGATAGGTTCAGTAATTTAGAAAATATTTTAAAAGAAAGAAATCTACAAAAAATTCCTGTTGCAATAATTTTCGATCTTGGGCTTTCTTCTTTTCAGATTGATAATCCTGAGAGAGGCTTTTCTTATAGACAAGATGGATTGTTAAAAATGACCATGGGAAAAAATAATGTTACAGCGCATGATATTGTTAATAAACTTGAACAAAAAGATTTAAGAAATATTTTTAATTTATTCGGAGAAGATAAAGATTCTGGATTAATTGCAAAACTAATTGTGCAAAAAAGACAAGATAAAGAAATAAACTCAACGCAAGAATTAGCGGATATTATTTTAAGAGCTAAAAGATATAAAAATAGCAAATACAATAAAGTAGATGCTTGTGCTAAAATTTTTCAAGCAATCAGAATGATTGTTAACCAAGAATTAACAGAACTTTATGAAGGCTTAACTTCTGCGATAAAAAATTTATCAATAGATGGAAAGATTATTGTTATTACTTTTCACTCTTTAGAGGATAAAATTGTTAAAAAAATATTTGAAATTTTTTCAAATAAAAGAAAAGGAACGTCACGGTATTTGCCCGAAAATAATGAAAATGATAATTTTAATATATTAGAAATTAAAAATAGAAAACCGATTATTGCTTCTGAGAAAGAAATAAAAAATAATAACAGAGCAAGATCCGCAAAACTAAGATGTGCAACTAAAATTAAAGATCATTCTTTTGAATTTAAAAGATCATATTTAAATCTTGAAAAGTATTTTCAATTAGAAGAGGTTATGCATGCGTAAAAAAATATCAATAGTAGTATTTATCGTTATCTTTGGAACAATATGTGTGTCTTATATTAAGAACAAAACCCGTGATCTTGAAAAAGAAATATTAAAATTAAAGCAAGAACAAACGGAATTAGTTGAAAAATTAAAGAATGAAAAGTTAGAAAATAATTATCTATCAGCTCCAGAAAGAGTAAAAAAACTAGCAAAACTGAACTTATCTCCTGACTATATCGAAATGGATAAAACTAATTTTAAATATTTAAATGAAAAATAAATTAGATAATAATAAACAAAAAAGTTTTTATTTTCAGAATTTTATTAATGATGATAATAAAAATAATATAAATAGCAGTTATTCCTTATTTAATTCTAGAGTAAATTTTGTATTTAAAATTTTTTTCTTTGTATTTTTAATAATTTTATTAAAACTCTTATATCTAGGCATTAACAGAAGTAATGAGATTAATTTTGATGATTTTATTACTGACAAAGATTACAACGAAAGAAGAGATATCATTGATAGGGCTAGTTTATTAGTAGCAAAAAATATTGATATTTATGATCTTGTTCTAAGAGCTGATAAGACAAATAATTTACCTCAACTTTTAATCAAATTAAAATCACAATTTCCAGGATTAAATATAAACGAAATTCAAAAAGAAAGTGCAGATAAAAAAAGATTAGTTCTTAAAAAAAAACTTGATCATATTGAATATAAAAAAGCGATTATGTTAGGAGAGCCTGCAATAGAATTAAGCAGAAGACAGGTTAGAATTTATCCTCAGAGAAATTTATTTAGTCATGTGCTAGGTCAAACAGATGAAGACAATAAGGGTATTTCGGGCGTTGAAAATCATTTTAACAATCAAATTCTAAATACAAAATTTTCTAACAGTTCTTTTCAAATAACACTAGATACTGTGATACAGTCGCAAGTAAGGGATGCCTTAGAAAACGCAATTTCGGACTATTCAGCAAGAGGCGCGGCTTCACTTCTTATGAATGTAAATTCTGGAGAAATAATATCATTAGTCTCTTTGCCTGATTTTGACATTAATAGACGTACATTAGTAAACGACGAGAAATTTTTAAATAAAATTACTCTTGGCGTTTATGAATTAGGCTCTGTATTTAAAGCCTTAACAATTGCTAATGCTTTAGAATTAAAACTTGTTGATGAGAACACTTTATTTAAAAATTTAGAAAAACAAGTATATAATTGTGGCACTTCTCAGCCAATCAATGAACATGATAAAAATTTAAAAAGAGATCTGACCACTACAGAAATTTTAGTAAAATCATCGAATATAGGAACAGTAAAAATAATAGAAAAAATTGGAATTGAGAATTATAAAAATTTTTTAACAAAGCTAGGAGTATTTGAAAAGACATCTGTTGAACTTCCAGAAAAAGGCAAATCCCTGCCCATGAAATGGGATAATTGTACTTTAGCGACAGCTTCTTATGGTCATGGAATTAGTACTACACCAATTCAATTAGCTTCGGCTTATGCATCATTGGTAAATGGTGGATATAAAATTTATCCAACTTTAGTAAAACAAAATCAGAATACAAAAAAAGAAAGAGTTATTAGCGAAGAAACAAGTAAAAAAATGGTTAAAATGCTCAGAAAAGTTGTCGACAAAGAAGACCCTATGCAAGGAACTGCAAAAAGAGCTGATATTAATGGTTATTCGGTGATAGGAAAAACAGGAACCGCAGTTAAAGTTTCCAAAACGTCTAAAGGCTATTCAAAAGATGTTATGACTGTTTTTGTATCTGCGTATCCTGAGGAAAAGCCAGAGTATTTATTGTTGGTTATGATTGATGAGCCAAAAGCTATCCCTAGCAAAGGTTTTTATAAATCAGATTCAGGATGGAATGCTGTTCCTACCGCAGGGACTATTATAAAAAGAATTGGACCTATTTTAGCTTCAAAGAATTATAATATTGCTCTTAATGTTAAGTAAAAAAATTAAATTTTTAAAATATAAAAATAGAAACTTTTCTATAAATTCAAAAAAAATAAAAAAAAACGATATTTTTTTTGCAATGGAAGGCTCTAAACAGTCGGGGAATTTATATTCATCAGAAGCCTTATCAAAAGGTGCTTGCAAAGTCGTTACAAGTAAAAATATAAGAAATAAAAATTATTTAATAGTAAAAAACGTTAATAAATTTTTAGCGGAAGCATGCTCTATAAAATATAAAGAAAAACCGAAGAACATAATCGCAGTTACAGGAACAAATGGAAAATCGTCAGTGGCTAATTTTTATTTTCAGATTTTAAAAAATCTTAAAATAAATTCAGCAGCTATTGGCACGCTTGGTATTTTTTATAAAAGTAAAGTTAAAAGAAGCAATCTTACAACTCCAGATATTATTACAATTCATAGAGAATTAAATTTTTTAAAAAAGAATAAAATTGATAACGTATGTTTAGAGGCTTCTAGTCATGGACTTCATCAAAATAGATTGGATGGTATTAATTTTGCAGCAGGAATTTTTACAAATTTTACACAGGATCATTTAGACTACCATAAAAATTTAAAAAACTATTTACAAGCTAAGCTTTCTCTTTTTAGTTCATTATTGAATAAAAATTCTTTTGCTGTCTTAGACACAGATATCCCTGAATTTTCTATAATAAATAAAATTTGTAAGAAAAGAAAAATAAAAATTCTTTCTTTTGGATCTAGAGGAAATACAATTAAATTAATTTCTCATTACTACTTTGGAAACAAACAAATAATAAAAATTAATTTTTTAAATAAAATATATAATATTAAACTTGATTTGATAGGAGACTTTCAAATTAAAAATTTATTTGCGGCAATTTTAGCTTCATATTTATCTATAAAAAATCCAGATCAAATTATTAACACATTATCAAAAATAAAATCTGCAAATGGGCGAATGCAGTATGTGGGTAATAAAAAAAAATCTGCTGTAGTAGTCGATTACGCTCACACTCCAGATGCTTTAAAGAAGAGTCTTCAAACATTAGCAAAGCAATTTAATAAAAAAGTAGATGTTGTATTTGGATGTGGAGGGGATCGAGATAAAGGAAAAAGATATAAAATGGGCGAAATAGCAGATCAATTCGCGTCTAAAATATATTTAACAAATGATAATCCTCGATCTGAAAATCCAACTTCTATTATCAAACAAATTAAAAAAGGATGTTCGAGATCGAAGATTATATTAGATAGAAAAATGGCGATTAAATCAGCTATTAACAATCTTAATACTGACAGTATTTTATTGATTGCTGGAAAAGGACATGAAAATTATCAGATTATAAACAACCAAAAGAAATATTTTTCTGATCAGAAAGTATCTAAATTTTTTTTAAAATAAAATGAAAACAAAACTTTACTTAGGCGAAGAACTTAATGTAGTTTTTAATTCAAATATAAATAATAAGTCATTTTTTAATAAAGTTGCAATAGATAGTAGAGAAGTCAAAAATAGATCAATTTTTTTTGCAATCAAAGGAGATAATGACGATGGTCATCGATATGTTAAAAAAGTAATAAAAAATAAAAATAATTTAGCGGTCATAAGTAAAAAATTTAAAAAAAAAAGATTAGTAAGAATACAAAATACTTTAAAAGGTTTAAGAAATTTAGCATCCTACGCGCGACAGAGAAGCAAAGCTAAGATTATAGCTATAACTGGCAGCTGTGGAAAAACTTCGTTAAAAAATTTATTAAATATTTCATTAAGCAAATTTGGAAAGACACACAGTTCACCGAAATCTTTTAACAATCATTTCGGGGCACCTTACTCTTTAGCAAATTTAAATTCTGATAATAAATTTGGTATCTTTGAATTGGGTATGAGTTCAAAAGGTGAAATTGATAATCTTGTTAATTTAGTAAAACCAAATATTGCGATAATAACTAACATTGGTCCTGCACATTTAGAAAATTTTCAAAACATTTATGGTATTTGCAAAGCAAAAGCAGAGATTATGAATGGTATTCAACAAAATGGAGTTATTATTTTAAATAGAGATGATAAATTTTTTAATACTTTAAAAAAAATTGCAAATAATAAAAATATTTCAATATTAACTTTTGGTTTTTCTAAATCAGATATTCAGATTAGAAAAAATTCAGCAAAAGTATCTTTTAAAATAAAGAATAAAATATTTAATTTTAAAATAAAAAATTTTAATAAGGCTTACTTGTACAATGTGGCTGCTACATTATGTGTTCATCATTTTCTAAATCATAATTTAAAATTTTTAAAAAATAATTTTATTAATTTTAAAATTACAGAAGGAAGAGGAAATGAAAAAAAAATTAAAATCAACAATAAAAAAATTATTTTAATTAACGATAGTTATAACTCTAATCCAATGTCTCTAAATGAAGCTATTGATAATTTTTCATTAAGAAAAAAAGATAATCAAAGAAAAGTTTTGATTATGGGTGATATGTTAGAGCTTGGTAAAAGATCTAAATATTATCATCAACAAGCAGCAAAAATATTAAATAAAACTAATATAGACAAAGTTTATTGTATTGGTTCGGAAGTTAGGCATACTTATCAAAAGCTAAATCGTAGTAAAAGAGGGATGTTAGTTAAAAATATTAGTTTTCTTAAAGAAAATATTTTCAATCTTTTAGAGAATAATGATATTTTATTAGTCAAATCATCAAATAGAATTGGTTTGTTTAATTTTTTTAAGAAATTTTAATAATGCTATATTTTTTTTTTAAATATTTTTCCTCAGAAATTAATGCTTTTAATGTTTTTAAATATATTACCTTCAGAACTGGAATATCAGTTGCTACTTCCTTAGCTTTTGTACTCTTAGTTGGAGAGAGCTTAATTGCTAAGTTAAAATCATTTCAAAAACATGGCCAACCCATTCGAAATGATGGTCCTTTATCTCATATTATAAAAAAATCAGGAACTCCTACTATGGGAGGATTAATAATTATTTTAAGTATTTTATTTTCAACTTTGTTATGGGCCGATCTTACAAATAAATATATTTTGATATTAATCTTTTGTTTATTAAGTTTTGGAACAATAGGTTTTATTGATGACTATATAAAAGTTGTAAAAAATAATTCTAAAGGAATTAGTGCAAAATTAAAATTATTTTTGCAAATTTTAAGCGGTATAATTGTTATATATTTGATAATTTTAAATACTGAAGCAGAGCTTAATTATAAAGTTTATTTTCCATTGTTTAAGAATTTCATCTTAAATTTTGGAATCTTTTACTTTATATTTGGTTTAGCAGTTATCGTTGGATCATCTAACGCTGTTAATTTAACAGACGGTCTTGATGGACTTGCGATTGTTCCGGTTATTCTAGTTGCACTAACTTTTGCATTTATAGCTTATGTCTCAGGTAACATTATTTTTTCAAAATATCTTCAGTTAGCTTATATAAAAAATACAGGGGAAATTTGTATTTTTTTAGGGGCAATGATAGGCGCGGGCTTAGGATTTTTATGGTTTAATGCTCCACCAGCTAAAGTTTTTATGGGGGACACTGGCTCCTTATCTCTGGGCGCAGCACTTGGAGCTATTGGAATTATAACTAAGCATGAAATAGTATTAGCGATAGTTGGAGGTCTTTTTGTCCTGGAGGCTTTGTCAGTTATCATACAAGTTGCATCTTTTAAATTAACAGGAAAAAGAGTTTTTCAAATGGCACCCTTGCATCATCATTTTGAAAAAAAGGGTTGGAGCGAGTCTACAGTTGTAGTTAGATTTTGGATTATAGCTATAGTTTTTGCTTTAGTAGGTCTTGCATCTCTTAAATTAAGATAATGCTCTCACTAGAACAGTGTAGCCAAAAAAAATTTTTAGTTTTTGGACTTGGTATTAGTGGTAATGCAACTTTATCTCAGTTAAAAAAAAATAAAGCAAATATTGAATGCTGGGATGACAGCAAACAACTAAGAGAAAAATTTAAGAATAGATATCGAGTAAATAAAGATTGGTTTAAGAGTAGTTACGATTTTATAGTTATATCACCAGGAATTAACATCTATTCACATTCAAAAAAATCTTTTTTTCAGAAAAATAAAAATAAAATTATTACTGACTTAGATTTATTTTGTAGCTCTATTAAAGATCAAAAAGTTATTTTGGTAACTGGTACCAATGGTAAATCTACCATGTGTAAATTAATTTACGATTTGTTAAAAAATTCAAAAAAGAAAGTCTATATTGGGGGAAATTATGGAACTCCTGTATTAAATTTACCATATAAAGAAAAATCCGCAATTTTTGTACTCGAATTGTCATCTTATCAACTCGACTATTCTTTGCGTCTAACAAGCTCAGTTTCGATTTTATTGAATGTTAGCCCAGATCATATTGAAAGACACAAAAGTTTTGAAAAATATATTTTAGCAAAGCTTAAAATTTTTAAAGGATTAACACAGACAGGCAAAGGTTTTTTAGATTTAAGTAACGATAAGCAATCTAAAATATTTAAAGTTTTAAAATCTGAAAAATACAATCAAAGAAATATTCAATTAATTAAAAAAAATATTCATCATCATATTAAAGATAGTTTAATTAGCGCGGCACTAAAAGGACCTCATTTTAATAACTGTCTTTATATTACATTGCAAATCGCAAAATTATTTAACATTTCAAAAAAAGTTTATTTAAAAACAATTAAAGATTTTAGTGGGCTTTCCCATAGACAAGAAATTATCAAAATAAAAAATAATTTAACTTTTGTAAATGATTCTAAAGCGACAAATTTTGCATCAACCGAAGTTGCTTTAAATAATTATAAAAATATTCACTGGATTGTAGGTGGTATTGCAAAAGAAAAAGACAAGATAACTATTAAAAAGTTTAAGAGATCTATATTGAAAGCTTATATTATTGGGAAAAATATAAATTTTTTTCTAAAAAAAATTAAAAATACTATTAAATATAATGCTAGCCACTCTCTTAAGAATGCATTGTTATCAGCTTTAAGCGAGACAAAAAAGAATCCGAACTTAAAGCAAGTTATATTATTAAGTCCTTCTGCCGCATCTTTTGATCAGTATAAAAATTTTGAACATCGGGGCAATACTTTCAAGCAGTTAGTAAAAAAGTATTCATGATTAATTTTGGAAGAACTAACACTAATCAACTCGCTCTTTGGTGGAGGAATATTGATAAACTACTATTTATTCTAGTAATTTCCTTAATGCTTTTAGGAATATTTTTTGCTTATTCTTCTACTTCCAGTGTTGCTTCAGAAAAAATTTACAAAACAGATTATCTTTTAATAGCAAAACACATTTTATTTGCTTTTTTTAGTTTCTTAATTTTAACTTCTTTGTCTTTATTAGAAGCAAAGCAAATAGAAAAATATTGTATTTTAGGTTTCATTATTACTTCTTTTTTATTATTGTCAGTTCTAATATTTGGAGTTGAAGTTAAAGGTTCTAAAAGATGGATAAATTTAATTTTTTTTAGATTTCAGCCAATTGAAATTTATAAACCTTTTTTTATTTTGTTATGTTCTTTAATTATTTCTAATTCAAAAATTGGAGATCTTAAATTAAGAATTTTTTTTAGTTTCTGTGCATTATTTTTTTCCTTATTATTATTACTTAATCAACCAGACGTAGGTCAAAGTTTGTTAATTTTTTCAGTTTGGTTAATTTTGATATTTGTTTCTGGAGTTAGTATTGTTCTTCTTATTTCTTTGGGATCGGCTATTTTTATTGGAATAGCATCAGTAATATTATTATTTAGCGAAAGATTTTCTTATATTTTTAGAAGATTGAAAACTTTTATCGACCCCAATAATGGCGATAATTTGCAAACACAAAAAGCACTGGAGGCAATTAAACAAGGTGGATTTACAGGAAGAGGAATAGGCGAGGGAATATTAAAAGAAAGAGTTCCAGAAGCTCATACAGATTTTGTTTTGGCTGTTATAGGCGAAGAATTTGGTATTTTGATGATATTAATAATTTTTTTAATAATAACTTTTATTTTTTTAAGAGTTTATTCTCAATGCAATACTGAAAATAATCTTTTTAGAAAATTAGTATTAATAGGATTGTCCTGCTTAATTTATTTGCAATCTATTATTAACTTGGGAGTTACATTGAATATACTTCCAAATAAAGGAATGACCTTTCCTTTCATAAGCTATGGAGGCTCATCTATGATTGGCTCTGGAATAATATTTGGAATATTACTTTGTTTTACTAAAAGAAAATTATCTTAATGAAAAAAATTTTAATTTGTACCGGCGGTACCGGGGGTCATATATTTCCAGCTATATCACTTGCTCAATATCTAGAAAAAAAAAATTTTTATGTAGATTTTATTACTGATTATAGAGCTAAAAAATTTATAAATAACATTAATCTAAAAAAAATTAATTTTATCAATGTAAAAACGCCCACAGGAAAAAAAGGGTTAGGATTAATTTATTCTATATTTTTAATATTTATTTCATTTTTATATTCAATTTTTTTTCTTTTATTAAAGAAGCCACAGTTGATTATTGGTTCAGGGGGCTACGTTTCTTTTCCAATTTTATTAGCAGCGAGATTATTAAAAAAAAAGTTTGTTATTTACGAAACAAACTCCGTAGTCGGAAGGGTTAATAAATTTTTTTTAAATAGTTCGACAAAAATATTTACTGGATACCCATTAAAAAATTTAAATATTAGTAATGATAAAGTTACTTTTGTTGGTCAACTAATTAGAGAGCAAATTTATTTAGCAAAGGAAAATAATTATTTTAAAAAGGATGATAATTTTGATTTTACTTTGCTTATTATTGGCGGCAGCCAAGGTGCGGAAATTTTTAGCAAAACGTTACCTCAGTCGTTAAATAAATTATTTAATTTAAATAAAAAAATAAGAATTTTTCATCAAGTTGGAAATAAAGAACAAGAATTAAAAATAGATTTTTCTTATAAAAATAATCCTAATGTTACTATTTTTAATTTTGAACCAAATATTGAAAAATATATGATGTTATCAGATTTGGTCATTACAAGAGCTGGTTCCTCAACATTATCAGAGCTAGCTTTATTGCAGATACCATTTATAGCGGTTCCCTTTAAAGACTCTCTAGACAATCATCAATTTTATAATGCAGATTATTTTTTAAGAGTAAATGCTTGCTGGCTTATTGATCAACAAGATCTAAACAGCGAAAAATTATTTGATTTAGTCAAAGAATTGATGCTGAGCAAGGAAAAGTTACTTGAAAAAAAGAGCAAATTAAAAGAATTAACCAAAACAGATGTTAATAAAATTTTTGAAAAAGAAATTAATAAAATTCTATCATGACTTTTAAAATTACGACTAATGACCAAGTTCATTTTATTGGTATAGGAGGAATAGGCATGAGTGGTATAGCCGAAATCATGCATAATATTGGATTTAAAGTTCAGGGTAGCGATCCATCAAGAAATAATAAAAATATAAAAAGATTACAAAAGCTTGGATTAAAAGTTTTCTTTAATCATGCAAAAAAAAATGTGGGAAATTCCAAACTAGTCGTATTTTCATCTGCAATTAGCAAAGATAATCCAGAGTTAAGAGAAGCAAAAAGAAAAAAAATACCAGTTATCCAGAGAGTAGAGATGCTTTCTGAAATTGTTAAGTTAAAAAAAAACATAGTTATTAGCGGAGCTCATGGAAAAACAACAATTACATCATTGATATCAACAATTTTGTCTAAAGCAAAATTAGATCCAATGATTATTAATGGTGGAATATTAAACTCAATTAATTCAAATGCATTATTCGGAAAAGGAGATTGGGCGGTTGTTGAAGCAGATGAATCTGATGGCAGTTTTTTAAAAATACCCATTACTTATTCTGTAGTTAGTAATATTGATAAAGAACATTTAGATTATTATAAAAATTTTAATAATTTATATAAGAGTTTTGAAACTTTTATAAATAAAACACCTTTAATTGGTAAATCATTTGTTTGTACTGATGATAAATTTTTAAAAAAGATTTTAAGAAAAAAAAATAAGTCTAATATTATTACTTATGGTTTTGAAAGCGGATCAGATCTCCACCCTTACAATGTAAAGAATTCAGGGAAGATGATGGTTTTTAACATATCTGTAAAACTTAATGACAAAGTTGAACATATTAAAAATGTTGAATTAAATTTATTAGGCAGACATAATGTTCTTAATGCAACCGCTGCAATTGGAGTTGCTAAAAGCTTAGGTATTAAAAATAATACTATCAAAACAACTTTAAAAAATTTTTTGGGAGTGCAAAGAAGATTAACTAAAATAACTAATTTTAGAGGAAGTGAAATTTACGATGATTACGCTCATCATCCAACAGAAATCATCTCAGTTTTAAATGCTATTAAATCTGGTTTTAAGGAAAAAAAAATCGTAACGGTATTTCAGCCTCATAGATACTCAAGAGTAGCCTCATTAAAAAAAGAATTCGCAAATGCATTTAAGGATAGTGATTTAGTTGTTTTATGTCCTATTTATGCAGCAAGTGAGAAACCAATAAAAAATATTAATCATTATGAATTGGCTAAGCTAATCAATAAGAATTCAAAAAAAGATGTTATATGTATTGAAAATCAATTTGATTTAGAAAGATTTATAAAACGTCATACCTATGGAAATGAAGTTATAGTTTGCATGGGGGCTGGAAGTATTAGTAGTTGGATTAGAGAAATTGCTGTTAATTTAAAAAATGAGCATTAATTTTTATTCAGAACTTAAAAAAAATCTACATGGAGAGCTGAGAGAAAATTTTGATTTATCCAAATCTAATTGGCTTGGAATTGGAGGAAAAGCAAATTTTTTTTTTAAGCCAAAAGATTTAAAAGATTTACAAATATTTTTAAGAAATAATGATAAGTATTTTCCAATTATTGTAATTGGTTCTGGTTCAAATTTATTAATTAGAGATAAAGGTTTTGATGGAGTGGTTATTAAATTTGGAAAAGATTTTGATTATATAAAAATTAATAACGATATTATAAATTGTGGACCTGCAACGCCAAAATCAATTTTAGCAGAATATGCGGCCGATAATAATTTAACTGGTTTTGAATTTCTATATTGTATTCCAGGAACTATTGCTGGTGGAGTAGTCATGAATTCAGGCTGTTATGGTAGCGATATATCCAAAGTAGTATTGAGCGTTACAGTCATCGATATGAATGGTGAAATTAAAATCATTAGTAATAAAGATATTAATTTTTCGTATCGACATAGTTCACTTACTAAAAATCAAATTATTACCAATATTGAAATGAAAGGATCTTTTCTTGAAAAACAAAAAATATTAGAAATTATGAAAAATTTAAAAAATAAAAAAGATTCTGAGCAACCACAGAAAATTAAAACAGGCGGGAGTACTTTTAAAAATCCAAAGAATTCAGAAAAAAAAGCTTGGCAATTGATAAAAGAGTCTGGTTGCGCTGATTTAAGAGTTGGCGGAATTAAATTATCTAATTTACATTGTAATTTTTTAGAGAATTTAGATAAAGCAAGCTCAGAAGATGCTGAAAATTTAATTGAAAAAATAAAAAAAGAAGTTTTTAAAAAGACCAATGTAAATTTAGAGCTAGAATTAGAAGTTGTAGGAAAAAAATGAACAAAGAAAAAGTTACAGTTTTAATGGGTGGCATTTCTGCCGAAAGAGATGTCAGCTTAGATAGCGGTAAAGCCTGTGCAAAAGCTCTTTCAGAAATTGGTTTTGATGTGACAAGTCTAGATGCAAAAGATGACTTTATTGAAAAGTTAATTAAGAATAAACCTGATAAAGTTTTTAATGCTTTGCATGGAAGATTTGGAGAAGATGGTTCTATCCAGGGATTATTAGAACATTTAAAAATACCCTACACTCATTCTGGAATTTTATCTTCAGCAATTGCTATGGATAAATTAACATCAAAAAAAATTTTTAAAGAAGCCAACATTAGTTCGCCTGAGTATCAAGTAATTAAAACTGTGAAAGATTTTCAAAGTTCAAAAATTGGATACCCTTGCGTAGTTAAACCAAACAATGAAGGATCAAGTGTAGGTGTTTATATTTTTAATGAACCAAATAAATCTGATGAAGACAAAATTGTCACCTTATTAAATAAGTATAATTTTTTAATTTTAGAAAAATATATTCCAGGAAGAGAAATACAGGTTGCGGTAATGGGATCAAAAGCTTTAGGTGGAATAGAGATTGTGCCGACAAGATCCTTTTATGATTATGAAGCTAAATATTCTGCTAATGCTAAAACAAAACATATTATTCCTGTTAAAATAAATGAAGCTGACTATAAAAAGATTTTAGATATGGCTTTACAGGCGCATAATATTTTAGGCTGCAGAGGAGTAACGAGGTCTGATTTTAGATATAATGAATCTGACAAAGTTAATAAAATTTATATTCTTGAGGTAAATACTCAGCCAGGTATGACAAGTTTATCTTTAGTACCAGAGATTGCTAATTATTACGGCATTTCTTTTAATGAATTAGTTAAATGGATAATTAATGATGCTTCTATTAATAGATGATCAAAACAAAGAGATATATTTTTCTCGCTTTATTAATTTTTCTCACAACATTTAATCCAGAGCTACCTTTATTAAAGCTTGGTTTTTTTATTATTAAAACAGTTAATGTTTCTGGTTCAAAAAATACTGACCTAGAAAAACTTAAAAAACAATTTAACTTCTTAGTTAACACTAGCATTTTAAGTATTGACCATAAAAAAATGAATGAAGTAGTTTCACAAAATGAATGGATTCATTTTTTAAATATTAATAAAAAATTTCCATCAACAGTTAATGTTATGGTAGTTGAGCATGAGCCCTTTGTTTTTTGGAAAAAAGGCAATAATAATTTAATAATTACCAAAGAATTTACTTTAATAGAAAAATTTAATTCAAATAATTTTTCCAATCAAACTCAAGCAAAAGGCAATCTTGATATTGAAGATCTAAAAAGACTATATAAAGCGTTAAATAATAATAATTTTGATTTAGCCAACATTGCTAGCTTTGAATTTATAAATTCGGAAAGATGGGATTTATTTTTAAAAGGTAATAAAAAAATTATGCTCGGCAGATATGATTATAATCAACAGATTAACAATCTAAATAAAGTGCTTATTCAGTCCAAAGATGAAAAATTTACATATGTCGACTTAAGACTTAAGAACAAAATTTTTGTAAAATAGATAATGATTCAAAAAAATGAATTAATCGCATCTATAGATATTGGCTCTTCAAAAATTAAGTGTCTAATTGCAAAGTTAAAAAATAATAAAATTGAGATTTTAGGAAAATCAATTGTTGCATCAAAGGGTATTACAAAAGGCTTAGTTACGAATTTTCATGAAGCAAATGTAGCAGTACGTGAGTGTTTAGAAATTTCTGAAAAGCAAGCCGGTATTTCATTAGAAAATATTATTGTAAACGCAGAGTTTGAAAATATTTCTAGTAACTTATTAACAGAATATAAAAGTGTACATGGCGATCAAATCGAGCATGAAAAAGATATTCAAGGCTTGATACATATTGCTGTAGATGAAATTGCTAAAAATAATAAAGATAATGCAATTATACACATATTTTCATCTAATTATAAAATTGATAAAAAAATTAATGTTGAAAATCCAGTTGGATTTAAAGCAAATATTTTTTCAGCTGACATTCATGCAGTTTTAGCGGAACACTCTTCTATTGATAATTTAAAAAATATTATCAATTCTTGCGAATTGTCAGTTGAGAATTATGTCTTTGGTACTTATGCGTTAGGTTTATCTTTTTTAAATCAAAATGATTTAAACGAAGGAGCCATTTGTATTGATTTTGGGAAAGATAAGACAAGTTTCGCTATATTTGAAAATAGCACTCTTTCATATGTAGGTGTTATTCCCTACGGTTCAAATCAGGTTTCAAAAGACTTAGCTAAAGTTTTAGACATAAAAATAGAGATCGCCGAGAGAATTAAAGTTGAGAGCGGAGAATGTATATTAAATGAGAATACAAAAGATAAGATTGAATATTTACCAGTTCATTTATTCCCAGATGATGATTTTAAAAAAATATCAAAAACAATTGTTAATACTATTATTAATTCTAGAGTTGAAGAAATTTTACAGCTAATTTATAGGAAAATTAAAACTTACAATTCAATAGATATAAAAACTAAAAAAATTTATCTCTCCGGCAGAGGATCAAACTTAGTTGGTTTAACAAGTTTAATAAAAAAATACTTTTCACAAAGAACGGAGCTTGTTTTGCAAATAAAACAAGAAGATGAAAATTTAGTTAATAATTTATCACAGGATTTTTTAGTTTGTTATGGAATGGTTAAGAACTATTTTTATGGATTTCCATCGGAAGCTTTGCCAATTAAATTTAAAAATACAGGCTTTTTTTCAAGACTTTTATCTATTTTTCAAAAGTAGAAATCGTAACAAAAGGTGATTAGCTATTGTTATGGATTTTACTAAATATCTATTTCATCAAAGATATGTATCAAAAGACTTTAAAGTCAAAAATCAATTTCAAAGGTGTGGGTCTACACAGCGGATTAGTTGCTAATCTTGTTGTTAAGCCATCAGCTCCTAATTCAGGAATAACCTTTGTTAGAGTCGATTATAAAGGAAAAGAAAAAATTATTCAGGCGCATATTAGCAATGCTTTGCCAGCAAAATTGTGCACTACTATTTCTAATAAACATGTTTCAATTTCAACCATCGAACATTTAATGTCTGCTTTATCAGGAATGAGCATTGATAATGCCATAGTAGAAGTTGATAGCCAAGAATTGCCAATACTAGATGGAAGTTCAAAAGAGTTTGCGGTTGCCATACAAGACATCGGCACTACAGTACAAAGTTCAGAAAAAAAATATATTAAAATTTTAAAAAAAATTATTATTAAAGATAAAGACAAGTCTATTTCAATTGAACCAACAAATAAAAATAAATTAGAAATAGATTATGAAATTGATTTTCATGATCGTGTTATTAAAAGGCAAAGTAAAAAAATAGATCTAGAGAAAAATGGGTTTATGGAAGTTCATGACTCTAGAACCTTTTGTTTGCAAAAAGATCTAGAAAATATATTTAAGATGGGACTTGCAAAAGGAGGTTCTTTAGAAAATGCAATCGTTGTTTCTGAAGACAAAGTTCTAAACCAAGATGGTTTAAGACATAAAGATGAATTTGTAAGACATAAAATTTTAGACTGTATAGGTGACTTATATTTAGCCGGTTATTCACTTATTGGAAAAGTAAATTGTTATCAAGGCGGTCATGATATGACTCGTAAATTATTAGAAGCTTTAATAAAAAATAAAAATGCGTGGAATTTAGCAACTCAAAAAACAAAAAATTTCTCTAGTGTAAGTTCTTATTCACCAAATCAACTTGTAGTGAATTTATAGTTTTAGTGGTAAAACTTAATTAAAAGAAATAATAATTACTTTTAATTTTAATGCTCAGACTAAAAACAATATTCAATATTTTATTAATCTTTTTATTTGTTCTAAGTTGCTCTTCATCAAACGATAAACCTTTAGTCGCCCCTCCAAAAGAAAAAGTTAGTCTTCCCAAGTTATGGGGTTTTGCGATGGACGATTTTAATGAAGGTAAAGCGGAAGGAGCAATTGAAAAATTTAAGATGGTGGAAAAAGATTATTCGTACACAGAATGGGCTCCAAAATCTTTATTAATGATGGCATATGTTTACTATGAAGCAAACCGTTGTGTAGACACACTTTCTGTACTTGAACGTTATGTAAAATTTTACCCGAATAATCCTGAAAGAGTTTATGTAGAGTATTTAAAAGGTGTTTGTTATTTTGAAGAAGTAAGTGAATTTTCTAAAGATCAAGAAAAAACTGTTAAAGCAATTACTCAATTTAAATCTTTAATAAATAGTTATCCAAATACAGAATATGCAGACGATGCTAAATATAAATTAGATCTGTTGAACGATTTAATGGCCGGAAAAGAAATGTATGTTGCAAGATATTATATGAATAAACAAAAATGGGCAGCAGCAATCAATAGATTAAAAATAATTGTAGATAAATATCAAACCACAATTTATATCGAAGAGGCTTTATATAGACTCGTTGAAATTTATCATAAATTAGGGCTGGAAGAAGATGCTAGTAAAGCTGCGGCAATTTTAGGTTATAATTTTAATTCTAGCGAGTGGTATAAAAAAAGTTATTTATTAGTTTCAACAAATCAGACCACTTTACCTAAAAAAAATAAATCTCTTTTAGATGGTTTTAAAAAAATAATTAATTAACTTTTAATGAAGTCTTTATCTTTAAAAGAGTACAAAGAAAAAATTACTTTAATTCAAAAATTAAATAAGGCTTATTATCATAAAGACAAACCATTAGTTTCAGATGCTGAGTACGACAAAATTAAAAAAGATATTTTAGATTTTGAGAAAAAAAATCCTGATATTGTAGATATAAATTCCCCATCGGAAAAAATAGGTTTTGCTCCTTCAGAAAAATTTTCTAAAGTTAAACATCTTGTACCAATGTTATCTTTAGATAATGCTTTTACAAAAGATGACGTGGAAGATTTTTTAAAAAAAATCAGAAATTATCTAAATTTTGAAAAAGATACTCTTATAGAATTAACGGCAGAACCTAAGATCGATGGCATATCAGCGTCTTTAATTTACAAAAATAATAAGATTATTCGAGGACTTTCGCGAGGAGATGGTGAGTATGGAGAAGATATAACAGAAAATTTATTAACTATTAAAGATATTCCACAAGTCCTTCATGGTGAAAACATAGATAAAGAATTTGAGATTAGAGGTGAAGTTTATATTGGAAAAAAAGATTTTGAAAAAATTAAAAATGACTTTGCAAACCCTAGAAATGCGGCAGGAGGTTCATTAAGACAAAAAGATTCAAAAAAAACTGCCTTAATACCATTAAAGTTTTTTGCACATAGTATTGGTGATATTGATGAAAAGAAATTTAAAACACATATAAATTTTTTAAATTTTTGTAAAAAAATTGGTTTCAAAATAAACCCACTTACAAAAACTTTCAGTTCAGCAGATGAACTAATTAAAAGTTACCTTCATGTTGAAGAAATAAGATCTTCATTAGATTACGATATTGACGGTATTGTTTATAAAGTTAACGACTTAACCTTACAAAAAAGACTTGGAAGTTTATCGTCATCGCCAAGATGGGCTATCGCTCATAAATTTTCATCTGAAAAAGCTACAACCGTTATTCGCAAAATCGAAATACAAGTTGGAAGAACAGGAGCACTAACTCCAGTTGCAAAATTAGATCCGGTAAATGTGGGCGGCGTTCTAGTGTCTAATGCAACATTACATAATGAAGATGAAATTATTAGGAAAGACATTAGGTTGAACGATACGATTATTATTCAAAGAGCAGGAGATGTTATTCCACAAGTAGTTGAGGTTATTAAATCTAAAAGAGATAAAAATAGTAAAAAATTTATATTTCCAGACAAATGTCTTTGTGGTCGTCCTGCGGTTAAAGATTATAACGAAACCTCAAAAAAATTAGATGTAGTTAAAAGATGTACAGACACAGGATTTAATTGTGAATTTATGGCAAGAGAAAAAATTAAACATTTTGTGTCAAAAGAAGCTCTTAATATAGATGGTTTTGGAAAAAAAATTGTTGAAGATTTCTGGTCTTTAAACTTTATTCGTTTGCCTCAAGATATTTTTACTCTTGATTATAAAAAAATAGAAAAATTAGAAGGCTGGGGAGAATTATCAGTTAGTAATTTAAAGACAGCAATTGAGAAAAGCAAAGAAATTAACCTTGCAAAATTTATATATAGTCTTGGCATACGTCATATTGGTCAAGAAAATGCTAAAAATTTATCACGTTATTTTGTTTCGATGAAAAATTTTCTAAAACTTTGTAATCCAGATCTTTTAATGAGTGAAATTAATAGTTTAGATGAAATCGATGGAATTGGAGAAACTCAAATTGAATCGTTAATACATTTTTTTAAAGATAAAAAAAATAATAAAGTTGTTCATGAATTAAGTAAGATTTTGAATATCAAAGATTTTCTAGAAAAGAAAATTGATAGTTTTTTTTCAGGAAAGAATATTATGTTTACAGGGGGCTTTTCTACCATGAGCAGATCTGAAGCTAAATCTTTAGCAGAAACTTTCGGTGCTAAAATATTAAGTTCTGTTAATAAAAAATTAGATTATTTAGTTATTGGCTTATCTAAACCGACAAAAAATAAAATTGATAAAGCTAAAGAATTGGGTGTTAAAATTATAGAAGAAAAAGAATGGTTAAAGTTATCAAGAAATAGCTGAACAAGCTTTAGTTAGCATTTTAAGCTCCATGTTGTTCATGAAAGGTTTTAATATATAAAAAATATTTTGATGATAGGTATTAATCCAATTTATTTCATTTTTATTTAAAAGCTTCTTGTTAATACAATCTTTATCAAACGGAACCATTGTGAGATTTATAAATTTTGAATGATTGTTATTAATCCTTTCGCAATAAATTAAATTTTCAATTCTTATTCCAAAGTCATTTTCTTTGTAAAATCCAGGTTCATTAGACAGGATCATCCCTGGTAATATTTTATGTTTGTTATAAGGAGATAATCCTTGCGGTCCTTCATGTACATTTAAAAAATAACCAACCCCATGACCTGTGCCGTGCGAATAGTTGTAACCGAGTTTTAATAAAGGAGCTCTTGCAACTTTATCTATATGTTTTCCAAGTGTAGTTTTTTTTAATTTATATAAGGCAACCGCAATATGTGCTTTAAGAACAGTTGAATAAATTTTTTTTTGAAAATTTGATACTTTGCCAATAGCTATTGTTCTAGTTACGTCCGTAGTTCCATAAAAATACTGACTACCAGAATCTAAAAGAAATATATTATTCCCTTTGATCTGTTTGTTAGTTTTATGACTTGATCTGTAATGAACAATGGCTCCATTTGATCCAAATCCTGAAATGGTATTAAAACTTGGATACAAATATTCTTGGTGTTGTTTTTTATACATCTCTAACTTATTTTGCGCAGATATTTCAGTTAACTTTGTTTTTTTATAATTATTTTTTGACCAAAAAATAAATTTAGTTAAAGCAATCCCATCAAATAAATGAGCAATTTTTGTATTATTGATTTCTGTTTTGTTTTTAATAGCTTTTAATAAGTAGATGGGGTCTTCAATATTAATAACTGTATTTGAAGAATGAATATTTTTTTCATAATAAAAACTGCATGTTTTTTTATCTATTAAAATTTTAGATTTTTTAATTTTTCTTAAGTAGTTAATAAAAGATTCTTCTTTAATAAAAATTACTTTTTTTCCAAAAAATTTCTTAATCTGAGGTGTGACTTTATTAATGTTCGTAAAAAATATAATTTTTCTATTTTTATTAAATAAAATTTTTCCGTTGGTAAGTGGACTAGACATGGCGTCAGACCCTCTAATATTTAATAACCAAGAAATATTTTCAACAGATGTTGAAAGTAAATAATCAATATTTTTTAATTTAAGAAATTTACTTATTTTACCAATTTTATTTAAATAGTTTTCTCCTTGGTATTTTTCTTCAAAAAGATAAAATTTATTATGATTAACATTAGATTTGTTTTTCCAAATTTTATCAATTAAATTAAAATTTATAGGTTTTAAGTTAATTGAATTTTTAGAGATAATATTTTTTAAGGAATTTAAAGTAAAAAGTTTTGGATCAAATCCTAAAGTAATTTTTTTATTTATATTTTTAAGTATATGATGAGGTTCAATTTTAGGAACTTCACAAATTTTAAAATCTTTATTTACTTCAGTTTTTGCTTGTAATGTATAACGACCATCAACAAATAAATAAGATTTATTTTTTAAAATTAATGCAAGTCCTGTTGAACCAGTAAACCCAGATATAAATTTTAATCTATCTTTATTTTCAGGAACATACTCCCCAAAATATTCATCATTTTTTGGAATTAAATAAGCATCACAGGTTTCTTGATTTAAAATATTTCTTAATTGATTAATTTTGTTCATTACTTTTTTTTATAAATTTATCAATTATCTTTTTTTCACCATATTTTTTAAAACTGATAATAACTTTATTATCTTCAATATGTATTACCTTTCCATTGCCAAAATCTTCATGACTTACACTTTCACCAACTTTAAAGATTGTATTATTATTGCTGTAGCTAATTTTATTAAAATTAGTCTTATTCTGTTTTGCTTGTTTTAATCTTTCCCAACCAGGACTTCTTGACGGCTTGTCGTAGTCAATCTCCTGATTAAAATCAAAATCATTTTTTTGGTATTCTGAAAAATGATTTTTCATATTGATATTATCTTTAGGAAGTTCATCAACAAAACGTGAAGGAAGTGTTGGCATCCAGTCTATGTCCCTATCTCTCTTGCCACCATAAATTCTTCTATTATTAACAAAAGAGATAAATAATTTCTTTTTTGCTCTAGTAATTGCAACATAAGCAAGTCTTCTTTCCTCCTCAATTGCTTGGTGACCTTTTTCATCTATTGATTTTTGATGAGGAAACAATCCCTCTTCCCAACCAGGTAAAAAAACTACATCAAACTCAAGTCCTTTAGCCGCATGCATAGTCATTAAATTTATTTTTTCACCATTCCAATCTTGATCTATGGAGGTTTGTAATGAGATATTTTCAAGAAAATCTTGAAGGCTACTATAATTTTTCATTGATAATATTAATTCTTTTAAGTTTTCTAGTTTGCTGTCAGCTTCCGGTGTCTTTTCATTCATCAGCATTTGAGAGTAGCCAGATTCATCAAGGACTTTTTCCGTTAGTTCATAATGACTTATTTCTTTTGATAATTTTCTCCATAACTGAATATCAGTGATAATTTTTTTTAAGCTTAAAATAGTTTTACCAGTGGAGTTTTCTTGTTCGCAATACGTAAGTGATGCTTGTTCTAAATTAATACTTTTCTCTTTAGCGATTTTATGAATTTCTTTTAGAGTAGCATCTCCAATAGAACGTTTTGGAGTATTGATTATTCTTTCAAAGGCAAGATCGTCATTTTCCTGATAAATAATTCTAATATAACAAATAGCATCTTTAATTTCTGCTCGGTCGTAAAATTTTAATCCTCCGATAACTCTATAAGGTAGATTAATTTTTATAAATCGATCCTCAAACTCTCTTGTTTGAAAAGCAGCTCTAACCAATATGGATATTTGATTGAGTGAATATTCTTTTGATAAATTTTTTTCAATTTCATCTGCAACTGCTACTGCTTCATCGTATCCGTTATTGTAGCAATTAACTTCTATCAAATCCCCTTTAGTATTTTCAGACCATAGTTTCTTGCCAAGTCTATCCTCGTTATTAGAAATTAAAGAGGAGGCAGTATCTAAAATATTTTGAGTCGATCTATAGTTTTGTTCTAGTTTAATAACTTTTGTATTAGCGTTTAGTTTATCAAAATTTAAAATATTTTTAACCTCAGCACCACGCCAACTATAGATAGATTGATCATCATCTCCAACGCAGCATAAATTATTATTTTTTTTCGATAATAGGTTTAGCCAAATATTTTGAATAAAGTTTGTGTCTTGGTATTCGTCTACTAGAATATATTTAAAATTATTATGATATAATTCTAAAATTTCAGGCATAGTTTTAAATATTGTTACGCAATGTAAGATTAAATCTCCAAAATCCACACAGTTCATAATCCTCAATCTTTGCTGGTAAATTCTATATATTTTTAATGCAGTATCTTTAATATAGTTTTCATTATTTATTTTAACTTCACTTGGAATAAGACCTTTATTTTTCCAATCATCTATAAAAGCAGCAACTAATTTAGGTGGTATTTTTTTTATATCAATGTTTTCTGATTCAATTATATTTTTTACTAGTCTTAACTGATCAAGTGTATCTAAAATTGTAAAATTAGATTTTAAACCTACCGCCTCAGCATGACGTCTTAAAATTTTATTACTAATTGAATGAAAAGTTCCAAGCCAAGGCAGAGATGAAGATTGAGCGCTAAGAATTTTTAATATTCTTTCTCTCATTTCATTTGCAGCTTTATTAGTAAAAGTTACGCAAAGAATTTGAGTAGGCCAACACTTTTGAGTCTCAATGAGATGAACAACACGAGTTGTTAAAACTTTAGTCTTGCCAGAACCTGCACCAGCTAAAATTAACAATGGACCGTCGGCATGAATGACAGCTTCTTTTTGTTGATTATTGAGGTTTAATAAGTAATTTTGGCTAGTGGAGTTCATAAAATCAAATAGATCAAGTAGTTAACATAATATATCAAAAATTAAATGATTCTTAAGAAATTAAAGTTTTTAAAGTTATTAAACACTTTAAAATCTTTTTATAATCATAAAGTTTATAGCAGAGCGATGGTTGCTTTTGCGGGTATATTTTTTATTATTTTTTTATCACCATTTTTTATAGATCTTGATCGATATAAACCTGAGATAGAAAATCAGATTCAGGAGAAATTTTTTATTAAGGTTAAGATTAATGAAAAGATTACTTACAAACCATTTTTAAGGCCTCATATTGAATTATTTTCAGTAGATATTTTTGAAACTAACAAAAAAGAAGATGTTTATATTGGTAATATTTACAAAGTTAATCTTCGGATTAATATTTTTGATATAGTTCTGAGAAAGTTTAATATTACCGACGTTGAAGTAGTTGATGGCATTATTGAATTAGAAAACAATTACTTTGATAATTTTTTTAAAAATACAGATTCTATTAAAAATCTTAAGGCAATTAAAGTTAGCAACTTAGATTTAAAATATTCTTCACAAAACAATTCTATTGAGATTAGCGATATTAATAGTGACATTATTTTTGACAAAGGAAATTTAAAAAGATTTGATTTAACAGGAAATATTTTTAATTTACCTTTTGTAAGTGCTTTCCAAGGCGCAAGAAATAGGGATAAAAGTGTTGGTCATTTATCTATAGAGTCTAAAGATCTTAAATTTTATTTTGATGCAGATTTAGCTGATATTAATTTTTTAAAAAATGAATTTTTAGGAAATGCAAAAATTAGATTTGCAAACACCCTAAGCACAATTGGATTAAATAATTTAACTTTGCAATTTAGTTTTGATTTAAAAGATGAACATGTAGATTTAAAAAATATTTTAGTTAATTCTTTTTTATATAAAGGACAAGGTTCTGCAAAAATTGATTTTAAACCAAGACTCGCTTTGTTTAGTGAATTTAATTTTATAGATACAAATTTTAAAAAATTATCCAATGGTAATCTTAAAGATTATCTAGTGCATAATAAATTATTTAATATTCATGAAGATTTTTATGGTGTCTTCAAATTAAATTTTAAAAACATGGTCACTAATCACAATCTTTTTTCTGATGCTAATGCTGTTATTGTCGTTGAGGGTGGTGATGTAAATATTAAGGAATTAAATTTAATTTCCAAATTTAATGATTTATTAAAAATAAATGGTCGTTTTATTACTCAGAATAGAGAAACAATATTTTTTTTTAATTCACAAATTGATCTAGTAAATATTAAGAACTTTTACAAAAATACTAATGGAGCAAGGGAAAAGATAGCGCTTTTACCAAATGCTAGTTTTTCTGGAAAAATGAAAGGAGATTTAAATATGAGAAAGGGAAGAGTAGTGGTGAATGAAATCATTGGAAATAGTAATAAAAAATTTAATAAAAATAATCTTAATATTGTTCAAGAAGAATTTAATCTGCGCTTAAATAAAGATATTTTGAATGTTTTAGATCCAAGAATTTATAGTTTCTTGTTCTAATTTGGGTGTGTCATTTTTCTTGGATTAATTAATCGATCGTATTCTTTTTCATCAACTAATCCGCTTTTCAGAGCTTCTTCTTTTAAAGACGTTCCATTCTTGTGTGCTTTTTTTGCAATCATAGAAGCATTATCGTAACCAATTTTTGGAGCAAGAGCAGTTACTAGCATCAATGAACTATTTAATAACTGTGAAATTCTTTTTGTATCTGCTTTAAGACCTTTTAGACAATATTTAACAAAACATTCAATAGAGTCTGATAATAATTCAATTGATTGAATCATGCTGTGACCAATCACTGGTTTAAAAACATTTAATTCAAAATGTCCGTTTGATGCAGCAATAGTAATTGTTGTGTGGTTACCAATGACTCTTGTGCAAACCATTGTAACAGCTTCACACTGTGTTGGGTTTACTTTGCCAGGCATGATTGATGAGCCTGGTTCATTTTCCGGAAGAATAAGCTCCGCATAACCAGCTCTAGGACCTGAGCCAAGAAATCTTATGTCGTTTGAAATTTTCATCAAAGCAACAGCAAGAGTATTAAACGCACCAGATAAATTAACTATTGGTTCATGACTTGCAAGTGCTTCAAATTTATTTGGAGCAGTTCTAAACGGTAGTTTAGTAATTTTTTTAATCTCTAATGCAATTTTTTTATCAAAGCCTTTTTTAGTATTAATACCGGTACCAACAGCTGTCCCCCCTTGAGCCAGGAAATACATTTCTTTTAAAGCTATTTCTATACGTTTGATGCAATTTTTAATTTGCATATGATAGCCAGAAAACTGTTGTCCCAAAGTTAGTGGAGTTGCATCTTGAAGGTGCGTTCTTCCAATTTTAACTATATTTTTAAATTTAGTTACTTTTACAGCTAATTCTTTTTCCAATAATTTTAAAGAAGGAAGAAGTCTTTCTTTTGCATCAATAGCGACAGCTATGTGGATGGCACTAGGATAAGTATCATTTGTAGATTGGGATTTATTTACATGATCATTTGGATGTACAGGTTTTTTTGATCCTATTTTTCCACCTAAAATTTCAATTGCTCGATTAGAAATAACTTCATTAACATTCATATTTGTTTGAGTTCCAGAACCTGTCTGCCAAACTTTAAGTGGAAAATGATTGTTAAATTTTCCTTTAATTACCTCATCAGAGGCCTTGATAATTGCTTGAGAAATTTTTTTATCTAAAGATTTGAATTTAAAATTAACAATAGCAGCGGCTTTTTTAACAATAGCTATAGCTCTTATAATCTCTAGTGGGACTAATATTTTTCCAATTTTAAAGTATTTTAATGAACGTTCTGTTTGAGCTCCCCAATACTTATCTGCTGGAACTTTGATTTTACCAAAACTATCAGATTCAATTCTTGATGCCATATCAGTATTATCTTATATCACTAATGATAATTTTTAATAGTTGCTAATCAAGTAAAATTTATGAATGTTGTAATTATAGGAGCTACTTTCGGCATAGGTTACGAACTTGGCAAAAAATACTTAGATCAGTGTGATAATTTAATTTTATTAGGAAGAACTCAAGAAAAATTACAAAATTTAAAATTAGAATTCAGTTCAAAAAGAACAAAAATATCAACATTTTCTTTAGACGTTACAGATAAAGTAAATTCTCAGAGAATTATTAATGAAATTATAAAAGAATTTAAAACTATTGATTTAGCTGTTTATTGCTCTGGCTATTATGAGCCGCATAATACTTTTGATATTAGGTTAGACTTATTTGAAAAAACTTTTGCAGTTAATTTTTTTGGTATGATTAACTGCTTTTCAATTTTGTTACCTCATTTTAAAATACAAAAATTTGGTCATCTTGCAGCCATTAGTTCACTTGCAGGATTAGGTGGGTTGCCAAATTCCTCATCTTATGGACCTTCAAAAGCTGCTATGATTAACTATTTTGAGTCTATTAAAATTGATTGCGATAAAAATAATATTTCTTTAAGCATTATTAATCCTGGCTTTGTCAAATCCAGGCTAACAGAAAAAAATACATTTGATATGCCATTTATTATGGAAGCAGACAAAGCTGCTGAAATTATCTTTGAGGGTCTTCTAGCTAAAAAATACGACATTACTTTTCCAATTCAGATGAAAATTATTTTTAAAATTCTACAAATTTTACCACGACCAATTTATTTTTTATTAGTTAGAATTTTAACTAAAAATATTTAAATGTTTTTCGAAAAACATGTCTTTTGTTGTATTAATAAAAGACCCGACTCCAATCCAAAAGGCTGTTGCAGTTCAAAAAATTCTGAAAAATTGCAAATAGAATTAAAGACAAAGATTAAAGGTTTAAAACTAAATAAAAAAATTAGAATTAATAAATCTGGTTGCTTAGATAGATGCGAGAAGGGGCCAGTAATGGTTATTTATCCTGAGGGTGTTTGGTACGCTTTTAAAACCTCAGAGGACATTGATGAGATTTTAAATTCTCATTTATTAAATGACAAGATTGTTGAAAGATTAAAAATATAATTTTTATTTTAATGCAGCCGCAATATCTTTTTTAAGATCAGAAACTGTTTCTAAGCCAATTGAAAGTCTTATTAAATTTTCAGTAATACCAAGCGATAATCTTTCGTTTTCAGTCAAAATACGATGAGTTGTTGTAGTTGGGTGAGTCACAATAGATTTTGTATCACCTAAATTATTAGAAATATCAAATATTTTTAATTTATTAATAAATTTAAATGCATCTTTCTTTTTTCCTTTAATTTTAAAACTTAAAATTGTTCCACCAAGAGTTTGCTGCTTTTTAGCAAGCAAGTATTGAGAAAAATTTCTTAAAAATGGATAAAATACTTTTTCAATTTTAGAATGCTTATCTAAAAATTGAGCAATTTCTAAAGCAATATTAGACTGCTCCTCTACTCTAATTTTAATAGTTTCTAAACCTTTTAGCAAAACCCAAGCATTAAATGGACTAATAGCAGGACCCGTGTGTCTTAAGAAAGGTTTTAAAACATTCTCTTTAAATTTTGTTGAAGATAATATTGCTCCACCCAAAACTCGTCCTTGTCCGTCAATATGTTTTGTTCCAGAGTAAACAATAATATCTGCTCCTAATAAAACTGGTTTTTGCAAAACAGGACTTGCAAAAATATTATCAACAACAGTTATGATTTTATGTTTTTTTGCAATATTACAAACTGCTTTAATATCAATTAATTCTAAAAGTGGATTTGAAGGAGTTTCAAAGAAAAAAATCTTTGTATTTTTTTTAATAGCTTTTCTCCATTCATTTATATTTTTTCCATCTATAAATGTTACTTCAATCCCATATCTAGGCAAAATATTTTTGACAATCTCCTTGCAAGATCCAAATAAAGCAGAAGACGAAACCAAATGATCTCCCGCTTTTAATTGACACATTAATGAAAAGAAAACAGCAGCCATTCCACTTGCTGTTGCAAAACAATCCTCAGAACCATCTAGAAGCGCTAATCTTTTTTCAAATGTTTCAACAGTAGGATTTGAGTATCGAGTATACTGAAAGCCTTTCTTGGTACCTTTAAAAATAGCTTCAGCTTGCTCAGCGCTATCGTAAACAAATCCTGATGTTAGAAACAACGCTTCAGAGGTCTCATTAAACTGACTTCTGTTTAATCCTCCTCGAATTAAATTAGTATTAGTTCCAAGTTTTGTTTTTTTCATTTCTCGGTTCTTAATTCCTTCGCCGCTTGCACCATAGTTTCAAGTGCAGCTATTGTTTCAGGCCAGCCTCTAGTTTTAAGACCGCAATCTGGATTTACCCAAATTCTTTTCTTATCAATTAACTTAGAAGCTTTTTGAATAAGCTCTTTCATCTCATTTTTATTAGGAACCCTAGGAGAATGAATGTCATAAACACCAGGTCCTACTTCATTTGGATATTTGAACTTTTCAAATGTTTTTAATAATTCCATTCTAGATCTTGATGTTTCTATGGAGATAACGTCAGCATCTAAAGCAGCAATCGCATCAATAATATCCTCAAATTCAGCGTAACACATATGAGTGTGAATTTGTGTTTCATCTTTTGCAACAGCAGCAGAAATTTGGAAAGCATTAACAGCCCAATCTAAATATTGCTTCCAATCATTTTTCTTCAAAGGCAAACCTTCTCTTAAAGCAGGTTCATCAATTTGAATCATTTTAATGCCATTGCTTTCAAGATCTTCAACTTCATCTCTTATTGCAAAAGCAATTTGTAATGCAGTATTCTTTCTTGGCTGATCATCTCTAACAAAAGACCATTGTAAAATTGTTATTGGACCCGTTAGCATTCCTTTAACGATTTTTTTTGTTTGGTCTTGTGCAAATTTTGACCATTGTACAGTCATAGATTTTGGACGAGAAACATCTCCAAAAATAATTGGAGGTTTTACGCATCGTGAACCATAACTTTGCACCCAGCCACTAGATGTAAATGTAAATCCTTTAAGCTGTTCACCAAAGTATTCAACCATGTCATTTCTTTCAAACTCACCATGAACAATAACGTCGATATCTATTTGCTCTTGTTTTTTAATAGCATCGATTGTTTTTACTTTTAGAAAATCCTCATATTCTTTTAAGCTTAATTCATTTTTCTTAAATTTAGCTCTGGCATTTCTTACGTCAGAAGTTTGAGGAAAAGATCCAATGGTTGTTGTTGGATATAAAGGTAAGTTAAATACCTTCGTTTGTATTTCGGATCTTTTAACAAAGTTAGATTTTCTATTTAATATCTGCGTTGTAATATTTTTGGCTCTTTGTTTAACTTTATCATCATGAATTAACTCGGATGTTGCTCTGCTAGTGATATCTTTTTTATTTTCATCTAAGTAATTTTTGATTTCATCATTACCTTTGTTTAATGAAATTTTAATATGATTAAGTTCAATAAGTTTTTGCTTAGAAAATGATAGCCACTTTCTAATTTTTTCAGGAACTTTAGTCTCTAAACCTAAATCATAAGGCGTATGTAATAATGGACAAGAAGAAGAGATCCATAGGTTTTTAATATTTTTTGAATACTCTGTTATTTGTTCAATTTTTTTATTAACATCAGATTTCCAAATATTTCTTCCATCAATAATTCCAATAGAAATTGTTTTATTAGTATCCTTTAAGGAATTTATATTTGAAATCTTTCCTCGTATTAAATCAAAATGAATTCCATCTACATCGCTTTCCAAAATTTCTTTTTCAACTTCCGGATCCAACTTTTCAAAGTAAGTTGTTAGGATAATTTTAGACGAACCAGCAAATTTCTTTAATTGATTTAAAGTATTTTTGATTAGTTTAGTAAAATCAGCATTTTGATTTTTTACTAAAATAGGCTCATCAATTTGAATCCATTCAGCTCCTTTCTTATTTAAACCAGATAAAATTTCAGCATAAACTGGTAGCAAATCATCTAATAAATCAATGCTTTTAAAAGATTCATCTGTAGTCTTTCCAAGACTTAAAAAAGTAAGAGGGCCTAGAATAATTGGCTTAGTATTAAAGCCTAATTTTTTTGCTTCATCAAATTCTTCAAACGGTTTGTTTGAACTTAGTTTGAATTTTTGATTTTTTGAAAACTCTGGCACTAAGTAGTGGTAGTTAGTATCAAACCATTTTGTCATTTCAAGCGCAGGAACATCCAAATCTTTTGTTTGTGAGCCCCGTGCCATTGCAAAATAAGTTTTGAAAGAAACTTTATCGTCTTTATGTTTATATCTTTCAGGAATTGAGCCTACTAAACAAATGGTATCCAGAACTTGATCATAAAAAGAAAAATCATTTGAACAAATATAATCAACCCCATTATCTTTTTGTGTTTGCCAATTATTTTTTTTTAAATCACTAGCGCACTTTAATAAATCATTTTCAGAAATTTCAGATTTCCAATATTTTTCTAAAGCATTCTTTAATTCTCTTTTTGGACCTATTCTTGGATAGCCAATGCAGTTTATTTTTATCATTATATATATCTCTCCTTTTGTTTAAAAAATTGGTTTACGTTTTGGTTGTATTCTTTTTGTACTGCTTTTTTTTCGTTTAGTAGATTTTTACAAACCGCATATGTTAATTCATATTTATTTAGTGTGTAAAAATGAAATTCATTAACACCTTCAGCGTGCAGTTTATTTACTAAGTTACAAGCTATATCGATGCCAACAAATTTTTCGTCTTCTTTTAAATTAGAGAATTTATCTTCAATCCATTTAGGAAGGAACGTTCCGCATTTTAAACTAAAATCTTTTACTTTTTTAAAGTTATCAATAGGTAAAATTCCAGGAATAATAGGAGCTTTAATACCAAGCGCAATTGATTTATCTCTAAATCTTAAGAATTTTTCATGATCAAAGAAGAATTGAGTTATGACTTTATCAGCACCTTGGTCAACTTTAATTTTTAAATTTTCTAAATCTTCGTTTTCATTTTTAGATTCAGGATGTATGTCAGGATAACCAGCTACTGCAATTTCAAAATTACCTAATTTTTTTAAACCTTTAACCATATCAGCGGCATTAATATAGCCTCTTTCATGAGGCTTATATTTTGAATCTTTTTTTCTAACATCACCACGTAAAGCTACGATTTTATTAATTCCATTATTTAACCAATCTAGAGCAATAGTGTTAATTTCGTCTTTACTCATATCAACGCAAGTAAGATGACCCGCAACCGGAGTATTCGAATTCTTTTTTATTTTTTTTACTAAGTAATCGCTCTTATCTCTTGCACCGCCCCCAGCGCCAAAAGTAACGGATACAAACTTTGGATTAAATGCTTCAAGTTTAATAAAGCTTTCCCATAGACTTTCATCAGCTGTTTGATCTTTGGCTGGAAAGAACTCAAAACTAATATTCAAATCTTTGCTCATAATTCATTCTAAACAAAGGTTTTTTAGGAAAGTTTTCGAAAAAAACCACCAGATAAAGCGGCGGTTATAATTGCATCGCTTTAGCTGGATTTATATAGCGCCCGCAATTTGAAATAACTCGGCGCAGAAAATTAAATAACTTTATTAAGATAATTAGTCAATATAGATCTAGATTTATCAATGATACCAAACAATTATTTACTATTTGTTCAACTAATAACCATACTCTTTATTACTCCAGGTCCACAGAGAATTCTAATTATTACTAATTCTATGAACTATGGTTTTCCAAAAAGTTTATGGACAGGTTTAGGAGATGTTTCTGCAAATGCAATTCAAATGATCTGCGCAACATTTGGTGTTTATACGCTAATGAAGCCAAATCCGCAAATTTTAGATATTTTTAAATGGATTGGAGGATTATATTTAATTTATTTAGCAATAAAGTTTTTAGTAAGAAAAACTAGCCTTACAATAGACAAAACATTTGGCACTCGATCAGCATTCGATTTATTTAAAGATGGATTTATTTCTGCTTTGTTCAGTCCGGGTGCCATAGTTTTTTTTTTAGTTATGTTTCCTACTTTTTTAGATCCTAATAATAATTTTATAATCCATTTTACTATTCTAATGACAACCCATGTATTTTTAGATTTTTTCTTTTT
Source organism: Fontibacterium abundans (SeqCode) (assembly GCF_965235095.1). Classification (GTDB taxonomy): domain Bacteria; phylum Pseudomonadota; class Alphaproteobacteria; order Pelagibacterales; family Pelagibacteraceae; genus Fontibacterium; species Fontibacterium abundans. The sequence continues at coordinate 691,820 of NZ_OZ249405.1, read as the reverse complement.
GACAATTTACGCTGGTGTTTCAAGTAGAATTGCAATCTTTCTTAAAAATTATCCAAATTTAATTAGCAGATTATCGGGATGTGCTTTGTTATTTCTAGCTTATAGAATTTTGAGCACAAAAATTAATTTATGAACAAAACGTTTAATCAACATTTTAGACAAGGATGTATTGTTGGAATGGGAATTCCAGGAATTAGTTTAGCGGCAAGTTTTTTTGCTTTAGGTGCTCTTTTTAAAAATACAGGATTAAATGCGACACAAAGTTTTCTTTCAACTTTAATTAGTTTTGCTTTGCCAGGACAAGTAGTTATGGCTGAGACACTTATCGTTCATGGAACTTTTTTAAATATTTTTTTGTCGGTTTATCTAACTAATGCAAGATTATACCCAATGACTATAAATTTAATTCCAGTTATTAGAGAGCAAAATAGGCCAAGATGGCATTACTATGTAGTTGCGCATTTTATAGCGGTCACAAGCTGGGTTCATATGCTTAACAATTATAAAACAATTGAAAAAGAAAATCGTTTTAGTTTTTTTTTCGGTCTTAGTGCAACACTTTGGATTATGTCGACCATTACAACAGTAATTGGTTTTTATACTGCCGGAGTTATTAGTAAAAATATTTTTATAGCAATTATTTATTTAAACCCGATTTATTTTATGTGTATGATTGTTGCAGGATTAAATAAAAATTACATTATTTTAACAGTTATTTTATCAGTAATTTTATCTCCTCTGTTATTTTTGGTAACACCAAGTTGGTCTGTATTAATCGCTGGATTAATTGCAGGAATAACTTCTTATTTAATTTTTATAAGGTAAAATATGACAGCAAATTATATTTATATAGCAATCCTAATCTCAGCTGCAGCAACTTATCTGTCTAGGTTTTTAGGAGTATTATCTGCAAAATATGTAAATGAAGAGGGCAAATTATTTAAATTTGTTTCTTGTATTTCTTATGGAATTTTAAGTGCATTAATAGCTAGAATTTTTATTCATCCAGTTGGAGCTTTAGAACAAACATCAACATTTATAAGAATTTTTGTGGCAGGACTTACTATTGTTGTTCTTTTTCTTTCAAAAAAGAATGTTTTGTTGTCCTCTTTTTTTGGAATTATCTTATTTGGAATTTTAAATTTTTACATTCATTAAAATGAAAAAAATATTAATTTTATTTTTTGTTATTTTTTTTACATCGGTTTCTTACTCACAAGATAAAAAGTATGCATATTTTGCAGGAGGTTGTTTTTGGTGCATGGAGGCTGCCTTTGAAAAAATTGATGGGGTTACCGATGTCGTTTCCGGATATAGCGGTGGAACGAAAGAAAATCCCACATATGAAGAAGTTTTAAAAGGTAGAACCGGGCATATTGAAACTGTTAAAATAACATACGATCCGAAAGTAATTTCGTATTTAGAACTTCTTAAAAATTTTTGGATTAATATTGATCCTTATGATGGGAAAGGTCAGTTTTGCGACAAAGGCAATAGTTATACTTCAGTAATATTTTATCAAAATAATGAAGAAAATAAATTAATTGATCAATCTATTAATGAAATGAAATCGCTAAATAGGAAAAAAATTAAAACAGCTTTTGTTGAATTTAAGAATTTTTACCCAGCAGAAGATTATCATCAAAATTATTATAAAGAAAATCCAACGCGTTATTATTCTTATTTACTCGGCTGCGGAAGACCGGCTAGATTAAAAGAAATTTGGAAATAGTATTATATAATTTTCCAAGTTCCAGAAGCTGTTGCAACTAAATTTGTTTTCTCAAATAATTCAGCGACTACAAAAACAAGAGAATTAGTTTTTTTCGATATTTTTACTTTACCAATTAAAACATCACCTTCTTTTGATGCTGAAATAAATTTTATATCTAATGCAATGGTCACACATCTTTTTCCATCGATCACATGATAAGCGGCTGAACCCATGCCGTTATCTAGTATTGCAGCTATGTATCCTCCATGACTAATGCCACCAGAATTTAAATTGTAATTTTTTACTGTTGCACTAAATTCAAAAGTGTTCTCTGAGATTTTTTTAAAATCAATTCCACCAATGTGTGTGATAAACCCCTTTTTACTAACGTCTGAAGCAAAATTAGAATTGTTCATATTAACTAATCTTTTCTGGAATAAATTTTAAAACTATTCCATTGTTACAATATCTTTTACCAGTAGGTTCTGGGCCATCATCAAATAAGTGTCCATGATGACCGTCGCATTTTGCGCAATGATATTCTGTTCGTGGATACACCAGTTTATAATCAGTGCTGGTCTTAAAAGCACCTGGATAGGATTTATAAAATGAAGGCCAGCCTGTTCCGCTGTCAAATTTCATCTTTGAGCTAAATAATTTTGTATTACATCCAGCGCAATAATAATTTCCTTCTTTTTTTTCATCATTAAGATTACTTGTAAATGCCGGCTCAGTGCCTTGCTTTCTTAATATTATATATTGATTTTCCGTTAAATTTTGCTTCCAATCTATTTCATCTGTTTTTTTTTTATCTTTGTTCATATTTTCAAATAATCACACCACTTCAGATTGTATAAGATTATTTCCAGTTATTGCGTTTTGATATTTTTTATAATCTAATCTTATTTTAAACAATTTAAAAAGGAAGTTAACATGTTAAAAAAAATATCAGGAGCTATAACTGCTTTGATGTTGATGATGAGCTCTGCTCAGTCAGCTGAATTTATCAATATCCTAACAGGTGGAACGTCAGGAGTTTACTACCCATTAGGAGTTGGAATTTCTAAAATTTATGCAGAAAAAATTAAAGATTCAAAAGTTCAAGTTCAAGCAACAAAAGCTTCAGTTGAAAATTTAAATCTTCTTCAAGACGGAAAAGGTGAATTAGCATTTGTTCTTGGTGATTCAGTTAAATTTGCTTGGGCAGGAGATGCTGAGGCCGGCTTTCAGGGAAAACTTGATAAGTTAAGATTAATTGGAGCGATTTATCCAAATTATATACAAATTGTAGCTTCAAAAGAATCTAATATTAAAACACTAGCTGATCTTAAAGGAAAAAGACTTTCAGTAGGTGCTGCAAAATCTGGAACAGAATTAAATTCTAGAGCAATTTTTGCTGCAGCTGGGATGTCTTACAAGGATTTAGCGAAAGTTGAATATTTACCTTATGCTGAATCAGTTGAATTGATTAAAAATAGACAACTTGATGCCACTCTTCAGTCAGCTGGAATTGGAGTTGCTTCTTTAAAAGATTTAGCAAACTCAGTTGAAATCGTTGTTGTTACAGTACCCGATTCTGTTGTTAAAAAAATGGGAGCACCATTTGTTTCAGGAAAAATACCTGCAAACACTTACAAAGGTCAAACAACAGACGTTACCACTGCTGCGGTAATTAATTACCTAGTGACTAGAAAAGACGTTTCTGATGCGACAGCATACCAAATGACTAAATTGTTCTACGAGAATCTTCCTGCACTAGTTGCTTCGCATGCTGCTGCAAAAGATATTACTCTTAAAGACGCTGCAAAGAATTCACCAATTCCTTTGCACCCAGGAGCAATTAAGTTTTACAAGGAAAAAGGATTAGTTAAGTAAACCTTTTTAAGAACTGATCTTTAATTAGTTTCAGTTTTAATTATGGAAACATCACACAATGTTAGCACGGCTGAAAAAAAATCAGCCGTGTTAGCAGATACTATATTAGAAAGTTTCCCAAAAAATTTTGAAGGCAAAGTTTTATTTTATATAGCTATAGCATTTTCAACTTTTCAATTACTTACTGCGGCTCATATTGTAGATGTGCCAACACAAATTCTCAGAGCAACTCACGTCGGATTTTTAAGCTTGATTGCTTTGCCTTTAATCGGCGCTTTAAAAAATTATAAAATAGGTTTTAGATATTTGTTATGGTTTTTGGGAATAATAGGTTTTGCTGTCGCGATGTATCAGTACATTGAATACAATAATTTAATTGTTAGATCAGGAAGTCCAACGCCTAACGATGTATTTTTTGGAGTCTTGGCTTTAATAGTGATTTTCGTCACTGCTTGGATAATAATGGGACCATCACTTCCAATTATATCAGGATTTTTTTTAGCATATTGTTTTTTTGGAAATTATCTTCCAGGAATTTTTCAACATCGAGGTTACAGTTTTTCTCAAATTATTGATCAACTAACTTATGGAACTGAAGGCATATACGGGGTTCCTGTATATGTCTCTTCTACATATATATTTTTGTTTATTTTATTTGGTTCTTTTCTTGAACGAGCAGGAATGATCAAGCTTTTCACCGATGTATCATTAGGTCTCGTTGGACATAAAATAGGAGGACCAGCCAAAGTTTCTGTAATTTCTTCAGGTTTGATGGGAACAATATCAGGCTCTGGAGTTGCTAATGTAGTTACAACAGGGCAATTCACAATTCCATTAATGAAAAGTTTTGGTTACCGACCTGCTTTTGCCGGTGGTGTTGAAGCGACATCTTCTATGGGTGGTCAAATTATGCCACCAGTCATGGGAGCAGTTGCTTTCATTATGGCAGAAACTCTAGGAGTTAAATATTTTGAAGTTTGTAAAGCGGCTATTATTCCAGCTTTCTTCTATTATCTTTCTACATTTTGGATGGTTCATATTGAGGCTGCAAAAAACAAATTATATGGAATGCCAAAAAACGAATTACCCTCAGCGCTTAATGCAATAAAGACGAAATGGTATCTTATACTTCCTGTAGTTGCTTTAGTTTATTTGTTATTTAGTGGTTATACACCGCTGTATTCAGGAACTATTGGATTAATTCTTACTACCTTTTTAATTTTAGGAAGTTCAATTGCTTTAGGATTTTCATCAAAAACAATAAGGTTTATTTTCTGGATCGCTCTTGGTTTTGTATCCTCTGGTTTTTTCAAAATGGGTTCTTCCGTTATTATGTTTACGTTACTAGTTTTGATAGTTTGGAATTTTTTATCTAAAGGGGGGAGAAACACATTAATTGATTGTAGAGATGCATTGGCAGAAGGGGCAAAGACTGCACTACCGGTGGGAATCGCTTGTGCTGTCGTTGGAATTGTAATTGGAACATTAACGCTTACAGGAATAGCAAGCACGATTGGACAGGTAATTATAAGCGTTGGGAAGAGCAGTATATTTTTATCATTAGTTCTTACGATGATAATTTCATTAATACTAGGCATGGGAATTCCAACCATTCCAAATTACATAATTACCTCTGCAGTTGCAGGACCTGCTCTTTTAGAATTAGGTGTTCCGCTTATTGTAAGTCATATGTTTGTATTTTATTTTGGAATACTTGCTGACTTAACACCTCCTGTAGCGCTTGCATGTTTTGCAGCAGCGCCTATTGCAAAAGAAAAAGGATTAAAGATTTCAATCGAGGCAGTTAAAATTGCTATGGCAGGTTTTGTTATTCCTTATATGGCAGTTTATAGCCCAGCTTTAATGTTGCAAAATGTTTCAGGTCAAAGTTTGGATATGTTTTTAATTTCTGTTTTATATATTTGCTTAAAAGTATTTATAGCAATTATTTTTTGGGGAGTTGCAGTAATAGGTTATTATAAAGAAAAACTTTCTATTACTGAAAGATTGTTTGCAATTATTATCCCGGCTTTGTTAATTACTGCATTGCCTGTTAGTGATGAAATCGGTTTTAGTATACTTGCGGTATTTTTATTTCTTAGGTGGCTAAAGGTAAGAAAAAAAAATAAAATTGCAGCATGAGTTTGTGTGTACTAGCCGGAGCTAAAGTTACAACATTTGCTATTTCTTTCTTTACATTAACTTGGATGCATTCAGTTGAAAAAGTTGAGTGGCAAGAAGATTGGAGAATTATCAATTCTAAACTTAAAATTATAGAGGCCAGGATTAAAGGATCGGGTGCGGGGATGGAGCCACCAGAGGATGCAAAATTAGTTAAAGGGTGGTGGGTTTATAAACCAAGTGTTAGCGCAAAAGATGAATTAATTTTAGCAACATCTCAGACAAATATTAAGAATTGGAATATTTGTTTTAATGGGAAGTGTCAGGAACTTCCAAAAAATGAAAATAAACCATTGAAGTTATATGTTTGTGATAGTAAATAAATCACGATTTCTTTAGTAATTATGAGCAAAATCAATTCTTTTAAATCTAAGAAAACAATTAAAGTTAACAATAAAAATTACGTTATTTACAGTTTAACTGAAGCTGAAAAAAATGGACTTAAGGATATAAACAAACTTCCAAAATCTCTTAAAGTTTTATTAGAAAATTTACTTCGTTACGAAGATAATACTACCGTAGATAAAACTCAGATTAATGCTCTGCAAGGCTGGCTAAAGACAAAAACTTCAGAAATTGAAATTGCATATCGACCAACTCGTGTTTTAATGCAGGACTACACAGGAATTCCAGCTGTTGCAGATTTAGCTGCAATGCGTGATGCAGTTAAGGCAAAAAATAAAGATCCAAAAAAGATTAATCCATTATCACAAGTAGACTTAGTCATCGATCACTCGGTGATGGTTGATAATTATGCAAATAAAGATTCGTTTGATTTAAACGTTGAAAAGGAATTTTCAAGAAATGGTGAAAGATATTCATTTTTAAAATGGGGACAGCAGGCATTTAATAATTTTAAAGTAGTTCCTCCAGGAACAGGAATTTGTCATCAAGTAAATTTAGAATATTTATCAAAAGTAGTTTGGTCTTCAGAAATGAATGGAGAATTAACTGTTTATCCAGATACTTTAGTTGGAACAGATAGTCACACAACAATGGTCAATGGACTTTCAGTTCTAGGTTGGGGAGTTGGAGGAATTGAAGCTGAGGCCGTGATGTTGGGACAGCCTATTTCTATGTTAATTCCAGAAGTTATCGGATTTGAAATTAAAGGAAAATTACCAGAAGGAACAACCGCAACAGATTTAGTTTTAACTGTTACACAAATGCTAAGGCAAAAAGGTGTGGTTGGAAAATTTGTAGAATTTTATGGTGAAGGTTTAAAAAATTTATCATTAGCCGATAGAGCAACCATTGCAAACATGGCTCCAGAGTACGGTGCAACATGTGGATTTTTTCCAATCGATGAAGAGACCCTTAAATATTTAGAATTTACTGGTAGAGACAAAGACTTAATTAAACTTATAGAAGTTTATGCAAAAGAGCAGGGTCTATGGGCAAGTTCTGACATGGTATTTACAGATACTTTAAGTTTAGATGTAAGCACAGTAGTTCCAACAATTGCAGGACCAAAACGTCCACAAGATAAAGTTTTATTAACGGATGCTGCAAAAGATTTTGATAAAAACTTTAAAGAGACAATCAAAAGAACTGCGTTAAAAGAATATGCGGTTGAAAATGCAAATTATAAATTAAAAGATGGAAATATAGTAATTGCTGCAATTACATCTTGCACAAATACTTCTAACCCTAGTGTTTTAATTGCCGCAGGACTTCTTGCTAAAAAAGCAATTGAAAAAGGATTGTCCTCAAAACCTTGGGTTAAAACTTCACTAGCTCCTGGTTCTAAAGTTGTAACGGATTACTTAGAAAAAGCAGGATTAGATACTTATCTTAATCAATTAGGTTTTAATTTAGTAGGATATGGTTGCACAACTTGTATTGGAAACTCTGGACCACTGAATGACAATATTAATAATGCAATTACAAAAGGTGAGTTATACGTAGCATCAATTCTTTCAGGAAATAGAAATTTTGAAGGACGAGTGCATCCGCAAGTCAAAGCAAATTACTTAGCCTCACCTCCACTTGTTGTAGCTTACGCTATTGCAGGTTCGATGACGTTTGATCTTTATAAAGATTCACTTGGCAAAGATAAGAGTGGCAAAGATGTATTCTTAAAAGATATTTGGCCTTCTAATAAAGAGATTGCAGACACAATCTTAACTTCAATCACAGCGCAGATGTATAGATCGCGTTATGATAACGTATCAGAAGGCCCTACTAGTTGGCAGAAGATCAAAACAGTAGCAAGCAGCATTTATGATTGGGATAAAAAATCAACCTATGTAAAACGTCCACCATTTTTTGAAAATCTACCTGATAAGCCAGAAGGATTTAAAGTAATTAAAAGCGCAAGACCTCTTCTTATACTAGCAGATTCAATAACAACGGATCACATTTCCCCAGCAGGATCTATTCAAAAGTCTGGACCCACAGGTGATTATTTTATGCAGCATCAAGTATTACAAAAAGATTTTAACTCTTATGGAGCAAGAAGAGGAAATCATGAAGTAATGATGAGAGGAACATTTGCAAATATTAGAATTAAAAATGAAATGGTACCAGGGACAGAAGGTGGAGTTACAATGCTTCATCCTGATAAAAAAGTAATGCCAGTGTTTGATGCTTCAATGGAATACCAAAAAAGAAAGGTAGATCTTATTGTAATCGCAGGAAAAGAATATGGAACAGGATCGTCGCGTGATTGGGCAGCAAAAGGTACAAAACTTTTAGGAGTTAAAGCTGTTATTGCGGAAAGTTTTGAAAGAATTCATAGATCTAATTTAGTAGGTATGGGAATTTTGCCTCTTCAATTTAAAGAAGGCTTTTCTAGAAAAACTTTAAACCTAAAAGGATCTGAAATTATAAATATTCTAAATGTTGAAAAAGGTTTAAAACCTAGAGAAGAGGTGACTGTTGAATTCTTATACGAAGACGGAAGTTCAAAAAAAATTAATGTTCTTTCTAGAATCGATACTGATAATGAAACTGAATATTATAAGCACGGTGGTATTCTTCAGTACGTTCTAAGAAACATGGCTTAGATTATCCACATGCACCCTTAAAAGTAGAAAATTTGATTCAAAATAGAATCAAAAGGGAATCAAAACGAGAACATTCATCAAATATTGCTGTTATTTTATGTGGGTAACTTAGTCCTGTATCCAGGGATTTTTTTTCTTACCGTCTTTTTCGTTAAGAGCTTTAAAGAATGGTTTCTGAGGAATTAAAAAGTTGCCAAAGAAAAACATCACGGCAGCTCCAAATACAAACCCCCCGATATGAGCTCCATAAGCAACTCCACCCTGATCAGAGCTTCCACTCGAGCTAATAAATTGTAAGATAAACCAAAATCCTAAAACAAACATTGCAGGAATTTTCACCATTTGAGTAAAAAATCCAAAAGGTATTAGTACCAAAACTTTATTCCTTGGATATCTGACTAAATAAGCGCCTAGCACTCCGCTTATTGCTCCACTTGCTCCAACCATTGGGATAGTTGAATTTACATTTAAATAAACCTGAGTCATTGCAGCCGCAACACCTGATGCTAAATAAAATAAAATAAATTTTACTTTTCCAAGATCATCTTCAATATTGTCAGCAAAGATCCACATATAAAGCATATTTCCTATTAAATGCATAAAACCTCCATGCATAAACATTGACGTAATCAAAGTAAGATATGGATCAATTTTATTTAGATCGTTTGGCAAAGTTTCGGTACCAAGAAGTGAGGCCGGAACCACTCCATAAGAGTAAAATAAACTTCCATTATTAAAACCAGGAGAACTTATTTGTATTAAAAAAACTACAACGCAAATTCCTATTATTGTGTAACTTAGTATTGGAGTTGAGAGGGTACTATTTTCGTCTTTTAATGGGATCACAAACTAGTTACCGCATTGTGCTCGGTGCATCATTAAATGATCTAGCAGAATACATGCAAGCATAGCTTCTCCAATTGGAACGGCACGAATTCCAACACAAGGATCATGTCTACCACGAACAGAAATTTTAGTATTTTTTCCTTTAGTATCAATAGTGTCACGAGTGTTTAAAATTGAAGATGTTGGTTTAACTGCAAATGATGCAATAATTTCTTGTCCCGTAGAAATTCCACCTAAAATTCCACCTGCATTATTAGATAAGAATTTTGCTTTTCCGCTTTTAGATCTTATTTCATCAGAATTAGTTTCGCCTGTTAAGCTTGCAGCATTCATACCAGCACCAATGTTCACCCCTTTAACTGCATTGATACTCATAAGTCCTGCAGCAATATCTTGATCAAGCTTTGAATAAATAGGAGCACCCAGTCCAACTGGAACTCCTTTAGCTCTAAGTTCAATAACAGCACCACATGAACTTCCAGCTTTTCTAATATCTAACAAGTATTGCTCCCACACAGGCACAGTTTCTTTATCAGGACAAAAGAAAGGATTTTTTCTAATTTCTTTATCATTCCAAAGATTATGATCAATCATCAATGGACCTATTTGCGTAACCCCACCAATGATGGAGAATTTTTTTCCAACCAATTTATTTAAAACAACTTTAGCAATGGCACCTGCTGCAACTCGAGAAGCAGTTTCTCTAGCAGATTGCCTCCCGCCACCTCTAAAGTCACGGTTTCCGTACTTCATAAAGTAAGTAAAATCAGCGTGTCCTGGTCTAAATTTATCTTTAATACTTTCATAATCTCTAGACTTAGTATCCTCATTAAAGATGATCATTGAAATAGGAGTTCCAGTAGTTTTTCCTTGAAACACTCCAGATAATATTTGCACCTGATCTTTCTCTTTTCTTTGAGTTACGAATTTTGACTGACCAGGTCTTCTTTTGTTTAATTCGATTTGAATGTCTTTTTCAGAAATGGCAATATTTGGAGGACAACCATCAACTACACAACCGATTGCTGGACCATGGGATTCTCCCCATGTAGTAAATCTAAATAGCTTTCCAAAAGTATTAAATGACATTAAATATATTTTATAGGGTATTTTTAGTTATTTATGAATCAAAAAAAATATAAAACAAACAAACTTGGACTGAATACGTGTTTTCTTGATAAGAAAAATCCATTTGAGCTATTCAAGGCATGGATGACTAAAGCAAAAAAAACAGAAATTAATGATCCAAATGCTCTAGCGCTTGCAACAGTGAATCGTAACAAACAACCATCTGTTCGTATGGTTCTTTTAAAGGGATTAACAAATGCAGAGTTTATTTTTTATACAAATTTAAAAAGTAAAAAAAGCAGCGAATTAAAAAGCAATCCAAAAGCTTCTATGTGCTTTCATTGGAAAAGTATAAGAAGACAAATAAGAGTTGATGGAACTATTAAAAAAGTTTCAAATAAAGCTGCTGACCAATATTTTAATACAAGACCTTATGGGAGTAGAATTGGCGCATGGGCATCGATACAATCAACTCCTATGGAATCTAAGTTAGATTTAATTAAAAGAATTGAAGAATATAAAAAAAAGTTTCCAATTCATAAAAAAGTTCCAAGACCCTCCCATTGGTCTGGTTGGGCTCTAAAAGCAAATGAAGTTGAATTTTGGTTAGACGGCAATAATAGAATTCATGAAAGACTTAGATATAAAAAATCTGGGTCTAGATGGATAAAAGAAATTTTATATCCTTAAATTTTTATAGATAAATGCAAAACATACTAGATCCTGCAATTTTATTTTTTATCTTTGGAGTTTTTGCAGGCGCTGTTAAATCTAATTTAGAAATCCCTCCAGCAATTACAAAATTTTTATCATTATATCTTTTAATGGCCCTAGGTTTAAAAGGTGGATTTGCTTTACAAAAATCAGGATTAACAATTGATATAGCAAAAACTTTATCTATTGCTGTTATGCTTGCAATTGTAATTCCCATTCTTGGATATTATTTTCTAAAAAAAAAATTAAATAGTTATGACTCAGCAGCAATTGCAGCAACGTATGGTTCAGTAAGCGCTGTTACTTTCATTACTGCCAGTCAATTTTTAGATCAAAACCAAATTACTTATGGAGGACATATGGCAGCAGCAATGGCGCTAATGGAATCTCCCGCAATTATTCTTGCTGTTATTTTAGCAAGTGCTGCAAAATCTAATAAAAAACAAAACTCCCTAAGTTTGCTGCACAAATCTTTTACTGATGGAGCACAATTACTTTTAATCGGAGCAATGATCGTAGGTCTTTTTGCTGGTGCCACAGGAGAGAGAATTATGGCACCTTTCTCAATTGATTTATTTAAGGGGATGCTTGCATTCTTTTTATTAGATATGGGATTGATGGTTGCTAAAAATTTTAAACAAGTTTTAAACAAACCTATTTATGTTTTGGTCTATGGAGTATTTGCACCGCCTATCCATGCTTTATTAGCTTTATTAATATGCAAGATTGCTGGTGTTGATTTAGGCGAGACAATTCTTTTAATGATTTTATCTGCTAGCGCTTCGTACATTGCGGTACCAGCAGCATTAAAATATGCATTACCACAGGCAAATCCATCACTTTATTTTGGAATGTCACTAGGATTAACATTTCCAATAAATATTATAATTGGAATTCCACTTTACACTTATATTGCTAAATTATTTTTTTAGAAGATAAAATTTTAAGATTATTTAACTCGGATATAAATTTTATCAAAACCTTTATTTAAATTTTTAAATATTCCGGATTTTTTGGCTCTCATTAAAAGTTCTTCGTTAATTCCACCTTTGGTTTGAAATTCTTTAACCATTTTATCTATTGAATAATTAGAATTTTTTAAAAGCTCATTATTTAACGCTCTAAATAAATAATTTATATATTCTTTTGATTTATTTTGATTAATTCCATTTTTTACAAACCATTTATGAGCGGTATTAAATATCTCAAGATATGTTGCCATAAACGAAGTCATTACCCACAACTTTTTATTTTCCTTTTCATTGCTTGTAGAAATAACTTTTCCAAGTTTATTAAAAAATTTTTCAATGGTTTTATTCTTTGGGTATACAATAATAGGTCCAAGATTATATTTAATCATCGGAAGAGGAGCTATTTTAAATATTTGTTTAGCAGGGAATATTATTTTTTTAAGTTCTTGGTTATGAATTGTAGACATAAAGTTCAAAACTATGTGATTTTTTTTAAACTTTAATTTTTTTAATATCTGCTTTCCAACATTTGGAGTGATAGAAAGCACAACCCAATTAGATTTATCTAATACATCTTGATTAGATTTTGCAATTTTGATTTTTTTAAATTTATTTCTTAAAGAGTTAGTATTTTGTCTGTTTTTTGGAGAAAGAATAATCTCTTTAATGTTTATTTTTGTATTAAAAATTCCCTCAATAACTGAAGTTGCTATCTTTCCAACACCAATAAAACCTAATTTCATATTTTTAAAAACTTGTTTAAATTAGATATACTACTCTTAGGTGTAATTATATGATTAGTAAAACTTTTGTTTTCCACAGCATTATATTTATTACTATGATTCAAATTGACTTTTAACATCGCTTAAAGGAATATTGGATTCGTAGGGAAGAGACCTCTCGTAGGCACCGAAGGAGCAACAGCCCAGGAAACTCTCAGGTAAAAGGACCTTACAATTATATAACTCTGGAAAGAAAGTTTGAAACTTCACCGACGGAGCAACACTCTCAGGTAAACATACAGATGGGCCGCTTAAATTAGGAGTTATATAATATTTATGAGTGCGGCTAATACAGAATTAAAACAAACTGGTAAAACTTCGCTATACGAATTTCATAAAAATTCTGGCGCTAAACTTGTAAATTTTGCAGGTTATGAAATGCCCATTCAATATCAAGATGGGATTATTCAAGAGCATACACATACAAGAAATTCTATAGGAATTTTTGACGTTTCGCACATGGGTCAATTAAAGATAGAGTGTAGCAGCAGTATTTTTCCTTATCTTGAAAAAATAATTCCATTAGACTTTTCTGCAATTGAAAATAATCAATCTAAATATTCATTTCTACTAAATGAAAAAGGTGGAATCGAAGATGATTTAATTGTAACCAAGGTTGATACAGGAATTAAGATTGTACTGAATGCAGCATGCAAAGATAATGACGCGAAAATTATTAAAGATTCAATAGGCGAGGGCTTTACTGCCGTTCTAAGAGATGATTTATCGTTAATTGCAATTCAAGGACCCAAAGCAGTAGATGCTATGGAAAAAATTTTTAAAGATATTTCAAAACTTAATTTTATGTACGGAAATTATTTTGAATATAATAAGAAAAAAATTTTTATAACAAGATCAGGGTATACAGGCGAGGATGGTTTTGAAGTTTCTATAAAAAATGAAGATGTTCAAGAATTAACACAAGATATTATGAGAGTGTCTGATGCTAAACTAATAGGACTTGGTGCAAGAGACTCATTAAGATTGGAGGCCGGACTTTGTTTATATGGTCATGATATTGATACCAAAACTACCCCGGTTGAAGGTGCTTTGTCTTGGGCAATTCCTAAAACAAAAAAAGAAAAAGGTGGATTTTTAGGAGACAAAATAATTTTAGATCAAATTAAAAACAAACCTAAAAAAATTAGGGTTGGAATAAAACCAGAAGGTAAAATTATTGCAAGAGAAGGAACAAAAATTTTCTCAAACGATCAAAAAGAAATAGGACATGTGACTAGCGGAGGTTTCGGCCCAAGCGTGAACGGACCGATTGCTATGGGATATGTTGATTATGATCAATCAAAAGAGGGCACAAAAGTAATCTTGAAAGTTAGAGAAAATATGGTGCAAGGAGTTATTAGCAAACTTCCTTTTTATAAAAAAAGTTACGTAAAAAATTGAATATGACTGAAAAAAAATACTCAAAGAAGCATGAATGGCTAGAAGTGAATGGTAGCGTTGCAACAGTTGGAATTACTGCGCATGCAGTTTCTCAGTTAGGAGATATTGTATTTGCAGAAGTTCCTGCTGCAGGAAAATCTTTTAAAAAAGACGATCCAGCTGCAGTTGTTGAATCTGTAAAAGCCGCAAGTGATGTTTACTCGCCACTTACAGGAGATATCAAAGAGTCTAATCAGGCAATAGTTACAGATCCATCACTTGTAAATAAAGATCCAGAAAGTTCAGGTTGGTTTTTTAAAATTACAATAAAAGATCAGAATGAACTTAAAGATCTAATGAACAAGAGTGATTATGAAAAATATGCAACAGAAAACCCAAATTAATGAAAGATCTAACTAATTCCAAAGAATTTATAGGACGCCATATAGGTCCATCAGATGAGCATATAAAGACTATGCTTTCTTATTTAAATGTAAAATCATTAGATGAGCTGATTAAAAAAATTGTCCCAGACAGAATTTTAGAAAAAGAAGAATTAAAATTAGATGAGGCTATTTCAGAAGATAAAGCTCTTAAATTGTTAAAGCAGATTGTTCAAAAGAATAAAATTTATAAAAATTATCTAGGAGCAGGTTATTATGGAACCATCACTCCAAATGTTATTTTAAGAAACATTTTAGAGAACCCAGGCTGGTATACTGCTTATACACCTTATCAGCCAGAAGTTGCTCAAGGAAGATTAGAAATGTTATTAAATTTTCAGCAAATGATTATTGATCTTACAAAAATGGATATTGCAAATGCATCCTTACTTGATGAAGGGACCGCGGCAGCTGAAGCCGTAGGTTTATGTCAAAGAATTAATCCTGATAATTTAAATAAAATTTTTATTTCTAACAAATGTAATATCCAAACAATTGATGTTGTTAAAACTAGAGCTGAACCGTTTGGTCTTGAAATTATTGTAGGAGACAATGATGAGGATCTTACAAAACTAGATAATTTGTTATGCGCAATTGTTCAGTATCCAGATTCTCTTGGCAGTATTTATAACTTAAAAGAAATTATTGATATTATTCATAATAAAAAAGGTAAAGCCATTGTTGTAACTGATTTACTTGCCTTAACATTAATTAAGCCGCCAGGAGAAATGGGTGCTGATATTGTAGTTGGAAATTCACAAAGATTTGGTGTGCCTATGGGTTACGGCGGACCTCATGCAGCTTTTTTTGCAACAAAAGATGAATTTAAAAGAGCAATGCCAGGAAGGATTATTGGCGTATCGGTTGATAGAAAAAATAAACAAGCTTTGAGAATGGCTCTGCAAACTCGTGAGCAACATATAAGAAGAGAAAAAGCAACAAGCAATATTTGCACCGCTCAAGCTTTACTTTCTATTATGGCCGTAGCTTATGGAATTTATCATGGACCGGAAGGTATTAAAAAAATAGCGGAACGTACTGCTGGAATTGCAAATTTATTTGCAGAAGTAATACAAAAAAATAATTTTAAAATAGTTTCTCAAAATTATTTTGATACCGTAACTATATTTACAGGAGATGAAACAGGGGAATTTTATAAAAAAGCTTTAGCTAAAAAAATTAATATTAGAAAATTAAAAGATTTAATAAGTATTTCATTTGATGAAACTTCAGAAATTAGTGATCTAAAGGATTTATTTGAAGTATTTGGGATTAATGAAAAAATATCTAACGAGACTAAAATTGATCAGATTTCAAAAGATTTTTTAAGAACATCAAAATATTTAACACACGAAGTGTTCAATTCTTACCATTCTGAAACTGAAATGCTTCGTTACTTAAAGCGTCTAGAAGATAAGGATATCGCATTAAATAGATCAATGATTGCTTTAGGTTCTTGCACTATGAAATTAAACGCAGTTGCAGAGATGATTCCAGTAACTTGGCCTGAATTTGGAGCGCTTCACCCATTCGCTCCAGTAGATCAGGCGGAAGGTTATCATTTTATGTTTAATGATTTATCAAAAATGCTTTCTGAAATTACAGGTTTTAGCGGGATTTCCCTTCAACCTAATGCAGGCGCTCAAGGAGAATATGCAGGTTTAATGGTTATTAGAAAATATCATTTATCTAGAGGTGAAAAAAATAGAAATGTTTGTCTTATTCCAAGCTCAGCTCACGGTACAAATCCAGCAAGCGCGCAAATGGCTGGAATGAAAGTTGTGGTTATTAATTGCGATAAAGATGGCAATGTTGATTTTGAAGATCTTAAAAAGAAAGCGGCTGAACACTCAAAAGATTTAGCGGCTTTAATGGTAACATACCCATCAACTCATGGAGTGTTCGAAGAACAAATTACTGATATTTGCAAAATTATTCATGACAACGGCGGAAAGGTTTACATGGATGGAGCAAATCTAAATGCACTTGTTGGAATTGCTAAGCCTGGAAAATTTGGACCTGATGTTTGCCATATGAACTTGCACAAAACATTTTGCATTCCTCATGGCGGAGGAGGACCAGGAATGGGTCCTATAGGAGTTAGTAAGCATTTAGAGAAATTTTTACCAAACCATCAGGTTATAAAACAAAATTCAGGACCAAGCACAGGTATGGGCGCAGTGTCAGCTGCTCCATGGGGAAGCGCTAGTATTCTTCCAATCTCATGGATGTATATAAAAATGATGGGGGCAGAAGGCCTTAAAAAAGCAACGCAAGTTGCAATATTAAGTGCAAACTATATGTCAAAAAAATTAGCAGAACAATTTAGCACTTTGTACAAAGGTAAAAATGGTTTTGTTGCTCATGAGTGTATTATTGATTTAAGACCTATTAAGACAGAGACAGGAGTAAGCGAAGAAGATATTGCGAAAAGATTAATTGATTATGGTTTTCATGCACCAACTATGTCTTGGCCAGTTGCTGGAACTTTGATGGTTGAGCCTACAGAGAGTGAGAGCTTAAATGAATTAAATAGATTTTGTGAAGCATTAATTAATATTAAAAAAGAAATTAACATGGTTAAAAATAAATTATTTGATACGAACGACAATCCACTTAAAAATGCCCCACATACATTCCTTGAACTTTCAGCAGATGTTTGGGAGCACAAGTATACAAGGGAACAAGCGGCATTTCCGCTACAGTATTTAAAAGCTAATAAATACTGGTCCCCAGTTTCAAGAGTAGATAATGTTTATGGAGATAGAAATCTTGTTTGTAGTTGTCCAAGTTTAGAGAGTTATAGAGAGGAAGCTGCCTAGTTGAAGCTGGAATTGCTTTATAATCCTGGCAATGTGCTTTGCGATTTTCTCAAAATAAAAGATGATCATAAATTTATTTTAAGAGTTTTTGTAAATTTAACTTATTACGGACATATATTAGCAGCGATTTCATTATTTTACGTTAAGGCAACTAGTTAATAATGAAAAAAAATAAATCAGAATCTAAAGGTTATCTAAGTTTATTTACAATTGTTGTAGCTACTTTTTTAATAACTTTTCCAGCAGGATTTGTAACAAGAGCAGCATTAGATCCTTGGTATTATAATTTAGTAAAACCAGCATTTAATCCTCCCAATTGGATTTTTGGACCAGTGTGGACACTACTTTATATAATGATGTCAGTTGCAGCTTGGCTTGCTTATAAAAAAAGCAAACATTCAAATAAAATTTTAACAGTATATTTTGTTCACTTATTAATTAACGCAAGTTGGAGTTATGTATTTTTTTATTATAAGCAAATTTTTCTTGCGAGCTTTATAATCTCAATCATTATTTTTTTTATTTTATATTTGATGGTTTTGTATTCTAAGTACAGCAAGCCTTCCGTTTTATTAATGCTTCCTTATTTTGCCTGGTCGACGTTTGCTCTATATTTAAATAGCACAATTTATATTCTTAATTCGACCTATTAATTAAATAAAAAGATAGCTCTTGAAGTTTTTTTTTAATATCAGAATCTTTAAATATATTTAAAGAGTCGGATGATACATTTGAAAAATGCTCCGCTCTTTTTTTGCAAATTGTAATCACATCATATTTTTGCATTAATAACAAAACTTTACTTAACTCTTCCGCAGTTCTTATTTCTTGAGTAAAATATTTTTTTATTTGTTCTCTTTCAGTTTCATTTGATTTTTGGAATAAGATAATTATTGGTAAGGTAATTTTGCCTTCATAAAAATCATTACCAATATCTTTCCCAAATACTTTAGTAGAATTGTAGTCTAAAATATCATCACTGATTTGAAATACGATACCAAGATTAACTCCATATGATTGTAATGCTTTTTTTTCATTATCAGATTTATTTGCAAGACAACCACCCACTTTCATTGCTGCTCCAAATAATGAAGCTGTTTTTTGAGTCACGATATTCAAATAAACTTGTTCAGTGATATCTACTTCGTTTTTATGTTGAAGCTGAAGTACTTCACCTTGCGCAATTTCTGCAGATACATTTGATAACAGTTTTAAAATTTCTAAAGAACCAACATCAACCATAATTTCAAAACATCTACTCAAGAAATAATCACCAACTAAAATAGAAGGTTGATTTCCCCAAATAATATTTGAAGTTTTTTTACCTCTTCTTACTGAGCTGTTATCGATAACGTCGTCATGTAGTAAAGTTGCGCTATGAATAAGCTCAACACAAGCAGCTAAATGAATATTGTGTTCACTCTTGTATTCAGTAATTTTAGAGCTTGCTAAAGTCAGTATAGATCTTAATCTTTTTCCTCCAGAACCTAATTGATATAGTGTCATTTTCCCAATTAGATCTACCTCGCTTGATAATTTTAATTTAGTAAATTCTTCAACTTTATCTAAATCATTATTAAATATTTCCTTAAGAGAATCGTAAGGAGTTTTTTTCTGAAATTTTTCTAGTTGTACGATATTATTTTTCACGAGGCGTTTGTAGCATTAATAAATATAAAGTATTATTAAATTTTTACTCTGGAATACTGATAATAAACGTTTAAAAGATATGAAATAAATATGTTTTCTTTTTTTAAATCAAAACCAACAGTTTCTCTAATCAGATTAAATGGAGTTATAGGCAATGTAGGCAGATTTAGCCAAGGCATGAGCTATGCTAGTCAAAGCGATATTATTAAAAAAGCCTTTGCTTTAAAGAATATTAAAGCAGTAGTGATTTCTATTAATTCACCAGGAGGATCGCCAGTTCAGTCCAATCTTTTATATGATCTTATTCGATCCGAAGCTGATGATAAAAAAGTAAAAGTAATTACCTATGCCGAAGATGTGGCGGCTTCAGGTGGATATATGCTGATGTGCGCAGGAGATGAAATTTATGCAAACGCTAATTCTATTGTTGGATCTATTGGAGTAATTTATTCGGCATTTGGATTTCAAGAGTTAATAAAAAAAATTGGTGTGCAAAGAAGAGTGCATACTGCAGGTGAAAGTAAAAGTATTTTAGATCCATTTTTAGAAGAAAAAAAAGAAGATGTAGAAAAGTTAAAATCTTTGCAAAAAGATTTGCATGATGAATTTATTAATTTAGTTAAGAAAAGCAGAAAAGATAAATTAAAATCTGAGAATCATTCAATGTTGTTCTCAGGTGAGTTTTGGTCTGGAAAAAAATCATTACAACTTGGTTTAATTGATGGAGTTGGAACTTTACAAGAAATTTTAAAAGAAAAATTCGGCAAAGATCTTAAAGTTAAAAAATTTGAAGCAGCGCAAAGTTGGTTAAAAAGAAAACTTTCCTCACAATTACCAGGATCGTATTCAGAAGTTATAAATGAACTGGAAGTAAGATCGATCTGGAACAAATATGGCTTATAAAAATGGCTGCTAAAAAGACATTAAATAAAAAAAAAGTTATAACAAAAAAAAAAGTTGTAACTAAAAATAAATCTAAACCACAAGATTTGTCTTTTCAGGAAGTTATATTTAAATTACAAAAATTTTGGTCTGATTATGGTTGTGTTGTGATGCAGCCTTACGATATGGAGGTTGGGGCCGGCACTTTTCATCCTGCAACAACATTAAGATCTTTAGGACCTAAACCTTGGAAAGCAGCTTATGTTCAGCCTTCAAGAAGACCAACAGATGGTCGTTATGGAGACAATCCAAATAGACTTCAACATTATTATCAATTTCAAGTTTTAATCAAACCATCACCGGAGAATGTTCAGAGTCTTTATCTTAGAAGCTTAAGTGCACTTGGAATAAATTATAAAGAGCATGATATTCGTTTTGTAGAAGATGATTGGGAAAGTCCAACATTAGGAGCTTCAGGACTGGGATGGGAAGTCTGGTGTGATGGAATGGAGATTACTCAATTTACTTACTTTCAACAAATGGCAGGTTTTGAATGTAAACCAGTCTCAGCCGAAATTACTTATGGCCTTGAGAGAATTACAATGTTCATTCAAGGAGTAGATAGTGTATTTGACATCAGATGGAATAATGAAGGAGTTAAATATGGAGATGTTTATAAACGTAATGAAAAAGAATTTTCAGCATACAATTTTGAATTTGCAAACACAGACAATCTTCTAAAATCATTTGCGATGGCAGAAGGTGAATGTCAGAATTTATTATCTAAAAATTTAGCTCTGCCTGCTTATGATCAGTGTTTAAAAGCCAGCCATATCTTTAATACTTTAGACGCAAGAGGAGTTATATCAGTTACGGAAAGAGCTGGATTTATTAACAAAATTAGAACTCTTGTTAAGGGTACAGCGGAAGTTTGGTTAAAGAACTCTGACTAATGTCTGACTTATTATTAGAATTATATTCTGAAGAAATACCACCTACATTACAAGAAGATGCCAAGAATAATATCACTGAAAATTTTACTTCGTTTTTCGAAAAGTATGATTTTAAAAAAGTTGTAAGCGAAATTTATTCAACACCAAAAAGATTAATTTTTTATTATAGTAATTTACCAGCAAATATTAAAACTGAAGCCAAAGTTTTAAGAGGTCCAAAAGTTGGAGCACCAGAACAGGCTATACAAGGATTTATTAAATCAAATAATTTAGATCCAAAAGATATTTACGAAGAAGAAACAGACAAGGGAAAGTTTATATTTGCAAAAACGCAAAAAAGAGAAATACCAGTTGTTGAGGAAATTAAGAAAAATATTCCCCATTTTTTAAATGGTCTACAATGGAGAAAAAAAATGCGTTGGGGCAGTCATGATCTTTCTTGGGGCAGGCCTTTAAAATCAATTTTATGTTTATTTGATAAGCAAACTATTCCATTTAATTTTTTTCATTTAACATCAACAAATATAACTTATGTGGATGGTCCATTAGAAGATAAGGCCGTTGTTGTTAAAGATTATAGTCATTTTAAAAAAATATTAACTGATAAAAGAATTACCTTTGATAACGCAGAAAGAGAAAAATTAATTACTAAAAATATTCAATCATTTCTTAAAAAGAATGATTGTGAATTAGAAATTAATAATAAACTACTAAAACAAGTTATTAATCTTGTAGAAGATCCAATTGTTCTAAAAGGATCATTTTTAAAAGATTTTTTAAAATTACCAGAAGAACTTCTTATTTTAACAATGCAGTATCATCAAAGATATTTTCCAATGCGCTCTACTAATAATCATAAATTAATAAATAATTTTATTGTTGTTGCAAATAAAGAAGATATTAAAAATAAAATAATAAAAGGAAATGAGAGAGTCCTTACTGCTCGTTTGTCAGATGCAAAATTTTTCTGGGAAAAAAATAAAGGCCAAAATTTAGTAAAACAAGTAAGTAAACTTAAAGGAATTACTTTTTATCAAAGCCTAGGCTCACTTCATGACAAAACACAAAGAATAAGAGTTTTGGCATCTTTCATTGCAGATATTGTTAATTGTAAAAAAGATGATGCTGAAATAGCAGCTTCAATTTGCAAAGCAGATTTAGTTTCAGATTTAGTCGGAGAATATCCAGAGCTTCAGGGAGTTCTTGGAAAGTATTTTGCAGTAGAGCAAGGTTTTAGTTTAGAAATTGCAAATGCAATCTCTGATCATTATTTACCAGTTGGACCAGAAGATAGAGTACCAAAAGAAAAAATTTCTATTGCCGTTGCGCTTGCTGATAAGATTGACAATTTAGTTGGTTTCTTCGGTATCAATGAAAAACCAACAAGTTCAAAAGATCCTTACGCATTAAGAAGATCAGCCCTTGGTATTCTTAGAATAGTAATAGAAAATAGAATTTCTATCTCATTAAAAGAATTAATTAATAACTCGAAAAACTCATATCTTACACAAAGAGTGAACATGCAAAACCTTAAGTTTACTGAGGAAATTTTAGCTTTTGTGTCAGACCGATTTAAAAACTTACTTAAGGATCAAAAAATTAGACCTGATGTTATTGAATCTGTTTTATTCAACAGTAGATCCGATGATTATTATTCTTTGTTTACTAAAATTAAAAATTTAAACAAAGTAGTTAAAAGTGAAGACGGACAAAATGTTATTGCAGTTTATAAAAGATGTACAAATATTTTAGAGCAATCAAAAAAAGATCTTAAACAAGAATTATTTGGAGATCCCGAGACTGTTTTATTTAAACATAATGAAGAGAATTTTTTATTAGAAAAAATAAATGAAATTAGAGAGCATTATACAACTCCTGCACGATTAAGAACTGTAGAGCAGACGATGGGTTTGTTAGCTGGGACAAAAGGTTTTGTTGATAAGTTTTTTGATAATGTAAAAGTTAATGATGAAAATGAACAGATCAAAAAGAACAGACTAGAGTTATTATTCCTATTATGTAAAACTTTTGATAGTTTTGCTGACTTTTCAAAATTTGAGGTTTAGAAAAAATGCCAAAGTGGGTTTATCAGTTTAATAATTCAAACTGCGAAGGAACTGTATCGCAAAAACCTCTTCTAGGAGGAAAAGGAGCAAATCTTGCGGAGATGGGTAAATTAGGACTGCCTGTTCCTCCGGGATTTACAATTACAACAGAAGTTTGCACTGAGTTTTATAAAAATAATCAAAAATATCCAGACGATCTAAAAATTCAAGTAGAGGATGCCGTAAGAAATATTGAAAAAATTTTAGGAAAAAATTTCGGTGACGTTAATAATCCTTTATTAGTATCAGTCAGATCAGGCGCAAGAGTTTCGATGCCTGGAATGATGGATACTGTTTTAAATTTAGGACTGAATGACAAAACAGTTTTAGGATTAATTAAAAAAACTAATAACGAAACATTTGCTTATGATAGCTACAGACGCTTTATTCAAATGTATAGCAACGTTGTTCTTGAAGTAGATCATCATAATTTTGAGGATTTGCTTGATAATTATAAGTTAACAAAAGGCGTATTATCAGACACAGAACTTAAAGCCGAAGATTGGAAAACAATTGTTGGTAATTATAAAGACATTGTAAAAAAAAATACAAAAAAAGATTTTCCTCAAGACTCCCATGAACAATTATGGGGAGCGATAAGCGCTGTATTTCAATCTTGGCAAAATCAAAGAGCAAAAACATACAGGAGATTAAATAATATTCCTGAGGAGTGGGGCACAGCAGTCAATATTCAATCCATGGTGTTTGGTAATATGGGTAACGATTGTGCAACGGGTGTTGCATTTACAAGAAACCCATCCACAGGAGAAAATAGTTTTTATGGAGAATACTTAATTAATGCTCAAGGTGAAGATGTTGTTGCAGGAATACGGACACCAAGAAATATTACTAAAAAAGCAAGAATGGAGTCATCTTCTGAGGATTTGTCATTAGAAGAAACAATGCCTGAAGCATTTGCAGAACTTACAAAAATTTATAAAAAATTAGAAATTCACTATCGTGATATGCAAGATATTGAATTTACTATTGAGAATAAGAAGCTTTGGATGTTACAGACAAGATCTGGAAAAAGAACTGCAAAAGCTTCAATTAAGATTGCAGTAGATATGGTTAGTGAAAAATTAATCACAAAAGACGAGGCGTTACTTAGAATTGATCCAAAAATTTTAGACACACTTCTTCATCCAACTTTAGATCCAATAGCTAAAAAAAATGTAATAGCAAAGGGACTTCCAGCATCACCGGGAGCTGCAACAGGAAAGGTTACTTTTAATGCAGATGACGCTGAGCAAATGAAGGCAAATAATCAAAATACTATTTTAGTTCGAGTTGAAACATCACCAGAAGATATTCACGGAATGCACGCTGCTGTTGGAATTTTAACTTGCAGAGGAGGAATGACAAGTCATGCCGCCGTTGTTGCAAGAGGTATGGGGAGACCCTGTGTTTCGGGAGCTGGAAATATAAAAATAGATTATGCGGCCAAGTTTTTCAAAGTAGATAACACTGAAGTTAAAGAGGGGGACATTATAACAATCGATGGCTCAACAGGCGAAGTTATGCTTGGAGAAGTTAAGACAATTAATCCAGACATCTCTGGAGATTTTTCTCAGATGATGAAATGGGCAGATGAAGTTAGAACTTTAAAAATTAGAGCAAACGCTGAAACCCCATTAGATTCTCGAACTGCAAGAGGATTTGGTGCAGAAGGAATTGGACTTTGCAGAACAGAACATATGTTTTTTGATGAAGAAAGAATTTTATATGTAAGACAGATGATCCTTTCAAAAACTAAAGAAGATCGTCTAAGAGCTTTAGATAAAATTTTACCTTTTCAAAGAAAAGATTTTGTAGAAATTTTTACAATTATGAAAGGTCTTCCAGTTACGGTTAGATTACTAGACCCGCCATTACATGAATTTTTACCAAAAACGGAAAAAGAAATTGATATTGTTGCAAAATCTTTAAAAATTCATTCAAGTGAAATTAAAAATAGAATTAATTATTTACATGAAGAAAATCCTATGTTGGGTCATAGAGGTTGTCGTTTAGCAATTTCTTTTCCTGAAATTTATGAAATGCAATGTCGAGCAATTTTTGAAGCGTTATATGAGTTACAAAAACAAAAAGTTGAAGCGGTAATTCCAGAAATTATGATTCCACTTGTTGCAACAGAAAGAGAAATTGAAATTTTAAGAGGATTGGTTGATCGCATTGCGCAAGAAGTTCAAAAAAATAATAATTTTAAAGTAGATTATTTAGTAGGTACTATGATTGAGCTTCCAAGAGCCGCTCTTAATGCAAAAAATATTGCAAAACATGCAGATTTTTTTAGTTTTGGAACAAATGATTTAACACAGACAACACTTGGTATATCTAGAGACGACTCTGGTAAATTTCTAGATGACTATGTTGAAAATAAAATATTTAAAATTGACCCATTTGTAAGTATCGATCAAGATGGAGTGGGTGAGCTTATAAAACTTGCATGTTCACGAGGACTTGAGGCAAAAAAAAATATCAAACTTGGAATTTGTGGTGAGCATGGTGGAGATCCAGATTCTATAGATTTTTGTCATAGAGCCGGATTACATTATGTATCTTGTTCGCCATACAGAGTTCCAATTGCAAGATTGTCTGCTGCACAAGCAAGCATAAGGGCTAAAAAATAAATCGAGTCTTATAAATTTAAGATAAATTCTTAACTAACAGAACTACGCATAGGTTAGTTATGTAGTTTGTTTAAAAATCTTTGATTTACTTGGGTATTTAAAAATCTTTATTAAGAATGAAGGCTTTTCCTTGTCAAAAATACATTTACAGAAAGTCTTAAATTAAATACTTTCGCCGCCAATTAACTTAACAACAAGTAAAACAAATGAAAACTATACTAGCAACAATCGTAAGTATGTTCTTATTCGTATCTTTTGCAAACGCTCAAGCTAAATCTTGCGCTGATTTAATAAAAGGTTACGATGTAGCAGTAAAAACAGCAAAATTAGATGCAGCAGCAACTAAAAAAGCTGGTGATCTAAGAAAAAAAGCTGGTGATGCACTAGCAGCTAAAAAAGAAGCTGATTGCGTTAAATCAATCAACGCCGCTTCTGCTGTTCTAGCTCCGGCTAAGAAGTAAGCATTTTTTTTTAAAGTGCTAACTTTTAGTTAGCACTTTAAAAATCTCCCTCCTCTAAATTCCTCAAAATAATAAAGTATCTCAAACTGAAATACAAAAATCGAAATTATTTTAATTTAATTGATAGTTTATTTTTTAGAATTGATATAAATTTTAGTAATGTTCGACATACCAATTCAATTTATAGCTTCATTTATATTTGCTATTGCAATTGTACACACATTTTCAGTAAAATTTTTTAAGAGTTTAGCCCACAAATATTCCAAACATGAAAAAATATTACATATGCTTGGAGAGGTGGAGATTGTATTTGGTTTTTGGGCAATAATTCTTGTTTTATTTTTTTTTATTTCATCTGGTAAAAATGACGTAGTTAATTATTTAAACAACCAAAGTTATGTTGAGCCATTATTTGTTTTTGTAATTATGGTTATTGCTGCCAGCAAACCAATATTAGATTTTTCTTTAACATGCGTTAAACAGATCTCTAAATTATTGCCCATAAACCATTCTCTTCGACTTTTTTTTGTGACAATGACATTTGTGCCTCTTCTAGGTTCTTTTATTACCGAACCTGCCGCAATGACTTTAGCAGCATTAATTCTTAAAGAGCATTTTTATTCAAAGAATATTTCTAATAAATTTAAATACGGAATTATCGGAACTCTATTTGTAAATGTTAGTATAGGAGGTGCAATGACCCCCTTCGCTGCACCACCCATATTAATGGTTGCCGCTAAATGGAATTGGGATTTAATGTTTATGCTGACCACATTTGGCTGGAGAACTGCTCTTGCTGTCTTTGCTAATAGTTTAATTTTGACAATAATATTTAGAAAAGAGTTAATTAAAATTAAAAATTTAAATATAAAAGAAAATAATACTCCTTTTTTTATTTTATTTATTCATTTAATTTTACTAATTGGCGTTATTTTTTTTGTTCATGATTTAATTATTTTTTTAGGAATTTTTATAATTTTTCTTGGAATAGCTTCTTCTTACGATCGGTTTCAGAATAAACTAATTTTAAAAGAGGCTTTTTTAGTTTCTCTATTTTTAGCTGGCTTAGTAATTTTAGGGGGTCTACAAAAATGGTGGTTACAACCCTTGTTAAATAAACTAAGTCCAGATCAAATTTATTATGCAGCAGTTGCTTTGACTGCAATAACAGACAATGCTGCTCTTACTTACCTTGGCTCTTTAGTCGACGGCCTTTCAGATCAATTTAAGTATGCATTGGCTGCAGGAGCAATAACTGGTGGAGGATTAACGGTTATTGCAAACGCTCCTAATCCAGCAGGTTACTCTATTCTAAGTAAAAATTTTTATGGGAATACTATTAGCCCTTTGTATTTGTTTTTATCTGCTTTGGGACCTACGATTGTTGCAATTATTTGTTATAAAATTATATAAATAGCGGAATAATTTTTCTAAGACTTATTATTATAATAAGACAGCCAACAACTGTTAAAATCATTTTAATACTCATTTTTGAAGTAGCTTTTGCAGCATAAGGAGCTATTAAAAAACCACCAATTATAAGGCCAGCTAATGCTTCCCAGTCTGTAATTTTAACAAAAAATAAAAAAGTAGTTGCTGATGCTAAATTAATAAAAAACTCAGAAGCATTAACAGTTCCAATAATTTTTTTTGGCAACATTTTCCCACCCAACAAACTTGTTGTGACAACAGGACCCCAGCCACCTCCACCAGCGCCATCCACAAACCCACCGGTTACCGCAAGAGGAATAACAGCAGAATTTTTTTGTTTAAATTGTAATTTTATTTTTGAATAGGCTTTTGAAATTAGAAATATTCCCATAAATAATAGATAAATAGATATCACGATTGATAAATACGGAATCTTAACTTTAGTTATTATTAAAGCTCCAAGAATAGAGCCAATGATTCCAGGTATTAGAAGTTTTTTAAATAATTTAGTGTCAACATTCCCAATTTTCCAGTGATTTAATCCAGAGGATCCCGAGACAAAAATTTCAGCTATATGAATGTAAGCAACAGCTTTAACAGGTGAAATTCCATAACCTAATAAAAAAGCTGTGCCTGTTACTCCATAAGCCATTCCCAAGCTACCATCAATTAATGCAGCAATCGATCCAAACAATAAAGCCCAGAAAAATAAATCACCATTAAAAGGTGTCGCATCTATTCCTCGATAATAGGTTAACATTGTTATCGCAGAGATAATTAATAGGCCAAATAAAATTTTAAATACTTTATTGCTCATTATATAAATTTATTATTTTCCAAATAATGTTATTAGTTAATAAGTATGTTTCAAGTGTTAGATAAATTTAGGCAGCCAATATTTGTGTTAATTGCAGGTTCAGTTCTACTTGCGCTTGCATTTGGAATTAGACACTCTTTTGGAATTTTTTTAATTCCTGTTAGCGAAAAAAATCTATGGGGTAGAGAAGTGTTTGCAATGGGTCTTGCTTTTCAAAATTTAATGTGGGGAATTTGGCAGCCTTTTACCGGTAGAATTTCTGACAAGGTAGGAGCTGGCGTTGTCGTAGTTGTTGGAAGCATTCTTTATTCTCTAGGTTTATTTTTAATGGGATTTCTTACAACTAAAACAGGATTTGTCATTGCATCGGGCATTTTAGGAATTGGAATATCAGGAGTTACATTTCCAATATTTGGAGCAATAAGCAGATCTGTAACACCAGAGAAAAGAAGTGTTTCAATTGGAATTGCAATGTCGAGCGCATCCCTTGGACAATTTATAATGTTACCCGCATCGTTAGTATTATTGCAAAGTTTTGGACCAGCTTTAGCCTTTGGTATTTTATCTGTGCTTACACTTATAATGTTAGTTCTTGCAGTTCCTATGTTTGAAAAACCAATTCAACAGACAGCCACTCAAGATTTGTCATTAAGAGAAATATTAACAGAGGCCTTTAGTCATAAAGGTTTCTGGTTGTTATGCTTTGGTTTTTTTGTATGTGGTTTTCATATTCTTTTTATTATGACTCATGCACCAGCATTTTTAATTGATAAGGGTCTATCACCACAAATTGGGACTATTGTATTAGCTTTAATAGGACTATTTAATATTTTTGGAACTTATTACGCAGGATTTTTAGGTGCCAAGATTAGAAAGCCTTTACTCTTAAGTTCTATTTATGCATCACGTGCAGTAATTATTTTAATTTTTATTTTATTTCCTGTTTCAAATTTAACAGCTTATGTATTTGCTGCTCTAATGGGAGTGCTTTGGCTTTCAACAATTCCACTAACTCAAGGAACGATTACAACAGTCTTTGGTGTTAAAAATATGAGTATGCTTTATGGAATTGCTTTTTTATTTCATCAAGTTGGAGCTTTTTTAGGTGGTTGGTTGGGAGGCAAAGTTTATGATGTGACAGGCTCTTATGATATTGTTTGGTATATATCAATTGCACTTGGGGTATTAGGGGCAGTCATTAATTATCCAATTGAAGAAAAAACTATAGCAAGATTAGAAAGACAAGCGGCATGAAAAAATCAATATTTTTTATATGGGTAGGTTTTGTTTTATTTCTTTTGGCAGTTACTTATTCTTATCAAACTAAAGGTATGGAGTTGTACTTTTTAATTTCTAAACTTTGTTATTAATTATTTTTTATTATTTTCAACCCAAGATAAAAATATAAAGAATAGAATAGTTCCAACTATTCCAACAACGAAGAGTATAAGCCCTGTAATTAAACTCATAAATTATTTATTATTGTTTCGGTATGAATGTATTTATAATATCTGAATAATTAATTTTTAAATATTCAACAAACTCTTCTAAAAGACTAAAGAAATCAGCAAAGTCAGGATTTTTATTAAGTATATACTCTCTATTTTCAAAGCTAAAAACTATACTAATTATAGAAATAACCATAATAGTTAAAAAAATTTTTGTATAATTTATTTTGCCTTTGTTTTCATATTTAATTGGAACATAGTTTTTGCTAGGCTTTTCTTTTATTGTTTTTTGATTTTTAGCTTTTTCTTCCTCCTCCTCTTGTATTTGGTTTTCTTTTAAAACTTTAAATTCTTCAGAACTTGCTGGTTCCTGAAACCATTTTTGATCACAAACCCCACATTGAACTACTCGACCATTAATACCAATTTCCTCAGCTTTAACTGCAAATTTATATTTTTTACAAGCGCACTCAATAATCATTTAAAAATAATACGGTTTAATATTAAAATATCTTTAGCATTATTTACTACTAATAAATCATATTTTTTTTTCATCTCATTTTCTTTTTTAGATTCTAGATTGTCTACTAATTTTTTTGCACTATCATTTTCTACATAAATTTCATTTATAATTTTTTTTGCTGGGCTTTGAAGAGATTTAACTTTTAAAATATTATCTACAGCACTTAAAATATCTTTTACAGGAATTTCGTTCGCAATTTTTTTATTTGACTCTTGTGCAGATTTAACTTTTAAAATGTCATCTACGGCATTTAAGATGTCTTTTACTGAGTAATCTTGCTTCATATATAAAATACAATTAATTCTTAATAATATTCAAATTTCTAACGTATAATTTTTAATTATTTTTATAACAAATCTTTTTAACACGGGTGTTTATGAACTATTTTTTAGTCTTAGAATGCTTGCTAATGCTTCTGTTCATAATGTAGTCCATCATTGCAAGAAGCACTCCACTAACAACAAAAGTCAGGTGAACGACAACATATAAAATAATAGTATCTTTTGAATATTTATCTAAATTCATAAATATTTTCAGTAAATGAATACCAGAAATAGCAACGATTGAAGAAATTAATTTAATTTTTAAATCTGTAAAATCTACATGACCCATCCATTGAGGTTTATCTTCGTGATCATCTATATGAATTTTAGAAACGAAATTTTCATAGCCTGAAAAAATAACAATAATTAATAAATTTGCAGCAAGTGAAATGTCAACGAGACTTAGTATAAAAAGCAAAACGCCCGCAATATCGGTTTGATGAATGATTGTAAAAAAGTGAACTATTTCTCTACCAAATTCATAAAGCAAAACTAATAAACTTAAAGACAAGCCCAAGTAAAATGGAGCAAGTATCCAGCGTGATGCAAATATTGTTTTTTCTAACAAAACTTCAACTCTTTTCATAAAACTTTTATTTTTATTTAATTTTTTAAGAATTATAACATTAATAAATGCTTGCTAAACTCTTGTATTCATTATTTAATCGGATTTTATAATTTATGCCATCAGTAATTTTAAGAGATACGAAACTACAAGGTAATATTAGTGAAAATAGCAGCATTACTTTAGATGGAGTGCTATTAGGCAATATTAAAGCTGAAGAAGTTATCATTAAAGAAAATGGAAATGTTACAGGCAATATTTCAACAGATCATAATATTGAAGTTGGTGGCCAAGTAACTGGAGATCTTTCATCAGATAAAATTCATTTAAATAGTACCGCTAAAGTTAAAGGAAAATTATTCCATAGAAATTTAGTTATTGATGAGGGCGCTCAATTAGAAATTGCAGCTTCAACAAGAAAAAAAATAACTAGCAACAATAAAAATTAATAATGTTTTTTAAATTAGATAAAAAATTACAAAATCAAATTGATGGCTTTTCGCATTTGGGAGAAACATTGCGTTTCGATGGAGAGATAGATTGCAAAGGTGAAATTGAAATTGCTGGAAAAGTAAAAGGGAATATCAAAGCAAAAATATTAAGAATATTAGAAACCGGAAGCGTTAAAGGTCAAGTCCAGGCAGAAAAAATTGAGATTCTAGGTCATATGGTTGGAAATATAGAATCTGAAAATATCCACGTTGGAGAAAATGGTGTTGTAAGAGGAGATATTCATTTTTTTAATAATTTAAGTGTTGCAAATGGCGCTGATATCTTTGGTCATATTCAAAAAATTAAAAAAGACAAAGTCAAAAGATCAGATACTGACAAAGTTAAGTATCTAGAACATGATAAAAAGGCTTCCTAATCAAATTTTGTGAAACAAAGCCAAATTTATCTTCAATAAAGCTTTAAATAAGCCTGTTAACTGATAAAGGTTATATTTTATTATTAATTAATTTTATTAAATTTTTACTTACAACTTTCCCCAAACTTAAATGATTAACTTTGAAGGCTTTAGCCTTTCACAAAACTTAAAAAATTCATTAGCGCGAATGAATTTTACAGCGCCAACTCCTATTCAAGTAAGTTCTATACCGCTTGCCTTGGAAGGGCGGGACATTTTAGGTTCAGCGCAAACTGGAACTGGAAAAACAGCAGCCTTTAGTATTCCATTAGTTGAGCTGTTGAGTAGATCAAAGCAAGGTTCGGCTCTAGTATTGACACCAACACGTGAGCTTGCAAACCAAGTGATTGCAGTAATTATTCAGTTACTTGGAAAAAGTAATCCAATCAAAGCAGCATGTTTAATTGGAGGAGAGTCGATGCATAAACAATTAGGACAACTTAAATCACGTCCAAGAATTATCGTAGGAACTCCAGGTAGAATTAATGATCACTTAGATAGAAAATCATTAAAATTATCAGATACAGGTTTTTTAGTTTTAGATGAAACAGATCGCATGCTCGATATGGGTTTTGGAATTCAAATTGATAGAATACTAAAATACCTACCAGTAAAAAAACAAACATTAATGTTTTCAGCAACGCTA
This sequence comes from Fontibacterium abundans (SeqCode), assembly GCF_965235095.1. Classification (GTDB taxonomy): domain Bacteria; phylum Pseudomonadota; class Alphaproteobacteria; order Pelagibacterales; family Pelagibacteraceae; genus Fontibacterium; species Fontibacterium abundans. Next base: position 658,672 of record NZ_OZ249405.1, on the reverse strand, counting down.
CCTGAAGAGATTGTTAGAATGTCAGCTAAATATTTAAAAAATCCAGAAAGAGTTTCTATGGGAGCAACGAATGTGCCATCCATAAAAATTAAACAAGAAGTTATCCATATAAAACAAGAGCAAAAATATCAGGAATTAATTAAGCAATTACAAGAAAGAACTGGCTCAATTTTAGTATTTGTTAAAACTAAACATAATTCAAAAAATTTAGCAGCTAAGCTTTGTAAAGAAAAATTCAAAGCAGATGCTTTGCATGGAAATCTAAGACAAAGCAAAAGAACAACTGTTATGAGCGCTTTTAGAAATAAGAAATTTACAATACTTGTTGCAACAGATATCGCCGCAAGAGGTCTTGATGTTCCTCACATTGAACATGTTATCAATTACGACCTCCCTCAAGTTGCTGAAGATTATATTCACCGCATGGGCAGAACTGCCAGAGCAGGAGCCGAGGGTTCCTCTTTATCCTTTATTACTAATAGTGATAGAGAAAAATGGAATGCTATTGAGAGATTGTTAGATCCTACTAAAAAGAAAGAAAACTTTTCTAAAGGCAGAAGTGGAAGTGGTGGATTCCAAAGAGATTATAAAAATAAAAGAAGAGGAGGGGGCGGAAGAGACAGAAATAGACGAGGTGGAGGAAGTAGCAGACCAATTTTTGGCGGCAACAGATCATCAGAAGGGTTTAGAGGAGATAAGCCAACAGAAAGATCTCGAGACAATAAGCACGCAGATAGATTTAGAGGAAGTAGACATTCAGAAGGATTTAAGCCTAAAAATATTGAAGCTTTTAAAGAATATAAACCAAGAGAAGGTGGTGAAAAAGATTACAGAAGAAAAAGTGAAAGAGAAAAGCCTAAATTTTTTAGTAAAAAATCAAAAGAATTCAAAGATAGAGATTTCAATACAGGTAATAAAAAAAAATATAAGAATAAAGAATCTTTCAATTAAAAAAAAGTTTAGTCTTATCAATTAATGGACAAATACATAATTTATATTGGGTTCTTTTCTGGCTTTTGTACAACAGTTGCCTTTGTTCCGCAGGCTTATAAAGTTTGGAAAACTAAAAGCACTAAAGATATTTCTTTATGGATGTTTTTAATATTTACAACTGGAGTTGCAAGTTGGTTAGTTTATGGAGTGTTAACTAATAATTTACCTATAATATTTGCAAATATTGTAACTTTATTTTTAGCATTTTTAATTTTAGTTGCAAAAATTAAATTTAATTAAAGTTAAGGGAAATATCTAGATTTTGAGGACTGTGGGTCAGTCTACCAATTGAAATTCTATTAACGCCTGTCTTTGCGTAATCAAGAATATTTTTATCATTAATATTACCAGAAGCTTCAGTTTCATATTTATTACCAACTATACTTAAGGCTTTTTTAATTTCATCTGGTTTCATATTGTCTAATAGCAATCTATTAAAATTAAGCGTTTGAATATTTTCTAATTGACCTAGAGTGTCAACCTCTACTGTTATGATTTTTCCGCTTCTGTTTAATCTCAAAGCACTCTGAACGAGATCAAATATATTTTGTGATGCAGAAATATGATTGTCTTTTATAAAGATTTCATCAAATAAATTAAATCTATTATTCGTACCACCCCCGAGAGTTACAGCGTATTTTTGAATAGCTCTCAGTGTTGGCAGTGTTTTTCTAGTGCAACAAATTTTTGTTTTATATTCTTTAACTAGGTTAACGTAATAATGAGTTTTTGTTGCAATGCCTGATATTAAGCCTAAAAAATTAATTGCTGTTCTTTCTGATTTTAAAATAGAACCAGTTAGTCCTTTAATTTCAGCAATAATATCACCTTTTTTTATAAAAGATCCTTCTTGAATTTTTTTTTTAAATTTTGTCTTTTTATCAATTTGCTTAAAAGCTTCATCTGCAAAATCTAATCCACCAATAATCCCATCTTCATTTGCAATAATTTTTGCAGAAGTAATAGAATTTTTATTTACTAAAAGATCAGTCGTGATGTCTTTTTGCGCTTGATCTTCAAATAAAGAAGCGCCTACAATGCTTTTAATATAACCGCTGGTAATAAGTTTTGATTTAGACATTTGTTTAAGCGACTTTTTCTATGTATTCTTTTTTATTTAAAAATTCCTGCATTTCTTTCAATGTAATTCGTTTTCTAAATAAAAATTTGTCATTTGATTTTGGATAATCACTTCTAAAATGAGCTCCTCTGCTTTCTTTTCTCAAGTAGGCTGAATAAGTAATTAATCTTGATACTAAAATCATATCTTTAAGTTTTGCTGACAAATCTTTCGCTTCTCTTTCTATTCTATCAATTTCAATAAATGCTTTTCTAAGTTTTTGTTCATTTCTATAAACACCTACTAAATCACTCATGATATTTCTAAGCTGCCAAATATATTTTTTTGCTCTAATTCGAGATGATGTTTTTTCTTTTGGTAAATATTTTTGAAAATTAATATTTTTATCTTCGGTGTTATTAAGCACTTCAGAATTAATAGAGTTTGCTATTCTTTTTCCAAAAACAAAAGCCTCAAGCAGTGAATTGGAAGCAAGTCTATTTGCTCCATGAGCGCCAGTTGAAGAAACCTCACCACATGCCCAAAGTCCTTTAATAGATGATTTTCCATTTTCATCAACGAACACACCTCCCATATGATAATGAGCGGCAGGAGTTACAGGTATTTTTTCTTTAGTAAAATCAATATTAGCTTTTTTTAAAAAATTATAAGCACTTGGAAACATTGTTTCTAGTTGCTCATTTGAGAATTTTCGGCAATCCAAGAATGTTGAATGCCCAAGATCTTTTAATCTTTGTAGTTCACGAGCAACAATATCACGTGGAGCAAGATCTCCGCTTGGATGAATTAATTTCATAAACTGACTATCATTTTCATCAACTAATTTAGCACCATCTCCTCTAAGAGCTTCAGTTAACAAAGGAGTTGGATCAAGCCCAACATCCATTCCTGTTGGGTGAAATTGAACAAATTCCATATCAGAGAGAATTGCACCAGCGCGGGCTGCCATTGCAATGCCTTCACCGTAAATATCTCTTGGATTTGTAGTATGTTCATAAATACTACCAAGGCCTCCTGTCGCAAGAACAACATTAGGGGCTTTAAAAAATGTAAAATTATCAACTATATTCTTTCCAATATGACGACCAATTAAACCAATGACTTTATTATTTTCAGTTATAATTTCGTCAACGGTAACATCTTCTAAAATAGTAATGTTTTCTAACTTTTGAATGTTATTTATCAAAGTTTTTATAATTTCTCTTCCTGAACTATCACCGTTTACTTTGAGCACTCTACGTCTGCTATGAGCCGCCTCTTGAGACATTAAAAAATTTTTAAGATGATCTTTGTCAAAATTAACTCCTTTTTCTTCTAGAAATTTAATAATAGAAGAAGCTTCTTCAGTTATAATTTTAACAATTTTTTCATCACTTAATCCTGAACTTGCTTTAATTGTGTCTTCAAAGTGAATTTTTGGACTATCATCTTTACCAACGGCTGCAGCAATCCCTCCTTGCGCCCAAGCACTTGATGAAGCTTCACCTAATTTTTTTTTAGAAATTAAAGTAACTTTTCTAGGATAAAGACATATAGCAGTCATTAATCCAGAAATTCCAGATCCAATAACAATAACGTCAGTAGTATGTAAACTTTCCATTAAGCAAGACTAGATTGGCGACCAACTTTAATCATACGCTCAATAGGAAGTCTTGCTTTATCTATAATAGATTTATTAATCAAAACTTCATTTGTTTCATTCATTAAGCAATCGTAGATTTTTGGCAATTGTATTTTTTTCATATAAGGACATAAATTACATGGTCTAACAAAATTTGTTTCGGGATTTTCTACTTGAACGTTGTCGCTCATTGAGCACTCTGTAACTAAAAATACATTTTTAGGTTTGTTGTTTTTAACATATTGAATCATTCCAGATGTTGAACCAGTAAAATCAGAAGCTTTAATAACATCAGGAGGACATTCAGGATGGGAAACAATAACTAAATCAGGATAATTCTTTCTAAGTTGATTTAATTCTTCAGCTGTAAATTGTTCATGAACCATGCAAGTTCCATGCCAAGGAATAATTTTAACTTTAGTTTGTGAGGCAACATATTTTGCAAGATAGACATCAGGTAAAAATATAACCTCTTTTACCCCTAAAGATTCGACAACTTTTACACCATTAGCTGAAGTGCAGCAGACATCTGTTTCAGCTTTAACCTCAGCAGACGTATTAACATAAGTAACTACTGGAACGCCTGGATATTGTTTTTTTAATTTTCTAACATCTTCTGCAGTAATAGATTCTGCAAGTGAGCATCCTGCATTCATATCTGGAATAAGAACTTTTTTATTAGGAGACATTATTTTTGCAGTCTCAGCCATAAAGTGAACACCTGCCATAATAATAATATCTGCTTTAGTTTTTCCAGCCTCAATTGCTAGGGTTAAAGAGTCACCAATAATATCAGCGACTCCATGATAAATTTCTGGTGTTTGATAGTTGTGCGCTAAAATAACGGCATTCTTCTTTTTTTTAAGTTCATTAATTTTATAAATATAGGGAGCATGCAGAGGCCATTCTAATGCTGGTACAACAGATTTTATTTTTTGGTAAATACCCGCGGTATTTTTTTCAATTTCTTTTGTAAATTCTAACTGAGAACTCATAAATTTTTATAATTTATAAATGATAATTGACTAAGTTATTATAGTAAAATTAATATTTAAATTAGTTAAAACAGCGCTATTTGCTTAGATAACCATCCAGTTTGGGATATTAATTTTTATACAAGCCGTTTCTGTTTTTAACTCTTTGCCTATAATTAAATTTTTACTCTCCTTATTAATTTTGATTAATGCAAAAGGAAATAAATCGTCTATTAAAACTTTTCCAATTTCTTCATTGTCTAAAGTAATTTTTTGACCTTCTATAACTTTTCCATTTACAGTTTGTAATGCAAATAATCTTTTATTGACCTTATTTTTTAAATACATTCGAGCAGTATTTTCCTGACCAATGTAGCATCCCTTTTTTTGATCTATTCCATTTAGTTCTAGAAAGTTAGCCTCAAGAGAAAATAATTGATTTTGCAATTTTTGAATGTCTTTACATGGAACTCCCAAATCAAATAGTTTTTTCTCTAACAAATATTTTTCATTAGATTGCTCAATATTTAAATCACTCAAAAATTCTTTAATTTTAGATTGCTCTATAATTGCTCTTGCTAAAGTATTTTTTATTCTTGGGTCTTCAAAAATTAGGTAATTTTTATAATTTATTAGATTTAATTTATTAACGTTAAGGCTTTTAAATTTTACAAACGGTATATCAATGCTCACTAAATTATTTTCAATTTTAATTTCTACTTTAGATCTTAATTTGTAATTATATAGTTTATTGAATAGTTCTTTTATAAGCTCGCTATTACATTCAATTAAAAAAATATTTTTTGTTTTTAAAATAATAAATTCAAATAAAAATTTTCCTTGGGGGGTTAATAATGAAGCAAATATACTATTATTATCCGTTACTTTTTTAATATCATTAGAAATAATATTTTGAATAAAATCGATGCTATCTTCACCTTTAACAATAATAAAACCTTTTAAAGTTATATAAGCTTTATTTGTTTCCATTATTGTACGTTTATCTACTTTGGTGTATTAAATTTTAGATGTCCAATATATATGATTTAATTATAAAAAACGGCAACTGTTTTATAAATAACAATCTCACCCAAACTGATATTGGAATTAAAGATAATCAAATTATTAAAATAGGCTTAATCAATGAAGGCGCAGATAAAGTTCTTGATGCGAAAGGCCTTACAATTATTCCAGGCGCGATAGACACTCAGGTTCACTTTAGAGAACCAGGCAATCCAGACAAAGAAGATTTAGAGAGTGGTAGCAAGGCTGCAATTTTAGGCGGAATTACATCTGTCTTTGAAATGCCTAACACTAACCCAGCCACTGATAATTTTGAAAGATTTCAAGATAAATTAGATCGAGCAAAAAATAGAATGTATTGCAATTACGCATTTTATTTTGGAGCAACAGAGAATAACTTTGAGTTTATAAAACAAACTACAAACCTAGCAGGATGTTGCGGAATCAAAATGTTTATAGGTTCATCAACTGGAACTTTGCTTGTAAAAAAAGACGAAGCTATTGAAGAAGTTATTAGAATAAGTCCAAGAGTTGTTTCAATCCACTCTGAAGACGATGATTTATTACAAAAGAAAAAAGTTTTAATCGAAAAAGGGAATGTAAAGACCCATCCTGTCTGGAGAGATTCAGAAGTTGCATTAACTTCTACTAAAAAAGTAGTTGGTTTTGCTAACAAACATAAGAAAAGAATACATATTTTACATGTGTCTTCTAAAGAAGAAGCAGATTTTTTAGCAAATAATAAAAAATATGTAACTGTTGAAACAACTCCGCAATTCTTAACTTTATTTGCTCCTGATTGTTATGAGGAGCTTGGAACTTTGGCGCAGATGAATCCTCCAATAAGAACAAAGGACCATCAAGATGTTTTATGGAAACGTCTGTTAGATGGAACCGTTGACGTTCTTGGATCGGATCATGCTCCCCATACATTAAAAGAAAAACAAAAACTATATCCTGAAAGCCCGTCTGGTTTGACAGGTGTTCAGACTATGCTTCCTATTATGCTAGATCATGTAAATAATAAAAAACTTACATTTCAAAGACTAGTCGAATTATTAAGTATTAATCCTTGTAAAATTTTTAATATAAAAAAAAGAGGAGAGATCAAAGAAGGGTATTATGCGGATCTCACTGTTATTGATATGAACTTAAATTTTAAAATTACCAATGATTGGATTGCAAGCAGATGTGGATGGACGCCATTTAATAATAAAACCGTAAAAGGTTTTCCGGTTGGAACTATTGTTAATGGCAAGATTGCTTCTTGGGATCAAAAGATTATTGATACTAAATTTGGCAAACCTTTAGAATTCTAATTTTTAATTATTCCAGCTTCAATCAAAGATGATTTAATTTCATCTAGAATAAGTGGATCATCAATAGTTGCTGGCATTTTATAAGGAACTTGATCAGCTATTTTACCAACCGTTCCTCTTAAAATTTTTCCAGATCTTGTTTTTGGAAGTCTTTTTACAACAACTATATTTTTAAAAGCAGCCACAGGTCCAATTTTATCTCTAATCATTTGAATGCATTCTTTTGAAATATCTTCAGGCTTTTTTGTTACTCCGGATTTTAAAACAATTAAACCAAGAGGTATTTGACCCTTTAAATTATCAGCAATCCCAAGCACCGCACATTCTGCAACACTAGTATTTTCAGATAATATTTCTTCCATTGAACCAGTTGAAAGCCTATGTCCTGCAACGTTAATAATGTCGTCAGTTCTAGACATTATCCACACATATCTATCTTCATCAATGTGTCCCGCATCATAAGTTTTGTAGTAACCCTGATAAGGATCCATGTAGTTTTCTTTATATCTTTTGTCCGCTTTCCATAATGTTGGAAAAGTTCCTGGAGGAAGAGGTAATTTTACTACTACATCACCCATTTCAGATGGTTTAGCTTGTGTTCCGTCAGGTTTTAAAATTTGAATATTATAACCAGGAACTGCTTTGCCGGCAGAACCATATTTTGTTTCAAACAAACCAAAACCTGCGCAATTTGCGCTTATTGCCCATCCAGTTTCGGTTTGCCACCAATGATCTATTACTGGTTTTTTTAATAAATTTTCAGCCCATTTAATTGTATCTGAGTCAGCTCTCTCTCCTGCTAAAAATAATATTTCAAATTTAGATAAATCATATTTTTTAAAAAATTTTCCTTCGGGGTCTTCTTTTTTTATAGCTCTAAAAGCAGTAGGTGCAGTAAATAATGATTTAACTTTATGTTCTGATATTACTCTCCAAAAAGAACCAGCATCAGGAGTTCCGACAGGTTTTCCTTCATATAATATTGTTGTACATCCATGAAACAATGGCCCATAAACAATATAAGAGTGACCGACAACCCAACCTATATCACTTGCTGACCACCAAATATCACCAGAGTTAATATTGTAAATATTTTTCATTGACCATTTTAAGGCAACGATATGACCACCAATATCTCTTACAATGCCTTTTGGAGTTCCTGTTGTTCCAGAAGTATAAAGTATGTAAGCAGGATCGTTAGCGTCCGTATGCTCACAATCAATTTCTTTTGCATTTTTTACAAAATCTTGCCAAGAAATATCATTAACGCCTAATTCAACAGAATTATTTTCTCTTTGAAAAATTACGCACTTTTTTGGTTTAAGGGTTGCAAGTTTTATAGCTTCATCTAAAAGCGGTTTGTACTGAACTGTTCTTCCAGGTTCAAAACCACAGGAAGCAGAAATAATTAATTTTGCTTCACAGTCATTTATTCTTGCAGCAAGTTCGCTTGCCGCAAATCCCCCAAACACAACTGAATGAACAGCGCCTATTCTGGCGCAGGCAAGCATAGCAAAAACTGCCTCAGGGATCATAGGCATATAAATAATTATACGATCACCTTTTTTTATTCCAAAATCTTTTAGTGCTCCCGCAAAAGTAGAGACTATTTTTTTAACCTCAGAATAACTAAATGTAATTTTTTTAGAAGTAACAGGGCTATCATAAATGATAGCTGTTCGAGATCCATTTCCCTCTTCAACATGTCTATCAACCGCATTAAAACATGTATTAATTTTTCCTTCGGGAAACCAACGATAAAAAGGAGGGTTAGAACTGTCTAAAACTTTTTTATAAGGTGAAAACCATCTAACATCTTTTGCAGCCTCATCCCAAAATTTTTCAGGATCTGTAATCGACGCTTTATATAAATTTTCGTATTTATTACTCAATTTTTCCCCAACCATTATTAAATTAATTTAATAGTAAACCAAAAGATATGTAGTTTCAAAGCTAAGAATTTAGAGTTATTAAAGTCTCACTCTTTCGATTTTTGATATTTTAATATTTTCCGCAATGTAATGTAAGATTATATGGGGAAGTGTTAACGAAGCTAAGCCAATAAAAATAATTTTCTCAATCGAGTTTTCAAGAAAGTCGAATTTTATTAAAAAAAAAAAACTAATAAATAAAATAAAAAAAGTTATTAAAGTCAAAAATAATGATTGTTTAATAAATATTTGAAAGCCTCTAAATAAATTTGGATTGAGTTCATTAGAAATTAGAAGAATATTTTTAAGAGAATGCATGAAACAAAAATATAAAGTAAATGCAACAATCGGAGTAAATAAATAAAATATAATTATTATTAAAAAAATTTCAAAAATAATTGAAGAAAAATCATTTCTATTTAATTTTTTTTTAAAATAAAAATATAAATAAAACAGTGACTGCATTAGTAAATTTAGTATTAAAATAAATTTTATATAATTATTAGATAACAGCACGTAATCTTTTGAAAAAAGAATTGTATTAAAAATTAAGTTAGTTTTTTCAAAATTAAAAAATAACGGTAAAAGTATAATTAATGAACCTTTTAAGAAAAAAATAAATAAATTGATCTTGTATTTTTTATCTAAATAGATCTCCAAATCTTCTTTCCCAAAATGCAAAGAAGACACAGTTAAAAAAATTATTAGTGAGATTAATGGATTTAAATACCAAATTAAAAAAACTAAAATAGCTAATGCGATGTAAACAAAATAAAAAATAAATTTCCATTTTTTATATTTATTAAAAAATAATTTTTCACCAGCTTTTCCATCGTATGCTCCGTGAGAGACGCCAACTGTTGCTATTAATAGAAAACAAAAAATATATATGTATGTAGATGGTAAATCTAAAAAAAAATTAATTACAGCTAAAATACAAATTAAGAATAAAAAAAAAAAATTAATGTTATTAAAATATTTTTTTAAATTATAATTCATCTATTAAAAATTTAATAATTTTTTAAAAAAAATTAATTTAGGCATACTTAAAATTATTTTTATATCTTGAATAAAACTACTATTATTAGATAAAAAATTTACAATATCTTTTGCATTGTTTTTTTTAAAAAGTCTAAAAAAAATTTTGTGCATATTTCCTTTTTCCTCAAGCAAAACTTTAATAAATATCTTATCCAAAAAGTTATATTTTGATTGTATTTGAGTATTGCTAATAATTTGATTTTTAATTAACTTTTGTACTAATTCTTTTGTAAATTTTTGAATATTTAGGAATGTGTAACCAGTGCTTTTTCTTGTAAGATTTGCTGCGGCTCCAATTTTTATTACCTTTTTATAGCCTGTCTTTTGCTGATAGTGAAACATTGGTATGGAGCCCATTTCATTGTAGCCAAAAGTATATTCTTTTTTATAATTTAAATTCTTTTGAATATATTCATTAATCTCTGAAATATATTGATCTTTTGTATAGTTTTGTTGATCCGAAATCCAAGTTGTCTCAATAAATATTTTGTTGTCACTCAGAGGCAGAGTGTAAAAAAAATGCGTCCAATTACCTTGCTCACAATTAAAGTCCATAAGAGTAGGGTTTCTATTTAAATTTATATTTTCTTTAAAATTTACTTCGCAACCATAGAAGTGCTGATAGATCTTAGCGTCACTACGGTTGTTAATTTTTAATGAACTGTCAAAAACTAAATTTGTCTTAAATAGCTCATTTTTACTTTTGATTATTATTTGATCATTTTCTTCACTAATTTCATCGACGGTATGGTCTAAAAATAATTTAATATTTTTATTATCACTTATACTTTTTAATATTTTATTATAAAATTTTTCACTATCCACGGATTGATAAGTAAATTCTCTGCAGTCTAAAATTATTTCCTCATTACCTTTAACTATTACCTTATCCCATTGATTTAATAGACAGTCAGAAAATGAATGTTCAAAAACATTCCAATATGACCAAATTTTATCTTTGCTAAATTGCTTTCTTTTGTCAAAAATTGCACAGGTTTTATTTTTTAAAATATTACTTTTATTCATTTCGTATAAAAGAGAAAGGCCAGAACAACCCGCTCCTATAATTATAAAATCGTAGTTATTCATTAAGAATTGTTAATTTAATATTTAAAATTAAAGATAAAAGATGTTTTTAAAGTAATAAATAATTTTTCAAAAAAACCAACATATATTCTAGAATTAAAATATTTATTTAAATTGCTATTAATAATTTTTACTCCAATTCTTTGATATAATGAACTTGCAAGAAATATTGGAAATCTAATTGCCCGTGGTAAATATTTAATTCCATTATTGCCACTTTTATAAAATTTTTCAGACATAATAATAATTTTAGTAATAGCTGCAAACAATTTACTTCGATCAAAATTTTCATTAACTATGTCTTTCACTTTAATATTTTGTCTAAAAAATTTTTGAGGTAAATAAATTCTTCCTAATTTTGCATCTGTAACCACATCTCTTGCAATATTAGTTAATTGCATGGCTATTCCAAGATCAATTGCATGCTTTATTGCTTTAGGATGAGTTGTGCTAAATATATGAGCCATCATTGCCCCCACAGTGCCGGCCACATAATATGAATATTTAATTATTTCTTCTTTAGATTTAATTTTTACAGTTTTTGTATCTAATTTTATTCCGTAAAATAAGTCATTAATAAATTTATTTGGAATATTATATTTAATTTGAATTTTTTTAAATTGATTAATAATTATATTTTTAGATTTTACATTTGAATACTTTTTTATAAATTTATTAATTTTACTCTTTGAATTCTTATTATTATCAACAAGATCATCTGCAATTCTGCAAAAGGCATAAAGAATTGAACAGTCCGCAAATATATCTTTTTTTAAAAATTTACCTGCCCAATAAAATGATTTTCCATAATGTTTTATATAAAATTCTAATTTCATAGAATCTTAGGAACAATTCTGTCTAAAATTTTAGCAGAGGATAAAACACCTGGAATTCCAGCCCCTGGATGCGTTCCTGCACCAACAAAGAATAAGCCTTCATATATTTCAGATTTATTGTGAAATCTAAAGTAGGCAGACTGTGAGAATAGTGGTTGAATTGAAAATCCTGATCCGTGAAGTGTTCTGAGTTCTTTCTCAAAGTAGTCAGGCGTGATGTAAAAATCATTTTCTATATATTCTTCAATATTAGGCAATAAAGTTGAGCTTAATTTTTTTATTATTATTTTTTTAAATTTCTCTGCTTCTTCATTCCATTTTATTTTAGATAAGTTATTTGGAACCGGCACCAATACATAAAAACAATCTCTATCTTTTGGAGCCATAGTAGGATCTGTTGCTGTTGGTCTATGAAGATAATAACTTATATCGTCAGTTAATACTTTTTCTTCAAAAATTTTATTTAATAAATCTTTATACGTATCTCCAAAATAAATTGTGTGGTGCTCAACATCATTATATTTCTTTTTAGATCCAAAATAGTAAACAAATAATCCCATTGAATAATTCATTCTTTTTATTTTTTTTTCAAATAAAAATGTATTTTGTTTTTCATCTAATAAATATTTATACACAAATGGAGGATCCGCATTACAAACAACAATTTCTGCATTAATTGTTTTATTGCTTTTAGTTATAACTCCAGAAATCTTTTTTTTGTCTGTTATTATTTTGATTACCTCATCATTTTTAATAATTTTAACTCCAATTTCATTCATTAGTTTTTCCAGTCCAGTAATAATTTTTCCTGTGCCGCCTAAAGCATAATGAACTCCCCATTTTTTTTCTAAAAATAAAATTAATGCATAAATTGAAGTTGTTGAAAATGGGTTTCCACCAACTAAAAGAGGATGGACACTGAAAATTTTTCTTAACTTTTCGTTTTTTAAAAATTTAGATACAAATTTATATACAGAAAGATAACTCTTAAGAATTAACAAAGCAGGTATTTGTTTTAACATAAAAAAGAAATTAGAGAACGGTTTGTCTGCCAACTCTAAATAGCCTTTATTAAATATTTTCTCTGAAAATTTTAGTAATTTCTCAAATCCAACAATATCTTTAGAATCAACTTTTGATATTTCTGATAAATTGGTTTTATGATTATCAGTATAATTAAATTTGGATAAATCACTGAATATAAATTGGTACCAAGTTTTTAATGGTACAATTTTTACATAATCATTAATATTTTTTTTAAAAAGTAAAAATAGTTCTTCAATAAGATACGGAGCCGTTATTACGGTAGGACCAGCGTCAAATGTGTATCCATTTTTATAAAATGTTCTTGCTCTTCCCCCTAAATCAGAATTTTTTTCAATCAAAGTGACATCATAATTCATGGCTCTCAATCTAATTGCCGATGCAATTCCTCCAAAACCTGAACCTATAATTATTGCTTTTTTGCTCATTTACTTACTGATTCATTAATACTTCTATTTTAACGCTAATTATAACTGTAAAAACGTTTGAAAATCATTGATTTAATTAAATTTAATTTTCTTTTAAAAAATACCAAATTACTTTAGTTTTAGCCTCACTTAAATTAACAAACAGAGGATTTAATGAAAACAACTCTTCTACAATCTAGTGATATTACTGGAATTACATTCTGGTTAATATCAATGGCCTTGTTAGCTAGTACGTTTTTCTTTTTCATAGAAAGAAATTCAGTAAAAGCTTCTTGGAGAACGTCAATGACTTTATCAGGTCTAGTTACAGGTATTGCATTTGTGCATTACATGTACATGAGAGAAGTCTGGGTAAGCACAGGTACATCACCAACAGTATTTAGATATATTGATTGGTTATTAACAGTTCCGTTATTAATGATTGAATTTTACTTTATTCTTTCAGCTGTAAAAAAAGTTTCTTCAGGAATTTTTTGGAGATTATTTTTAGGAACATTAGTTATGTTAGTAGGCGGATATCTTGGCGAAGCTGGATATATGAATATTAACGCTGGTTTTATTATTGGTATGGCCGGATGGATTTTCATTTTATATGAAATTTTCTCAGGTGAAGCTGGTCGTGAAGCAGCAAGACTATCAGGTGCCGCAAAAGATTGTTTTGAATTCTGTAAATGGATTGTAACAATCGGTTGGTCTGTATACCCATTAGGATATCTTTTTGGTTATATGACAGGTTCTGCAAATGAGGTTACTTTAAACCTTGTTTACAACTTGGCAGACTTTATTAATAAAATATTATTTGGTTTAGTTATTTACAAAACTGCAGCAAGCTTAACGCCTGCTGGAAGTAAGTAATAATAATTAACTAATTTTTAAAAAGGCCCTCAAGATTTTCTTGGGGGCCTTTTTTATTTAAGCTAATAAAATTCTTATTTAAAAGCAAATTGCTATCTTTATAAGTAATCCCATTTTTAAAATCTTTTTTTAGGAAATAAGCACCATCAAGATCTAAAAAATTACAATACTTTGCAAGTGTTAAGGCAGGAATAATCGATAACGACGAACTGACCATACATCCTAATAAAATTTTTTTATTTTTTGTTTTTAAAAATTTAATAATTTCAAGACTTTTACTTAAGCCACCAAATTTATCTAATTTTAGGTTTATTACCTGGTAGTACTTTAAAATTTTATTTTTATTGTTAATGTGAAAAGACTCATCGGCGCAAAATAATATTTTTGTTTTAATATTTACAAGTTTATAGTCTAAGCCATATTTAAATGGTTGTTCTATAATAATTACATTTAATTTTTCTAAATCTTTAATAATTTTTTTTAATAGTATAAAATTTAAACCTTCATTAGCATCAATTATTATCTTTGATTTAGGACATTTTTTATTTATAAATTTAATCGTCTTTAAAATGTTATTTTTATTAACTTTTACTTTAATAAAATTAACATTTTTAAATTTATGAATTATTTTCTCAAGCTTTTCTTGGCCAAATATAGGAATGGTAATTGAAGTTTGGTATTTTTTACTTAAATAATTTTTTTCATTTTTTTTTATGTTAAGGTGTTTAAAAGCTAATTCTAGAGCTGTTCTTAAGGATAAATATTTAATTTCTTGAAGTCTATTTTGTCTAATTAGTCGTGTGATCTCATATTCATTGTTTTTTAAATGTAAAAATATTTTTTCTTGAGTTTCTCCATATCTTTTGTAAGGAACGCATTCTGCAAAACCGCTTCTATCGTTTTCTGTAAGCTTTATTATTATCGTTTTTATGAATTTTTTGTTTTCTCTTGATATTCTAAAAGAATCTTTTAAAAAAAATTTTTTTTTAACAAATTGTAATTTTAAAAACATAAATTCACTGTTATATGATCTAAGGTTTTTAATTTAATGCCAAAAATTACTTATATAGAACATAACGGAAAAGAACATCAAATAGAAATGCCAGTTGGTTATTCAATAATGGAAGGGGCCATAAAACATTCTGTTCCAGGTATTGATGCTGATTGCGGTGGTTCTTGCGCTTGTGCAACTTGTCATGTTTATGTTGATGATAATTTTTTAAACAAAATTCCAAAGGCCCAAGAGTCAGAGCAAGATATGATTGATTTTGTTCAAGACGCAGACAAGTCGAGCAGACTAAGTTGCCAGATTATTATTACAAATGATCTTGATGGTATAGTAGTCAGGATGCCAAAAAAACAAAGTTAATATGACAATTAAAACCGACGCTGTAATCATTGGGGCAGGACCTGTTGGATTGTTTTCAGTTTTTGAACTTGGTATTTTAGGTCTTAACGCTCATGTTATTGATAATTTAGATAAAATAGGCGGACAGTGTATAGAGCTTTATCCTGACAAACCCATTTATGACATCCCCGGAGTTCCAGATTGCACAGGAGAGGATCTTATAAAAAATTTATCTGCACAAATAAAACCCTTTAAACCAGAGTTTCATCTTAACCAAAGAGTTAACGAATTAAAAAAAAATAATAAATTATGGCAGGTTATTACAAGCGATAATAAAATTTTTGAAACACCTAATATTATTATAGCTGGTGGAGTTGGGTCTTTCGAGCCTAGAAAAGTAGATATTAAAAATGCTGAGAAATTTGAAGGAAAAGGTTTTTACTATTCCGTTAAAGACAAATCTAAATTTAAAGATCAAACAGTTGCTATATTTGGAGGAGGAGATTCGGCTCTAGATTGGACTTTAGAGTTATCAAATATCGCAAAAAAAGTTTATTTAGTTCATAGAAGAGATGATTTTAAGGGAGCGCCGCATACATTAAATAAGATTAAAGAAATTGCTAAATCAGGAAAAATTGAAATTAAAACCTTTTATCAACTCAAAGGAATTAATGGAGATATAAAATTAGAAAATATTGAAATACAAAAAAATAATGAAGCAATGGAAGTTTTAAAAATAGACTCAGTAATAGCTTTTTTTGGACTTAAGATGGAACTTGGTCCAATTGCAAATTGGGGATTAAATTTAGAAGAGAAATCTATTTTAGTTAATACAAAAAATTTTCAAACTAATGAGGAGGGTATCTTTGCTATTGGAGATATTTGTGCTTATCCCGGAAAGCTTAAGTTAATTCTATCTGGATTTCATGAAGGCGCTTTAGCAGCTAGAGAATGTTTTGCTAGAGCAAGACCAAATGAGAATTTTGTTTTTCAATATACAACATCATCCACCCAGATACATAAACGCTTAGGAATTAAATAGTTCTTTTTTAAGAAGAGTTTTTTTCGTAAAGAAAAAAAAGAGTGAAGATAATTAATGTATTAGCTATAGCCACTGGCAACAAAAGTAATAAAAAAGTGTTTTTAAAAAAATAAAATATCAACGTTGAATATATTAAGAATAATATAGACAATCTAATAGTGACCTCTTTTCTAAAGGTTGAGATGATCAGCAGAGAATGTCTAATAAGTTTTAAAAAACTCATTTTAGTAGGACCGTGATATCTAACTCCTCTTATTGAGGGTATATCTGTTTTGTTTTTTATAAATTTAGCAACAGTTCCAGAAAAACTTATAAAAAGATTTTTATTAGAAACTATTAAATTTAAATCTTGCTTAGGAATGCACATAAAATTTCCAAATTTTATTGAATAACCAGTAAGAACTAGAGTTAAAATTTTATGCAAATGATAAGATAATTTAAAAAATGCACTTTCAGAACGTTTAATGCGATTTGCAGTAATAGTTACAGAAGGAATTTCAATAGATTTTAATATTAATTCTTTTACTTCTTCAGGTCTATCTTCACCATCTCCATCCATAACAATTAGATAATCAAAATCGTTTTTTTTACTTAAATAATTAATTCCACTAGCAATACTTTTGCCATGACCAACATTTTTTGAATTTTTAATTATTTCTATGTCCGCAAATGAATGAAACTCTATTTTTTTATCTAATAATTCCGTCGAACAATCATCAATTATTAAAATCTTTATATGACCAAGATTATTAATTTTTAAATCATGTATCTTGCTTAAAAGATTAAAAAGAGATTCCCAGTCATTAAAAACTGGAATTAAAATTTTATAAGTTTTCATTTATTTAGAAAATAAAACATACATCATGATTGTCTATTTTTTTATATACAATATTTTTAATATTTATATTTTTTCGATTACATAAATTTGGACCAATATCCTTCGCAATAATAACTGCTGGCTTTTTATAAAAATTATTATTCTCTTCCAAAAAGACTTTTGGTCTATTACTTAAGTGATAAGATAAATTTCCAGCATACCATTCTGAAAATCCAACATTAGATATTTCGTCTTTAGAAAAAGCTTTCCAATCTTTTTCAATTTGTAATGCTATTTTTTTCCCTTCATAACCGGTTCTTGAATCATTATATATTGATCTTAAGGAATATAATGTTGGCGATACGATTAAGAATATTATTAATAAAATATTAAAACTTTTTAATTTTTTTAAATTAATACTATCTTGATATAAAAATATAAAAAAAACTCCAACTAAAGAATAAAATGGAATCATCCACATTGTTCTTATTCTAGAGCCCGTAACCATTGAGGTTATTAAAATTAAAAAGAAAGGAAGTAAAAAAGAAAATAATAAAAAAATAAATTTTTGATTATCAAAAGGTAGTTTAATTTTTATTTTTTTTATTAGTAAATAAATTAATAAAAGAAATGGCAATAAGATCAAAATTTGACTCATTAAGAATTTAAAAGGATTTAACAAATGATTGTAAATATTAAATTCATTTAACCCTCCGCGTTTAAGAGCGTAATAAATAGTAGTAAAATCATTTTGGATTAACCACTGAAAATGAGGAGCTGTTATTAAGAAAAAAATTAGTACCGTATATAAAAAATTAAAATTAATTTTTTTTCTAATAAAAAAAATATAAATTAAATAAAAAAATAGAGATATTAATAAATATGCAAAAATATACTTTGTTAAAAAACCAAGAGCAGAAAAAGTGCCTAAGAAAATCCAGTCCGCAATTTTATTATTTTTTATAGATTTAAGAAAAAAATATATCGTCCCAATCCACAAAGGTATTTGGCAAATATTTACGTTAAATTGAGGCGTCTCAAATGTGTAAAAAGCAATACCTTCTATTGTTAAAACAGATAAAAGAATTTGAATTTTTTTTTTTAAAAAAAATGAAGACAGTTTCCATAAAAATATAAAAGAAATGACAATAAATATTTGGCTTAATAAATAATAAACCCAATCTTTGTTCCCAAAAATTTTAAAAAACAAACCTGGAATCCATGCGCTTAAAGGCGGATGTTTATTGTAACCTAAGTCAAAATCTTGTCCCCATGCCAACGCTTCAATTACATCTAAGGGTAAATTTTTATTAGAAAAATACGGTACGAGGGTCCAAATAATTAAATGATAAAGACATAATAGATAAAAAATTTTTTTTTCTTTACCAGGTTGTATCATTAGTGATGATTTAATTGATTCAATGCAACTTGACACTATAAAAAAGGCACTTATATTCACCCATCCTAATGGCTACAAAGTTACCAAAAAATTACACACCCAGCGCTAAAGAAAAGTACATGTGCGCAAAACATAAAGAGTATTTCAGAAGAGTTTTGGAAGAATGGAAGAAAGAGTTAGCTCTTCAAAATGATAAAATACTTTTTAATGAATTGGATGATAACGATACTTCCGCTGATGTTGTTGACCAAGCAACTTCGCAAACAGGTAAAGCTATCGAGATGAGAACAGTAAATCGAAATAAAAAACTTATTTCTAAAATAGATAAAGCTGTTAAAAAAATTAAAGACGATACTTATGGTTACTGTGAAGAGACAGGTGAAGAAATAGGTTTAAAGAGATTAATAGCCAGACCAATAGCAACTTTGACTGTTGAAGCTCAAGAACGACACGAGAGAGAAGAAAAAATATTCGCAGACAGTTAGGAAACTAGAGGAATCTTTTCTCCTAAATTTTCAGGATCATAACCTTTTATAACAGCGGGTCTTTTAGAAATTTCTTCGTACCATCTAGATAAGTTCTTATATTTTTTAATTCCAATCCCATGCCATTCATGACGACATAACCATGGAAAAGTCGCGATATCAGCAATTGTATATTCATCGCATGCTAAATATTTATTCTTACTAAGCTGCACATCTAAATATTCATAAATCTTCTTTGCAAGTTCTAAAAATCTATTTTCAGCATACTCGCTTTTACCTTTGTTAAATTTATAAAAATAATGAAGCTGACCCAACATAGGTCCAACAAAACTTACTTGAACCATTAACCATTCATTAATATTTTTCTCATATTTTTGAGGGTAAAATTTAAAATTATTTTTTTTAGCTAGAAAAATTAATATAGCACCAGATTCAAAAACAGTTTCTTGATTGTCAATTATAACTGGAATTTTATTTAAAGGACTTATTTTTAAAAAGTTTTCTGAGAATTGTTCGTTATTAGTAATATCAATTCTAGTTAATTTATATTTTAACTCTAGTTCCTCTAAAAGAATGGAAATTTTTCTACCATTAGGTGTTGGGTAATAAAACAACTCAATCATATAAGCTATTTGTTTTATTTAAATAGTTTATATAAGTACATATGAAAAAAATTTTGTATTTTTATAGTGTTGCATCTCCATTTGCTTATCTTGGAAACAAAAGATTAATAGAAATTTCAAAGAAATATTCAGCGGAAATTATTGAAAAACCAATTGATTTAGTAGGAAAAGTTTTTGTCGCAACAGGAGGAGTTCCTGTGCCACAGAGACATATTTCAAGACAAAACTATAGACTATTAGAATTAAAAAGATGGGGAGAGTTTTTGAATATAAAAATTAATCAAAAACCAAAATTTTTTCCTCCCAAAGATCCTCACACACCAACACTGTTTTGTTTAGCAAGTATTGATATGGGAATTAAAATGGAATTTGGTTTTAAAGTTTTAGAACAATTGTGGGCACAAGAAAATGATATTTCAAATTTAGAAACACTAAAATTAATAGCAAGTGAGTTAAAAATTAATTTTGAAGATTTAAATAAATTGGCAATGTCAGATAAAATTAAAAAAATTTATGAAGCTAACACCCAAGAAGCTATCAAAATGAATATATTTGGAGTTCCAACTTATGTTTATAATAATGAAATGTTCTGGGGTCAGGATAGACTAGAGTTATTAGAGCATTCTTTAAAAAAAAATTAAAATTCTTTTTTGATGAAGGAAAGTTTAATTAATAAACTTAATAAACTAAAAAATTCTTTTTTTATAAAAGAAAATTTAAATAAAAATTTTAAAAATATTTACTTAAAGATTGCAGAATTAATTTTCCTAAAAAAAGCTTCTTTAAGAAAACCTTTAATTATTGGTTTAGCTGGAGGACAAGGTTCAGGAAAAACAACATTTGCCCAGTTTTTAAAATTAATTTTAGAGGATAGATACAATTTAAAAACAATGTCAGTTTCCATTGATGATATTTATAAAACTAAGAAGGAAAGAATAAAAATATCAAAAAAAATAAATAAACTATTTCTTATAAGAGGAGTTCCGGGAACTCATGACGTTAATTTTTTAAATAAGTTTTTTACTGCAATAAAAAAAAATTCTCTTAATAAATATTTTTTAATTCCAAAATTTGATAAATCCATAGATGATAGATTGCCAAAAAACAAATGGCATTATGTAGATAAAAAAATAGATATATTTATATTAGAAGGATGGTGCGTAGGAGCTAGAGCTGAAGAGAATAATCGTAATTTAAAAAGACCTATTAACAAATTAGAGGCCTCAGAAGATAAAAATTTCAAATGGAGATTTAATGTTAATCATCAATTAAAGAATGATTATAAAGAATTATTTTCATTTATTGATTTAATGATTTATTTAAAAGTTCCAAATTTTAATAAAGTTTTAACCTGGAGAGGTCTGCAAGAGAAAAAATTAGCTTATTCAAGAAAAAATATATCTAAGAATAAAAATAAAATAATGTCAGAGAGTGAAATTAAAAGATTTATAATGTTTTATGAGAGAATAACTAAAAAGATGCTCATAGATATGCCTAAATTTGCTGATATAATTGTACCCATTAGTTCAAACCATCAACCTAAAAAAATTATATTAAACTAGATGAGTTTTTTTAAAAAATTTTATTTTTTAATTTTTTTTATAAGCACGAGTGCTTATGCAGTTGAAAATATTAATAAATCTTTAATAGCTGCCTACTTAAACAATCCAAAACTTAACGCTGAAAGAGAAAGAACTAAAGCTGTTGATGAGAATTTAGTTCAAGCTTTTAGCGCGTTTAAACCAACCGTTACTATCTCTGCTTATAAAAGTGATACTGATAGTTCTAAAATAACAACTTCAACAGGTTCTTCTTCACCTTCAACTAATGCTCAGACAACTGCAAAATCAATTACCATTGAACAAAAAATATTTAATTTTGATGATATGTATAATTATCAAAAAGAAAAAAGTTCCGTTGAAATAGCTAGATATACTTTAAAAAAAGTAGAACAAGATGTTCTTCTAGAAGCAGTGGAAGCTTATACGGGAACACTTCTTGCTCAAAAGAAAGTTATTTTTAGTAAAGAAAATCTAGACTTGTCTGAAAAGCAAGTTGAATTAGATAAAAGTAGGTTGGAGCGAGGCATAATTACAATTTCTGACTTGGCACAATCAGAAAGTTCATTGGCGGCAGCACAATCTAATTTATTAAACGCTGAAAATGAATTGCTGATTACTAAAAAGAATTTTAAAAATATTGTAGGTTATGATCCTGTAGATTTAGAAGAAATAAATAATTTAAATTTAACTTTACCTAAATCTTTAGAAGAAACTTCAGTATTTGCACAAAAAGAAAATCCTATTTTAAAGATTTCCGAATTCTCTCTTAAAAAAGCTGAAGACGAACATAAAATAGCTATAGCTGAACTTTCCCCAACGTTTAGCTTGTCATTGGACATAACTGATTATGACGGCTACAGTTCAAGCGTAGACAAAACAAAACAATCAGTTGCAAAAGCACAAGCTTCAATTCCTCTTTATCAAGGAGGAAAGCAGACCTCATTAATTATACAAAAGAGATCTTTGTTAGATAGCGCTGAATTAGATCTGCAAACTTCTAAAAATATTGTGGATAGAGATTCTTATTCTGCATGGTCTAATTTTAAACTTGCAATTAGTAATTTTGAATTAACAAAGTTAAGAGTAAAAGCATCCGAAATTGCTTACGAAGGTATTATTCAAGAGTATGAGACTGGATCAAGATCAACATTGGATGTCATTACATCAAGATCTACATTGCTTGAATCAAGAGTAAATAATGCAATTTCTGATAAGGACAGAATTGTTTCTCAATTTAAGCTTTTGTCTTCAGTAGGTAATCTTACTGCAAAAAATTTAGCTTTAGAGACAAAACTTTACGATCCTAACAATTATCCAAATAAGAGCTGGATAAGACATATTTTTTAGTAAAAAATACATATATTTCAACTATTTATTAATATAATTGAATAAAAGAACAAAATGTGTACATTTGTTTTATTGAGTCGTTAGACAATAAATTAAATTAAAAAGGAATAAAATGACTAAAAACACACTTAAAGTAGTAAATACAGAGAAGACAGAAGATAAAAAAGAAAAGCAAAAAGCATTAGACGCCGCGATAAGTCAGATAGATCAAAATTACGGAAAAGGCTCTGTAATGAGACTAGGGCAGTCTAGAGTTCTTGATATTGAATCTATATCAACTGGATCATTAGGATTAGATCTTGCACTTGGAATTGGTGGTCTTCCAAAAAGTAGAATTGTCGAAATTTATGGACCAGAGTCATCTGGAAAAACTACTCTATCATTACAGGTTATTGCTGAAGCGCAAAAAAAAGGTGGAATTTGTGCATTCATTGATGCGGAGCACGCTCTTGATCCTGTTTATGCAAAAAAATTAGGTGTTAACACAACTGAATTATTAATTTCTCAACCAGATACAGGCGAACAAGCACTTGAGATCGCAGACACTTTAGTTAGATCGGGATCTATTTCTGTTCTAGTTGTAGATTCTGTGGCCGCTTTAACACCTAGAGCAGAGCTAGAAGGAGAAATGGGAGATCATCATATGGGATTACAAGCTCGATTAATGAGTCAGGCTCTAAGAAAGTTAACAGGCTCAGTTTCTAAGACAAACACTATGATTATTTTTATTAATCAAATAAGAATGAAAATAGGAGTTATGTTTGGTAGCCCAGAAACAACTGCTGGAGGAAACGCGCTTAAATTTTATTCGTCTGTAAGATTAGACATTAGAAGAATAGGAGCAATTAAAGACAAAGAAGAGATAATTGGTAACCAAACACGAGTTAAGGTTGTAAAAAATAAAGTTGCCCCTCCATTTAAAGTAGTTGAGTTTGATATTATGTATGGTGAAGGCATTAGCAAACTGGGAGAAGTTGTTGATTTAGCAGCAAAAGCAAATATTATAGAAAAAGCTGGAGCATGGTATTCCTATAAAGGCGAAAAAGTAGGACAAGGTAGAGAAAATGTTAAGCAATACCTAAAGCTAAATCCAAAGATTGCAGCTGAGATTGAAATGGCAGTTAGAACAAATGCTAAACTAATTTCAGAAAAATTAAGTGATCATTCAGAGAATATTCCTGAAGAAAAAGAAGACAAGAAAGAAGATAATTAAGCTTAGTAAATCTAAAGATAAATATTCCTAATACGTTAATTAAAGGCGCTTTTAAAAAGGCGCCTTTAGCATTCTAGACATATATATAAAAAGTTGTATCTATAAGTAGATGGGTACAAAAACACTTACAGAATGTAGAAGCACTTTTAAGAATTTTTTTGCAAAAAATTCTCATCAGGTAGTAGATTCTAGTCCTTTAGTTCCACAAAACGATCCAACATTAATGTTTACCAACTCAGGAATGGTTCAGTTTAAAAATGTTTTTACAGGTTTAGAAAAACTTCCTTTTAAGAGAGCAACAACTTCTCAAAAATGCGTTAGAGCTGGAGGGAAACATAACGATTTAGAAAATGTAGGTTACACGCCGCGACACCATACTTTTTTTGAGATGCTTGGAAATTTTTCATTTGGAGATTATTTTAAAGAATCCGCAATTAAGTTTGCTTGGGAATTAATTACTAAAGACTATGGAATTTCTAAAGAAAAGCTAACAGTAACGGTTTTTCACGAAGATGATGAGGCATTTAATTTATGGAAAAAAATTGCAGGCTTGCACGATAGTCGAATTATAAGAATTAAAACAAATGATAATTTTTGGTCTATGGGAGACACAGGCCCTTGTGGTCCTTGTTCTGAGATTTTTTATGATCATGGAGAACACCTAAAAGGAGGGCCTCCTGGTTCTGTAGATCAAGATGGAAATAGATTTGTAGAAATTTGGAATCTTGTATTTATGCAATTTGAACAAATTTCAAAAGATAAAAGAGTTAATTTACCAAAACCATCGGTGGATACAGGGATGGGGCTAGAGAGGATCGCAGCAGTATTGCAGGGCACTCATGATAATTATCAAATAGATTTATTTAAAAATATAATTAGGTCAGCAGAAAATTATGTTAATATAAAAGTTTCAGATAAAAATATACCCAGCTACAGAGTTATTGCTGATCACTTAAGAGCAACAGCATTTTTAATAGCAGATGGAGTTCTACCTTCAAATGAAGGAAGAGGATATGTTCTAAGAAGAATTATGCGAAGAGCTATGCGTCATGCATTTACTTTGGGTTCAGATTTACCAGTTCTTTATAAAGTTCTTCCAACTCTTATCTCAGAAATGAGCTCTGAATATCCAGAACTGAAAAGAGCAGATTCTTTAATTTCTGAAAATTTAAAGTTAGAGGAAGAAAGATTTTCTATAATGCTTAAAAACGGAATGAAAATATTAAATACAGAAATTAGTAATATAAAAAATAATAAACTTTCAGGAGAATTAGCTTTTAAATTATATGACACATATGGATTTCCGTTAGATCTTACTCAGGATTTTTTAAAAGATAAAAAGATATCCGTAGATGAAGATCAATTTAATATTTTAATGTTAGAAAGTAAAAAAATTGCTAGAGCTTCATGGAAAGGTTCTGGCTCAGATCAAACTTCAAAAATATGGTTTGAACTTAAGGAAAAGTGCGGTCCTACGGAATTTTTAGGTTACAATTCAGAAGCTTCGCAAGGAGTTATTTTATCAATAGTTAATGTTGATAAAGAAATTGATAGTTCAAATAAAAAT
Organism: Fontibacterium abundans (SeqCode); assembly: GCF_965235095.1. Classification (GTDB taxonomy): domain Bacteria; phylum Pseudomonadota; class Alphaproteobacteria; order Pelagibacterales; family Pelagibacteraceae; genus Fontibacterium; species Fontibacterium abundans. The sequence continues at coordinate 633,037 of NZ_OZ249405.1, read as the reverse complement.
TTAGATTTAGCTCTTATCTTAAATCAAACTATATTTTATGGTGAGTCTGGAGGACAGGTCGGAGATAAAGGTTATATTTCTAATAATAATTTTAAATTTGAAGTAACAGATACAAAAAAAATGTTTGGTGATCTTTATATCCACTATGGAAAACTTATTTCAGGAGAGATTAAAAAGGGCGATCAGGCAGATCTTAAGATCGATTCAGTTAAAAGACAGAACATTAGGGCCAATCATTCAGCAACACATTTACTTCATGAATCATTAAGAAGAATCCTTGGAAAGCATGTTGCTCAAAAAGGATCGTACGTTGGTCCAGATAGATTAAGATTTGATTTTAGTCATAACAAACCAATAACCGATGAAGAAATGATCAAGATTAATGATTGCGTTAATAAAATTATTGAACAAAAATCTGATGTTCAAACTAGACTTATGACTCCAAAAGCTGCTGTGACTGAAGGAGCGTTGGCATTATTTGGTGAAAAATACGGAGAAGAGGTAAGAGTTTTAACAATGGGCACTGATGACAATAAAGCTTTTTCCATAGAATTGTGTGGTGGAACACATGTTAAAAATACACATGAAATTGGAAGATTTTCAGTTGTGAGTCAGTCTCCAGTTGCAGCAGGAGTAAGAAGAGTTGAGGCTTTAAGAGATGCTCAATTAGCAGAGTACTTAAAAAACAGAGCAAATGAAAAAGATGAAATCAATCAAAGCAAAATAGCTCAAATAAATGAATTAGAAAAAAAAATAAAAGATTTAGGAGGCAATATTAATGAAATTAAAGAAGAAGATTTTTCAGCAAGAACCATAGTTTTAAAAAAAATTTTAGAGGATTTAGAAGTTAAAAATATATTATTAGATAAGAGTAAAAATACAATTAAAGATATTAACCACAATAAAATTAGCATCAGATTTCAAAAATTATTAGATTATCCAGTAAAAAGAATTCAGAATTTTATTGAAGAACAAAGAAAACAATCAATTAAACAAATCATTATTTTATATTCTGTAAATGATGGAAAAGTTACGGTAGCAGTTGGAGTAACCAATGATTTAATTAATGAATATGATGCTTCAAAATTAGCTAAAGAAATAGGAGTAATTTTAGGTGGAAAAGGTGGAGGCGGAAGAAAAGATTTTGCTCAAGCTAGCGGTGGCGCAAATAGTTCGAAAATCGAAAGTTCTTTTGAAGAAATTTTAAAAAAAATTAATTAATTTAATTCTTTTTTAAGATTAGAATTTATAGTTTCTAAAAATTCAGTTGTAGTTTGATATTTTTCATCTTTATTAATTAAAACAGCAAGATCTTTTGTCATATATCCTTTTTCTACGCTGGCAACACAAACTTTTTCTAAAGTATTAGAAAATTTTATTAATTCGCTATTTCCATCCAACTTTCCTCTATGTGCTAGTCCTCGTGTCCACGCAAAAATAGAAGCTATAGGATTTGTAGATGTTTGTTTTCCTTTTTGATGTTCTCTATAATGTCTAGTTACAGTTCCATGAGCAGCTTCAGCCTCAACAGTTTTTCCATCAGGAGTCATTAATACACTAGTCATTAAACCCAAAGACCCAAAACCTTGAGCAACAGTATCTGACTGAACATCACCATCATAATTTTTACAAGCCCAAACATATTTTCCACTCCACTTCATAGCGCATGCAACCATGTCATCTATTAATCTGTGCTCATAAGTGATTCCGATTTCATTAAATTTTGATTTAAATTCTTTTTCATAAACTTCTTGGAAAAGATCTTTAAATCTCCCATCGTAAGCTTTTAGGATTGTATTCTTTGTAGATAAATAAACTGGCCATTTTCTTAAAATTCCATAATTCATACATGCTCTTGCAAAATCTCTTATTGAATCATCTAAGTTATACATAGCAAGCGCAACACCTGGACTTGTAAAATTAAAAACTTCATGCTCAATTATTTGTTTATTATCTTCTGAAATCCATTGAATTTTAAGTTTACCCTTTCCTGGAACTTTAAAATCTGTTGCTTTGTATTGATCTCCAAAAGAATGTCTTCCAATCACTATAGGATCTGTCCAAGAAGGAACTAATTTTGGAATATTTTTACAAATAATAGGCTCTCTAAATATAGTCCCGCCTAATATATTTCTGATAGTCCCATTTGGAGACTTCCACATTTTTTTAAGATTAAATTCTTTTACTCTTTCTTCATCTGGAGTGATTGTTGCGCACTTAACTCCAACACCATACTTCTTAATTGCATTAGCAGAATCAATTGTTATCTGATCGTCAGTTTTATCTCTACTTTCCATGCCCAAATCAAAATATTTAAGGTCTATATCAAGATAAGGTAGTATTAGTTTTTGCTTAATAAAATCCCAAATAATCCTTGTCATTTCATCGCCATCAAGCTCAACAACAGGATTTTTTACTTTAATTTTTGACATAATTTTTTTGATATTAATAAAAAATATTTTTATATAGTATGTTTTTAACTAATTAAATAATTATGTTAGATATTATTTTTCCACCAATTCATAGAGAAGGTTATAGAATGCTAGTAATAGCAGTGATAGTTACTATGCTATTAATTTTAATTAACAAACTTTTAGGCGTTATTGGATTTATTTTAACAATTTGGGTTTATTATTTTTTTAGAGATCCAGAAAGATATCCTATTAACGATGATAGTTTTTTAGTTAGCCCAGCTGACGGAGTGATAAGTCTAATAGTAAATGTTAGAGGTCCAAAAGAACTTAATATGGAAAATAAAGAATATCAAAGAGTGAGCGTGTTTATGAATGTTTTTAATTGCCATGTTAACAGAGTTCCTATTACCGGAATAATAGATGAAATATTTTATAAACCAGGAAAATTTATTGACGCTTCTTTAGATAAGGCTAGTGAGGACAATGAAAGAAATTTAATTAAATATTCTAATAACTCAGGGAAAACTTTTGCAATTGTTCAGATAGCGGGTTTGGTAGCGCGAAGAATTGTTTGTGAAGTCAAACAAGGTCAAAATTTAAAACAGGGCGATAGAATTGGAATTATAAGATTTGGTAGCAGAGTTGATCTTTATTTTGACAGTGATTACAAACTTTTAGCAAAACAAGGACAGACGGTAGTTGCTGGAGAAAGCTTACTAGCAAAAATTTAGATAATATATTTTTTAAAATGATCCACCCGAGATATGTAATTCCAAGTATTATAAGTATTTTAGGTTTATGTGTTGGTATTAGTTCAATTAAGTTTGCTCTTAATTCTCAATTTGATTATGCGGTAATAGCAATTACTATTGCGTCAATCATCGACACAATAGATGGAAGAATTGCAAGATTAATAAAAGGAACTTCAAAATTTGGTGCCGAATTAGATTCATTAATTGATTTTATTAATTTTGGAGTAGCGCCAGCAATCACAGTTTATATATGGATTTTAAAGGACTTGGGGAATGCTGGTTGGTTATTAGTTTTATTTCACTCAGTTGCATGTTGTTTAAGGTTGGCAAGATTTAATTTAGGATCAAAAACAATTAATGAGAAATGGAGAGAAAATTTCTTTACAGGAGTTCCATCGCCAGCAGGAGCGGGAATATTGCTATTACCATTAATTTTATCATTAAGTGATTTTTCGTCTAATTATGATTATAAAAAAATAGCTATAATTTTTATAATAGCTTCAACTTTTTTAATGATTAGCAAAATTCCAACTTATTCACTAAAGGGAATTAAAGTAAGTAGACCTTTCTTGATTTTTTTATTGTTATTAATTGCTGCCTATTTTGGCTCGTTAATCAATTATCCTTTTAACACCCTTTTAGCCACAGGTTGCTTTTATTTATCATTAATACCAATTAGTTTTGTACATTTTAAAATTATAAAAAAGCGATCTTCAAAAGCCACTGATAGCTTGATTTCTGAAGACTTTATTTAAAGGCAAGTTTTAGATTATTTCTTTTTCAAGCAAGTCAATTTGCTCAATAATAATTTTTGGCGAAATTAAATTTACATTTTTGGAATTGAATAATTTTTGACTACTTAAAATTTTGATATTATTTGCTTTTGGGGCAAATTTATCGGATGAGGTTGGACCAAATATTGTAATCATAGGAATATTAGCTAAAGAGAGTAAATGCATAACGCCATTATCAATTGAGATTGCGTAGTCCATCCTTTTTGCCAATAAGATTAATAAACATGGATCGTTTAAATTGCTATTGAATTCAGGAAAAATAATATCTTTTAATTTGCTTTCCAGTTCTTCTTTAAGTTTGAAATGTTTTTTTTCAATTAAAAAGACAGGTTTTTTGTTAATAGATAAGAGATATTTCGCCACATCTACAATATAACTAAGTGGTAATTTTTTTTCTCTATATAAATTTCCTTGGGTTATAGAAATTCCAACATATTTATTGCTCGGTAACAATCTATTTGCCTCATCAAAGTACAATTTTTTTATTAAATTTATATTATATTTCTTTAAAATAAACTTATTATCATTCAAGACATTTATGTAATTTGCAATTCTGTAAATAATATTTTTTTCTTTATTATCTATTTTAATCTTAGGTTGTAAAAAAAAATTATTAAATGTACTAGAAATAAAAATATTATGAGGTATCTTTTTTAAAATTATCGTATTCCTTAATTTAGATTGCAAATCTATAATTATATCAAAAAAAATATTATTTTCTTTTATTAATGAATTTAATTGAAAATAATGTTTTAACCTAAATCCAAAGTACATCAATTTAATTGGAGTTTTTTTTACAAAATTTAAGTTTAATTCTTTTAAAGTGTTGTCAAATAAATTGTTTTGATGAGCCTGTAGAAGGTAAATTTCATGATCTGTGTAATGTTCATGTAAAGACACTAATAAATTTATAATTTGAATTGTGTCGCCGATTCCCCCGCCAGAATTATATATTAATATTTTTTTCAATTGTTTATTAATTTGTTTTCAAAATATTCTTTTAGTGTAATTGTTTACTCAATTCCATATGGATAAAATACATAATAAAAAATTAAAAAAAAGTTCAAAACTTTGGATATCAAGACAAAATAATGACTTTTATGTTAAAGAAGCAAAAACAAAAGGATACAGATCTAGGTCTGCTTTTAAACTTATAGAAATTAATAAAAAATTTAAGTTTTTAAAGAACAATTTAAATATTATGGACTTGGGGAGTGCACCAGGAGGGTGGTCGCAAGTTTGTTCTGAGTTTAATAAAAATGGGAAAAACCTATCCATAGATATTTTAGCTATGGATAAAATAGATAATATTTTTTTTTATAAGAAAGATTTTAATGAAAATGATTTTTTAGATTTTGTTAATAATTTTTTTGATCAAAATAAAGTTGATATTGTATTGTCAGATATGGCTGTTAATACAACAGGAAACAAAGACTTAGATGCAATTAAAACCAATTCTATAGCTTTAGATGTCGTCAATTTATCTAGAGTTATTTTGAAACCAAAATCTTCTCTATTAGTAAAAATTTTTTGTGGAAAAGATGAAAATATTCTAATTAAAAACGCTAAAGATTCCTTTAAAAATATAGAAAGAATTAAACCAGATTCCAGTAGAAAAGAATCTAGAGAAATGTATTTATTATGTAGAGATTTAAAAACTATTTGACTTCAGGTTTTTAATATAATAAATTTATACATGGAAATCCCCGAAGCATTAACTTTTGATGATGTCTTACTCGAGCCAAGACATTCTTCTGTTTTACCTAAAGAGACTATAGTTTCTACTCAATTATCATCAACTGTATCACTTGGAATACCCCTTATTGCTTCTGCAATGGACACAGTTTCAGAATATAAATTGGCAATAGCTATGGCTCAATCAGGTGGTATGGCATGTATTCATAAAAATATGACTATAGAAGAACAGGTTAACCAAATTAAATTAGTTAAAAGATTTGAATCTGGGATGGTTATAGATCCTATTACGATTGATTCTGAAGCCTCGTTGTTTGAGGCAACAGAGTTAATGAAAAATCATAAAATATCTGGAATCTTAGTTGTTAACAAAAATCTTAAATTAGTTGGAATTTTAACCAATCGAGACGTTAGATTTGTAAATGATAAAAAAATTAAAGTTAAAGATTTAATGACCAAAGAACTGGTTACTGCAAAAGTTGGAACATCCTTAACTGAAGCAAAAAAAATCTTGTTTAAAAACAAAATAGAAAAATTAATCATCGTAGATAATAATTTTAAATGCAAAGGCCTTATTACTGTCAAAGATATTCAGAAATCCCAGATTTATCCTGAGGCAGCCAAAGATAAAAACGGATCATTGGTAGTCGCTGCGGCAGTCGGAACTGGACAAGAAAGTTTTCAAAGAGCAGAGCAGTTAGCAGAAGCCGGAGCAGATGTAATCGTTTTAGATACAGCTCATGGGCATTCAGTTTCTGTTTTAAAAACATTAGAGAGAATAAAAAAAAATATTAAGACAACGATAATAGCTGGAAATATAGCTACAGCTGAAGGAGCAAAAGCATTGGTTGATCATGGAGCTGATGCAGTAAAAGTGGGTATAGGACCAGGATCAATTTGTACTACAAGAATTGTTGCTGGAGTAGGCGTGCCTCAATTTACAGCAATATATAATGTTGCAAAATCAATAAAGAATAAAAAAATTAAAATAATAGCTGATGGTGGAATAAGATATTCCGGTGATATTGCTAAAGCCATAGGCGCAGGAGCGGATGCTGTAATGATAGGATCACTATTTGCAGGAACAGAAGAAAGTCCAGGAGATGTTTTTTATTACCAAGGCAGAAGTTACAAATCTTATAGAGGTATGGGCTCTATTGGAGCGATGTCGAGAGGATCCGCTGATAGATATTTCCAACAAGAAATTAATGATTCATTAAAACTTGTACCAGAGGGAATTGAAGGTAGAGTTCCTTATAAAGGACCTGTGAGAGCAGTTATTCATCAACTTATTGGAGGATTAAAAGCTTCGATGGGCTATGTTGGCGCTAAAAATATTTTAGAGTTAAAGAAAAAAGCAAAATTTGTTAAAATTACAAATTCAGGATTAAAGGAAAGTCATGTGCACGATATACAAATTACAAAGCAGTCGCCCAATTATCCATTTGAAAGTTAATTATGAAAAAATATTTACAATATTTTTTATCCATTTTTATTTGTTCATTAGCCCTAAAAAGTTTTGCTGCAAATCCTGATTATTTTAATCAAGGGATGAAGTTTTTTAATCAAAATAATTATAAGGAAGCAAAATATTATTTCGAAAAAGACATTGTATTTAATACTAAGAATGAGAAATCATATTTACATTTGTCAAAAATATCAGCGATTAATAAAGATAATAATCAACAAAAAAATTATTTAGATACAGTTTTAGTTTTAAATCCAAAAAATGAAGAGGCTTTATATTTAAAAATCTTACTAAATATTGAGGAAGGTGATTTCAAGAAGGCCCAAGAAAGTAATTTAGTTTTCTCAAAAGTATGTAAAGAATTATGTTCGAAGAAGAACGATTTATCGAAAATGATAATAATCGATAAGAAACAATGAAAGATATTTCGTATACAGATAAAATAGTAATAATAGATTTCGGATCACAAACTACACAACTTATTGCTCGAAGAATTAGAGAGCTAGGCGTCTATTGTGAAATTATCAGTTGTTATAAAACTAAAGATTTAAGAAATGAATTTAATTTAAAAGGAATTATTCTATCGGGCGGTCCTTTATCAATTACCAAAACGTCATACTTAGGAATTTCAAAACAAATATTAAATTTTAACAAACCTATTCTAGGTATCTGTTACGGACATCAATTGTTAGCCAAAGAATTTGGAGGCATTGTTAAAAATTACAAAAAAAGTGAATTTGGAAGATGTGATATTTTTAGTAACAAAAATTCAATTTTAACAAAAGATTTTTTTAACAAAGATAAAAAAACGCAAGTATGGATGAATCATACCGACGTAGTAACAAAAATACCCAAGGGTTTTCAAGGAGTTGCCTCAAGTGAAGATTATAAATATACGATTATACAAAATCTAAGTAAAAAAATATTTGGAATTCAATTTCATCCAGAAGTAATTCATACTACTAACGGTAATATTTTATTTAAGAATTTTTTATTTAATATTTGTAAATTAAAGAAAAATTGGAATTCTAAAAATCAGATAAATTATTTAATAAAAAATATTAAAAAAGAGGTTGGTGATCAGAATATTTTATGTGCTTTATCCGGAGGCGTTGATAGCAGTGTTTTAGCTGCCTTACTATACAAGGCTATTGGAAAAAAATTGCATTGTTTTTTCATAAACACAGGACTATTAAGAAAAAATGAAGAATTAGAAGTAATTAATGTCTTTAAAAAAAATTATAAAGTAAAATTAAATTATGTAGATGCGTCTTCAATTTTTTTAAATGCTCTAAAAAATGTTACTGATCCCGAAACCAAGAGAAAAATTATTGGCAAAGTTTTTATAAAAATTTTTGAAAGAGAATCTAAAAAATTTAAAAAAATTAAATATTTAGCGCAAGGAACGTTATACCCTGATGTTATTGAGAGCCAAAGCCACCATGGGGGACCTTCCTCTGTAATTAAATCACATCATAATGTTGGGGGCTTGCCCAAAAAAATCAAATTCAAATTAATTGAACCTTTTAGGGAGCTATTTAAAGATGAGGTCAGAAAAATAGGTCTTAGCCTAAAGTTATCTAAAGAAATCATCTTTAGACATCCTTTTCCAGGTCCTGGTTTAGCAATTAGAATTCCTGGAAAAGTTGATAAGATTAAAGTTAAAATTTTACAAGAGGCCGATATTATTTTTATTAATGAATTAAAAAAAAGAAATCTTTATAAAAAGATTTGGCAAGCCTTTACTGTGCTTTTACCAGTAAAAACGGTAGGGGTGATGGGAGATTCTAAGACATATGAATTTGTCTGTTCATTAAGAGCAGTTACTTCGCAAGACGGAATGACGGCCGATTTTTACAATTTTAAAAATAGAGATCTAGCAGAAATTTCTAATAAAATTATCAACAATGTAAAGGGCATTAATAGAGTTGTTTATGATATTACTTCAAAACCACCAGCAACAATTGAATGGGAGTAAGATTTGTGAAAAAAAAATTAACAGTAAATAATATTAAACTAAAAAAATTTAGAAAACCGCTAGTTTGTTTAACAGCATATACAACGCCAATGGCTGAGATTTTGGATAAATATTGTGATGTAATTCTAGTGGGAGATTCATTAGGAATGGTGTTGCACGGAATGAAATCTACAAGAGAAGTTACATTAGATATGATGATTATGCATGGCAAAGCAGTAAGTAGAGGAGTAAGCAATAGTTTACTAGTCGTAGATATGCCAATTGGAACTTATGAAAAAAATCCTAAGATCGCCTTAAAGAATGCAAAAAAAATTATGAAAGAAACAAATTGTGATGCTGTTAAAGTTGAAGGAGGAGTTAAAGTTTATAAAACCATAAAATATTTGGTTGATAATAATATACCAGTTATGGGGCATGTAGGTTTGTTGCCCCAAAGTGTAAGAAAAAAAAAAGATTATCGAGTTAAAGGAAAAAATAATTTAAGTTTTAATCAAATTATCAAAGATTCTATTTTTATAGAAAAAGCAGGAGCTTTTTCAGTGGTTGTGGAATGTGTCATTAAAAATTTAGCAGATAAAATTAATCAAAGTATAAAAATTCCAACTATAGGAATAGGTGCATCAAATAAATGTGATGGACAAATTTTAGTTACAGAAGATCTTCTGGGATTTTCAGAAAAGCCTCCTAAATTTGTTAAAATGTATGATAATTTTAAGGAAAGAACTGAGATTTGTATAAAAAAATTTGTAAAAGATTTAAAAAATAATAATTTTCCAAATATTAAAAATATGTATCAAATTTCATGAATCAAATCTTTAACGAAATAGACGAAGATTTAAAACAAGATAGATTTATAAATTTTTTCAAAAAATATAAATTTATAATTATTATCATTCTATCTTTAGTTTTATTATCAATAGTTTTTGTAGTTAGTAAAAATATTATTTTTGAAAATAGAGCAAAAAAATATACGCAAGAATATGTAGTAATTTTAAGTCTTATTAATGATAAAAAAATAGATGAAGCTAAAAAAAGACTAGAAATTTTAAAAGATTCTAAAATTAATTTATACAAAGTATTAGCAATTTCCAAATTACTAGAGTTAACGAAAGAAAATAAAAATGAACAAATTTCAATTTTAGATTATGCAATTAAGTCTAATATAGAGAAAAATGATAAAGATTTATTTAAAATTAAGAAAGCCTTGTTAGCTTTTGATAATTTAGACGAACAGCAATTTTTAAACTTATTAAATCCAGCTGATTTTAAAAATTCTCCATGGAGAGTTTTGTCATTAGAAATATTAGGTGATTTTTATTTAAGCAAAGGACAAAAAATTAAAGCAAAAGATATTTATGATCAGGCATTAAAAATTTCAGATATTCCTGAAATTTTTAAAAAAGATCTTGCAAAAAAAATTAAAGAAATAAAATAAATGAAATTATTTTTAATATTTTTATCCCTATTTATTTTTTCTTGTTCAACTAACAAAGATAAAAAAGTTGATCTTGAGATCTTTAAAAAACAAGGAGAAAAAATAAATGTTTTTGAAGTAAGCAATGTTTTTGATAAGGAAGTTGATTCCAAATCTGTATTGCAATTAAATCAACCTCAGCTAAATACAAAATGGTCTTATGAGCATTTTTCTTCTAATAATTTTTATGATCATTTTATTTATGAAGGAAAATTTCAGGATATTTTTAAAAAAAATATAGGCGATTATATAAATAAAAATAATGATAGTGGCTCATTATTAGTATTTCAAAATTTTGTATTTTTTAGTGATGAGAAAGGTAAAATTTATAAATTTGATACGATTAGTCAAAAAATAATTTGGGAACTAAAAATATACGAAAGCACTTATAATAATTATCCTAAAAATATTGCATTGTTTTTAAATGGAGATTTTTTATTTGCAGCTGATAATTTAGGATTTATTTATTCAATTGATACTCAAACAGGAAAAACGATTTGGCAACAAAATTACGGCATTCCATTTTCATCGCATCTCAATTTTCATAAAGGTGTTTTGTATGTTGTAAATCAAAACAGTCGTCTTTATGCTTTTAATCCATTAGATGGTCAAAAAATATGGAGTTTTGAATCATTGTCTGGTTTAATAAAACCAACTAGATCTAGCAATATTTCCTTACATGATAATAAACTATTATTCTCTAATGACATTGGAGATATTACCGCAATTGATTTAAATCAGCAGGTTATTACCTGGACAAAAAATATTTTATCTCAAAATAGTATTTCTAATAATTTAGTTTTTAAAATTTCTAATATTCTAATTGATAAAAAAGATGTTTATGTTTCTTCTAATAGTGGCGATCTGTTTAATTTGAACCTGGAAACAGGAGAAATAAAGTGGTCTCAAAAACTATCTTCAATTCAAAATCACATTAGTACAGATAAATATTTGTTTGTATTAACAGAAAATGGTTTTGTTATTTCTTTTAATAAAATAAATGGAAATATTTTATGGTCCTTAAACCTCACTAAGTTCTCCAAAAATAATAAAGTAGCTCTAGATTATTATGGATTACTATTAGCATCCAATCATTTATATGCGACATCATCAAATGGAGATATTTATAAAATATCAGCAAACGACGGAAAGTATATTTCTCACAAAAAAATTAACAATGACCTATCAAGGGCACCAATTATTGTTGATAATAAATTGTTAATCCTTAATCGTTCTTCAGAATTAATAATACTTAATTAATGGATAAAATATCATCAGGAGTTATTACTCTTGCAATAGTAGGAAAGCCTAATGTAGGTAAATCTACTTTTTTTAATAGAGTTTTAAATAAAGACTTATCACCTGTTAGTGAAATTCCAGGAACAACAAAAGACCTTTTTATAGATAATGTTTCTTATAAAAATAGAACTTTTAAATTAATTGATTCCGGTGGATTAAAAAGAAAAGGAAAATCGAAATCTGATGAACAACAATATATTACAAAAGAAAGCTTAAAGGCAATTTATCTTGCAGATGTCGTTTTGTTTATGATTGAAGCTGATAAAGAGTTTACAAAAACTGACAAACAAATTTGTAGATTAGTATTAGATAAAGGCAAAGGCTTAATTTTTGTTATTAATAAAATTGATTTAGTTGATGAGTTAAAAAAAATCAAAAATGAATATATTTATTATATAAAAAATCTATTTTCTGATGCTTTATTAGCAGATCCATTTAGCATTTGTTCTTTAAAATTAGAATTTCCAAAAAAAATATTTGATGAAGTAATTAGCATACATTCACGTTTAAGAAAAAATTATGACAATAAAGATTTAAATCAAGCTTTGCAGGAGGCATTAAATAAGAACAAAATACCTGTGTATTCAAGATTTCGTCCAAAAATAAAATATATTAAACAAGTAAGCACTAGACCAATTATTTTTAAAATTTTTGGAAATCAAGCCAATAAACTTTCGTTAGATTATCAAAAATATTTAGCAAAAAGCTTAAGTAAAAAATTTAATATTAAGGGTTTTAAAATTTTTTTAAGATTTGTTAGTGCAGAAAATCCTTTTAAATCTAATAAATATTAAACTATCTAATATTACTTAGCAGAGACAATTGATTGTCTTTTACGCTTCTATTTGACTGATCAAGAGGAGGTATTGGATAATCACCTGTAAAATAATGATCCGTAAACTCTGGATTTGCATTGTTACGTTTTTCGTAACCCATTGCTTTGTAAATTCCATCTATAGATAAGAATTTCAAAGTTTTAACGCCAATATACTTAGTCATTTCATCTAACGACATATTAGAAGCTAAAAGCTGATCTTTATCTGGAGTATCAATTCCATAGTAGTCTGGATACATGATAGGAGGGCAAGATATTCTCATATGCACTTCTTTTGCCCCAGCATCGTACATCATCTGAACTATTTTTTTAGACGTATTTCCTCTTACTATTGAATCGTCTATTAAAATTATTCTTTTGTTTTTAACCAAAGATGAGTTTGGATTATGTTTTAATTTAACGCCTAATTGTCGAATTTGTTGCGTAGGCTCAATGAAGGTTCTTCCTACATAGTGATTTCTTATCAATCCTAATTCAAAAGGAATTTTAGATTCTCTTGAATACCCTATTGCAGCAGGGACCCCAGAATCAGGAACTGCAGAAACTATATCGGCTTCTACATGAGATTCTTTTGCTAATTGTTCGCCGAAATTTTTTCTAAATTCATAAACACTTTTTCCAGACATTAAACTGTCTGGTCTTGCAAAGTATATATATTCAAATATGCACGGACGTGCTTTCATTTTAGGGAATGGCTTAATGCTTTCCACTCCATCATTTGTTATAATTACAATTTCTCCATTTTCGATTTCACGAACAAAAGTGGCTCCAATAATATCTAATGCACATGTTTCAGAAGCTAGGACATATGATTTTTTTAATTTACCAAGCACCAAAGGTCTTATTCCATAAGGATCTCTTACGCCGATTAACTTTTTATTTGTTAACATAACAAGGGCATACCCACCTTGTATTTGAAACAAAGAGTCTATTATTTTATCTATAGTTTTTAATCTTTTTGAGCGAGCTATTAGCTGAACTATTGTTTCTGTGTCAGATGTGGTTTGAAATATAGCTCCATCTTTAATCATCTTTTCTCTTAACATTATTGAATTAGTAAGATTTCCATTATGTGCGATGCTAATTCCGCCAGTATATAGGTCTGCAAAGAAGGGCTGTATATTTCTTAAAACAGGTGCACCAGTCGTAGAATAACGATTATGACCTATCGCAAAATTTCCTGGAAGTTTTTCGATAGTAGTTTCTTTTGTGAAGTTGTCACCGACCAGTCCTAATCTTCTTTCAGAAAAATAATTTTTACCATCGTAAGAAACAATACCGCAAGATTCTTGACCTCGATGTTGCAAAGAATGTAGCCCCAGAGCAGTTAAAGCAGAAGCATCAATATGATCAAAGATTCCAAAAACACCACACTCTTCTTTTAATTTGTCAGCGTTTAGATCAATTAACATAAAAATTATTTTTTTAATTTCTTTTTCGTCTTATCGATGTATTCGTCACTAAATAGAATTTTTTCGTCAAATAATTTTCGTCCATATTCAATAGCATTGTAAGAAGACCCGTTTTTGAGATAGGGAGGCCACTTATCATATAGGTAAATATAATTAGATAGACTCAGTATTATAACACAATAAAAGTACCCCGTAATCCCTCCAAAAATAAAACCAAATAATTTATCAATTCCTCCTAAACCGGCCCATTTTAAAGATTTTCCCATCGCTTTGCCCAAGACTATAATTAAGAATAGGCTTAATAAAAATACAGTTACGCCAGCTACTGTTCGAGCTGTCGATTCATTTTCAATTATTTCACTAACATAAGGCAGAGCGTATGGAATTGAAAATTTTGCTATTATAAAAGCAATGATCCATTTTAAAAAATAAATCAAACTCAATACAAATCCTTTTTTAAGTGAAGATATTAAATTAAAGAGAATTATTATAGCTACAATGACATCAAATATATTTATTTTATTGGATTGAAAAAAATTTAAAAAATTATCCATTCTTAAATGGTTTTATAATTGCAATTAACTGTGGCATTAAAGTTAACACAAGCGTCATAGCTGTTAACATTGCTAAACCAGTAAAAATTCCAAAATAAATCGAAGGGATAAAGTTAGAAAATATTAATATTGAAAATCCAAAGACTATAGTTAATGAGGCATTGACTATCGCCTTGCCAACAGATTTGTGACAAATTTCAATAGTTTTTTTATAATTTTTGTTTTTTTTGTATTCTTCTCTAAAGCGATAAATGTAGTGAATGCTATTATCAATAGCTATTCCAACGGTAATAGATGCAATAGTTATTGTCATCATATCCAAAGGAATATTAAATAACCCTAAACTTCCTAAAATAAATAAAGCGGCAGTAAAATTTGGAATCGCAGCCACAATAGACCAAGATAATGATTTAAATAATATTAACAGTAAAATAAAAATCCCCGCAAAGGTTATTCCTAAAGTTTTAATTTGTGAATCAAATAAACTTTGCAGCAAGTTATTAAATATTACTAATATTCCTGTAATTTTAAATTCATCTTTATTAAGCTTTAATTTTTCTTCTAAGTCTTTTTGAATTTTTATTAAAAGTTCTTTTCTATTAAGATTGGGGTTAGAATCTATTATTCTAAGTGAAATTCTTGCTTCATTATTTTCAATTGAAACATAAGGCGTAACTATACTTTTTTTGATATCTTCAGGTAATTTACTATATAAAATTGCCATTTCTAGAGGTCCTAATTTTTTATTATCATTAATCTTTTCACCTAATTGTAAAACTGAATAAAAAGATAAAACTTTCCCTATCTCAGGCAATGTTTCTAAATATTGATGAACATTAATAATGTTATTTACTCTAAAATTAGTAAACCAATAACTATCTTTGTATTCATTTGAGTCAGAGCCTTGAAAAAAATCATCATCATTCTTGTTGCTCTTACTGTCTGAGTCTTTAAATTTTAAAATAATTTCTAAAGGAGTCGTGCCACCTAATTTTTCATCAATTAACTTCATACCTTGATATATTTCAGTTTTTTTATCAAAGTAGTTAATAAAACTATTTTCAACTTTTAATTTTGTCAGTCCATAAATACTTAAAATTAAAATAATTGATGAAAATGCCAAAACTAAAAATCGTTGATTTAAACCTATAGAGCAAAATATCTGTGCTAATTTTGATTCTTTACTTTCGTGAATGGGCGTTGCTTTTGGTTTAAATTTAATAATTAAATAAGGTAGCAAAATCATTGATACAAATAACGAAATAAATAAACCAAGAGTCATCATCCATCCAAAATCTATAACTGGTTTAATATCGCAAAAAATAAGTGATAAGAATGCAAATGCAGTTGTTAAAACCGCATACAGTATTGGGGTAAAAATTTTTGTTGTAGTTAGATAAGTAAGATAATTTTCTTTTTTTTTTGGAAATTCTGCTTGCAGCTGTTTATATCTTTCAACGTAGTGAATATTTATTTCCATTGTAAGAATAAGCATTATCGAAATAAAATTAGAAGATATTACTGTTACCTTCCAATTTAAATAACCTAACATTCCAACCATTATAGCAATAGATAAAAGACAACTTAGAAGCGGGAAGATTACCCATCGAATGTCTCTAAAAATAAACCATAAAGTTATTATAATAAAAATAAAAACACCTGAACCGAAAACAGTGATGTCCTTTTTTATAAAAGATATCAAGTCATCGGCTATCATAGGGATTCCAGAAAGATTAATATCTGCTATGTTTTTATATTTTGAAATATGCGATCTAATCTCAATATTATAAAATTCTAAATTTTTATTATGTTCTTTTTTAAGTTTTTCTAAAATTTTATTGTGGGCCTCAAAGTCTTTTAAATCTTTTTCTGAAAGTTTATTATTCTGTTGTTTGTCTAGAAAATTTTTATTTGTTTTTAGAGCAGATAAATATTCTTTATTATCTTTAATATAGACAACAATACCAAAAGTTGTGGCCTCTTCATTTATTATTAATTTTTTATATACCGGACTATTTTTTAATTCATTTAAAGCTCTATTAATTTCAATGCCTGGTGTAACTATGTATTGAATATTTTTAATCTTTTCTATTAAGGGTAGATCAGAACTTTCAAATAAAGGAGCATTTAAAACACTTATGCTTTTGCTTACCCATTTTATATTATTAATTTCATTAACAAATTTTTTTAATTCATTAAGACTTTCCTCATTAATTTTTTTTTTAGGAGAATATGTAATTACAAAAAAATCTTCAGATGAATAACGTTCATTTACAGATCTTAAGTAATTTAGATCAGGATCATTTTCCAACAACAAAGAATCTGCTGATGCGTCTAACTGAAAATTTTTTGCATTATAAACAGAAAACGAAAATATTATTATTAATGCAACAAGTATTAATTTAGGTCTTTCTAAAAATTTTTTATAAAGTTGATTTATAAAATTCATTTTTAATTAATGTACACTCTTTCACATCTTTCAGAGACGGATGTAATAATATCATAAGGAGAAGTTTCAGACACTTTTGCAAAACCATCTAAATTTAAATTTTTCCCAAACACTTCTAAATAATTCCCAATTTTAATTTTATTTTTAACTCTAGTAACATCAACTATCATTAAATCCATGGATATTCTTGCGATCATTGGAAGTTTGATATTTTTATAAAATACATGGCCTATATTTGATATTTTGATTTTAACACCATCAGCATATCCAAGGGGAATGGTAGCTGTTACTATATTTTTTTTTGCTTTGTAGCTTTGATTGTAACCTGCGGTCTCACCTTTTTTAAGACGATTTATTTGAATAACAGGAGATGTCAAAGAGACTACATTTTTTAATCTTTTATTAAAAAATAATTTTCCACCATATAAAGCAATTCCGGGTCTCACTATATCAAAATGATATTCTTTTCCTAAAAATATCCCCCCTGAAGCAGCTAGACTGAATTTACAATTTGGAAAATTAAACATTGATTTTATTTTTAAAAATCTATTTTTTTGAATCATGTTATATTTACTTTTTTTCTCATCAGCGCTTGCAAGGTGAGTATATATTATAACTTCTTTAAATTTTTTAATTATTGATCGTTCGTTATATATTTTTAAAATTTCTTCATCCTGCATTCCAGATCTGCACATTCCTGTATCAACTTGAATAGCTAATTTATTAAAAGATTTTTTTTTATTTAAAAAATTTGTCCATTTTTTAAATTGTTCATAAGTATTAAGAATAGGTATAAATTTATTTTTAAAGAATATCTGTTCTTCATTTTTGTTTAATCCATTTGCTACATAAATATTAATATTTGATATATTTTTTTTTATTTTTATGGCTTCAGAGATATTTGCAACCCAGAAATCTTTACATTTATTTTTAATTAAAAATTTTGCAATTTGGACATCGCCAAGACCATAAGCATTAGCTTTAATAACTGGACAAATAGACGTTTTTGAAAATTTTTTGATAATATTAAGATTATTTTTAATATTATTTAAATTTATAGTTAATTTTGAATGCGAATATTGCATTCATGGTTAATTATCAAATTTTATATTATTTGCATCTTTAAACTTAGTATAAGCGCTTTCAAACTCTAAATTAATTATACCTGTAGGGCCATGTCTTTGTTTACCAATTATTACTAGTGCCTGATTGTGGACTTGGCTCATTTTTTCTTGCCATGTTATATGTTCTGCCGTTCCAGCTTGAGGTTCGCTTTTCTCTAAATAATATTCTGGTCGATATACAAACATAACTACATCGGCATCTTGCTCGATAGAACCAGACTCTCTTAGATCTGATAGTTGAGGTCGTTTATCATCTCTTTGCTCAACAGCACGAGATAATTGAGACAAAGCTAAAACAGGAACACTTAGTTCCTTTGCTAGAGCTTTTAGACCTTGAGTTATTTCTCCAATTTCTTGAACTCTACCTTCGTATTTAAAATTTCCAGTAGTCATTAGCTGTATATAGTCGACTACAATTAAATCTAAACCATGAAGTCTTTTAATTCTTCGTGCTCTATTTGCTAATGTAGAAATTTTAATTGCAGGGGTTTCATCGATATAAAGTGGAAGATCATTAATATTTTTTGAAGCTTCGATAAATTTTTCTAAATCTTCCTGAGTAATTTTTCCTCTTCTTATATCATTTGATCTAATTCTTGATTGTTCAGCTAATATTCTAGTTGATAATTGCTCAGATGACATTTCTAAAGAAAAAAAAGCAACAGAAGACTTTCCTTCTTTTTTTTCCATAATTTTTTTTGCAGCATGAAAAGCGATGTTAGTTGCAAGAGCAGTCTTTCCCATAGAAGGTCTTCCAGCGATGATAACTAGATCTCCTTTGTGCATTCCACCAAGCCTTTCATCTAAATCACGAAGACCTGTTGGCACTCCAACTATACCTTCGTCATTCTTAAAGGCACGCATGGCCATATCGACAGTTTCGCCAAGAGCTTTTTCAAACGACATATATGATCTGTCAAATTTGCCTCGTTCAGCAAGATCAAAAAGTTTTTTTTCTGTTCCTTCTATTAATTGTTCAGCCGTATATTCTAAATTTTTATTATTAGCCTCTGTTAATGTGTTCTCAGATAATTCAATCAGTTTTCTTCTCAAATGAAGATCATAAATTACTTTAGCATAGTCTTTAGCTTGAAAAGCAGAAGTGGAAAGTCTCGTAAGTTTTGCAATATATTCATTGCCACCTAATTCTTTTAATGACTGTTCATTTTCTAGATAATTTTTTAAAGTGATTGGACTTGCAAGTAACCCCTTGCTGATTAATTTATTTAAATAATGAAATATTTTTTGATGAACTGGATCAAAAAATATATTTTCATTAACAATAGTAGAGATTTCGTCAAATATTTCGTTATTTACTAGGATTGATCCTAATATTATTTGTTCAGCCTCTATATTGTTGGGTAATTCTTTAGTGGTATTTAAAATTCTAATATTTTCCGCGCTCATGGAAACATTTAAATTTATTTAAGTTATGAGTATAGAATAATTTTTTACTCTTATGATGTGGATAAGTTAATAACTTTGCAGTTAAACTATTTTTTCAACCGAAACAACTTTTACTTTTATTGAAGCCTGAACATCTGCATGTAAATTTATTATTACTATATAGTCACCAATTTTTTTAATTTGCTCTTTAAGCTCAATCATATTTGCTGAAATATTTTTAAAATTATGTGTTTCTAAATTTTGGATAATTTCTTTTATCGTTAGAGAACCGTATAAGGCTCCTCCCTCCATTGAATTTTTAGTGATTTTTAATTCAAATTTATCAATTTCTTTTTGAATTTTTACAGCGTCATTTTTTAAATCATTATTTTTTTTGTTTAGTTCATCTTTTCTTTTTTCAAAAATAGCTAAATTTTCTTTTGACGCTACTAGCGCTTTGTTTTTTTTTAAAAGATAATTTCTAGCAAAACCATTAGCAACTTTTACCTTGCTACCAATTTTTCCTAATTTTTTAATATTTTCTAAAAGTATAACTTCCATAATTAATCCGCTACAAATGGTAATAAAGCTAATATTCTAGCTTTTTTTATTTCATTAGATAACTCTTTTTGTTTTGCATAACAAACCGAAGTTATTCTACTAGGTAACATCTTTCCAGTCTCAGATATGTATTTTTGTAATAACTTTAAATTTTTGTAATTAATTACAGGAGCATCTTTCCCACTTAAAGGACAGTCTCTAGTAAATTTAGTGGTCGCTTTTTGAAAAAGCATTAAATTTGAATTATTATTCTTTTTAGTTTTTTTAATATTTTTTCTTTTCATTATTTACTCTCCTCTTTTTGAACTAATTCTGAATTTTCTTCAGGTATATTTTTTATTCTAATAGTCATAAATCTTAAAATATTTGAATCAATTCTTTCAATCTTTTCTAGCTCTTGAATAGCTGTTGGCTCTCCAGAAAAGTATAAATTTGTATAATAACCTTTCTTAAAATTTTTAATCGGGTAAGCTAATTGTCTAAGTCCCCAATTTTCTTTCTTTTCAATCTTTCCTTTATTTTTTTTTATTAGATCTTCAATTTTTTGATGTAGATCAGAAAGGTCTTTATTATTTAAGCTTTGAGAAGCTATGTAGGTATGTTCGTAATAATTCATTCTATCTTTTGGTTGCTTTTAATTAGCATCCCAACCTTAATATTAAAGTCGAGAAAGTCAGGGCAATATATAATTTTTTTTTTTTTAATACAACAGTGTTAATTTTGTTATAATTACTTACTTAATTATGAAAGCAATCGTATTTCCAGGGCAGGGCTCTCAGTATGTTGGTATGGGAAAAGATTTTTATGACACTTTTAGCGAAGCTAAAGAGGTCTTTCATGAGGTTGATGATGCTTTAGGTTTTAAATTATCAAATATTATTTTAAATGGACCTAAAGAAACCTTAGACCTTACGGAAAACACTCAGCCAGCCATAATGACTGTAGGAGTTGCTATTTACAAAACTTTAAAAAAACAAAAAATAAAAGATTTAAAAGACTATAGTTTTTTTGCAGGTCATTCTTTGGGTGAATACACCTCATTGATTTGCTCAAACTCTTTAACTTTAAAAGATGGTGCTAAAATTTTAAAAGAAAGAGGAAAATCGATGCAAGAAGCGGTTCCAGTAAATGTTGGAGTTATGGCAGCTGTATTAGGTGCGGAAGTAGATTTGATAAATGAAGTGATAAATAAAAATAAATCTAGTGATGGAGTTGCTGAAATTTCAAATGATAATTGTCCAGGTCAGATAGTTATAAGCGGAAATAAAGATAAGATTAATAAAATAGTAGAGGATCTTAAAAACACCTATAGTAAAAAAGCAATATTATTACCAGTAAGCGCTCCATTTCATTGTTCTTTAATGCAACCTTCAGCGGATAAGATGAGTCAAATTTTAATAAAAACAAATTTTTCACAGCCAGAAATCAATATTGTTTCTAATGTTACAGCCAAGACAATTGATAACTTTAAAGAAATACCTTCTTTACTTACAAAACAAATTACCCATCACGTTAGATGGAGAGAATCTGTAGATTTTATGGCAAAAAATAGTGTAAAGCATTTTATTGAAATAGGGCCGGGAAAAGCATTAACAGGCATGATAAAAAGAATAGGAAAAGAACTTACAACAACTACAATTGATAATATAATTCAATTCAATGAATTTAATTAATTTAAAAAATAAAAAAGTTTTTATAACTGGAGGCACCGCCGGAATTGGACTGTCTATTTTAGAGAGCTTTTATAAATTAGAAGCTGATATATTTACTATCGGAACAAATGTAGAGAATCTTAAAACTATACAAAGTAATTTTCCAAAAATTAAAACTTCTAATTTTAACTTAGAAAATCATCAAAAGATTGAAGAGTTAGTTAAAGAAGCAAAAGAGAAATTAGGAGGATTGGACATAGTCATTAATAATGCCGGCGTCACAAAAGACAATCTTGCAATTAGAATGTCAGATGAAGAATGGAATAAAGTAATTAACATAAATTTAACTGCTGTTTTTTTGATTTGTAAATATTCTATTAAAGCAATGATGAAACAAGATTCAGGATCTATAATTAATATTAGTTCAATAGTTGGTCATACAGGAAATTTTGGACAGGCTAACTATTCAAGTGCTAAGGCAGGAATAGTAGCAATGTCAAAAAGTCTTGCAAAAGAATATGCGAAAAAAAATATTAGAGTAAATTGCATATCACCAGGTTTTATTGATACAAAGATGACTAAAAATATTAATGAAGAATTTAAAAAAAAACTTATAGAAAATATACCAATGGGAAAATTAGGTACTGGTAACGACATTGCTAATTGCGCTCTTTTCTTAGCTTCTGATCTTTCTAGTTATATTACAGGCGAAACCATCCATGTTAATGGTGGAATGTATATGGCTTGATTTATTTAATTTATTCATTTATTGAAAGAATCATTAATAATTAAGGGAGTTTAAAAAATGAGTGATGTTGCAGTAAAAGTAAAAAAAATTATCGTAGAACACTTAGGTGTTGATGAAGCTAAGGTTACAGATGAAGCTAGTTTTATTGACGATTTGGGCGCAGACAGTTTAGATACCGTAGAGTTAGTAATGGCGTTTGAAGAAGAATTTGGCTCTGAAATATCAGATTCAGAGGCTGAAAAAATACTAACAGTAGGTGACGCAATTAGATTTATTGAGAACAATCCCGCTAAGTAGTTCTTTTGATTTTAAAATCAAAAAGAGGTTTAATTTTAATATTATCCTCCCCTTCAGGGGCGGGGAAAACAACGCTTGCTAAAAAAATTCAAGATAGCGATAGTAATTTTAAAATATCAATTTCTTATACAACCAGAACTCCAAGGCCAAACGAAATAGATGGTGTAGATTATAATTTTGTTGATGTTAATAAATTTCAAGAACTGTCTAATCAAAATAAATTTTTAGAGCAGGCAAAAGTATTTGGAAACTATTACGGCACTTTAAAAGGACCAATAGAAGATAGTTTGGTTCAGGGAAAAGATTATTTATTTGATATTGATTGGCAAGGAACAGAACAGGTTAAAAAAATAATGCCATTAGATATTGTTCCAGTATTTATTTTACCACCCAGCATTATTGATTTAGAAAATAGACTTAAAAAAAGAGAAGAAAAAAATAAAGAATTAGTTGATCAAAGGATGAAAATGGCAAAAGATGAGATTAACCATTGGAAAGATTATAAATATGTTGTGGTAAACAAAGAAGTAGAAAATTGTTTTGAACAAATTACCAAAATAATTAAAATTGAAAGAGAATTAAGATCTACTTTTAATTAAATCCACTAATTTATAGTAAAAACTAAAATCTAGATTTTCTGGTCTTAAATTTTTAATATTATCAAAATCTATAATTTTAAGCTCTTTTTCATTAAGTAATTTTTTAAGAGTTTTAGAAATCATTTTTCTTTTAGTATTAAATATAACTTTTGTTAGATCTGACAAAATGTCTAAATCATTTAATTTAAAATTAGTTTTTTTTTTTGGAGTGAAAGATAGTACTGAAGAATCAACTTTTGGCTCAGGATTAAATTCTTTTTTGGAAATATTAAAATGAAATTTAACATCTAACCTGGCATCAGTTAGTATAGATATTCTTCCATATTTTTTATTATTAGAGGTCGCTACAATTCGCTCTGCAACTTCCTTTTGAAACATTAAAATCATTTGATCATAAAAAGGAGGCCACGGATCAGAGTAAATCCATTTAATTAATAATTTTAGGGAAATGTTATAAGGAAGATTGCCATAAATTATTGAATTTTTTTTAAAAACACTCCTTTCATCAAAAGTTAAAGCGTCAGAAATTTTATAATTAAAATGTTTGTAATTATTTTTAATTTTATCTAAATAATTACTTAAATCTTTATCAAACTCGATTGCAAAAATTTCTTTTGGATTTTTTTTTAGCAATTCTTCAGTTAAATTACCAGTACCGGGTCCTACCTCAATTATATTAGTATTCTTTTCAACGTTACCTATGTCTGCAATTTTTTTTATTATTTCTTTATTAATTAAAAAATTTTGACCAAGTTTCTTTTTATGCTTAAACATTATATTGAGAAAAAAACTTTATTGCTTTCTTAAAGCTTTTTGGATCCGCAACCCCTTTTCCTATAATTTCCGTACCAACCCCATGATCTGGAGAAATTCTTAGAAATGGTAAACCAATTGTAATATTTATAGCATCATAATTAAATTTAGTTTTGAAAGTTGTTAGAATTTGATCATGATAGTGACCGATTAAGACATCAATTTTTAATTTAGCTCTTTGTAAAAAACTAGTATCGGGTGAAAGTGGACCTATTATTGGATATCTTTTTCTAAGTTTTTTTATTGCTGGTATAATTATTCTTTTTTCTTCATTTCCTATATATCCATTTTCTCCATTATGCGGATTTAGACCAAGAATGCCGATTTTAAATTTTTTCCTTTTAATAGTTTTTAAATAAAAATTATTTATATTTTTGCACGCTTTCTCAATTTTTTTATATGTAATATCTTTATAAACTTTTTTTATAGGAATATGGGTTGTTAAAGGTAGAACAGAAAAAGCTTCATTAAACAAAAGCATATTTTCTTTGTTTTTGTTATTAGTTTTATCTGCAATATATTCGGTAATTCCATTGTATCTATTTTTTGTAAATTTCGACTTATTAATTGGGAGGTTAATAAGCCCACAAGCTAATTTTCTTTTAAGCAAGAGCACTGCACATTCAAAGCATTTTTTGACAAATGTATCTGATTTATTAGTTTTTAGATCAAAAGGTTTTGATTGCTTATAATCTATATTAATAAAATTAAATTTTACTTTTGGTAAATTGTCTATTTTAGATAATCTAAAATTTATATTTTTTTTAAAATTTAAATAATTTGCCTGTTTTTTTAATAGTGAATAGTTTCCAATGATTATGAAATTTAATTTTGTCCTTTTTATATAATTAATTGATTTAAGAAAAATTTCAGAGGAAATACTATTAGGCTCTCCTAGAACAATTATAATATTTTTTTTCACAGAAATTTAATTAAATATTTTTTTTTACTCTTTTCTAGATGAGTGGCTGAGTACTTGTTTAAAAGTTTGTTTTGTTCAGTAATAATTAGTTGTCGTTTCAATTTTTCATCATCTACAGAATTGTTTTGTTCTTTTTCTAGTTCTTTGTTAACTTCTGTTAAATTAACATTAAGTCTACTTTCATACATCTGCCTAACTAATTTTGACCACTTCATATCAATTTTTATTATATTTTTTAAATAATCTTTCTCTATTTCATTTTGATTATAGAAAGAATTGAGAATTTCATTATTAATTTTAATTCTTTCTAAGTAATTATATAAGCTAATTTCGATTTCCTTTTCTGAAACTTCAATTTTAAAGTAATTTGTTTCTATATCTTTGATTTTTCTATCTATTAAACTATTAACAATTTCTTTTTTTAATAGCTCTGGATTATTAGCAGTTTGATCTTTGTTAATAAATTTTAAAAAATTAATTTCTTTATTTATATCAAGGTCCGTAATTATTGAATTATCAATAGAAACTATTACGTTATTAGTTAATTGTTTTGCTTTAGAGTTAGTTAAAAAAAATACAAAAAATATTAGTAAAAAAATTTTTTTACCCATTTATTTTTAGAATTATTGTATTCCAGCAATTGAAGGCAATATATTTGATGTTGTATAATTATCTCCAAATGGTAGCAATGTTACTCCAAAAAAGACACTAGTTGCTGGCTTTAAGTCTTTATCTGATGAGTAGTTTTTTTGTAAATAAAAACCATATCTTATGCATTCATTTTCATTCTCAATTCCTAATTTATGAGAATTAGTTAAATCTGTTTTTAGATTTCTATCAGTTGAAATTGTTAATTTAGTGTTATCAGTTAAATACGAAGTCAAATTTGCTTTTGCGTATCTTTCATTTCCAATGTGACTATTTTTTTCATAGAAATTAAAATTAATTTCACCTTGTTTTAAAAAAGTTTTTAAATTTATATCATTATAATAAATATGCTTAAAGCTATTATCTAATGTGTTTTTAAGAGTTACATCAAAATTTCCTGGACTTAAATAAGTTGCCTTGGTTACCAAATCAGAGTTTTTATTTTGAAGAGAAGATTTTGTAGGCATATCAGGATCTTCATTGAATTTTATAACCTGACCTATTGAAATTCCAGCTTCAGCTGGTTTATTTTTATTTATATTTTTTTCTTTCCACACCCAGTCTAAGCCAATGTTAAAAGAGAAGTCTTTTTCAATTAATTCATCTGAGTTCATTCTATTTATTGAGAATAAATTATCAGTATTCAAAGATGTATCGTTAGATTTTGCATTAGTCATTTTTCCAGGAGAATAACGAGTAAGTATTCTAGGTATTAAATATTGTTCAGATTCTTTTGATAACTTGGCAAATGGTAGTGACGTATCAAGACCTACCACTGGATTAATTTGACTATTCAGGTTTTCATTTGGATTTCTGTAATCAGAATAGTAGTTAATATTATTAATTTTTGTAAGAAATTTATATCCAATACCAAGATTTGTATTGTAAGATTCTGCTGTCGAATAATCTAAATTGTTAATAAAAGTTGTTTTATTTTGATTAGTGCTTGTATTTAAACTCTTAAAATTTGTACTAAAATTTAGACCGTTATTATTAAGCAAATTGTATTTTAAATAAATAATTTCCGGCAAAAGATATTCGTATTGGTCAGAAGATTTTGAAGTACTAATATTTTGATACGCAGCTGTTTTGAAATTTAGACTTTCATTTTTTCCAAAAGAATTAAGATATATTTCATTAGTTAATTTTGTTTCATCTTCTTTTACAAGATTTCTTTTAAATCCATCAAAAGTAGAATTTATTTTATTAACTCTTAAATAAGTTGGATTATTTACTCTCTGAAATTTTGCGTTAAATTCACTTTGATCTAAAACTTTGTCTGTAAAATTAAGATTTAAATTACCATATAAATGACGTCTTGAACCGTCAGTTTGTGATGCAGTTATTTCTTTGTAACCTTCGGTAAAGCCAGCTTCAATTGACAAATCTCCGTTTTTATATTTTTCTCTGTACTCGCCTAACAATAAAGGATTTTGTCTAAAATAATAAACAGGACTAACTGTAAAATCAGCTGATTGAGATATTGGATAAAAATAAGGAGTTTTAATTGTAGCTCCAATATCTGAGCTTAACGAAGAAAATGATGGAGCTAAAAAACCAGCCTCTCTTTTTACACTTGGGTCAGGGTGTGAAAAATAAGGAGTATATAAAATTGGAACATTGTTTAAATCTAAAGTTGCATTTTTATAAGTAATTTTTTTATTTTCTTTATCATGAGTTACTAAATTTGCGTTTAGGTTCCAATAAGGACACCCTTCCTTCTCATTTGTAGATTTACATGATGTAAATTTTCCATCTTTAATTATTGTTATATTGTCTTTTATACTTACCTCTTTTCCAGAAAGTCGTGGTTCTATAAATTCATTAAACTTATCCTTAGACTGAAATTTTTCTTTGTTAAGATCAGAGCTAAGATTGTATCCAATGATTTCATTAAATTTATCGTCAGCTTTTAGTTTACTGAAATAATAAATATTTTTATAATTATCTAAAAACTTTACTTTATTTTCAGCAGAAATAATTTTTTTTTCTAAATCGTATTCAAAATTGTCAGCAGTTAGAGTTCTGTTTTTGTTGTCAGAAAATTTCGAATTTCCAAAAGTTTTTAAAAGTTGATTTGCCTTATTATATAAAATTTTATCAGCGGAGATTTGTTTTCCTTCTTGATTTTTAGCTACTACATTTCCTATAGCCTCAATAATATTGTTATCCTGAGAATACGTTAATTTATCTGCAGAAAAATTATAAATATCTTTCTGCTGCGTATAAACAATATTGGCTTTTAAAAAAAATATTCCAAAAAATAATATAAAAACAATTTTATTTTGCATTAACTTGAGTAATTCCAACTAAATTTATTAAAATTATGAGAAATATAGGTATCCATACTGAAAAATCCACAGATATTATCCCTGATTTAGCTATTGTTATTGATAAATCATTTAGAAAATAAATTATTATGCTTATTATTACTCCGTAGCTTCCATATTTGAGGTAATTAGAAGTTTTTCCTAAATTAATAATCATCAATCCAGAAAGTATAGACATGGCTAATAAGTAAATAGGAAAGGATATTAACTTTTGATACCTGATTCTAAGGTCTATAGTTGAGTATCCTTTATCTTCTAATATCGACATCTCTTTGTTGATGTCCAGCAAGGAAGTAGTATCAGTATTTTTGTATACATTTTTTAGTTCGCTAATATTTACATTACTTATGTAATTATAATTATTTAAATAATTCTCTTTATTACTTTTTTTATTTGAAGAGATAATATGAACTTTATTAAGTTGCCAATTTTTATCTTTTATAAATCCCTCAGTGGCATCAATTCTTTTAATGAAATTATTAGAAGAGTCATAGTTATAAATAGTAATTTGACTTACTGCTGAGAAATCTTTATTAATTTTTTCTATTCTTATTATATTTTTTTCTTTTTCATTTTTATCAAGAATCCATATTCCAGTTTCATTAACAAATACTAAATTTTTTGTCTCATTATATTCGGACCTTAAATCTTCATAGTATCTCAACATTGAGGAAGAGAAGGGCACAATTAAAAATACAATTATATATCCAATAACAAATGAAGTTAAAGCAGGGATTAATATAATTTGTATATTTGAATAACCCATCACTCTTAATGAAATAACTTCATTATGATTATAAATTTTTAAATAAAAAACAATTCCGCCAAATAAAACTATAAAAGGAAATAAATTTATTAATACATTGGGTATTTTTAATATTG
The DNA here is from genome assembly GCF_965235095.1 of Fontibacterium abundans (SeqCode). Lineage (GTDB taxonomy): Bacteria > Pseudomonadota > Alphaproteobacteria > Pelagibacterales > Pelagibacteraceae > Fontibacterium > Fontibacterium abundans. Next base: position 603,951 of record NZ_OZ249405.1, on the reverse strand, counting down.
TAAATATTATAAAAAATATAAATTTAAGATCTTTTTTTGATTTAAAAAAATTAAATTCATCCAGCAAATTAATCAAAAGAACAATTGAAAGCATCACCACTATAACAACTAATAAACTCTTAATATATTCATTGATTATGTACCTGTTTATTGATTTTAGCATTTATGATTTAATATTTTCTCTATTAAGAAAGTAATTTAATAAAACCCAATTTATTATTAAAAATAAAAAAGGAGTGACGTATAAAAATAGACTTGCATATAATTTTTTTGAACTAAGATCCAATAATATTTCACTAATTATTATAATTGCAATCCCATAAGCAAAAATTATTATTTTCAGAAAATTATTATTTATAACCTCTTTGTTTGTTATAATTAAAAAACACGCCAATAAAACTAATGAAGGAATAAATAAAGGCATTATAATTCTATCATTTAGCTCACCAACTATATTAGTGAGCTGTGAATCATTTTTGTTATTGAGTCTTTTTATTAATTCAAAAAAAAACATTTCGTTAAACTTATAATACTCTAATGTTTTTTTATTATATTGACTTAGATCAAGTGTTGTTTTGTCAAAATCTAATATAGAAATTTTTTTATCTTTTCGTTCTTCTTGAATACTACCTTCAACAAGAACAAGTAAATTTTTATTATTCTCATTAACAACAACGCCAGATTTTGCTATTATTGTTTTTTTTATATCTTCACTATCTTCAAATAAAATAATATCTTCAAGTTCATTAATCTGATTTTTTTTCCCGACATAAATAGTTATTTTTTTAAGAGGATTGTTAAAATTATTTTGTTTTAATAAAGGCCCAATGGCCCCAACTCCAGTATTTAAAAGCAGATGTCTTGAATAATTAGAAAAATATGGAACTATAAAACATCTGACAATTACTAGTATTACTATAAGTATAACGGATGATCTTATTAAGTAGTTTATAAATTTCTTTTTTTCTAAACCTGAAAACCAAAGTGCCCGAAGCTCGTTATGATCTTCAAATTTTGAAATTGTTACGACAAAAGATATAAAAAATATTATTAAAGATATTTTTGAAAAATATTTTGGTATTATCGATAAGATGTATAAAAAATAAGTTTTAATTGAATTGCCATCTTCACCAATCAAATCTAGCAGTCTAACAGCTTGAGTGATCCAAATAATAAGTCCAAATGCAAGGAGAATAGAAAAATAGTTCTTTAAAAACTCTTGTATAAAATAGTATCCCAACTTGTTTTTTTTCATTTTGATATGTATATGATCTTATATCACTATGTTAGATTTAAAGATAATTCCAAATGTAAATAATAACTCAGATTTTTATATTTTTTTCTGTGAAAAGAATTTTTCTTTTAATTTTAAAAAACTATCATTCATTGATATAAATTATAAAGAAATTAATTCTCTTTTGTTAAAAAATAAAGATGAAGATTATTTTGTTTTTAATTACCATAGCTCAAAACCAAAAAAAATTATTTTTATAAATCAAAAAGATAATAAAGACGAATTTAAGAATCAAAATATTGGCGGCAAGGTTATTAGCGAAATTAAATCAGCAAAAGAAATTAATGTTATTTTTTCTAATGAAAATAAATCCTTAGAAAATTATTATTTTAATTTTTTTTTAGGGTGTTTTTTAAAAAAATATTCTTTTACAAAATATAAAACAATTTTTAAAAAAAATGAAAATGCAAAAGAAATAATAAATCTCTTAATTACTTCATCAAATAAAAATTTTTTTATTAAGATTAAAAATAATATTGAAAATATTATTAATGGAGTTTTTTTAACAAGAGACCTAGTTTCTGAACCTCCAAATTATTTAAATCCAGAAAGATTTGTTTCTGAAATTAAAAAACTTTCTAAACTAGGTCTTAAAGTAGATGTTTTTGATTATTCAAAAATGAAAAAAATTGGAATGAACGCTTTATTAGGTGTTTCTCAAGGAAGTAAAAATTTACCTTATTTTGTAACTATTGCATGGAAGCCAAGTAATTCAAAAAATAAAAAACCACTTTCTTTTATTGGAAAAGGAGTTTGTTTTGATACCGGTGGCATTTCTTTAAAACCAGCTAAATTCATGGAGGATATGAAATATGATATGGCCGGAGCTGGAGCCGTTGTTGGTTTGATGAAAACTTTAGCTCTTAGAAAGTCAAAATCTTACGTTGTTGGAGCAGTTGCGTTAGTTGAGAATATGCCCGGTGGTTCAGCTCAAAGACCCGGTGATATTGTAAAATCCTACTCTGGCAAAACAATTGAAGTTTTAAATACAGATGCTGAAGGAAGATTAATACTTGCGGATGCAATTTATTATATCGATGAACAGTATAAGCCGGAATTAATAGTTGATTTAGCAACTCTTACAGGAGCGATAGTCGTTTCTTTGGGGAGTGAGTATGCGGGTTTATTTTCTAATAATGATAAGTTGTCAGAAAAATTAATTAAAGCAGGAGAAATCGAAAATGAAAAACTTTGGAGATTTCCATTACATAAAAACTACGACAAGTTAATGGACTCAAAAATTGCAGACATTCAGAATATTAATTATTCAGGAGGAGCGGGGTCTATTACAGCAGCTCAATTTTTACAGAGATTTTTAAAGAACAGTACTCCTTGGGCTCATTTAGATATCGCTGGCATGGCTTGGACAAAGAAAGATTTAGAAACTATACCAACAGGAGCAACTGGTTATGGCGTTAAATTATTAAATAAATTTGTAGAAAAGTATTACGAATAATATGGAAAAGACTTTATCAATAATTAAACCCGATGCTGTTGAAAGAAATGTGATTGGTCAAATAGTCAGTATTTTTGAAAAAAATTCTTTAACAATTCATTCAATTAAGAAAATTAACTTATCTAAAAAAATGGCTGAAGAATTTTATTTTGTTCATAAAGAAAGACCATTTTTTAATGACCTTTGCACTTATATGAGTTCAGGTCCGGTTGTGGTTATGGTGTTAGAAGGTGACAATGCCGTTCTTAAAAATAGAGAAATTATGGGAGCAACAAACCCCAAAGATGCAGCTAAAGGAACTATAAGAAATTTATACGGTATTTCTTTAGATAAAAATTCAGTTCATGGTTCTGATAGTAAAGAAAACGCAAAAATAGAGATCGATTTTTTCTTTAAAGAATAGTTTTTAAACTATTTTACTACAAACGATATCTACTGCTTTTGGATAAATTATATGCTCCGCCTTTAAAACTCTTTTTGCTAGAGAATTTGGTTTGTCTTTTTTAAGAATTTTAACTTTTGTTTGTAATATTTTTTTACCAGAATCAAGTTTTGCGGTTACGTAATGAACGGTAGATCCTGCATATTTATCACCCGCTTTTATAGCTCTTTCATGAGTGTTTAAGCCTTTGTATTTTGGAAGAAGCGAAGGATGAATATTAATAATTTTAAATTTACAATTTTTAATAAACTCTTTTGATAAAATTCTCATAAAGCCTGCTAGGCATAATAAATTAATTTTATTTTTTTTTAGATAGCTAAAAGCTCTTTTTTCAAACTGAGTTTTTTTTTTCTCTATTGCGTAATTTATAATTTTATTTTTTTTAGCATATTTCAATCCTTTGGCTTCTTTTTTATTAGAAATAACTAATTTGATTTTCCAATTAGTATTATTTTTTTTAGAGTATTTAATTAATTCTTTTAAGTTAGAACCTCTACCAGAAATAAAAACGCCAACATTAATATTTCCAGTTAACTTTTTCATTTAATATAATTTTATTATTATTATTACTCTTTATTACGGTTCCTATTTCATAAGGCTTTGACGACTTATTAAAAACATTAAATATTTTTTTATAATTTTTTTTATCTGCAATTATGCAAAAGCCGACACCGCAGTTAAACGTTTTAAGCATTTCATGATCATGAACACCATTTGATTTAATCCATTTTGTAACTTTATTCGGTCTAATTTTTGAAAGATCTATTACTGCGGTATAATTATTAGGAATTACTCTAGGTAAATTCTCAATAATTCCCCCACCCGTGATATGAGCGCAGCCTTTAATTAATTTCATGCTGTGCAGTTTTAATATTTCTTTAACGTAAATTTTAGTAGGTGTTAAAAGTTCTTTGTATAATTTTTTATTATTTTTAACTTTAATTTTTTTATCTTTCAAAATTTTTCTTATTAAAGAATATCCATTAGAATGAGCTCCTGTTGAAGGCACTCCTAATATTATGTCCCCATGTTTAATTGAATTCCCAGTGATAACATTTTGTTTTCCAACAATCCCAACAGCAAAGCCAGCTAAATCAAAAGAATCTCCTGTGTATACCCCAGGCATTTCTGCCGTCTCACCACCGGATAAAGAACAGCCAGCAATTCTGCACCCTTTTGCAATCCCAGATAATATTTGCTTATATTTTTTTTCAATAACTTTTGGAATTGCAATATAGTCTAAAAAGACAACAGGTTTTGCACCTTGTACAATTAAATCATTTACGCACATTGCAACTAAATCAATACCGATCGTCCTAAAATCATTTAGATGATTTGCCATTTCTAGCTTAGTTCCAACCCCATCAGTTGAAGTTACAATAAGAGGGTTTTTAATTTTATACTGCCCTAGATCAAATACTGATCCAAAGCCTCCTATGTTCTTAAAGTTTTTAATTTCACTTCCTTTAATTTTTGTGGATTTTGATAATTTAGAAATAAACTTAACTAGATTTGTGGTTTTTTCGATATCTACACCACTTTTAAGATAGGTAAAATTTGAATTATTCATTAAAAAAATATTAACACTTCAGCAATACACTTGTTTTCTTATTTTACAATCAGTTTTTAAATAAGATTTTTTATAAAAATAATGTAGTTTTATGTTTTTTTATGAAAGATCAAATAGTTTTTAAATTTCCAGATAAAAGTTTTTATTATGAGGAAGATTTTTGTATAGGAGAAAATAATTACGAAGCTTACAAATTAATAAAAGAATGGCCAAATTGGACTTTTAAAGGAATCAATATTTATGGTCCAAAAAAATCAGGTAAATCTTATCTGACAAAAATTTTCTCTGACAAAACTGATTCTAAAGTTTTTGAAGGAGGAAGTATTAATAAAGATAATTTGAACTCAATACTAAATCAAAAAGTTTTGATTATAGAAAATATAGAATTATTTAATGATGAGGTTTTGTTTCAAACGACTTTAAATGATTTTATAAGTAAAAATAAATTTATCTATTTAACTTCAAACAAATTAGCGGGAAGCCTTTCTTTTAAATTAAAAGATTTAATTTCACGCTTAAACTCATTAGTATCGGTTGGAATCACTAATCCTTCCGATGATTTGTTCTCTCAGATTTTAACGAAGATGCTATCTGATAAACAAATTAATATTACTACGAAAGAAGTTAATTTTATTTTAAAAAATATTGAGAGAAGTTATGATGCTGCCTCAAAGTTTGTTAAAAACTTAGATGAATTGTCCTTGTTATATAAAAAAAAAATAAATACAAAAATTATTAATCAAGCATTAGCTAATATCAGTTAACTTTATTAAAAGTTTTTTTAAAATTAGCAATTAGTTTAGTTAAATTTTTAATTTCAATATTATTTAGATTTTTAGAATTAATAAAATTTCCCTCATTTTTTATATTACTTATAATTTCCTTATCAGAAAAAACCCAATTTTTCGGTAGATTTATTTTTTTTGCTATTTTATTTCTAAAATTTATTATTTTAATAAATTTTTTATTTTTTAAAATATCGTTTCCTAATTTCTTCTTAAATATTATAGGATAATCTTCATGAGAAATTTTAAAAATTTCTTTTTTAATAAGTTTATTAAATAATTTTACTTTATTCTTTCTAACTAATTTATTATTTAATTTATTAAAAATTATTTTTAGATAATAAACGTCATTTATTAAGTAATTAATTCTCTCATTATTAATTGGCCTTTTTAGCCAATCTTCTTTCTGTAACGACTTGTCTAAACTAATCTTACAAAAATCTTGGACTAATTTTTTATAAGAAGGAGCCTCATGATAACCATTAAGTAAAGCCGCCATCTGTGTATCAAAAACACTAAATAATATTTTTTTAACTAAAGATAAGAATATTTCTAAATCCTGCCTGCAAGAATGAATTACTAAGGTAATATTTTTTTTATTTAAAAATTTAAATATTTTTTTGAAGTTAATATTTTTTTCTAAACAATCAATAATGCCAATATTTTTTCCATCAAAAATAACTATTACAGATATAATAGCTTTATAAGTTGATCTTCTTTCAAATTCTGTATCAAAGAAAAATTTTTTATTATTTTTAATCTTTGTAATAAAGTGATCTAGTTCTTTATTGTTTTTAATAAATGAGAAATTATGATTGTTTTTTTTGAACATTAACTGTATCTCAATTTATTATTAAAAAGGCTGGTTTGATTTGAATAAATATAGAACTCACAATTGCGCAGAACTTACAATTAATAATATTGGTAAGCAAACTATTCTGTCTGGGTGGATTCATAAAAAGAGAGATCATGGTCATTTATTATTTATTGATTTACGAGATCACTATGGAATGACTCAGTGTGTTATTGATAATAAAAATGAATATTTTTCAGCACTAGAAAAAATAAAATTAGAAACAGTTGTACGAATAGAAGGAGAGGTTGTTGCAAGAACTCCAGAGACGATTAATAAAGAACTTTCAACGGGCTCAATAGAGGTCTTAATTAAAAGTTTTAATGTTTTAGGCTCAACAAAAGAACTCCCTTTGCCCGTTTTTAGTGACCAAGAATATGCAGAAGAAATAAGATTGAAGTATCGTTATTTGGATTTGAGAAGAAAAAAATTACATCAAAATATTATTTTAAGATCTAATGTGATTTCATTTATTAGAAAAAAAATGGAGAGCCTTGGTTTTTTAGAATATCAAACCCCAATTTTAACCTCTTCTAGTCCAGAAGGAGCAAGAGATTTTTTAGTTCCGAGCAGATTAAATCCTGGAAAGTTTTACGCGCTCCCACAAGCGCCTCAACAATTTAAGCAATTAATAATGGTATCTGGTTTTGATAAGTATTTTCAAATTGCACCATGTTTTAGAGATGAAGACGCAAGAGCAGACAGAAGTCCAGGCGAATTTTACCAATTAGATATTGAGATGTCTTTCGTTGAACAAGAAGATGTTTTTCAAGTAGTTGAGCCGTTACTTCATGAGGTTTTTACAAAATTTAACAAAGGTTATTCAGTTAGCAAAACTCCTTTTAAAAGATTTAAATATAAAGATGCAATGTTAAAGTTTGGAACAGATAAGCCAGACTTAAGAAATCCAATTGAAATTAATGACGTCACTGAAATTTTCGAAAGAGAAGATGTTAAATTAGAAATATTTAAAAAGTTAATACAAAAAAAATCAGTTGTAAGATGTATGGTTGCAAAAAATGTATCTTCTAAACCAAGAAGCTTTTTTGATAATTTAGATAAAGGAGCCAAAACCGAAGGGGCTTCAGGATTAGGCTATATTATTCTTGAAAGTAATAATGGGAAATTAGAAGGTAAAGGACCTATAGCTAAATTCTTCTCTGAGGATGCAATAAACACTTTATGTAAAAAAATTAATGCTGTAGGCGGTGATGCTATATTCTTCGTATGTGATGTTAAGAAAAATGCTGAAAAATTTTCAGCGTGGGCAAGAACCGAGATTGCAAAAAATTTAGAATTAATAAAAGATAACGTATTTGAATTTTGCTGGGTCACTGATTATCCAATGTTCGAATATAATGAAATTGATAAGAAAATCGATTTTAGTCATAACCCATTTTCTATGCCACAAACACCCATAGATTTAATCGATAAAACGGACCCATTGGAATTGCTGGCTTACCAGTACGATATTGTTTGTAATGGGATCGAACTCTCATCTGGAGCAATTAGAAACCACGTTCCAGAATTAATGTATAAATTATTTAAAATAGCAGGTTATTCAAAAGAAGAAGTTGATAATAAATTTAGCGGCATGATTAATGCTTTATCTTATGGCGCACCACCACACGGGGGAATAGCACCTGGAATCGATAGAATTATAATGCTGTTGGCTGGTGAGAAAAATATAAGAGAAGTTACTATGTTCCCGTTAAATCAAAATGCTCAAGATTTAATGATGAATGCTCCCTCGGATGTTTCAGAAAAACAATTAAAAGAATTAAATATTAAATTAGTTAAAAAAGACTAATTTATTTTTTTGCTCTTAATATTTAATCTAATATTACTTAGATCTACCAATTTTTCTTTGTACTGATTTCTTAAGAAACCTTTGCTCGTAATATTTTTAAGAACGTCAATAAGCTGAGCATTTTCTTCAGAGTCTTCTGCCTGATCAGTTTTTTTAATAGAAGGAGTGTGCGCAAGATCTTCTCTTCCAAGATAAGAAATTGCAAGTTCTCTAAATAGATAATCTAAAATCGAAGAAGCTGATAAAATTCTATCATTACCTTTAACTTTTCCAGACGGTTCAAATTTAGTGTTAATGAAAGCATCAACATATTCTTCTAGTGGAACCCCATACTGCAAACCCAATGATATTGCGATTGCAAAATTATTCATTAAAGATCTTACAAGTTCACCTTCTTTATTCGTATCAATAAATATTTCACCAACTCTGCCATCGTCATATTCGCCGATATGCAAATAAACTTTATGATCACCAATCATAGCTTTTTGGATATAGCCTTTTCTGCGATCAGGCATTTTTCTTCTTTCACTGAAAGCTTTGTTTTCAATGGACAAAGATGAAGTTTTGTTATCTTTAATATTATTAAAAATAGTAGAAGTTATATCTTCACTAATTTTTTGACTGGAAATTTCCTTAAGTTCCTGCTCTTTGCTTTGAGTTTTATTAGACTGTATTTCAGCTAGTGATTTAGTTTTTCTTTTATTAAATTTAACGTCTAAAACCTCAACTTTTCCGTCTTTTCTACTATCAATCTCTTGAAGAGCTTCGTTAGTTAATTCTTGTAAATTATGTGTAATTTTAAATAAGCAGGTATAAAAACTTTCAGCAATATATTTAGACATTTTTTGATTCTTAAAAAAATTATTGATTTTAAATCACTATTTTAATCTGTAATAAGTGTCTAGTTAAAAACAGACAACTTGAAATAGAAAACTTTTGTGGATATCTTAAAATATAAATTTTTTAATGATTAAATTTCTTAAAATTATTTTTACTTGGTGGAATGGTCAGACTATTGGAACATTTTTAAATACACTTTTTTTTGGAAAACTTGTTGGTATCGATGATTCTAAAAATAAATATTATGTGGATAGTAAAGATAGAAGATGGGTTATCTTTAATACAGAAGTAGAAGCTACCAAAATTCCACCAGAGTGGCATGCATGGATACATCATTTAATTAAAGATGTTCCAACTAAGGCTGAATTTTCAAAATATGAATGGCAGAAAGATCATCAACAAAATAAGACAGGAACTAAAGAAGCCTATAGTCCTAATAAATATAAGGTACAGACAAAAGCCGATTATGAAAGTTGGCGTCCTTAAAACTAATAGAACTTAGTTTTAGATAGCCAATTAACGTCATATTTTGAATTAATAAAATCTTCATTTCTTAATATTTTTTTATGAAGATCTATTGTTGTGCTTACTCCTTCAATAACAAATTCATCTAAAGATCTTTTTAATCTAGAAATCGCAGAGGCTCTATCTCTGCCATGACAAATAAGTTTTGCAACTAAACTGTCATAATAAGGCGGAATTTTACATCCTTGAAACACGCAACTATCAACTCTTGTTCCTGGACCTGAGGGTTGATTATAAGTTTTTATTGTTCCAGCACTTGGTAAAAAATCTTTACTTGGATCTTCAGCATTTATTCTACATTCAATAGCATGACCAAAAAAAATAATATCTTTTTGCTGTAAATTTAATTTACCCGTTGAGGCTATTTCAATTTGTCGTTTAACAAGATCAATTCCAGTTACTTCTTCTGTAACAGGATGTTCTACTTGTAATCTTGTATTCATCTCTAAAAAATAAAATTTTCCTTTGTCATAAATAAATTCAAGAGTTCCAGCTCCTTCATAGCCAAGTTTTGAAATAGCATTTACAGAAACATCCAGTAAGTATTTTCTTTGTTCATCATTAATAACTGGACAAGGACTTTCCTCTATTATTTTTTGATATCTTCTTTGAACGGAGCAGTCTCTTTCTCCTAAATGAACTGTATTATCTTTGCCGTCTGATAAAATTTGAACTTCAATATGTCTTGGGTTTTCAAAAAACTTTTCAATAAAAACTTCGTCATTATTGAAGAATTTCTTAGCTTCTGTTTGTGCAATTTTAATATTTTCTTCTAATTTATCTTCAGAATGAACAATTCTCATCCCTTTACCACCACCACCACCAGCAGCTTTAATAAGTACTGGAAAACCAATTTCTTTAGATATTTTTATTGCTTCACTAATATCTTTTATTCCAGTTTCAGAACCAGACACAATTGGAAGTCCTAAACTTTTTGCTATTTTTTTAGCTTCAATTTTATCACCCATTTTTCTAATAAGCTCAGAGCTTGGACCTATAAACTTTATTTTGTGTTGTTCTAAAATTTCTGCAAATTTATAGTTTTCAGAAAGAAATCCGTAACCAGGATGAACTGCATCAGCGCCCGTGATCTCTATTGCTGATATTAAAGATGGAATATTTAAATAACTATCTTGAGCTTTTTGAGATCCAATACATATACTTTCATCAGCTAACCTTACATGCATAGACTCATTGTCAGCAGTTGAGTGCACAGCAACTGTTGCTATCTCAAGTTCTTTACAAGCTCGTATTACCCGTACGGCTATTTCGCCTCTATTTGCTATAAGTATTTTTTTAATCATTTACTCGACTAGGATTAAGTCCTGATCAAATTCTACCGCTTCACCATCGGTAACTAATATTTTCTTAACCATTCCATCTTTAGTAGATGGAACATGGTTCATAGTTTTCATTGCCTCGATAATAATAATTGTTTGCCCTTTTTTAATATTAGCACCAACTGTTACAAATGGTTTTGCGCCAGGTTCTGGAGCTAAATAAGCAGTTCCAACCATAGGTGATTTTATAATATTAGCTTTATTAATATTGTCAGCAGCAACAGGCGAAGAAACAGAAGAAGATGATCTTGGTTGATTACTAGTAGATACTATCTGTTCATGAACAACACCTTTGCTAGATTTGCTAACTTTATACTTTACGTTATTTTCAGAATATTCAATCTCAGTTAGATTGAATTCATCTAAATAATCAGAAAGTTCTTTAATAATTTTTTTATCTATTTTCATTATTTATTATCTTTAATTATTTTTTTAATAGCGTCTATTGCTAAAATATACCCATAAGATCCTAAACCACAAATTAGACCATTAACAGCTCCGCTAATCAATGATTTATGACGAAATTCCTCTCTGTGAAAGATATTAGAAATATGAATTTCTATTTTAGGTATTTTAACAAGATTTAAAGCGTCTAATATTGCAATAGATGTATGAGTAAAAGCTGCGGCATTAATTATTAGGCCATCAAATTTATCTCTAGATTTTTGAATTTTAGTTACGATCTCACCTTCAATATTAGATTGAAAAAAATCTATTTTAATTTTATTTTTTTTAGCATGCTCTTTACAATTTTTTTCAATCGATTTAAGAGTTTCTTTGCCATAAATCTTTGGTTCTCTTTCGCCTAAAAGATTAAGATTTGGACCGTTAATAATTACTATATTCATAAAAGAAAATGATATGTTATAATTTAAAAATAGCTTAAATCCAACATGATACAAATCATTTTGAATGGAAAACCTCATAATATAAAAGAAAAAACTAATATAATTTCTTTATTAGAGGCATTGTCGCTTTCAGAAAAAAAAGTAGCTATAGAAATTAATGAAGAAGTGTTGCCAAGAGATAATTATGCTAAAAAAATTTTATCAGCTAAAGATCGAGTTGAAATTGTTCATTTTATAGGAGGTGGTTAATTGGAAGATCTAATTATTTCTGGAAAAAAATATAAGTCACGTCTTATTCTTGGCACAGGAAAATATAAAAGTTTTGAAGAAACTGCAAAAGCGATTAAAGCCGCTGAAGTGGAAATTGTAACTGTTGCAGTAAGAAGAGTGAATGTTACAAACCCAAAAGAACCAATGTTGGTTGATTTTTTAGATCCCAAAAAGATTACTTATCTTCCAAATACTGCTGGCTGTTATACAGCTGAAGAAGCCTTGCGAACTTTAAGATTAGCTAGAGATGCCGGAGGTTGGAATCTTATAAAGTTAGAAGTGCTTGGTGATAAAGAAACTTTATATCCAAATATGATTGAAACTATAGAGGCTTTAAAGGTTTTAAAAAAAGAAAATTTTGAAGTTATGGTTTACTCTTCAGACGACCCTATACTTTGTAAACAATTGGAAGATATGGGCGCTGCAGCTATTATGCCTTTAGGATCATTAATAGGATCTGGAAGAGGAATTCAAAATAGATTTAATATCTCAATTATTAAGACCCAGTCTAAAGTGCCAGTTATTGTTGATGCTGGCATAGGGTGTGCATCAGATGCAGCTATAGCAATGGAATTAGGCTGCGATGGAGTTTTAGTTAACACTGCAGTAGCGGAGGCTAAAAATCCAATCTTAATGGCTGAAGCCATGAAGGATGCGGTGATAGCTGGAAGAAAATCCTTTATTGCAGGAAGGATTAAAAAGAAAGTAACCGCAAATCCATCAAGTCCATTTGAAGGACTTATTGAGTAATTAACTTATTTCTTTACCTGGTGAAGCTTCCTTCTTTTTAGGTCTTTTATTGTCTTTAAATCTATTTTTATTAAAGAATTTTTTTCTTTTACCCTTATAGCCATCATGTTTTTTTTTATCGATGCTATCCTCTTTTTTTTCTAAACTCTCTTTAACATCCTGTTTAGTGGAGTTTTCAGTTTTTTCTTTTAGTTCAGTTTTTTCTTTAGGCGAAATATCTTCTTTAACTTCTGTGCCATTAAACTCACTAATTATTTTCTTTTTAGCATCATAAAAACTAAACAAAAATTCTTGGCTTAAAAATTCAGCATTTTGAACTAAATTAATTTTAAATTTATATTTGTCTTTAAAAAATTTAAGTTCAGTTGAATAAGTATTATTTAAAATATCAATTATTTTTTTAGATAAACACACATCTATAATTTTAATTTTTTCATCACTGAATGCTCGTTCTTCTAATAATTTAAGAATTTTAAGCGCAAATGAATCAACGGATAACTGAATTTCCCATTTAATAGAGCTTTCTCTTAATCTTTGTCTTGTCATTTCAAGAAGACCAAAATTACTTATTCTTCCAAATTGAATTCTTGCTTTATCATTTTTTAATGACTCTCTTAATTTTCTTTCAACCAACCTTTTATTGGAATAATTTTCCATATCGATAAAATCGATAACAATAAGACCAGCTAAATCTCTTAACTTAACTTGTCTTGCGATCTCTTCCGCCGCTTCTAGATTGTTTGTTAAAGCTGTTTTTTCAACATTTCTTTCCCTAGTGGATCTACCAGAGTTAATATCGATCGAAACCAAAGCCTCAGTTGGACTTATAATTATATAACCACCGGATTTTAATTCTATTCTAGGTTCAAAAATTGAATTTAAATATTTTTCAATATTGTAATGATGAAATATAGGAATCTTACCTTTATATTTTACAACGTTTTTTACATGAGCACTTGAGATTTTTTTTGCATATTTTTTTGCAGCCTCGAATGCTTTATCACCATCAACAATAATACTATCAATGTCTTTGCTGTAAAAATCTCTAATTGCTCTGGCAATCAAATCTTCTTCTTCATGAATTGCACTTGGAGCAATAGATTTTAAAGTGTTCTTTCTTATCTCTTCCCAAGTGCCTAATAAGTTTGTTAAATCATCTTTAATCTCATTTTTAGTTTTGTTTGCACCAGCGGTTCTAATGATTAATCCCATTGTTTTTGGAAGTTCTATGTCATTAATAATTTCTTTCATTTTTTTTCTATCACTAGAGCTATAAATTTTTCTAGAAATCCCACCACCTTTTGCTGTGTTTGGCATTAACACAATGTATTTGCCAGCAAGTGATATAAAAGTTGTTAAAGCTGCACCTTTTTTTCCACGCTCTTCTTTTACGATTTGAATTAAAACTATTTGTCCAGGCTTAATTACTTCTTGAATACGATATCTTTTAAATCTGTAAAAACTTCTGTTATTTTTAGGCTTGTCTTCAACGTGATTTTCTTCATTTGAATCACTTTCTTCATTAGAAACTTTGTTTCCAATACTCTCTTCATCTTGATCTCCATTAGATGAATATTTATCTTGTAAATTAATATCTTCACCTTGTTCAGCGTGCTCGACAATTTCTTTATCGTTTTCTTCTAAAAGTTTTGCTCTAGCTTCTTCTTCTTCTTTTTTAATACGATCTTTGTCAGCTTGAGGGATTTGATAATAATCTGATTGAATATCGTTAAATGCTAAAAATCCATGTCTTTCGTTTCCGAAATCCACAAACGCAGCTTGCAAAGATGGTTCTATTCTACTTACTTTACCTAAGTAGATGTTTCCTTTTAGATTTTTGCGATGAATATTTTCATATTCATATTCTTCAATTCCATTATTGGACTTGATAGCAATTCTAGTTTCTTCTGGATGCGAAGCATCGATAAGTAATTCCTTAGACATAATAATAAATTCCTAAATTTTTGATTAATTTTTAATGACATAAAATTCATTTGTTTTCTTAACTATTATATAAACATCTTTGTTAAAATATCTATTTAAATCTTAATAATTAAAGCAAATCGATGTAGAAGTTGTTTAGTTATTTAATAAATAAATCGTAAAAACTGATTTTTTAAAATGATAGAAGTTAAAAATATTGCTGAAAAAATAGGAAAATCCTTAGATAACATAAGGGGGTATCTTTGATAAAAATCAGGTTGATAAAAAAATCTCAGATCTAACAACGCAAACAGAGCTTCAAGATTTCTGGAGCAATCAAAAAAATGCAGAAAAAGTAATCAAAGATAGAAATTTTTTATTAGAAATAAAAAATAACTATGATTTTATTTCTAAAGAGCATGTAGATAATAAGGATCTTCTAGATATTGCCATTAAAGAAAATGATGAAGTTTTAGCTAAAGACTTAAATAAATCATTTGAAAGTAATTTAGAAAAATTAAAAAAAATTGAACTTCTTTGTTTTCTATCCAATGAAAATGATACTTTAGACGCGTATGTTGAAATACATGCAGGAGCTGGAGGGACTGAAAGTCAAGATTGGGCCGAAATGTTAAGAAGAATGTATTCAAGATGGGCTGAAAAGAATAATTTTAAAGTTGAACTCATTCATGAAAGCAGAGGAGAAGAAGCAGGAATAAAATCATCAACGATTAAAATAACAGGGCAGTTTATTTACGGATGGTTAAAAGGAGAATCTGGAGTTCATCGTCTAGTTCGAATCTCTCCATTTGATTCAGGCGCAAGAAGACACACAAGTTTTGCAAGTGCATGGATTTACCCTGTCGTAAATGAAGATGTAAATATTGAAATTTTAGAAAAAGACATTCGAATAGATACTTTTAGATCCAGTGGTGCAGGTGGACAGCACGTCAATACAACTGATAGCGCTATTAGAATAACTCATATTGCAACAGGAATAGTTGTTCAGTGTCAAAATGAAAGATCGCAACATAAAAATAAAGAAACAGCAATGAACATGTTAAAAGCTAGGCTTTATGAACTAGAGATGCAGAAAAAACAAAAAGTCTCAGATAATCTAGAAAGCTCTAAAAAAGAAATAGGATGGGGAAGTCAAATTAGAAATTATGTTTTGCAACCTTATCAGCTTGTTAAAGATAATAGAACTAATATTGAAGTAACAAATCCAGAAAAGGTATTAGATGGAGATATTTCTGTATTTTTAGAAGCTTCCGTTTATCAAGGAATTCATTAATGGTTAGAAGAAATAAAATTTTATTAATTATATTAGCAATCTTTATAGCGCTTATTGCTTTTTTATCTTTTGGATTTCAAACTTCTAATTTTAACGATCTTATTCAAAAAAAATTTAATGATCAGTACAAGAAAATTAAATTAGAGTTTAAAGATACAAGAGTAAGTTTAGATATTAGAGATTTTGCTGTTAAGTTTAGTCTTAATGACCCAAAAATTTACCATAAAGGCGATCTTACAAATATTTACCAAACTAATTTTGGCGTTGATATTTTTTCAGCAATTAAAGGTAATTACAATCCAAAATTTATAGAAGTAAAGTTTTCAGAAAATTCATTTGAAAGAAGTATTAATTTAATTCGCGATGTTTTTTTAGAAGATAACCAGAAAAGTTACTTTGATAATAAAGTTAAGAAAGGATTTATCAAAGGCGATTTAAAAATATACAACGAAGATACTGTAAAAATTGAGTTTTTAGGCAGTATTAAAGACACCTCTTTTGTTATCTCAAATGAATTACCTGAGTTTCAAAATATTAATGCAGATATCGAATTTAAAAATAAAGAGTTAAATATTAATATTTCATCAGGATCTGCAGTAGGTTTAAATTTTGATAAGTCTAAAATTTCTATAAATGAAACGTCAGATTCTTATAAAGCCTCTCTTGATCTAAATTTAAATGGAAAATTTAATTCATTAAAAGAATTTAAAAATTTAAAGATAGCAGCCTTAGAGGATATCACTAAAAATATAGAAAAATTATCATTCTCAACTACAGCTAATAATAAAATCGATATTGAGTTTGATAAAAAAGGAAATCTTCTTAATACGTCAGTCAAAGGTAAGGCTGATATTGTAAATCTGGAATTAGATTTGCTACAAAGCGCCTATCCCAATGTCTTAGATGACAAAAATAGAAAGTTTAAAAATGGAAAATTTAAAGCAGAATTTGATAAGACAAATGTTTCTGTTAATGGAATAATTTTTAATCAAAATGATTCATTAGATTTAAAAATAAATTCTGACCTTAATAAAAAAACTTCCAAGATTAATATAATTTCAGATGTAAATTTTGTTAATTGGCAAAAAGTATTTAAACCAGAATATATTAAAGGCTCTTCAAAGTTATATATCCAGTTAAATACTAATAAAGATCAATATTATTTTGATACTCGAATAGATATTAAAAAAAGCTTAATTAATTTTACCCCAATTAATTTTAATAAATTATTAAATGACGACGGTCAGATACTTTTGAAAGGTGAGATTAAAAAAAATACCTCAGTTTTAGAAAAAGTTACAATTAATGCTGGTAAAAATAATATTGAATTATTTGATATAAACTTTGATGAGTATTTTTCTATAACTTCTCTTAATAGTATTACGGTCAATACTGATAAAAGTAATTTTAAAATAACCTCATCAAAAAAAAGCAATATTAATCACATAGAAATTACAGGAAAAAGATTAGATGCGAAATATATTATAGATAGCCTAACAAGCTCTACACCATCAACGTTAGTTTCAAAAAAATTTAACGGAACTATTAGCGCTAATTTAGATACCGTAGACACCGGAACAAATGACGATATTAGAGATTTTAATTTAACCGGCACTATCTTAAAAGGAAAATTTGCAAAGCTAGATGCAAATGGAATTTTTTCTAATAAAGAAAAAATTACCATTAAAATTAGCAAAAATAAAAACGGCAATATTGCAACATATATGCTCTCAGATAGAGCAAGACCGTTTATTGCAGGCTTTAGTTTTATAAAAGGATTTGAAAAAGGAAAATTAGAATTTACATCTGAAGATTTAAGCGCAACTTCATCTAAAGGAAAAATTATTATTACTGATTTTAGAATTAAAGAAATACCTGTACTTGCACAAATATTGTCACTTGCTTCTGTTACAGGAATTTTAGACACATTAAAAGGAGAAGGAATTCGTTTTGACAATACTGTTATCGTTTATGAAAATGATGAAAAATTTTTTACCTTTAAAGATTTTTATGGAACAGGACCGTCTCTTGGATTTATTGTTGAGGGCAGAATTAACAACGAATATCACTTTGTAAGCTTGGATGGAAATATAATTCCTGCCTATGAAGTTAATCGTCTTTTATCAAATATTCCAATACTAGGGCAGATTTTAACTGGTAAAAGTGGTGATGGAGTTTTTGGTGTAAGTTTTAAAATTAAAGGCAAAGATAACAACTTTGAAACTACAATAAATCCAGTTCGGACAATTACACCAAGATTTGTTCAGAGATTTGTAGATATATTTAGATCTTCTAAATAGCTTCAATTAATACGTGCTGCTTTTTTCCAAATGAAACTTTAATAACTTTTTCACCATTAAAATCTTCTTTAGTAACTGTTTTTTTTTCATCAGTTACAATTTCATTATTAATTCGATAGCCTTTATTTGCAATATTCCTTCTGTATTCACCATTCGATTTTGCAAAGTTAATTTTAATAATTAAATCATTAAAAGAAATACCATTACTTAAATCTGATTTTTTAACTTCAATTTTTGGAAGATCATCGCCAAAGGATTTATCTTCAAAAGTCTTTTTAGAAGTAGCTTCAGCATTTGAAGATGCTTTTTCACCATGAAGAATTTTCGTTGCTTCATTTGCAAGGATAACTTTAAAATCATTAATATTTCTGGATTTATTATTTTCAAAATTAGAAATCTCATCTAAGGGAAGCTCAGTGAATAATCTTAAATATTTAAATACATCAGCATCATTTACATTTCTCCAAAACTGCCAGTATTCATAAGGAGAAGTTTGTTTTTCATCTAACCACACAGCGCCTTTTTCAGTTTTACCCATTTTAGCGCCAGAGCTTGTTGTAATAAGCGGTGTAGTTAAACCATAAGATTCTTTTGCATTCACTCTTCTTATTAATTCAATTCCGTTAATAATATTTCCCCATTGATCAGATCCACCTATTTGAAGGATGCAATCATTTTTATTATTAAGCTCAAGAAAGTCATAAGCTTGTAAGATCATGTAATTAAATTCTAAAAAACTTAAAGATTGCTCTCTATCTAGTCTAAGTTTAACGCTATCAAAGGTTAACATTTTATTAATAGTAAAATGTTTTCCGTAATCTCTTAAAAAATTTATATAATTAATTTTAGTGAGCCATTTTTCATTATTTAAAAAAACAAATTTATTACTACCTTTACCGCTTAAAAATTTATTAAAAACTTTTTTAATACCAGAAGTATTTTTCTTAATTTCTGCACTTGTTAGAATTTTTCTACTCTCTTCTTTTCCAGAAGGATCACCGACCATAGTAGTACCTCCTCCTAATAAAACGATTGGTGTGTGACCAAATTGTTGAAACAGTCTAAGACACATGATTTGTACTAAGCTGCCAACATGTAGACTTGGTGAGGTACAATCAAAACCGATATACAATTTAATTTTTTTATTATCTAAGAGTTTATTTAGATTATCTAAATCAGTGCACTGATTAAAATATCCTCGTTGTTGAAAGGTTTTGATAAGATTCTGATTCATTCAATAAGATAGTATTATACAAAATTAAATAATATTAAATCTATATAAAATGAGTAAATACATTTCTTTAGGAACCATGAGTGGTACTTCCATGGATGGAATTGATCTTTCTATTATAAATTCTGATGGAGAAACGAACACTTCTGTTATTGATAATTTTTTTTTCGAATACAGTTCTGATTTTAAAAAAGAATTAATAAATATTAGAAAAGAAGTTTTGCAAAAGGACGATTTAACATTGAAAAAAGCACTTATTAACGACTTATCGAGAAAGATTACATTGCTTCATGTTGAGGCTATTCAGGAATTTTTAAAAAAGAACTCCACAATCAAATTAGATTTAATTGGTTATCATGGTCACACATTGATTCATAAACCTGAGCAGGGGTTTACATTTCAATTAGGAAATCCTGAATTGATGGCACAGTTATTAAAAACTAAAGTTATCTTTAATTTTAGAGATAACGATATTAAAAACAAAGGACAAGGCGCACCCTTAGTCACTCTTTATCATGGACAAATTTTAAAAAATCTAAACTTAATAAATAACGGGGTGATTATAAATATCGGAGGGATTGCAAATGGAAGTTATTTTGAAAATTTAGTTATTCATTCAAATGATATCGGACCTGGAAACTGTCTATTAGATCAATGGATTAGACTAAATTCAAAAGACTTAGAGTTTGATAGGGAAGGAAATATTTCAGAAAAAGGTGAAGTTAATACATTAATGCAAGAAGATTTTCTAAATCATTATATTTATCACGATAAAAAAAAATCATTAGATATTACTGATTTCAACATTGCTCAATTTCGAGGCCTAAAATTAGAAGATGGTGCAGCCACACTTGTAAGCGTAACTGCAAATTTAATTGCAAACTTCATTAAAAATATAAAAGAAAAAAAAGATAAAATTATATTAGCAGGAGGAGGAAGAAAAAATAAAACTTTAATTAAATTTTTATCTAAAATTTTAAATGTTAATGTTGAATCTATAGATCAGTATAAACTTGCTGGTGACTTTATTGAATCACAAGCGTTTGCTTATCTTGCAATAAGAAGTTTAGAGGAAAAACATTTATCACTTCCAACAACAACTGGAGTAAGTAAACCGGTAACAGGTGGGATTGTTTATTCTAATTAAAATCTAGATTCTTTTTTAATATACTTTTCTATAGCACCACAAAATTCCTTATCTTTTCCTGCAAAGAAGTGATTAGCACCTTCTATTTTAACAAAATCTACATTGATACTTTTTTGATTTTTAAGTTTAGTTTCCAAAGTCTTCGTCGCATCGGGTGGAACTAATTGATCATTAGATGAATACAAAACCATACCAGATGATGGACAGGGTGCTAAAAAATTAAAGTCATAAATATTTGGCTGCGGACAAACTGCTATAAATCTATAAATCTCAGGTCTTCTCATTAGTAATTGCATACAAATTAAAGAACCAAATGAAAAACCAACAATCCAACTTTCATTCGTATTAGGATTTTGTCTTTGTATCCAATCTAAAACTGCTGCTGCATCAGATAATTCTCCCTGACCATTATCAAATTTACCTTCACTCTTGCCAACGCCTCTAAAATTAAAACGACATACTGAAAATCCATTTTTAAGAAATGTATGAAACGCATTATAAACAACTTTGTTATTCATAGTTCCGCCGTACTCAGGATGAGGATGAAGAATTAGAACGGTTGGTGCTGTTGAGTTTTTCCCTTGAACGTATTTAGCTTCTAGTTTTCCGTCTGGTCCATTAATAAAAGTTCCTGCTGGATTAACTACGCTCATAGAATTTTGAAGAATTATTATTTTAACAAGCGGCTCTTATACCATAAAAGCAATTGAGTTTTGGTTTTTTTTTAAAGTTGACTAAATTAGTAGGAATAGCTAAATTTATTGAAAATTAATCATTAATTTACAATGAAACTAACAGCAAAAGGTAGATACGCTGTAATGGCGATGGCTGATCTTGCTACTTTTAATAAGCAGCAAAAACCAGTTAGTCTGAACGATATTTCAATGAGACAGGGTATTTCCCTTTCTTTTCTAGAGCAACTTTTTTTAAAATTAAAAAAGAAAGAATTAGTTACGAGCGTTAGAGGAAATCTAGGAGGTTACAAACTTTCAAGAGATCCAAATAAAATTTATCTCTCATCAGTTATTGAAGCAGTAAATGAAGATATAAAAACAACAAAGTGTAAACTAAAATCAAAAAAAGGCTGCACAGGGAAAACAACTAAATGTGTCACACATAACCTTTGGGACGGTCTATCAAAACATATTAATAATTATTTTACATCCGTTACTTTACTAGATGTATTAGAGAATAAAATTCCAAGAAATGTTCCATTTGAAAACTCAATAAATCAATCACAAGGAATGAATAGATGATTTATTTTGATTATAATGCCACAGCACCATTACATAAGAATGTAATTAAAAAAATCCAAAGTTTAAAATTTGAAGAATTTGGCAATCCTTCCTCAGTTCATAAAATCGGCAGAAATTCTAAAAAAATTGTCGAAGAAGTTAGAAGAAATATTTTGTGTATTTTAAAAGCAAAAAATTATGAACTTATTTTTACAAGTGGGGCTACAGAATCTAACAATTTAGCTATTAAAGGGTTTATTAAAAAAAATAATATTAAAACTATTTATTCACTTGAGACCGAGCATGCATCAGTCATCGATGTTGTTAAAAGTTTAGATATAGAAAAGAAATTCTTTAAAACAAATTCGAATGGTACGGTTAATTTAAAAGAAATTGAAGAAGTACTTTCAAAACAAACAAATCCATTTTTAGTTAGTATTATGTTTGCTAATAATGAGTCTGGAATTATTCATCCTATCAATGAAATATCTAAAATTGTTAAAAATTATAAAGGGATTATTCATTGTGACGGAGTTCAAAGTCTTGGTAAAATTGAAATAGATTTAGATACTCTTGATGTAGATTTGTTTTCAATTTCATCTCATAAAATAGGAGGACCTACAGGAATTGGTGCTTTATTAATTAACAATAGAAACAATATAACTCCAGAAATTATAGGTGGTGGCCAAGAAAAGAATTTAAGATCTGGAACAGAGAACTTTCTTGGAATTTTAGGTTTTGGTGAGGCTATCAGTGAAGTTAACAATTTAACTAAAATTTGTAATTCAGAAATTAAAAATAATAGAGATTTATTAGAGACGAATTTAAAAAAATTATCGAATGAAATTAAAATCTTTGGTGAAGATACGGATAGATTAGGAAACACTTGTTACTTTGCTTATCCTTCAATGACGAGTGAAAACCAAGTGATCGCTCTTGATCAAAAAGGAATTTGTGTAAGTTCAGGCGCCGCTTGTTCGTCTGGAAAAGTTGAACCTTCCCATGTTTTAAAAGCAATGAAGGTTGATGATAAATATATTCATTCAGCCATTAGAGTGAGCTTAGGTTGGGATTCTACTAAAGAGCAAATTGAGACTTTCTTTAGTGTTTGGAAATCAGATTGTTTTAAAAATGGAGCATTAAATGTCAGATAATCTAATCCAAGAACAAATTAAGCAGGACTATGCTTATGGATTTGTAACGGATGTTGAATCTGAAAGAGCTCCAAAGGGTCTTAATAAAGAAGTCATTCAGTTTATCTCTAAACAAAAGAAGGAGCCGCAATGGTTGCTTGAGTGGAGATTAAAAGCATTTGAGAGATTACAATCAATGACAGAACCAAACTGGCAAAAACCTCAGTATCCTAAAATTGATTATCAGGCTTTATATTATTACTCAGCTCCAAAAGGTTTTAAAGAAGGACCAAAGTCATTAGATGAAATTGATCCTGAAATTAAAAAGACATATGAAAAATTAGGCATTCCTCTTAATGAACAAAAAAGATTAGCTGGAGTTGCAGTTGATGCCGTATTCGACTCTGTTTCTGTTGCAACAACTTTTAAAAAGAAATTAGAAGATATTGGAATTATTTTCTGTTCAATTTCTGAAGCAGTACAAAAACATCCAGATCTTGTTAAAAAATATTTAGGTTCAGTTATTCCCTTAACAGATCATTACTTTGCAACTTTAAATTCAGCAGTATTTACGGACGGTTCATTTGTATACATTCCAGAAGGCGTTAGATGCCCAATGGAA
The DNA here is from genome assembly GCF_965235095.1 of Fontibacterium abundans (SeqCode). Lineage (GTDB taxonomy): Bacteria > Pseudomonadota > Alphaproteobacteria > Pelagibacterales > Pelagibacteraceae > Fontibacterium > Fontibacterium abundans. The sequence goes on along the minus strand of NZ_OZ249405.1, from coordinate 580,283 downwards.
CTATCAACATACTTTAGGATTAATGCATCAAATACAGGTCAGTTTGAAAGAACTTTAATTATTGCAGATAAAGGCAGTTACGTAAGTTATTTAGAAGGCTGCACTGCACCCATGAGAGATGAAAATCAACTTCATGCAGCAAACGTTGAGCTAGTAGCTCTAGATGATGCAGAGATTAAATATTCAACAGTTCAAAACTGGTATCCAGGAGATAAAGAAGGAAAAGGCGGAATTTATAACTTTGTAACAAAAAGAGGAATTTGTAAGGGGAAAAATTCTAAAATTTCTTGGACACAAGTTGAAACGGGTTCAGCAATCACTTGGAAATATCCAAGCTGTATTTTACAAGGCGATAATTCATCTGGTGAATTTTATTCAATTGCAATTACAAATAATTATCAAAAAGCAGATACAGGAACTAAAATGATTCACCTTGGCAAAAACACTAAGAGCAGAATTATTTCAAAGGGAATTTCCGCAGGTCATGCTGATAATACTTACAGAGGTCTTGTAAGCATTCATTCAAAAGCTAGTAATTCTAAAAATTATACTCAGTGTGATTCATTATTAGTTGGAAATTTATGTGGCGCGCACACAGTTCCTTATATTGATAATAAAAATTCAACATCAACAACAGAACATGAGGCAACTACATCTAAGATTAGTGAAGAACAATTATTTTACTGTAAGCAAAGAGGTTTAAATCAAGAAGAGGCTGTAAGTTTAATCGTAAATGGTTTTTGTAAAGAAGTACTACAACAACTTCCTATGGAATTTGCTGTAGAGGCACAAAAATTAGTTAGCATCAGCTTAGAAGGGAGTGTTGGATAATGTTAAGTATTGAAAAATTAAATGTAAGCGTAGGTGATAAAAAAATCTTAGAAGATTTTAATCTTAAGATTGGTAAAGGCGAAGTTCATGCCATTATGGGACCGAATGGATCAGGAAAAAGCACACTTTCATACGTATTAGCAGGTAAAGATGGTTATGAAGTTGATGGAAAGATTATGTTTAAGAACGAAAACATTGTCGAACTTCCAGCCGATGAAAGAGCACAGAAGGGAATATTTTTAGCATTCCAATACCCAATAGAAATCCCAGGGGTATTTATGAATAATTTTTTAAAAACATCTCTAAATGCAGTTAAAAAAGCAAAAGGGCAAAAAGAAGTCGATGTAGTTGAGTTCTTATCTTTAGTTAAACAACACGCTAAAAAACTTGGAATTAAAGATGAGCAATTAGGCAGAGCTTTAAACGTTGGTTTCTCAGGTGGAGAGAAAAAACGCAATGAAGTTTTGCAAATGTCACTACTAGAACCAGATCTTGCAATATTAGATGAAACAGATTCAGGACTAGACATTGATGCGCTAAAAGTTGTTGCAGATGGAGTGAATGCTCTAAGATCACCTAATAGATCTTTCTTAATCATTACTCACTACCAAAGATTATTGGATTATATCAAACCAGATTTTGTGCATGTTATGGTGAATGGGACTATTGTTAAAACGGGTTGTTCTAAACTTGCTCAAGAGCTTGATAAGATTGGTTATAAGGAATTTCAAAAAGCAATCTAACCAACATGAACACTATTACTGACATTAAAGAGGTAAGCGAATTAAGAGCGCTTAGTTTAAACCTTTTTAATAAACATGGTTATCCAACTAGAAAAGATGAGGATTGGAAACAATCTCAACTAAATTATTTTTTAGAAAATAATAAACAACTTGAAATTTATAAAACTAATAACGATTCTATTAATGAAGAAGTTTTTGAAAACTTTAAACATAATAAAATTATTATAGTAAACGGATTGGTTCAAAAAACAGAATTTCAAGAAAAAGATAAAGATAAATTAATCATCACTACAATTGATGAATATTATAAAAAAAATAATAAGCATCTATCAAAATTATTCAGTAATAAAAAAAATCCACTTATAGCCGCTAATAACGCTTTAGCCACATCTGGTTTTTATTTGGAAATTATAGATAATTTATATTTGCCAATTATTATTTATCATCAATACAATTCAAAAGTTGATCAAAAGCAATTGCATCAAAAAAATTACATTTTAATAAATAAAAATTCAAAAGCATCAGTTTTTGAAAAATTTACAAATGAAAACAAAAAAACGTTTATTAGCATCAACACGAATATTGATGTTGAACAAAATTCGCATATTAAAAATTATATTCTAAATTCTAATAACACTGAAAATTGTATTTACAGGTTTAAGAAAGTTAATATTGCAGCAAGCGCCAATTATGAAAGTTTTATATTTTCAAATATTATCAAAACAATCAGAGATGAAGTTGAGATTAATCTAAATAAATCTTTAGCTGAATGTTATTTATACTACACGCAGTTCTTAAAAAATAATGAAGATCATGAGATCAAAGTTAAAATTAATCACTTAGCAGAAAACACACAGAGCTATCAGTTTTCAAAAAGTATTATTGATGGAACTGCCAAAGGTGTTTATCAGGGTAAAATATTTGTCGATCAAATAGCTCAAAAGACTAATGGTTATCAGTTAATTAAAAGTGTTCTTTTGTCTGATCAGTGCACATTTCATTCAAAGCCTGAACTTGAAATTTATGCTGATGACGTCAAATGTAGCCATGGTTCATCATCTACATCGTTAAATAAAGATGAGTTATTTTATTTGATGGCAAGAGGTATTCCAGAAGTCCAAGCTAAAAGATTAATCGTTCAAGGCTTCTTATCTGAAGTAGTTGAAAAAATTTCAGATGAAAATTTTAAGAATTATTTCCTTAAAAAAACTGAAGATATGTTGTCATGAATTTAAAGGATATTAAAAGTCAATTTCCAATATTTAAATCTAATAAAAATTTAATTTATTTTGATACTGCAAATTCAGCGCAAAAACCCATTCAGGTTATTGATGCATTAGAGGATTTTTATAAAAACCATTACGCAAATATTGGCAGAGCCGTTTATGGCCTTGCAGCAAGAGCAACTGCAGACTTTGAAAGCACTAGAGAGACAATTAAAGAATTTGTTAATGGTACAGAAGGTGAGATCGTTTTTACTAAAAATTCAACAGAATCATTGAACTTAGTAGCTCATTGTTTTGGTAAATTTTTAAAAGAGGGGGATGAGATCATATTAACTGAGGCTGAGCATCACTCTAATTATGTTCCTTGGCATTTTTTAAGAAAAAAAAAGGTAAATATAAAATTTATTCCAATCAATGAAGATGGAGAAGTGGAAGTTAATAAATTAACTTCACTCATTACTAATAAGACAAAAATTATTAGTGTTATTCACATATCCAATGTTACAGGCCTTACAACAGATCTTAAAAAAATAATTTCAATTGCCAAAGCTAAAAAGATACCCGTTTGTATCGACGGTACACAAGCAGTTGCTCACAGCCATGTAGATCTTAAAGATTTAGATTGCGATTTTTATGCATTCTCAAGTCATAAAATTTACGGACCAACAGGGGTTGGGATTTTATATATGAAGAATAAATGGATTGAACAATTTGAACCATTCAATGGTGGAGGCGGGATGATTCAAAATGTTGATACTAAAAATATAACTTATGCATCGGGTGTTAGTAAATTTGAAGCTGGGTCTTTAGCATCCGTAGAAGTAATTGCTCTAAAACAAGCAGTCAAATTTGTTAAAGATATAAAAGTTAAAAATATTATAAGTCATGAACAAAGTTTAGCGTCCTATGCACTAGAGAAAATTAGTAAATTTAACGATGTAGAATTTGTTGGCCGTCCTTCAAATAAAGGAAGCGTATTTTCATTTAATATTAAAGGTGTTCACGCTCATGATGCATCAACAGTTTTTGATGAAGATAATATCGCTGTAAGAGCAGGACATCACTGCTGTCAAATTCTTCATAAAAAGATGAAAATTGGATCATCACTTAGAATGTCTTTTGGTGTTTATAATAATAAGCAAGATATTGATGCTTTATGTGAGAGCATCAAGAAGTGTAAAAAAATATTTAAATTAAAATAATGGACTTAACAGAACTTTATCAAGACTTGATATTAGACCACGGTAAAAAGCCAAGAAACTTTGGTAAATGTAATAAATTTAATCATGATGCAGAAGGGCATAATCCTTTGTGCGGAGATAACATTCATGTGTATTTAAGTTTAGATGCTGAAAAAAAAGTAAAAGATATTTCATTTGAAGGTTCAGGTTGCGCCATATCAGTCGCATCTTCCTCTATTATGACAGAGATCGTTAAAGGAAAAACAGAAAAACAAGCTCGTGAATTATTAAATGCATTTTTTAAAATGATTAAAGAAGGACAGGAAATAAAAAAAGCAGGCTTATCCGAAGATGAACATATTAAATTTTCATCACTTGCAGGAGTTGGTAGATTTCCAATGAGAGTAAAATGTGCAACTTTATCTTGGCATACTTTAAAAGCAGCATTAGATGATGAAAAAAAACCAATTAATTCAGAAATAATTGACTAATGGATAATTCTCAAAAAATTGACGAAATAAAAGATAAATTAAAGACCATCTTTGATCCTGAAATACCCGTTGATATTTATGAGTTAGGTCTTATTTATGATGTAAGGCTTAAGGATAAGAATTGCGAAATCGACATGACGCTGACTTCTCCAAATTGCCCTGAAGCTCAAAGTATTCCTAATAATGTCAGGAAAGCTGTTGAAAGTTTAGGACATTACGATGAAGTGGTGGTTCGAATTGTTTGGGATCCGCCGTGGGATAAGAGTAAAATGTCGGAAGTTGCAAAACTAGCTTTAAACGTATGACAAAACAATTAATCACAATTTCAGATAACGCTGCAAAGCGTATTAAAGAAATTCTAAGTAATGCTGAGAGCGGCGTAAAAGGTGTTCGTGTTTCTGTAAAATCTGGAGGATGTGCTGGGATGGAATACGAGATGACTTATCTTAAAGAAACTATTCCAAATGATGAAGTGGTTAAAGATAATAACGTTGAAGTATTTATTGATCCAAAAGCTATTATGTATTTGCTTGGAACTAAGATGGATTACAAAGAAGATAAATTCTCATCATCTTTTGTCTTTAACAATCCTAATGAAACTGAACGTTGTGGCTGCGGAGAATCTTTTAAAATTTAAATTGTTCAGCTAAGTTTCTCTCTTTTAGTCCAAATTTTTTATCGTACAACAGTCTAAAAGTTTTATTTTTATTTAAATAAATATTCACATTTAAAACATGACGAAATTCAACATTGTCGGCAACAACGCTTACTGGCCTTTTTTTAGGATCTAAATTTTTAATAGAAACTTTTGCATTATTGTTAATACTAGCACCACGCCAACCCCTAGGTTTAAAAGGAGAAATAGGTGTAAGTGCTAAAAGATTAGATTCTAAATCTAATACAGGACCTCGTGCTGATAAATTATATGCAGTGCTTCCTGCAGGCGTTGCAACAAGCGTACCATCACAAATAATTTCTTTCATTCTAACTTTGTTATCAATCTTAATTTCAAGCTTTGCAGCCTGACGGGTCTCTCTAAAAACAGATACTTCATTTACAGCAATGGCTGTTTTAATTTTACCATTCTTATTCTTTGCATACATTTCAAGGGGATGAAGTTCTGCAATATTGGCTTTATTAATTTTGTTAATTAGATCTTTCTCATCGAATTTATTTAATAAAAAACCACGATTACCTTTATTCATTCCATAAAAAGGAATTTTATATTTTTGATATTTTTTAAGTGAAGCGAGCATAAAACCATCACCGCCCAGTACAATGAATACATCCGAATCATTGATTGGATAATTTTTATATTTTTTAATAATAGATCTTTTTGCAGCCTGCGCGTTTGGACTTGAGTCCGCAATTACGTGAATTTTATTATACGATCTATGCATTTGTGAAAAATTTAAAATCCTTTAATAACTAAGCTAATGTACCATTTAAATATTACTGAGGCATTTAAAAAATATACTAAGAAACACAGCCTTCAGAAAAACGTAAATCAGGAAGATTTAATCAAAACTTTAGACACTTTAACGGAGCAATTAAAACCATCATTTTTAAAGTCAGTCACTAGTATTTTTCAAAGCAAAAAACCCAAAGGATTTTATCTGTATGGTGATGTAGGTGCTGGAAAAACTATGATTGTTAATTTCTTTTTAGAATATTTAAATCACCCAAGAGTACTTAAGACTCATTTTAATAAGTTTATGGTGGATATTCACAATAAACTTCATAAGTTAAAAAACGAAAGTAATCCCTTACCTAAAATCGTTAAAACTTTTAAAAAAGACTTCGATATTATTTTCTTTGATGAATTTCAAATAACTAACATTGCAGATGCAATGATCCTTGGAAAGTTATTAGAACAATTTTTCTCTAATAATATTTTCATCATTACAACATCTAACGTTAAACCTGATGATTTGTATTTAGGTGGACTACAAAGAGATCAATTTCTTCCATACATTGAAAATATTAAAGATAACACTTTAGTTTACTCATTAAATTCAGGAAAAGATTACCGCGAACTTTATTTAAATAAACAGAATAGGTTTTTTATCGTTAAAGACTCACAAACTAAAAAGAACTTTAACCAAGTACTGTTCAACGTCTTAAGCGGTAAACAATTTAAAACTAAAGAGATAGAAATAAAGGGGAGAAAATTAATCATTGATAATTATGTCTCAGGCATTGCAAAGTTTGATTTTAAAGACTTATGCTTTCAAACTTATGGGTCAGAGGATTACATAGAGATTTGTAAAATTACCAAAATTTTCTTTATTGAAAATATTCCAAATTTTACAGACGAACTGATCAATGAACAGTACCGATTTATAAATCTAATCGATATTATTTATGACAATCAATTAAGCTTAGTTGCAACCGCAACAGTTCCAATCAACCAGCTTACTAGTAGCACAAAACTACAAAAAGTATTTCAAAGAACCCTAAGTCGATTAAATGAATTAACTAGAAGTAATTAGATAATAATTTAAAAGAAATTTACATTAATGCGAAATTTAGTCCTTTTTATAAGCACCTTAATTTGCTGGTCTCCTACTTGGTATTTAATCAAATTTCAGTTTGGGGTCGTAGATCCGTTAATTTCAATTTTTTACCGTTTCTTTATAGCAAGTATTATTGTCTTTATTTTTTTAATACTTTCTAAAAAAAAAATGTCATTCAATCCTCACCAACATTTATCGTTTTTACTTTTAGGGGTAACTTTATTTTCCCTGAACTACATATTCTTCTATCTAGCAAATACATATTTAATTAGTGGAATTGTGACCATCGCTTTTTCAACGATTTTAATAATGAATATACTGGGAGAGAGAATTTATTTTAAAATTAAAAGCTCAAAAGAAACTTTATTTGCTGCAGGATTTGGAATTGTTGGAATTTTAATCATCTTTGGAAATGAATTATTAAATTTTAAATTAGAAGATAAAACTCACATTGGAATTATTTTATCTTTTATTGCAACATTTTGGGCATCGACCGGCAACTTAATTCATCAAAAAAACTCTAAAGATAAAATTCCATTTATTCAGTCTATTGCCTATGGAATGTTTTATGGATCATTATTTACTCTCATCGTTGCAAAATTTAGAGGTGCAGAAATTATTTTTGATAATTCAATTTCTTATATTTTATCATTTTTATATTTATCGATTATCGGTTCAGTTGTTGCTTTTTATTTATATTTAAAATTATTAGACAACATTGGTTCAGCTCGAGCAGGGTACATTGGTGTTATTATGCCAATTATTGCTTTAATTATTTCAACCATTTTTGAAGGTCTACAATGGACTAATAATTTAATTATCGGTCTACCCGTATTGATCTTTGGTTGCGTTCTAATCCTAAATCAAAAATCAAAAAAAATTTCTAGTAGTAACCATTAAACTTTGCGCAAAAAAAGCTATTACTTTACCAAAAACTAAAGATGATTTTTTAACAGCAGGAATTGGTTATGTTGCTAAAAATATAGATGAGAAATCTGATTTAAATTTTAACTTCTTTTACACTCAATCAACAAATAACAGTTTAAATTCAAGTCTGTTTTCAATCTCCTATAATAAAACTTTTTAATTAAAATTATTCCTTAATTTTACCCTTAAATAGTGAGTTTTTGAGTTTTATATAAATTAAATAATGTTTGTTTTTATATTTGAAGTTATGTACTAAAATCTTCTTTTTGCTAAATGCCCTAATAGCTCAATTGGTAGAGCAACTGATTTGTAATCAGTAGGTTTGCGGTTCAAGTCCGTATTAGGGCACCATCTTCAGCGCTTAAACGTAGACCTCATTGCAAATCTAAAACAAAAAGTTCCTAAAATTACACCACCATAGACAATCAGTAGCGGATAAAAATCATGATTAGCTAGCGCTGCATACCAAGGAGCAAGAGCGAGTATGAATGGAAAAAATATTAATCCTAAAAAAGCAATGATGGGACCAAAGACTTCTTTCACTACATCAAAGCAAATAAATAAACCCCAAAACGCAGTAACTACGTAGATTAATATTCCAACAAGAAAAAGTGGGCTTAGGCTTATTGCTTTAAATCGAGGTCTAAATGTTTCGTTATTATTAATTCGTTCAGCTTCTACTTCTTTAACTTCAATAATTTCTTTTTCTTTATTGTCAGACAATTTTAATTAAGGAATTAAAACAGCAGGGCCTGTTAATTTTCTAGCCTCTAATTCTTCATGCGCTGTAACAGCATCTTTAAGTGCAAATTTTTTAAATATTTTAATTTTAAATTTATTTGTTTTGATTGCCTCAAATACAGTGTTTGCACTGTTTACTAATTCTTCTCTAGTAACTGTATAATGAGCAATAGATGGACGTGTGAAAAACAATCCCTTTGGTGCGATATGTTTTTTAGGATCAACTTTATCAACTAATCCTGAGGCATTACCAAAAGAAACCATAGTTCCACGAATTGCTAAACATTCAATAGATTCTTCAAATGTTTTAGCGCCGACACCATCGTAAACAACATCTAACATTTTGCCATTTGTAATTTCTTTAACTTTTTGTGAAAAACTTTCCTTTGAATAATTAATTACAAAATCACATCCATTTTCTTTTGCAATTGCAACTTTTTCTTCTGAACCAACTGTTCCAATAACTTTACATCCTAATGATTTTGCCCACTGACACAATACTTGTCCAACGCCGCCAGCTGCCGCATGATATAAAATAAATTGATCTTTTTTAACTTTATAAGCTCTATGAAGAAGATATTCAGATGTAATTCCTTTAAGCATAATACACGATGCAATTTCATCAGAAATATAATCTGGAATTTTTACTAATTTTTCTTGAGGGTAAACTTGTTTTTCTGAATACGATCCTGGAGGGGCTGCAGCATGAGCAACACGATCGCCAACTTTAAATTCTTTTACATCAGATCCAATTTCCTCAATTACTCCAGCAGCTTCAAGCCCAATACCGTTTGGTAGAGGTAGCGGGTAGGTTCCAGATCTATGATAAACGTCTATGTAATTTAAACCGATTGCTTGATTCTTAATTAAAACTTCATTTGGAGCTAGCTTTTTAAGCTCAACATCAACAAACTTCATTACGTTTGCATTGCCGGTTTCTGTAATTCTGATTGCTTTAACCATTTTTATTATTATTATTAGAACATATTTTTCTTATGATAAAAACAATATTTCTATCACTTTTACTTATATTTTCTTTCAATACTGTTAATGTGAGAGCAGCAGATTCTGGTCCTCCTCCTGAAGTTATAAAAAAAACAAACCCAACTTATGCTGAAGCAAAAACTTTAATTAAAAGTAAGAAGTTTGATAAAGCAGTTGTAATGTTAGAGGAGCTATTAAAAGATAGTAAAAACTCTAGTAACCCTGATATTTTAAATGACTACGCTTATTCATTAAGAAATTTAAAACAATACGATAAAGCTGAAAAATTTTACCTAGCGGCTCTTAAAATTAATCCAAAACATGCTGGTGCTAATGAGTATTTAGGAGAACTTTATCTTCAAACTAAACGACCTGAAGAGGCTAAAAAAAGATTAGAAGTTCTAAAAACTTGTAATTGCGAAGAATATAAAGAATTGAAAGAAAAAATCGAAAAGTACAAATAATTTCCTCTTAATAACCCCTTTAAAAACAATAATTTTTACTTAAAAATCTATTCACAGTTGTGTCAAATTGAATGTTTGGTTGTTTTTATTCTTATTATATAAGAATGGCCAATGTTCTTCGAATACTTACAGAATTACTTAACTATTTTAATCTTTTTGTTCGTAGCAATTGGAATTGGAATAGCCTTCATCGTCGTTAACTTTCTGTGTGCGCCAAGTAAACCCGATGCTGAAAAATTATCAGCATATGAGTGCGGATTTGAACCTTTTGGAGACTCGCGAATGAAGTTTGATGTACGTTTTTATTTAGTTTCTATTCTTTTTATTATTTTTGATCTTGAGGTGGCATTTCTTTTTCCTTGGGCAATTACTTTAGGTCAAATCGGTTCGTTAGGTTTTTGGTCAATGATGCTTTTCATTGGAACGTTAACAGTTGGATTTGTTTATGAGTGGAAAAAAGGAGCTTTAGATTGGGAATGATACAAAATAAATTAGATCAAGTTCCAGAAGAATTTAAAGAGCTCGCAAAGGAGTTTACTGAAAAAGGTTTTATTACCACTTCAAGCGAAAATTTAATTAATTGGGCAAGAACAGGATCATTACACTGGATGACATTCGGTCTTGCATGTTGTGCCGTTGAAATGATGCAAACATCTATGCCTCGATATGATCTTGAGCGTTTTGGAGCAGCTCCTCGAGCGTCCCCAAGACAATCAGATGTTATGATCGTTGCAGGAACTTTAACAAATAAAATGGCTCCAGCTCTTCGTAAAGTTTACGATCAGATGCCAGAACCGCGTTATGTTATTTCAATGGGAAGCTGCGCTAATGGTGGTGGCTATTACCACTATTCTTATGCAGTAGTTAGAGGTTGCGACCGAGTAGTTCCAGTTGATGTCTATGTTCCAGGCTGCCCTCCATCTGCGGAAGCTTTGTTGTATGGAATATTACAATTACAAAAGAAGATTAGAAGAGAAGGGACGATCGAGCGATAATCATGCAAAAAGTAAATCTGGATACAAATTTAAAAAGTGAATTTAAATCTTTAAATATTACTGAAAATTTTTCAGAGCCAGTTTTAGAGGTATCTACAGAGGAGTTACCAGGTTTATTAGTTTATCTAAGAGATAATAAAAATTTAAGATTTAGACAGCTCATAGATATTTTAGGTGTTGATTATCCAAAACGAGTTAACAGATTTGATGTTATCTATTTATTATTAAGTCACGAATTTAATAACCGAATTACAGTTAAGACTTCTGTAAAATTAGATGAGGCTTTACCAAGTGTGGTGCCTATTTTTCCAGTAGCTAATTGGTTTGAAAGAGAAGCTTTTGATATGTACGGGATTAAATTTACAAACCACCCAGATCTTAGAAGAATTCTAACCGACTACGAATTTGAAGGCTATCCACTTAGAAAAGATTTCCCTTTATCTGGTCATACCGAGGTTAGATATGATGATGAGCTTAAAAAAGTTGTCTATGAACCAGTAAAATTATCGCAAGCTTACAGAGATTTTGATTTTGAGTCCCCATGGGAAGGCACAAAATACATTAAAAAAGAAACGGACAAAAGGTAATGGCAAAAGAAACAAAAACCATGAATCTAAACTTTGGTCCACAGCATCCTGCTGCGCACGGAGTATTAAGATTAATTCTTGAGCTAGATGGTGAAGTTATTGAAAGAGCAGATCCACATATTGGATTGCTTCATCGAGGAACAGAAAAATTAATTGAAAACAAAACTTACACTCAAGCCGTTCCTTACTTTGATAGATTAGATTACGTTGCGCCAATGAACCAAGAGCATGCATTCGCTCTTGCGATTGAAAAATTATTAGACATTAAAGTTCCGCCACGAGGAAGTCATATTCGAGTAATTTTTTGTGAGATCGGAAGAATTCTAAGTCACATTTTAAATATTACAACCCAAGCACTGGATGTTGGTGCATTAACTCCTTCTCTTTGGGGATTTGAAGAGAGAGAAAAGTTAATGGTGTTTTATGAAAGAGTTTCAGGATCTCGTTTGCATGCAAACTATTTTAGACCAGGTGGAGTTCACCAAGATTTTCCAGTTGGACTTAAAGAAGATATTTTAGATTTTTGCAAAAATTTTCCAAAAGTAATTGATGATTTGGAAAATCTATTAACTGACAACAGAATTTTTAAACAAAGAAACGTTGATATTGGAATTGTAAGTCCGCAAGACGCGGTTGCACATGGTTTTTCTGGTGTGATGCTAAGAGGATCTGGAATTGCTTGGGATCTAAGAAGATCACAACCTTATGAAGGATATGACAAATTTAAATTCAAAATTCCTATTGGAAAAAATGGAGATTGTTACGATCGTTATCTTTGCAGAATTGAAGAGATGCGCGAGAGTACAAAAATTATAATTGAAGCAATAAAAAGTCTTCCAGAAGGTCCTGTAATGACAACAGATGGTAAAGTATCACCTCCATCAAGAGCTGCTATGAAAAAATCTATGGAAGCTTTAATTCATCACTTTAAATTATTTACAGAAGGTTATCACGTTCCAAAAGGCGAAGTGTATGCTTGTGTTGAGGCACCAAAGGGAGAGTTTGGAGTTTATTTAATTGCAGACGGTTCTAACAAGCCTTATCGATGCAAAATTAAAGCACCAGGTTTTGCGCACTTACAAGCAATGGATTATGTAGTTAAAGGACATATGCTAGCAGACGTTCCTGCCGTACTTGGTTCAATGGACATTGTGTTTGGGGAAATTGATCGATGAGTGGAAAGCACGTTGCAAAAGATCAGCCGACTACATTTGAGTTTAATGAAGTTAATCTGAAACGAATTCAGGAAATTTTAAAAAAATATCCCCCAGAGCGAAAAAAGAGTGCAGTAATGCCACTTTTAGATCTAGCACAAAGACAGCATGATAATTGGATACCAAATGCTGCGATTAAAAAAATAGGTGAGATTTTAGAAGTTCCGTACATAAAAATTTATGAAGTTGCAACTTTCTACACGATGTACAATTTAGCGCCGGTTGGAAAATACTTTATACAGGTTTGCACAACATCTCCATGTATGATCAGAGGATCTGGCAAAATTGTTAACCTTTGTAAAAAACATATTTCAGAAAAAGAAGGAAAACTAAGCGATGATCAAAAAGCATCTTGGATTGAAGTTGAATGTTTAGGTGCATGCGTGAGCGCTCCGATGATGCAAATCAATGATGATTTTTACGAAGATCTAACTGAAGAAACAGCAACTAAAATTTTTGAAGGAATTAAAAGCGATAAATTACCAAAACATGGATCACAAAAAGGTCGAGTAGGTTTCGAGCCAAACAAACGATTAACATTAGTTAAAAATTAAATGCTACAGGATAAAGATAGAATATTTACAAATTTATACGGAGACTTTGGTCGTGATATTAAATCTGCAAAAGCTCGTGGTGATTGGAAAGATACAAAAGAGATTATTGCAAAGGGTAAAGACTGGATCATAAATGAAGTTAAACTTTCAGAACTTCGAGGCCGTGGTGGCGCTGGATTTCCAACAGGAATGAAATGGTCCTTTGCTCCAAAAGAAGTAAAACCAGGTCGACCTCATTATTTAGTTATTAACGCCGATGAGTCAGAGCCTGGAACTTGTAAAGATAGAGATATTTTAAGATTTGAACCACAAAAATTAATTGAGGGTTGTTTAATTGCATCTTACGCTGTGAATGCTAACGCTTGTTACGTTTACATTCGAGGTGAGTATCTTCAAGAAAGTAAAATTTTACAAGAAGCAATTGATGAAGCTTATAATGAAGGTTTACTCGGTAAAAATGCTTGCGGCACTGGTTTTGATTTAGATATTCATATTCATCTTGGTGCAGGTGCTTATATTTGTGGAGAAGAAACTGCATTACTTGAAAGCTTAGAAGGAAATAAAGGTCAGCCAAGATTAAAACCACCTTTTCCAGCTTTAATAGGTCTTTATGGATGTCCAACCATTGTAAACAATGTTGAAACGATTGCAGTGGTTCCAACAATATTAAGAAGAGGCGGAAAATGGTTTGCAGGATTTGGTAGACCTAAAAATACGGGTACAAAAATTTTCTGTATTTCTGGAAACGTAAACAATCCATGTAACGTTGAAGAAGAAATGGGAATTCCTTTAAAAGATTTAATTGAAAAACATGCAGGTGGAGTAATTGGTGGATGGGATAATTTACAAGCAGTCATACCAGGCGGATCATCAATGCCATTACTTAGCAAAAGTATTTGCGAGACTATAAAAATGGATTTTGACTCTTTAGTTGAAGCTAAAAGTGGCCTTGGCACTGCTGGAATTGTCGTAATCGATAAGTCGCAAGATATTGTTAAAGTCATAGCCAGAATTGCGAGATTTTATAAACATGAAAGCTGCGGACAATGTACTCCATGCAGAGAAGGTTCTGGTTGGATGTGGAGAATGTTAGAGAGAATTGCAAAAGGGGATGCGGAGGTTGCTGAATTAGACATGTTAATGGATGTGACTAAACAAATTGAAGGTCACACGATTTGCGCATTTGGTGAAGGATCTTCTTGGCCAGTTCAAGGTTTATTAAGACACTTTAGAACCGAGATGGAAGAAAGATTAACTCATAAGAAAAATATATAGATGCCAAAAGTTAAAGTAGATGGAATTGAAGTAGAAGTGCCACAGGGTGCAACGGTACTGCAAGCTTGTGAAGTTGCTGGAAAAGAAATTCCAAGATTTTGTTATCACGAAAGATTATCTATCGCTGGTAATTGCAGAATGTGTTTAGTGGAGATGGAAAAATCTCCAAAGCCTGTAGCATCTTGTGCAATGCCAGTAGCAGATGGGCAGGTAATTTATACAAATACCGAGTTGGTAAAAAAAGCAAGACAAGGCGTGATGGAGTTTTTGCTTATCAATCACCCTCTAGATTGTCCTATTTGTGATCAAGGTGGTGAGTGCGATCTTCAAGATCAGTCAATGAAGTATGGAGTTGATAAATCTCGATACGAACTAAACAAAAGATCTGTAAAAGAAAAATATATGGGACCGTTAATTAAAACGGTTATGACAAGATGTATTCATTGTACTCGTTGCGTTCGATTTGCAGAAGAGATTGCAGGCGTACCAGAAATTGGTGCGATTAATCGTGGTGAGAATATGGAGATTACAACTTATTTAGAAAAAACTTTAGATTCAGAGTTATCTGCAAACGTAATTGATCTTTGTCCAGTTGGTGCATTAACTTCAAAACCATATGCTTTTGAAGCAAGGCCTTGGGAATTAACAAAGACCGAAAGCATTGATGTAATGGATGCAGTTGGTTCTAATATTCGTGTAGATACAAAAGGTTGGGAAGTTAAAAGAATTTTACCAAGAATAAATGATGAAATTAATGAAGAGTGGCTTAGTGATAAATCTCGTTATGCTTGCGATGGATTATTAAAAAATCGATTAGATACCCCTTACATTAAAGTAGATGGCAAACTTAAAGCTTGTAGCTGGGATGATGCCTTTAAATTTATTGCTGAAAACACAAAAGGTTTTACTGGAGATAAAGTTTTTGGAGCGGTTGGCGATTTAGTTGATGTTGAAACTATGTACATGTTTAAGAAATTCTTCAAAGATGTTTTATCTTCAGACAATATAGATTTTAGACAGACTAATTATTTTATCGACCCGTCACACAAAGTTAACTACTTATTCAACACATCTATTGCTCGTTTAGAGGAAGCTGATTTGGTAGTTTTAGTTGGAACTAATCCAAGATTAGAGGCGACCATCTTAAATGCTAGAATTAGAAAGGCTTATGTAGCTAGAAAAACTAAGGTTTATTCTATTGGTGATGTGGGTGATCTTACTTATCCGCATGAAAATGTTGGTTCATCACTCTCGGCAATCGGTGACATTTTAGCAAAAAATGGAAAAATTTATAACAGTCTTAAATCTGCAAAGAAGCCAGTATTTATTATTGGTGAATCTGGATTAAGTCCAAACGGTGAGTATGTTTTAGAAAGCATAAAGAAGATTTTAAAAGATAATAATTTTTTAAATAAGGATTGGAATGGTTTAAATATTCTTCATCAAAACGCATCAAGTGTTGGAGCGATATATTTAAATTTACTTAAATCTAATTTTTTAGAAGATTTAAATAATGACACTTTAAAAGTAGTTTATCTTTTAGGAGCTGATCAAATTAAAGTTAAACCTGTTAATAAATTTATAATTTATCAAGGAACACATGGTGGATTAAATAGTAAAATTGCAGATGTGATTTTACCAGGAGCTGCTTATACAGAAAAACAAGGTTTGTATGTGAACACTGAAGGCAGAGTTCAAGATGCTAATAAAGCAAGTTTCCCTCCAGGAAATGCTAAAGAAGATTGGAAAATACTTAGAGCATTGTCTGATATTTTCAAAAAAACAATTGATATTAATTCTCATCAAATTTTAAGAGAAAATTTATTCAAAGAGTATCCGATATTTAAAGAAGTAGATGAGTTACCTAAATCTGAAATCGATAGTCTAATTTTTAAAAATGTCACTCCAGTAAATGGCAATATTAAAATTGCTGACTTTGATTTTTATTTCTCAAATATTATTGCAGCTTCATCAAAGACAATGGATGAATGTAAAAAAGCTAAACAAATTTTACAAAAGACAGGAACAGATAATTAATGTTTTTAGAATATTTAAATATAGTCTTGTATGATCTTTTGAAGATTGCAGCTCTTGTCGTTCCAGTTTTAATTGCTGTTGCAATGATTGTTTGGGTTGATCGAAGAGTGTGGGGTGCTGTTCAACTTAGAAAAGGACCTAACGTTGTTGGACCATTTGGTTTATTTCAAACTTTAGCAGATGCACTTAAATATATTTTTAAAGAAGTAATTATTCCAATTCATGCAAACAAAGTAATTTTTATAATTGCTCCAATTGTTACAATGTCGTTAGCACTAATCGCTTGGGCAGTTATTCCTTTTAGTGAGACGCTAGTGCTTGCAAATATTAATGTTGGAATTTTATATATCTTCGCTGTGTCCTCTCTTGGTGTATATGGAATTATTATGGCTGGATGGGCTTCAAACTCTAAGTATCCATTTTTAGGAGCACTAAGATCTGCGGCGCAGATGGTTTCATATGAAGTGTCCATTGGGCTTATAATAATAAATGTGTTGTTGTGCGCGGGTTCTTTAAATTTGGTTGATATCGTTCTTGCTCAAAAGAATATTTGGTACGCCATCCCATTATTCCCAATGTTTGTTATCTTTTTTATCTCCGCATTAGCTGAAACAAACAGACCTCCATTTGATTTACCAGAGGCTGAGGCTGAACTTGTTGCTGGATATCAAACTGAATATTCAGGAATGATGTACGCATTATTCTGGTTAGGTGAATATGCAAATATTTTATTATTATGCGCCCTTGGTTCTGTTTTATTTTTAGGTGGTTGGTTATCTCCAATTGACGCCTATCCTTTTAATGCAATTCCATCACCACTTTGGTTAATTTTTAAAATACTGTTCTTATTTATTTTATTTGCTCTGGTTAAAGCAATTGTGCCACGTTACCGTTATGATCAACTTATGAGATTAGGTTGGAAAGTATTTTTACCATTCTCATTGTTCTGGGTTGTTTTGACGGCGTCGTTTTTATATTTTTTTAACTTATTGCCAAAATGAAAATAAAATTTTCTAGAATATTAAAAATTATTTTTTTATCAGAGTTTGTTAAAAGTCTTTATCTTGCTTTTATTTATATATTTAAAAGAAGAGCAACAGTTAACTATCCTTTTGAAAAAGGTCCTATCAGTCCAAGATTTAGGGGTGAACATGCATTGAGACGATATCCAGATGGCGAAGAGAGATGTATTGCATGTAAATTATGCGAAGCAGTTTGTCCTGCTCAAGCAATCACAATTGAAGCTGAACCTAGAGAAGATGGATCTAGAAGAACAACAAGATACGACATCGATATGTTAAAATGTATTTACTGTGGGCTGTGCCAAGAGTCTTGTCCGGTGGATGCAATTGTTCAAGGGCCTAATTTTGAATTTGCAACAGAGACACGAGAAGAACTTTATTACAATAAAGAAAAACTTTTAGAAAATGGCGACAAGTGGGAAAAAGAATTAGCTCACAACATTAAAGTAGATAAATCTTTCAGATGATAGCGCACGCAATAATATTTTATTTACTTTCCTCAGTAGCTATTCTTTCAAGCCTTATGGTTATTTCTTCAAAAAATACTGTGCATTCCGTTTTCTTTTTAATTTTAGCATTCGTTAATGTTTCTTGTTTATTCATTATGATCGGAGCCGAATTTGTCGGAATGATTTTACTTATTGTTTATGTGGGAGCCGTTGCGGTTTTATTTTTATTCGTCGTGATGATGTTAGAGGGAAATTTTATAAAAGTTAAACAAGGGTTCTTGCAATATATGCCATTTGGTTTTTTTATCGCCTTAGTAATATTTTTTGAATTAATTATTATTATTGGAAGTTGGCAGTTTAGACCTGAATTTATTAAAACTGCAAAAATTGCTTATGATGTAAAAGAAACAAACACTGTTCAGATTGGAAAATTACTTTACACCGATTATTTCTTACCATTCCAACTTTCAGGAATAGTACTTTTAGTTGCTATGATAGGCGCTATTTTACTCACTTTTAGACGTAGAGATAATCTTAAGAGACAAGACATTTTAAAGCAGTCGTCTCGTGAGAGAGAAGACTCAATTGAGCTTGTAGATGTTGAAAGTAACAAGGGAGTAAAAGTTAATGATTGAAATTACTCTAGCTCACTACCTATTTTTATCTGCAAGCATTTTTACCTTAGGAGTGTTTGGGATTTTCGTTAATCGTAAAAACGTAATTGTAATTTTAATGTCTATTGAATTAATTTTGCTTTCAGTAAATATTAATATGGTCGCTTTCTCTGTTTATTTGCAAAATATAACAGGTCAGATTTTTACTCTCTTTATATTAACTGTTGCAGCAGCTGAGGCTGCAATTGGTCTTGCTATTCTTGTGGTTTTCTTCCGAAACAGAGGATCTATCCAGGTAGAAGATATTAATTCAATGAAAGGTTAAATGCTTTATTTAATCTTATTTTTACCTTTACTTGGATCTTTCATTTCAGCTTTTTTTTACAAAAAGATTGGTGATCGAACTTGTCAGATTATAACTTCTGCATTCGTTGTAACTGGAGCAATTCTTTCTTTAATTATTTTACTTGAAACAATTAAAACTGGAAAAGTTTATGAGTATCCAATTCTTAACTGGATTACATCTGGATCATTAAAATTGCATTGGTCTATTTATGTAGATTCACTTACAGCCGTGATGCTTGTTGTTGTAAATTCAGTTTCAGCTTTAGTTCATATTTATTCAATTGGTTATATGAGTCACGATCCTCATAAACCAAGATTTATGTCTTACCTTTCTCTTTTCACATTTATGATGTTATCGCTAATTACGGCTGATAACTTTTTACAACTATTCTTTGGTTGGGAAGGAGTTGGACTTGCATCTTACTTGTTAATTGGTTTCTGGTTTAAAAAAGAATCTGCAAACAATGCTTCCATGAAGGCTTTTATTGTAAACAGAGTAGGGGATCTCGGTTTATTAATTGCAATGTTTTTAATTTTCAAAACTTTTGGAACTTTAAATTTCAGTGAAGTTTTTTCACAAGCAGCAGATCAGTCTAAAAATTCAATTAAGATCTTTGGTGGTGAATACAATTTAATTACAACGATTTGTGTATTCTTATTTATTGGTGCAATGGGCAAATCTGCTCAAATTTTTCTTCATACTTGGCTTCCTGATGCCATGGAAGGACCAACGCCAGTATCGGCATTAATTCATGCCGCGACCATGGTTACAGCTGGTGTTTTCTTAGTTGCAAGATGCTCACCTTTATTTGAGTATTCTCAATACGCTTTAAACTTAGTAGCTTTTGTTGGCGCAACAACTGCAATCTTTGCAGCCTCAATTGCAATCGTTCAAACAGATATAAAGAGAATTATTGCTTACTCTACATGCAGTCAGCTTGGTTATATGTTTTTTGCAGCAGGAATGGGTGCTTATAACGTTGCTATATTTCACTTATTTACGCACGCTTTTTTTAAAGCTCTTTTATTTTTAGGGGCAGGCTCAGTAATTCACGCATTTCATGATGAACAAAATATAGAAAAGATGGGCGGAGTTTGGAAAAAAATTCCTCTAACTTACGCTCTAATGTTAATCGGAACACTTGCTTTAACGGGATTTCCACTGCTTGCAGGATTTTATTCTAAAGATGCAATTATAGAGTCTGCTTATTTTTCTAAAAGTTTGTTTGCAGGTTATGCATTTGTAATTGGCCTTACCACTGCATTTATAACATCCATTTATTCATGGAGATTAATTTTTAAAACTTTCCATGGAAAATATAACAATACAATGAGTTTTGAAAAAGTTCATGAGTCAGGACCGGTAATGCTTATTCCGTTATTCTTGCTTGCGCTTGGCGCAATATTTTCAGGTTATGTGTTTCATGGAATATTTATTGGAGAGAATACACAGTTTTGGGGTAAGGCAATATTTTTCTTAAAACAAACAGCACATGGTCATCCACCGCTGTGGTTACTAATTTTAATTCCAACATTAGTAATTTTAGCAATTCCTCTATCATTTATTTTATTCTTAAAGAGAAAAGATATCGTTGAGGGCTTTATTAACACCAATAGGCCATTTTATAATTTTTTAGTTAAGAAATGGTACTTTGATGAACTTTACGATTTATTGTTTGTTAAAAGTTTTAGAGGCATTGGAACATTCTTGTGGCAAAGGGGTGATGTCAAAATAATTGATGCTTATGGACCAGATGGAGTTGCAAAAGTTGTAAAAAATTTATCAGATAGAGCAAGTAGCATTCAGTCAGGTTACTTATACCACTACGCAACAGTAATTTTAGTTGGCGTAATATTAATCGTATCTTTTTTAATTATTATCTAACATGAATTTTCCAATTTTATCATTCTTAACTTTCTTCCCATTAGTTGGAGTTATTTTTATTTTACTAAGACGAGGAAGTGATGAAGTCGTTGAGCGTTCATCAAAGAATATTTCAATTTTAGTATCAGTTATTAATTTTATTGTTTCATTATTCTTGTGGAGTAAATTTGATCCAACTAATCCTGGTTTTCAATTTGTTGAAGAAACTCAATGGATTAAAAATTTTGTTTCATACAAAATGGGTGTTGATGGAATTTCAATATTTTTAGTTTTGCTTACGACTTTTATTTCCCCACTTTGCATTTTTGCATCGATCAATAGTTTAAAGAAAAGAATTAAAGAATTTTTAATTGCGATCTTGATCATGCAGACTTTTATGATTGGGGTATTCTGTGCTTTAGATTTATTCTTATTCTTCCTATTCTTTGAAGGCGGACTAATTCCAATGTTTTTAATTATTGGCATCTGGGGTGGAGAAAGACGTGTTTATTCTGCTTTAAAGTTCTTTTTATATACGTTTTTAGGCTCAATTTTCATGCTGATTGCAATTATCGCCATCTATTGGAACATGAATACTTTAGATCTGGTTAAATTAACGGAGTTAAAAATTCCTGAAAATTTACAATACTGGATGTGGTTAGGTTTTTTTATTTCTCTAGCCGTTAAACTTCCAATGTGGCCATTCCATACATGGTTACCAGATGCCCACGTTGAGGCGCCAACAGCAGGCTCAGTAATACTTGCTGCAATCTTGCTTAAAATTTCAGGTTATGGATTTATTAGATTTTCACTTGGATTATTTCCAATTGCCTCTCATTATTTTGCGAACTTCGTATTTGTCTTGAGTGTCATTGCAATAATTTATGCATCTTTTGTAGCGCTGATGCAAAAAGATATGAAAAAGCTAATTGCCTATTCATCAGTAGCTCATATGGGTTATGTTACCATTGGAATCTTCTCATTTACTAAACAGGGGATAGATGGCGCGATTTTTCAAATGATTAGCCATGGATTAATTTCTTCATCATTATTCTTGTGTGTTGGCGTTTTGTACGATCGCGTGCACAGCAGATTAATTGAAGACTATTCAGGTGTTGTAAACATTATGCCAAAATTTGCTTTAGTATTTATATTCTCATCCCTTGCAAATGTGGGTCTTCCAGGCACAAGTGGATTTGTCGGAGAGTTTTTAACTTTGATTGGAACTTTTAAAGTAAATTACATTGTGGCCATACTTGCAGCAACAGGAGTAATATTGTCTGCTGCTTATTCATTATGGTTATGCAAACGAGTTGTGTTTGGAGAATTTAAAGTTAACAATCATAGTGAAAAATTATTAGACTTAGATGCAACAGAAATAGTAATTTTATTTATGCTAATGATTTTAACAATTGTATTTGGAGTTTATCCTAATTTAATTTTAGAACCAATTTCATCTTCAGTAGATTTAGTTGTTAAAAATATGGGAGCTATCAAATGAAAAATATTATTCCAGAATTAGTTATATTATTAAGCTCATTCTCTTTATTAATTGCTGGAGTTTTTTCTAAAACTTTTAATAAAATAATAAATTATATTATTATTGTATTGCTAGCCGCTCTAATTTTCGTTGTTTATTTTAACTTTGATTCATCTGTTACCTTGTTCGGTAACAGTTACACTATTGATCCGTTATCGAATTTTATGAAGATTTTAGTTTTGATTTCAGTTTTATTTACAATGTTAATTTCAAACGCTTATCTTGAAAGATTAAAGATTGCGAAATTTGAGTATCCAATCATTCTATTGCTATCCACACTTGGAATGTTTGTAATGATTAGTGCTAACAACTTAATTGTTTTCTATTTAGGACTAGAGCTTCAGTCTTTATGCCTTTATGTGCTTGCAGCCATTAACACTAAGTCTCTCAAATCTTCAGAAGCTGGCTTAAAATACTTTGTTTTAGGCTCTTTATCTTCAGGTCTCTTATTATATGGATGTTCTTTAGTTTACGGATTCACAGGTTCAGTTGATTATTCAGAAATAGCCAAAGTCGCAACCGAGCAGAGTGGTGCTTTAAAATTTGGTTTAGTTTTTATTCTTTGTGGTATTGCATTTAAAATATCAGCAGTACCATTTCATATGTGGGCTCCAGATGTTTATGAAGGATCACCTACATCCGTTACAACATTCTTTGCTATGGCCCCAAAAGTTGCAGCTATTGCAGCATTGATAAAATTTTTAAACGTTCCTTATGCAAACTTCATAAGTGAATGGAGAACAGTTGTTATCGTTCTATCAATTGCATCAATGTTCCTAGGCGCTGTTGCTGCAATAGGTCAAAGCAATTTAAAACGTCTAATGGCTTATAGCTCAATCGGTCATGTCGGTTTTATTCTTGCAGGTCTTGCCATTGCAACACCCGAGTCATTAAGCGCAGTTTTAGTTTATTTAGTTATTTATGTGTTTATGAATATTGGAGTGTTTGCTTGCATTATGTCTTTAAATCGAAATGGAGTTTATTTTGAAAATATTTCTGATCTATCAGGACTTTCAAAACATCATCCACTTATAGCAATTTGTTTAACAATATTAACATTCTCTTTGGCAGGGATTCCTCCTCTTGCAGGATTCTTTGCAAAATTTTATATTTTCTTAGCGATCATACAGCAAAAAATTTATTATCTTGCTGTTGTCGGATTATTATCCGCTGTGATTGCTGCATTTTATTATCTTCGAATTATAAAAGTTATTTATTTCGATGCCGCTAAAGAAAGTTACGATAAAAATTCTAGTTATGGTGTGAAATTTTCACTTATCGTTTCAACAGTTGTTGTATTATTTTATTTCATTGATCCATCCACACTTAATACAATCGTAGAAAGTATTACAAAAAATATAAAATAAATGAGTCTGCCTATTTTTAATTTTACGA
Source organism: Fontibacterium abundans (SeqCode) (assembly GCF_965235095.1). Taxonomy (GTDB): domain Bacteria; phylum Pseudomonadota; class Alphaproteobacteria; order Pelagibacterales; family Pelagibacteraceae; genus Fontibacterium; species Fontibacterium abundans. The sequence goes on along the minus strand of NZ_OZ249405.1, from coordinate 556,288 downwards.
AAATAGAGAGCACCAATGATTTTGCTAGATCATTAATTACCAAACATAAAATTTTTAAAGGAATTGTTATTGCTGACGAACAAACAAAAGGTCGAGGCAGATATGGTAATCAATGGAGTTCGCCAAAAGGAAATTTATATTTTACTATTTTCTTTCCAATTTTAAGATCTAATTTAAAAAAAATTCAGTTTCTTGTTCAATTGCAAATTAGAAATATCTTAAAAAGTTATAATATTAAAAACGTTACTTTAAAGTGGCCTAATGACCTTTATATTAATAACAAGAAGGTAAGTGGAATTTTACAAGAAAGTATTGTCTTTGGTAAGTTTTTTTTAATTGTTGGGATTGGTATTAATGTAAAATCTTCTCCAAAGATTAAAAAATATCCAACGACTTATTTAAATAAAGAAACAAAGAAAAAAATTAACTTAAAAGAACTAGTGGAAAACCTTAAAAAAGCTTTTGTAAGTAATATTATTGATAAAAAATTTTCATTAAAAAAAATCGCTAAAGATTGGAATAAATATGCTTTTAATAAAAATAAGTTTATAAATTTCAAAATAAACAATAAGATTTATAAGGGTATCTTTAAGGGTATTAATAACAACGGTGCTTTGATTTTAGAGCACAATAATCACAAAGATTATTTTACGCATGGTAGTTTAGTTTGAATTATTTAATCATCGACATCGGTAATACGAATATTGATTTTGTTAATTTTAATAAATTAACGAATAAGTATTCTAATAAATTTACAATAGATACTTCTGATATATTAGAAGGTCGTCTTGGTTCTATTAATAAGAAAATTAAAAAAAATTTCTATCAAGGCGCTCTATCCTCAAGCGTTGTTCCTAATGCATTTAATAATTTAAAAAAAATGTTAAAGGAAAAAAATATACACCTTAATGAAATTAAAGATCGACATCTTAATCTTCCTATTAAACTTAAACTAAGCAAACCAAAACAAGTTGGTTCAGATAGAGTTGTAAATGCTATTGCTGCATTTAAAATTTATAAAAAAAATTCAATCATTATTGATTTTGGAACAGCGACAACTTTTGATGTTATAGTTCAAAATAGTTACATTGGCGGAATGATTACACCGGGTATTAATTTATCACTAAAAGTTTTAGAAGAAGCAACGGCTAAGCTTCCTTTAATTAAATTAAAGAAAACTAATAAATACATAGGAAAAGATACAGTCAGCGCAATTAATAACGGTATGTATTGGGGCTATATTGGTTTAATTAAGGAACTTGTGCAAAAAATTATTAAAGAAACTAAAAAGAAGTATCTAGTTATTTTTACTGGAGGACTTGCTAATATTTTCTTTTCTTCATTTCCATTCAAAGACAAAGTTATCGATCAGCAGATTACCTTAAAAGGAATAGCTGAAACTTTAAAATTTAATTTAAAAAATATTTAATGGCTAAAGGTGGACAGGAATTAGTATATTGCTCATTAGGTGGAGCAGGTGAGATTGGAATGAATTTGAATTTATTTGGCTATGGAAAGCCAGGTGAATACAAATGGATTATCGTTGATATTGGCGTTACTTTTTCTGATGATAATATTCCAGGTATTGAAGTCATCCTTCCCAATCCAGAGTTTATTGCAAACCAAAAAGAGAATTTATTAGGGATAGTTTTAACACATGCTCATGAGGATCACGTTGGTGCAATTGCGCATTTGTGGCCTATGCTCGAGTGTCCAATTTACGCAACTCCATTTACAGCCGCAATTGTTAGAGAAAAATTTAAAGAAAAAAAAATTAATATCGGGAGTCATTTAAAAATTGTTAAATTAGGTGGTAACGTAAAACTAGGGGCTTTTGATATTGATTACGTTACACTTACTCATTCTATTTTAGAACCTAATGGACTTGCGATCACAACACCTGAAGGTGTTGTTTTACATACAGCAGATTGGAAGATCGATGAGGATCCTTTAATTGGAGAAAAAACTGATGTTAAAAAATTAACAGAGCTTGGAAAAAAAGGTGTACTTGCAATGGTTTGCGACTCCACTAACATTTTTAATCTTGGATCATCAGGCTCAGAAAGCTTAGTAAGAACAGGTCTTTTAACTGTTTTAGAGAAGATGAAAAACAGGATCGTTATTACATCTTTTGCATCGAACGTTGCAAGAATGGAAACAGTTTTCAAAGTTGCAGAAAAAATTGGAAGACATGTTTGTTTAGTTGGAAGATCTATGAATAGAATTTACGAACTAGCAAGACAGTGTAATTATTTACAAGACATTAAAGTTCCAATTGACGTTAGAGATTCAAAAAAAATGCCAAAAAATAAAATGGTATTTCTTTGCACGGGCTCACAAGGCGAGCAAAGAGCAGCTTTAGCAAGAATTGCAAACGGAACTCATCCAGATCTTCACCTTGAAAAAGATGATAACGTTATTTTTTCTTCTCGAATTATTCCTGGAAACGAAAAGAGATTATATAAAATTTTTAATGATTTTTCTAAAAGTGAAATCAATGTTTTATCAGAAGAAAATTCTATGATTCACGTATCAGGTCATCCAGCCCGTGAAGACTTAAAAAAAATGTATAATTGGGTAAAACCCAAAATATTAATTCCAGTTCATGGTGAACAAAGACATATGGCCGAGCATATTAATTTTGCAAAAGAAATGGGGGTCAAGTTTCCAATTAAAGTAAGTAATGGTGAGATTATAAGACTTGCACCAGGTGAACCCCAAGTAGTTGATAAAGTGACATGGGGTAGAGTTTATTTAGATGGTAAAGTTTTAATTGATAATGACTCTCCAGTTTTAAAAGAGAGAAGAAATATGGCTGCAAATGGTTATATGGAGATTACAGTTTTAATTTCTAAGAACGGTCAGATAAAAAATAATCCAATCATTACTTTAAAAGGAATTCCTTTTATCGAAGAAGATGCAAGTGAGATTGAGTATGATTTAGAAGATGTAGTAATGGATACTTGTAAAAGTTTTAATTTAAATAATTCAAAACAAGAAAAGAATTTAATCGATACTTTAAAAGGTAATTGTAGAAAATTAATCAACGATAAATCTGGAAAAAAACCCTTCGTAAATATAAATTTAGTTAGATTTTAGTTTATGTCGATTACAGGTGGCATTATTATTTATGTAAATCTGTGGATGATCATATTTTTTATGGTGTTGCCTTTTGGAATTACTAATCAAATTGATTCTCCAGATTATCAAAAAGGTACTGATCCTGGAGCTCCAGTTGAATCTAGAATGAAAAAAAAGATTTTAATAACCACACTTATATCAACCGTTATTTTCTCTTTAATATTAGTAGTAGACCAATTAGATTTGTTTAAAATTAGAAAAATATTATTTTAATGCTGATTTCAAAGTTATTTTTTCCCGTTCTCAGAGAAGTCTCAGCTGACGCTAAATTAAAATCACATCAAATAATGCTTAAAGCTGGAATGATCAGACAAAGTGCTGCAGGTATTTATTCTTGGCTGCCATTGGGGCTTAAAGTTTTAAAGAAGATTGAACAAGTTGTTAGAGAAGAGCAGAACAACGTAGGCGCACAAGAAATGCTAATGCCAACCATTCAATCAGCAGATATTTGGAAAGAAAGCGGCAGATACAATGATTATGGACAGGAAATGCTTAGAATTAAAGACCGAGGAGATAGAGAGTTATTATACGGACCAACTAACGAAGAACTTGTTACAGAAATTTTTCGAGATAACGTTAAATCCTATAAATCATTACCATTAATTCTTTATCATATTCAGTGGAAGTTTAGAGACGAGATTAGACCAAGATTTGGTGTAATGCGTTGCAGAGAATTCTTAATGAAAGATTCTTACTCTTTTGATCTTACCAAAGAAGATGCAATCAAATCTTATAATAAAATGTTTTATGCATACCTTAGAACGTTTACTAGATTAGAATTAAAAGCATTACCTCTTAGAGCAAGCTCAGGACCAATTGGTGGAGATGCTTCTCATGAATTTATTATCTTAGCAGACACAGGCGAGAGCCAAGTTTATTTAGATAAATCATTACTTGATATAGATGTTAATAGCTTTGATAGTTCTGAAGCTTCAATTAACAAAATGATTACAGCATTTTCAACTCCGTATAGCGCAACAGATGAAAAACATTCTGAAAAAGAATTTAATGAAAAAGTTTCAAAAGACAAACAGTTAGCAACTAAAGGAATAGAAGTAGGTCATATATTTTATTTTGGAAATAAATACTCACAACCCATGAAAGCAAACGTTCTAAACAAAGAAGGCAAGAATGTTAATGTTGAGATGGGATCTTACGGAATTGGAGTTTCAAGACTCGTTGCTGCAGTTATTGAAGCAAAATGTATTGAAGGAGTTATGAAGTGGCCGCTTGTGATTTCTCCATTTGATATTGCAATTATCCCACTTAACAATAAATCTGATACTGTTCCTTTGGATAAAGCTCGTAAAATTTATGAAACTTTAAAGAGCAATTCCATTGATGCTATTTTAGATGACACTTTAGAAAGTCCATCAAGTAAATTTAAAAACTTTGATTTAATGGGCGTTCCTTATCAAATTATTATCGGCTCAAAAAGTAGTGATGATAAATTAGAATTTAAAGAGTTAAATGCAAAAACAGAAATGTTAACAATTGAAGAAATAATTAAAAAAATAAAAAAATTAAAAGGTTAAATTGATTTCCGCTGCTGAGTTATTAATAATAAAAAATTATATTCGATCAAAAAAAAAAGATAGTTTTTTAAAAATTATCTCAATTTTCTCTTTTCTTGGAATATCTATAGGTGTTGCAACTCTGATCATTGTTATGTCAGTAATGAATGGGTTTCGAGCCGAACTGTTTGATAAACTTTTAAAGTTTAATCCTCATATAATTGTTCATTCTGTTGGTAACGATGAATTGAGTATTCCAAAATTAACTCAGTTTTTTAATGAAAGAAAAATTGAAGTTAAAAGCATTAGAAAAGTTATTAAAGCTCAAGGATTGTTAGTTTCAGAAAGAACTAATTCTGGGATTGGAATTATTGGAATTAATAAAGAGGATTTGCTTAAAGACGAGTTTATCAAGGAGCTATCTGGTTATACGAAGGGCTCAGTTATAATTGGAAATGCACTGGCGGATAAGCTTGGGATTGCAAAAAATAATAAGATTAACGTACTTTCGGCTAATAATATTTCAACTCCGTTTGGAAAATTGCCTCAACAATTTACCTTTAAAGTAGCCTCAACATTTTCAAGTGGAGTGTCAGAGTTAGATTATAACTATGTCTTTATTCCCTATAACGATGCTTTAGAATTTATAAAAAATAATAAAAATCTTATTTCAGTAGATATTAAAATTAAGGACGTTAATAACGTTGATCTTTATAAAAAAGATCTACAGAAAAATTTTCAAAATTATTATTTCACAACTTGGATAGATAATAATCAAACATTTTTTGATGCATTGTTAGTTGAGCGTAATGTGATGTTTATTATTTTAACTCTTATTATCATTGTTGCAGCATTTAATATCGTAACGGGCATGACGATCTTGGTTAAAAACAAAACAAAAGAGATTGCAATTTTTAATACCCTTGGAATGTCAAAGTTTTCAATTTCAAAGATTTTTTTTATCATGGGATCTTTTATTGGAATTAGTGGAACAATATTTGGAGTAATTTTGGGTGTAGTTTTTGCTCATAACATTGAAGCCATTAGACAGTTTGTAAGCTTTGTTTTTCAAGTAAGAGTTTTTCCTCCTGAAATTTATTTTTTGAGTAAGATGCCTTCATTGATTGATTACAAGTCCGTTCTTATTATCTGTTTCTTCTCAGTACTAATTACATTCGTTGCAAGTTTATATCCTGCAATTTCAGCATCTAAACTTAATCCAATCAAAGGATTAAAATATGACTGATAATTTTTTAAAGTTAAAAAATATTCAAAAGAAATACATAGACGCTAGTAAAAATATTCAAGTTTTGAATGGTGTTAATTTATCTTTAAGTAAAAATAACATAGTTTCATTAATCGGACCTTCTGGTTCTGGAAAATCAACACTTTTACATATTTTGGGATTACTTGAGACAGTTGATCAGGGTGAGTATTTTTTTAATGATGTTAATTTAATTAATTTGAAGGATGATAAAAAAACAATTTATAGAAGAAAGAGTATTTCAATAGTTTATCAATTTAATAATTTAATTTCTGATCTACGTGCAGTTGATAATGTTATTCTTCCTTTACTAATTAATAATTTAGATAAGAATGAATCTTTTAAAAAAGCAGAAAGTTTACTTACAAAACTTGGGTTAAAAGAAAGATTAAATCATTACCCTCATGAATTGTCAGGCGGGGAACAGCAGCGTGTTGCAATCGCTAGAGCTTTAATAAATGAACCTGAGCTTATTCTAGCAGATGAACCAACTGGTAATTTAGACAGCAAAACTGCAAACGAAGTCTTTGAAATACTTTTAAGTTTAAAATCAAAAGAAAGATTAATTGTTTTTGCAACTCACAATAGAGAATTGTCAGATAAAGCAGATATTCAGTTAGCTATTCAAGATTCTAATGTTAGAATTTTGAAATAGAAAAATGAGTCTCAAAGATATTACTTTTAACCACTTTAAAATTCACACTCAGTACTCAATCTGTGAAGGAGCAGTTAAAATTGAAGAGCTAGCAAAGTATGCAAAACTTTCAAAATTTTTATCCCTTGGGATATCTGACTCTTATAATTTAAGTGGAGCTTTAGAGTTTTCAGAAGAGCTATCAAAAGCAGGTGTTCATCCAATTATTGGCACTCAGCTTAATATAAAGACTGACAATATTATCGGTAAAGTCTCTCTAATTGCAAAGAATGAGATAGGTTACAAAAATTTATTAAAACTTTCCTCTAAATCCTATCTAGATATTAACGCAACTGATGCGCCCCATTGTTCAATTAAAGACTTGTTAGACTATAGTAGTGGGCTCTTTGTTTTGTTAGGTGGAAATCATACTTTAACTTCTCAACTTATTCTTAACAATCAGGATAAAATATTTTTAAATAACGTAAGTAAATTAAAGTCTGTATTTAAAGATAATCTTTTTTTTGAAATACAAAGGCATAATGAAGCTAATGAAGGTAGAATAGAAAATTTTTTAATAGCCAATTCAAAGTCTTTAAAAGTTCCAATTATAGCCTCACAAGAAGTTTTTTATATTCATCAAGACATGTATGAAGCGCATGATGCATATATTTGTATTGGTCAAAAAGCTTATGTGGAGGATAAAAATAGAATTAGTTATTCAGATCAGCATTATCTTAAGAGCAATGAAGAAATGCTTAAATTGTTTGCTGATTTACCTGATGCTTTAGAAAACAATCATAATTTAAGATTTCAATGTCTTTATCGACCACTACCAAGCAAACCTTTACTTCCAAACTTTACATCAACCTCTTCGACTGAAAAAAATGTCGAGGTTGTTCTTCAAGAATTAGCTCAAAAAGGATTAGAGGTTAGATTAAAGGAAGTTATTTTAAAAAATATAAATGATCCTAAACAGATTGAAGAAACAAAGAAGATTTATGTAGATAGATTAAATTACGAAGTGAAAATGATTAACCAGATGAAGTTTTCTGGTTATTTCTTAATTGTTTCTGATTATATTTTGTGGGCTAAAAATAATAACATTCCTGTAGGACCAGGAAGGGGATCGGGAGCCGGATCTTTGGTTGCTTGGGCATTATCTATAACTGAATTAGACCCAATTAAATTTGGATTAATCTTTGAACGTTTTTTAAATCCAGATCGAATTTCAATTCCAGATTTTGATATCGATTTTTGTCAGGAAGATCGAGATAAAGTAATTAATTATGTAAAAAATAAATATAAAGGTGGAGTTGCGCAAATTATTACATTTGGAAAATTACAAGCTAGAATGGCAATCCGTGACATTGGTCGTGTTATTGGCCTTCCTTATAGCGTAGTAGATTCTCTTTCAAAAATGATCCCATTTGATCCGTCACGTCCTCTTTCGTTACAAGAGTCTGTTGCACTTGAGCCAAGAATTCAAGAGGCGCAAAAAAATGATGTTAAGATTGATAAATTAATTAAATTAGCAATTAAACTTGAAGGACTTTATAGAAATATTGCAACACATGCTGCCGGTATAGTTATTGCAGACAGACAAATTGAAGAGATCGTTCCTCTGTATAAAGATTTTGGTTCAGAAAATGATATTCCAGTAACACAATTTGATATGAAGTGGTCTGAGAATGCTGGACTTGTTAAGTTCGATTTTTTAGGTCTCAAAACTCTTACGGTTATTAAAAAAACAGTAAATTCTCTTAAAGAAAATAACATTAATATAAATTTAAAAGATCTCCCTCTTGACGATCCTAAAACTTTTGAACTTTTATGTTCTGGCGAAACTATGGGTGTGTTCCAGTTAGAAAGCGCTGGAATGAGAGAGGTTTTAAAGCAAATGAAGCCTAATAAATTTGAAGATATTATTGCATTAGTTGCTCTTTTTAGGCCAGGTCCGATGCAGAATATTTCCAAATACAATAATTGTAAGCATGGAATAGAAAAGCCTGATTACCTTCATCCTAAAATCGAACATATTCTAAAAGAGACTTACGGAGTTATTATTTATCAAGAACAAGTGATGCAGATTGCTCAATCTCTTTCAGGATTTTCAGCTGGAAAAGCCGATATTTTAAGAAAAGCCATGGGTAAGAAAAAATCAGCAGAAATGGAAAGACAGAAGAAAGATTTTATTGAAGGCGCTGTTAAAAATGGAATTACCAAAGATCAAGCCGTTTACATATTTCAGTTAGTTGAAAAATTTGCACAGTACGGATTTAATAAAAGTCACGCCGCAGCTTATGCATTGATTGCCTATCAAACTGCTTATTTAAAAACTCACTATCCTTTCTACTTTGTAGCGGCTTCAATGAATTTGGATTTAGCTAATACAGATAAATTAAATGAGTTTTACGAAGAGTTAAAACGATTAAAGATTGATGTGGTTTTGCCATCTATCAACGAATCTTTCGCAGACTTTGTTGTAAGAGATAATAAAGTTTATTATGCATTAGCAGCAATTAAAGCAGTGGGCTATGAATCTGTTAATCAAATAATTACTGATAGAAAAAATAACGGTTCATTTAAATCTTTAGAAGACTTTATATTAAGAATTGACTCAAAATTAATTAATAAACTTCAAATGGAGGGATTAATTAAGTCTGGAGCTTTTGATTGTTTAGAGAGTAATCGTAAATTTTTATTCGACGCTGTTCCTGAGATTATTAAGATTTCTAAAAATTATAAAGAATCAAATCTATTACAAGATAGTTTATTTGGTAATGATAAAAATAGTAAACTTCCATCCTTAGAAAATTTTGTAAACAAAAAAGAATTTTGGAATCAAAATGAAAAAATGAAAAATGAGTTTGAATCGATTGGTTTTTTTATTAGCGAACACCCACTATTAAATTATGAAAAAGTTTTAAAAACTTATAATGTTAAAAGATTTTCTGACATTTCTGAAAATGATTTAAATAGAGAGTTTGTTCTTTCGGGCACTTTAATGGCTGTCCAAGAAAAAAAAACTGCCAAAGGACAACCGTTTGCAATTATTAAATTAAGCGACCTTAGTAGAATGTATGAGCTTTTTATTTTTTCAGAAATCTTACTTGCTAATAGAGACAAGATGCTTCCGGGAAATTCTTTCTTAATTAATATTGTTAAAGAAAAAATGACTAATGGAACAACAAGATTAACTACTAGAAAATTAACTGAAATTAATTCTATTAAAGAAGCAAAGATTAATAATGCTGAAATTGTTATTAAAAATTTAGAAAGTATAAATGAGCTGAAGAAAATTTTAAAAGACAGTGGAGATACCAAAGTTTTAATTCGAGTGAATTCTAAAGATAAAAACTATGCGTTTAATCTTAAAACTAACAAATTAATTGATGCTTCTATACTCAGCGTTTTAAATAGCTCAGGTTTTGAGTGTAAAATTCACTAGTATTAACTTGTGTTTTTCCCAGATTTTAATATAAAACCATAAAAAATTCGCACACAGTTGTGGGTAGCAATACCCCCCGGTCCAATAAAGGCAGAAACTGTGGTGGAAATAACCGGAGAAAAAAATGAACATACCTGCTGCGTCTGTAAAAGAGCTTTTAGAAGCTGGCGTACACTTAGGTCACAAGACGTTTAGATGGAACCCAAAAATGAAGAAATTTATTTTTGGAGAAAAAAATTCAATTCACATTATTGATTTACTTCAAACAGTTAAATTACTTAATAATGCAATGCTAGAAATGCACAAGTGTGTAGCTTCTGGTGGTAAAATTTTATTCGTTTCAACAAAGAAACAAGCAAGCGAGTTGATTGCTGAAGTTGCTAAAGAAACTGGACAATTTTTTGTTAATCATAGATGGCCAGGCGGAATGTTGACCAACTGGAAGACTATTAGTAATTCAATTAGAAGATTAAAAAAACTTACCGAAGAACTTAATAAAGAGAATAAAGGCTTTACAAAAAAAGAGCTTATTAAGATGAGCCTTGAGCGTGATAAATTAAATAGATCATTAGGCGGAATAGCAGACATGAGAGGCGTTCCTAATATGTTATTTGTTATAGATACAAATATTGAATCTTTGGCAATTGCAGAGGCTAGAAAATTAAAAATTCCAATCGTTGCTATTGTTGATAGTAATTCAAATCCTGACGATATTGATTTTCCAATCCCGGGTAATGATGATGCAAGAAGATCAATTAATCTTTATTGCGATTTAGCTAAAAAAACTATTTTAGATGCAAAACAGAATATTAAAATAGTTGAGCCAGTTGAGGAAGAAAAACCCAAAAAAGCAGCTAAAGAAACTTCAAAAGTTAAAGTAAAAATAGTTTCTCAGAACAAAGAAGAAGCTTTAAAAAATTAAAAAGTTTATTCAATGTCTGACAATTTAACAAAAGTTAAAGAACTTAGAGAATTAACAGGAGCGGGTATTCAAGATTGCAAAACTGCCTTATCAGAGAATAATTTTGATATTGAAAAGTCAATTGAATATTTACGTAAAAAAGGAATATCAAAAGCCGCTAAAAAATCATCACGAGATGCAGCTGAAGGATTAGCTGTAATTGCATCAAATAACTCTAAAGCTTGTATATTAGAAATTAATTCTGAAACGGACTTTGTTGCAAAGAATAATGAGTTCATAAACTTTTGTTTAGAAGTTTCTAAAATTGCACTAGCGAATAATTTTAATTTAGAAACTTTATCTAATGCAAAAATTAATAATATTTTAATAAAAGATGCATTAGTTAATTTAATCGCAAAGATTGGTGAGAATATTAAAATCAGAAGAATTGCCTACATAGAAAATTCTAAAGGAGTTGTTGCTAATTACATCCACAATCAACAAAGTGAAAATATGGGAAAGATTGGTGTTTTAATTTCAATAGATTGTGAGAATAAAAGTAAAGAAGTTTTAGATTTTTCAAGAAAAGTTTGTATGCATATTGCAGCTATGTCACCAATGTCTCTATCAGAGAAAGACTTGAGTATTGATTTTGTTAATAAAGAAAAAGAAATTTTAAAAGAAGAACTTAAAAATCAGGGTAAAAAAGAAGATATGATTGATAAAATATTAGTTGGAAAATTAAAAAAAGTTATATCTGATAACACTTTAATGGGTCAAAAATGGATACATAATCAAGAAATTACAGTCGAGCAGGCCGTTGTTGATTTTGGAAAAGAAATTAAACAGAGTTTAGTTATTAAATCTTTTATAAAATATAAAGTTGGTGAAGGCATAGAAGTTAAAAAAACTGACTTTAACGAAGAAGTGAAGTCATTAGCAGGAGCTTAAAATGATTATTAAAAAAATAGAAGAGAGAATGAATTTATCTCTCGGTTCATATTCAAAAGAGTTATCGACTATTAGAACAGGTAGAGCAAATCCTAAAATGCTAGATGGTGTTAGGGTAGAAGTTTATGGTCAAAAAATGCCAATAAGCCAACTGGCAACCGTTTCCATTCCAGAACCACAAATGATCAATGTTCAAGTTTGGGATAAAGCAAATGTTAGTGCCGTGGATCAAGCTATTAGAACTTCGGATTTAAACTTAAATCCACTTGTAGATGGACAATTATTGAGAATTGCCATTCCAAAGTTAACAGAAGAAAGAAGAAAAGAATTAATAAAAATCTTAAAAACTATAGCTGAAAAAGCAAAAGTGGCCATAAGAAATATTAGAAGAGATTCTTTAGAAGAGTTAAAAAAAGAACAAAAAGATAATAATTTAAGCGAAGATGATTTAAAGAAAAATTCTAACGAAGTTCAGAAAATTACAGATCTAAAAATTGCTGAAATTGATAAAAAATTAAGTGAAAAAGAAGTTGAAATCTTAAAAGTATGATTTTGCCATCCCATATCGCCATTATCATGGATGGCAATGGTCGTTGGGGTTTAAAAAATTATAATGATCGAAATAAAGGCCATTATCACGGACTTCAAAACATTAATAAAGTAATTGAGCATTGCATTAAGTTAAAAATTAAATATTTAACTCTTTACACTTTTTCAACAGAAAATTGGAATAGACCAAAGAAAGAAATAAATTACCTTTTTTATTTATTTAAATATTTTTACAAAAAAAATTTTAATAAATTAAATAAAAATAATATTAGAATAAAGTTTATTGGAGATTTAATAAATATCCCAAAAGACTTAATACCTATCATCAAAAAGATTCAAGAAAAAACTAAAAAAAATAATGCCATAACAGTTGTTTTTGCTTTTAATTATGGAGCAAAATCTGAATTAGTAAATGCTTTTAAAAATATTTTAAAAAATAAAAATAAAACAATTAACGAAGAGTTAGTTTCCGATAACTTGTACACAAAAAACATACCTGATCCTGACATCCTTATAAGAACTGGTGGAGAAAAAAGATTAAGCAATTTTCTGTTATGGCAACTTTCGTATGCAGAATTATTTTTTTCAGATAAAAATTGGCCTGATTTTAGTTTTTCAGATTTAAAAAGAATTGTTGGAAAATTTACTAGTATAAAAAGAAAATTTGGAGGTTTAAATGAGTAATTTTAAAAAGAGATTTATTATCTCTTTATTGGCATTTCCAATTATTTATAGTCTGCTCTACCAAAAAATATTCTCTAATATATTGATAGTAATAGTTTGTTTATTTTGTGTTTATGAATGGCATAAAATTTTTAAAAAAAAAAATTATATTTACTTATTTGGATTGGTAATTTTATCAGTTTTTTTTCTTTCAATAATAATAATTTATAATTTACAAGATTTTAATTTAAAATTTTTATGGTTAATTCTTATAGCCTGGCTGACGGATATAGGAGGTTATATATTTGGAAAATTATTTGGTGGTCCAAAATTAATTAAAATTAGTCCTAACAAAACATGGTCGGGAGCATTTGGCTCATTAATTTTAAGTCAATTTGCTTGTTTAATTTTTTTCTTAGATTCTAATTATAAATTAAATTTTAATATTTTTTTTTATCAGATTTTATTATCAATCATTGGGCAATTCGGTGATATTTTGATGTCGTATATAAAAAGACTTAATAATAAAAAAGATACTTCTAATTTTATTCCAGGACATGGAGGATTTTTAGATAGAGTAGATGGATTAATCTGGATATTTATTTTTGGATATTTTTTAATATGAGGAAGAAAAAAATTTGTATTTTAGGCTCAACTGGAAGTATAGGTCGAACGACTTTAGAAATTATTTTAAAAAATAAAAAAGACTTTGATGTAGTTTTATTAAGCGGTAATAATAATGTTGAACTACTCATTTCGCAGGCAAAAAAATTTAAGCCAAAATATGTTTATTCAAATAATTTTTTTTTTAAAGAAAAATTAAAAACTTTCTGTAAAAATAATAATATTTATTTTATCGATGATTTAAATTCATTAAAAAAAATAAAATTCGATGTAACAATAGCAGCTATTTCCGGTATGGCTGGTCTCTTACCGACAATTAATATTATTAAATTTTCAAAAAAAATTTTAATTGCAAATAAAGAAAGTATTATTTGTGGATGGAAATTTATTTTAAAAGAATTAAAAAAACATCATTGCAATTTTACACCAATTGACTCAGAACATTTTTCAATACTGAATTTAATTGAGAATAAAAATTTAAATTCTGTTAAATATATTTATCTTACAGCATCCGGTGGACCTTTTTTTGAAAAAAAAGTTAATTTAAATAAAGTTACTCCTGCCCAAGCAGCAAAACATCCAAATTGGAAAATGGGTAAAAAAATATCAATAGACTCAGCTAATCTAATGAATAAAGTCTTAGAGGTAATAGAGGCTTCTTTAATATTTAATCTACCAATTAATAAATTTAAAATAATAATACACCCTCAGTCCTTAATTCATGCAATTATTGAATTCAAAAATGGCCTTTCATCTATGCTGTATCATTACAATGATATGAAAATACCAATTACTAATTCTTTGTATAATAATTTTTATAATTATAAAAATAATGATCATAAATTTTTATCTCAAAATAAATTAACTTTTATTGAAGCGAATTCAAAAAAAAATCCTTCACTTAAAATTTTAAATTTAAATAATGTCCTTAATGAAAATGGTTTTATTTTAATTAATGCCCTTAATGAAATTTTAGTTCAAAAATTTTTGAAAAATAAGATAACTTTTCCTGATATAACCAACAAATTGATAGGAATTTTAAATACTAATAACGTTAAAAATTACTTAAAAAATCATCAGATTCGACATATAAATGACGTCTTTAAAGTGTATAACTTCAGTAGGAGCATAGTAAATTGATAAGATTTATAATTATATTTTTAATAGTATTAACAAACGTTACGTTTGCTGAAATTAAAAAAATTAACATCGTTGGAAATGCAAGAGTTAGTTCAGCTACCATAGAGTCATTAGTTGATAAAAAAATAAGCAATATAGACTCTATCTATATAAATAATCTTACCAAAAAAATTTATGATACGGACTTCTTTGCTGATGTAAAAATTTCATTTAATCAAGATGCACTAACTATAAATGTCATCGAAAATCCTATAGTTAATTTTTTTTATATAAATGGAGTTAAAGATAGTGATTTAGACCAGGTAAATAAAATTATAACTTTAAAAGAAAATAGTATCTTTTCCAGTTCTAAATTAAAAAAAGACATTGAAGCAACTAGAGAATTTTTAAACGCGTCAGGCTATTATCAAGCTTCAATTACTCCTGAAGTAATTAAAATTGATAATAATCAAATAAATTTAATAGTTAATATTGATAAAAAAGAAATTTCAAAAATTAATAATATTTATTTTATAGGGAATAAATATTTCAGCAACAGTCAATTATTAGATGTAATCACTTCGACAGAAGACGGCTGGTGGAAAATTTTTTCATCATCAGCTCTGAGTGAGCAAAGAATTGAGTATGATAAACAACTTCTAAAAGATTTTTATAAGTCAAAATCATTTTATGATGCTCAAATAGAAAGTGCATTCGCAAGTATCGATAAAAATAATAAATTTACTTTAACTTACTC
Organism: Fontibacterium abundans (SeqCode); assembly: GCF_965235095.1. Lineage (GTDB taxonomy): Bacteria > Pseudomonadota > Alphaproteobacteria > Pelagibacterales > Pelagibacteraceae > Fontibacterium > Fontibacterium abundans. The sequence continues at coordinate 540,720 of NZ_OZ249405.1, read as the reverse complement.
AATTAATTCTGGAAAAAAATATAAGTTTGGTGATTATGATATAAAAGTTTCTGGTCTAGTTCTCAAAGAAGAGGATATTAATGAAGTTAAAAATATTTCTAATAAGTTGTTAAAAAATGAATTTTACTCACCTCTAACAATAAATAAAATTAATAAACAAATAACAGACTTTTTAGAGACTAAAAGGTACGGCAATTTTGAAATTAATATCCAGGATTTAAAAGCAGCCGATGATAAAATTAATATTATTGTACAACTAAACGAGGGCCAAAAATCAATCGTTAATAAAATAAACATTAAAGGCAATACAATTACTGAAGAAAAAGTGATTAGAGATAATTTAATTATTTCAGAAGGAGATCAATTAAATTCATCTAAAGTAAAAAAATCTATTGATAATGTAAAATCAAAACAATTATTTAGTAAAGTTGATTATAAAATAGAAGATTCTGAAAAGAAAAATTTTAAAGATTTAAATTTATTTGTCAAAGAACAGCCAACTGGCAGCATTAGCGCAGGAGTTGGTTACGGTTCAAATGGTGGTTTGTTCGAAGCATCTATAAATGAGAGAAATTTTTTAGGCCAAGGCATCAATTTAAATTTCACCGGAAGACTTTCTAGCGACGAAATAAAGGGAGAACTCTCGTATGTTGATCCAAACTATTTAAATTCTAACAAAGAATTAGCTGCATCACTATTCTCAGTCGTTGATGATTATGAAAACTCAGGCTATCAAAACAAAAGTGCAGGCACTAGATTTGCAACAAAATATGAAATTTATGAAGATATTTTTTTTAGACCAAATTTAGGAGTTCAGTTTGATAGATTAGAAGTAACTGGAAATGCATCTAGTCTACTAAGAAGTAGACAAGGGGATTTTACTACAACTTCACTTGGATATAATTTTTTATATGATCAACGTGATTCAAAATTTAACCCGACATCTGGATCTATAATTTATTTTGATCAAAATATTGCAACTTTTTTTAGTGATATCCCAACAATTCAAACAGGCGTTGGAGCCACTTTTTACAAAGAGTTGTTAAGCGATAAATTTATAGGTTCAGCAAAAGCAAAACTAGCAAATGTTGTGGCGTTTAACGATAAGGATGTTAAATTATCTGATCGAATTTTTTCATCAACGAGCGATTTAAGAGGTTTTGAACAAAGAGGCGTGGGTCCTGTAGATAGCGGTGACCATATCGGAGGAAATAATTTAGCTACTTTAAGTTTAAAATCAACTTTTCCAAATCCAATACCAGAAAACTTAAGAGCTACCACTTTTTTATTTTTAGACATGGGTAACGTTTGGGGAGCGGATTATTCCAGTTTAATTTCTGATAGCTCAAAATTAAGAACATCAACAGGTATTGCTTTGGATTTAGTGAGTCCAATTGGTCCACTAAGTTTTACTTATAGTATTCCATTGTCTAAAGCTACTACCGACAAAGAGCAAAATTTCTTATTTAATATCGGTTCGAGTTTTTAGATTTATTTAAATTTTTAATGAATAAAATTTTTTTTAAAAAATCAAAAAAATTTATTTTTATTAAAGATATTTATAATATTTGTAATTATTCAGAAAATAAATTCTACAATCAAAAAATATTTGGAGTTAATAATATTTACGATGCAAAAGTCGGAGATGTTACTTTTTTTAATGACCTTAAATACGAAAATGATATTAAAATTAGTAAAGCTTCAGCATGTATTGTAAACAAAAAGTTAGCTCAATACTTAAATAAAAACACTATACCAATTATTTCTCAAAATCCATTATTAGACTTCTATAAAACAGTTATTATTTTTTACCCAGATTCATCAACCGACAATGAGAGAGTTATAAATTTAAAAAATAAAAAACAATTTTTAAAAAAAAATATTTCAATAGGAGAAAATTCCTTAATTGACAAAAGCGCAAGCATTGGCAAAGATACAAATGTTGGTAATAACGTTATTATTAAACATAATGTTCACATAGGTAAAAATTGTAAAATCGGATCCAATGTTATAATTGAAAATGCACTTTTAGGAGATAATATAATTATAAAATCAGGTACTTTAATTGGGCAGACAGGTTTTGGTTTTAATTTTGAAAAAAAGAAAAGAATTAAATTTCCTCATATAGGTAGAGTTATTATTGAAAACGATGTTTTGATAGGTTCTTTTTGTACTATTGATAGAGGTTCATTGACCGATACAGTTATTGGCGAATTTACTTCTATTGATAACCAGGTTCAAATTGCACACAATGTTAAAATTGGAAACCATTGTATGATTGCAGCGCAAGCAGGAATAGCCGGGAGCACAATAATTGGTAATAATGTAAAAATAGGAGGACAAACTGGAATTTCAGGTCATTTATCTATAGGCAATAATGTTAAAATAGGTGGAAAAAGCGGTGTCATCGCTGATATTGATGATAATCAAACCGTAATGGGTTATCCAGCTAAAAGTATAAGAGATTTTTTAACTAATAAGAAATAATGAATTTAAAAAAAGAAATAAATAAAGAAGAGATAGAAACCTTAATACCTCATAGAAAACCGTTTTTATTAATTGATAAATTAACAGATATTGTTCCAATGATTTCTGCAACAGGAGTTATGAATATTAAAAAAACGGATTTTTTCTTTAATGGTCATTTCCCAGGACAACCCGTAATGCCAGGCGTTTTAATAGTAGAGGCTTTTGGACAAAGCGCTGCAGCTTTAACTGCTTATAGCCTAGATCCTGCAATTGTTAAAAATAAATTAGTTTATTTGATGACAGTTAATAATGCGAGATTTAGAAATCCTGTAATGCCAGAATGTGAACTAAAACTAAAAGTTGAAGCAATTAGATCAAAAGGAAAAGTTTGGAAATATAAAGGTATAGCAATGGTTAATGATAAAATTATGGCAGACTCAGAGTGGATGGCAACGATAGTTGATAGAAAAGATTGATGATAAGCGATAAGGCAATTATAGATGCAAATTCTAAATTAGAATCTTCAGTAGAAGTTGGGCCTTTTAGTATTGTTGGCAAAGAAGTAAAAATTGGAAAAAATGTAAAAATACTATCTCACGTAGTTATAACAGGAGATACATCTATATCAGATGATTGTAAGATTTATTCTTTTGCTTCTATAGGCAGCGCTCCACAAGATTTAAAATTCAAAGGAGAAAAAACAAAACTTATAATAGGAAAGAAAAATAAAATTAGAGAGCATGTTACAATAAACCCTGGCACCGAACATGGTGGTGGAATTACAAAGATAGGTGATAATTGTTTATTTATGATTTCATCACATATCGCGCATGATTGCAAAATTGGAAATAATGTTATTATCGCAAATAATGTTGCTATAGCTGGTCACGTTGAAATAGACGATGATGTTATAATAGGTGGTAATTCTGCAGTACAACAATTTACCAGAATTGGAAAATTAGCAATGATAGGAGGAATGACAGGAGTTGAAAAAGATGTAATTCCTTACGGTCTTGTTACTGGAAATAGATCACATTTAGATGGAATAAATATAATAGGATTAAAAAGAGCAGGATATTCCTCTGAGGAAATAAATGGACTAAACCAAGCTGTTAAGTTGATTTTTTCAAACACTCTTTTAAAAAAAGGAATAGAAGAATCTAAAAAATTTTCTAATTTTAAAACAGTATGTGACGTTATAAGTTTTCTAGAAAAAAGTGAAAAAAGACCAATTTGCAGACCTCTATAATAAATGCTTGGATTAATAGTTGGAGAATCAGATTTACCTAGATTTTTAATAAATAAATTATTAAAAAAAAAATTAGAATTTTTAATATTAGATTTAACTAAATCTAATATTTATAAAAAATATAAAAATTCTTATAGCTTAAAAATAACAGAACTTGGAAAAGCTATTTCGATATTAAAGAAAAATAATTGCAAAAATATTATTTTTATAGGTAAAGTGAAGAGACCAGAAATTTCGCTTTTAAAATTTGATAGAAAAGCTTTATTCTATCTTCCTAGATTATTTACAGCATTTAAAAAAGGAGATGGAAATATTTTAAAAGAAATTATTAAAATTTTTAATGAGCATAAAATATCTGTTGTAAATAGTATGAAATTTACACCAGAATTAATTTTTCAGGAGAAAAGCATTAATAAAGTAAAAATAAATAATTCGGACAAAAGCAGTATAACCAAAGGAGTTAATATTATTAAGTCGTTAAGTAAATTTGATATTGGACAATCGGTTGTAGTAAATAATGGCTACGTCCTTGCAATAGAAGGACCCGAAGGAACTGACGAAACTATAAAAAGATCATCACATTTGTCAAAAAAATATAAATTAAAAGATAAGTCAATTTTGATTAAATTTCCAAAATCAAACCAAGATCTCAGAGTAGATCTGCCAACAATAGGTTTGGACACTATTAAAAATTGCATTAAAGCAAATATTAAAGGTATTGCTGTAAAAAAATCTCAAAACATTATCTTAAATAAAGATAAAATTATAAATTTAACTAAAAAAAATAATTTTTTTATTATTTCTTTATAAATTGATTAAAAAAATATTTATCATTACCGGAGAATCTTCAGGTGACAAAATTGGGTCTCTAATTATTAAGAAATTGAAGGAAAAAAATTTAGACATTCAATTCTTAGCTATAGGAGGAGAAAATATTAAATCAGAAAAAATTGATTGTATATTTGATATAAAGGACGTTTCTTATATGGGATTTATTGATGTTTTAAAGAATATATTTTCAATCAAAGCTAAAATTAGCTTAACTGTAAAAAAAATATTAGAATTTAATCCTGACATTATTTTTTCAATCGATTCTCCTGATTTTTCTTTTAGGATTTTAAATAAAGTCAAAAATGTTAATAATAAAATTAAAACAATACATTTAGTTGCACCGCAAGTTTGGGCGTGGAGAGAAAATAGAAAAAAAATATTGTACAAATTTATTGATCATTTGCTTTTGCTATTTCCTTTTGAAAAAAAATATTTTGATGGATTTATTAGAAGCTCATTTGTTGGACATCCTTTTTTTGATTTTTCCGTATTTAAAATAGGTAAAGCAGAAGTTAAAAATAAAAAGTATTTTACATTTTGCCCTGGAAGTAGGAATTCGGAATTAAAAACATTTATGCCAATATTTATCGAAGTAATTAAAAAAATAAATTTAAATAATAATTTTACATTTCATATACCGACTTCTGAAAATAATAAGCATTTAATTAATGACTATTTGCAAATGTCTAAAATAGATAATTTTATTATTACTACTAGTGAAAAAGAAAAAAACTTTTATATGAGAGATTCAATTTTAACTATTTCTAAGTCTGGAACAATCACTTTAGATATCTGTAAGAACCAATGTCCATTAATTGTTGTCTACAAAACATCATGGTTTAATTATTTGTTAATTAAACCTTTTGTTAAAACAAAATTTGGTAATATTCTAAATATTATTGCTCAGAAGGAAATAATACCTGAACTAATACAGGAAAAATGTAATTCAAATGAAATCTATAATAAAGCCAAAGAATTTATTGATAACGAGATATTAAGGAAAGATTTAGTCGTTGAATATACTAAAATTTTGCAGACAATAATTGTTCCTGACAGTCTTGAGAAAATATCTAATTATGTAATCGAATAGCCATTATCTTTTAGCAATATCTATAAAATCTCTTTTGTCTTTACCGAGATATAATTGTCTAGGTCTGCTTAATTTATTTGATGGATCAGAGTACATTTCTTTCCAATGAGCAATCCAACCAGAGGTTCTAGCAACAGCGAACAAAACAACAAACATTTCAGTAGAAAACCCCATGGCGCTTAAGGTTATTCCAGAATAAAAATCTATATTAGGATATAATTTTTTTTGAACAAAATAGTCGTCATTTAATGCTATTTTTTCTAGTTCTATAGCCACTTTTAGCAACTCATCATCTTTCTTGCCCATAACCTCAAGAACTTCATGACATGCCTTTTGCATTACTTTAGCTCTTGGATCATAATTTTTATAAACTCTATGTCCAAATCCCATTAATCTGAAATTGTCATTTGGATCTTTTGCTCGTTTTATGAATTCTGGAATATTTTTAACACTACCAATTTTTTTTAACATATTTAAAGCCGCCTCATTAGCCCCACCATGCAAAGGACCCCAAAGAGCTGAAAAGCCAGAAGCTATAGAAGCAAAAGGATTGACACCAGAAGAAGCTGCAAGTCTAACTGTTGAAGTAGAAGCATTTTGTTCATGATCTGCATGAAGTATAAATATTTTTTCTAGCGCATCTGAGATTACTTTATTAACTTTGTATTTCTGAGCTGGGACAGAAAAACACATATTCAAAAAATTCTCACAATAATTCAAATCATTATCAGGATATACAAATGGTTGACCAATTGAATATTTGTAAGCCATAGCAGCTAAAGTTGGAACTTTAGCTATCATTCTTCTTGCTGATATTTCTCTTTCTTTTGGATCGTTAACGTTAGCTGAGTCTGCATAAAAAGCAGATAAAGCTCCCACTACACCAAGCATCATAGCCATAGGATGACCACCACGTCTAAAGCCATTGTAAAAAGATCTGATTTGTTCATGAACCATTGTGTGATTTTTTATGGCATCAGAAAATTCACTGAATTGATCTTTGGTTGGAAGTTCACCTTTGATTAATAGATAAGCAACTTCCAAAAATGAACTTTTTTCAGATAATTTTTCAATTTCATATCCTCTATATAAAAGAGTACCTTTGTCACCATCAATGTAGCAAATATTAGATTGGCAGCTTGCAGTAGAAGTAAAACCGGGATCGAAAGTAAAGTGACCAGTATTTTTATAAAGATCACGAACATCAATTACTGAAGGGCCAACCGTACCTTTTTTAACAGGAAGCTCGTATTTTTTACCGTCTATTTCTATGAAACATTTGTCAGACATAAAATTTAGTTATCAGTTTTTAATATTTTTGTCTATTTTTGAAAAGAATAGCTCTATTCGGTTTAAAAATTCATTTAAACCTAAGGAACTAGCTATATCATATATGGCTGGACCATATTCAGAACCTGTTAATATAATTCTTAAAGGTTGACCAAGATCTTTAAAATTAATTTTTTCAGTTTCTATAATTTTATCAAAAATATTTTTTAAATAATCTTTACTGATATCTTTATCTTTTTTTATTAGAGAGTAGATGTGTTTTATAATAGTTAATTTAGATTTGTCTATTTTTTGCATCTGATCTTCTTTTACTTCATAAGAAAATATATATTTTGAGTTATTATATATATCTTCTAATGATTTTGATTTATTTTTTAAAAAAGATAAATTTATTTTAATTATTTCATGAAATTGTTTTGGAATTTTTTCTTTGTACAATTCAGAATAATGAATTAATTTTTCTAATAATATTTCATCATTAGTTGATTTTATATAAAACTCATTGATAGATTTAATTCTATCAAAATCTAATTTTGATGGAGACTTTCCAATATTTTTTAAATTAAAAAATTCTATACTTTCTTCTTCTGAAAAAATTTCTTTATCTTTATAAGACCATCCTAGTCTCAATAAATAATTTCTTAAAGCCTCTGGTAAAATACCTATTTTTTTATAATCTTCTACAGTCGACGCATCATCTCTTTTTGATAATTTTTTTCCTTCTTTCGAATGAATTAAAGGTATGTGTGCGTATTCTGGTATTTTCCATTCCATGCTTTCAAATATTTGAATTTGTTTAAAAGCATTTATTTTATGATCGTCACCTCTTATTACATGAGAAATTTTCATTTGATAATCGTCAACTGCAGCGGATAAATTATAAGTAGGCTTTTTGTCTTTTCTTAAAATAACAAAATCTTCTATTGTACTATTATTAATTTCAACGTTACCCTGAACTAAATCTTTTAGCATTGTCTTTCCTTCCATCTTTGATTTAAATCTAAGAACAAAAGGTTTGTTACTGACTTCTTCCAGAATATTTCTACATTTTTTACTGTAAGTGTAAGGAATTTTTTTCTCGAGATATAATTTTTTTTCTTCCTCTAGCTCTTTTTCAGTGCAATAGCATTTATAGGCGTGTCCATTTTTCAATAGAATATTAGCGACATTTATATGAGATTCTACGTTTTTTGATTGAATATATGGTTCTTCATCCCAATTTATTTCTAGCCATTTAAGAGTTGAGATGATTTGTTCGTAGTACTCATTTTTTGATCTTTGAACATCAGTATCTTCTATTCTTAATAAGAATTTGCCTTTTTGATTTTTTGAAAATAACCAATTAAATAAAGCTGTTCTCGCTCCTCCAATATGTAAATTTCCAGTCGGTGAGGGTGCAAAACGCGTGATAACTTTTGGAATAATATTCATTAGTTCTAAAGATTACAGAACTAATATTATTTATTTAAATTAGTAAATTAAAATTTTCTATATAAAGAGGCTAAAACACCCTGTATTTTTACTCTTTCATTATTGTAAATTTTTGTCTCATAAGCAGGATTGGCGCTTTCCAAGGCAATTGAAGGTCCTTTTTTTCGCATTCTTTTTAGAGTTGCTTCATGGTCATCAATTAAAGCTACAACTATTTTTCCACTCTCAGCAATATTAGTTTTTTTAATTATAACATAATCTCCAGTATTAATACCGGCCTCTATCATCGAATCTCCTTCAACTTTTAATGCAAAATATTCATTTGATCCTAAGAAACTTTTTGATAAAGGCAAACTCTCAGTTTGATTTTCTAATGCTTCAATAGGGGCTCCAGCTGCAATTTTACCAAGTACAGGTATAAAAACCTCTTCATCTTCTATTTTATTAAGATCTAAGCCACCTTTAATAATCTTAGGAGAAAAATTATTATACAGATCTTGAGCTCCAGCATTTTCAGGAAGTTTAATAACTTCAAGAGCTCTTGCTTTGTGAGGCAATCTTTTAATAAATCCTCTTTCTTCAAGGGCCGAAATAAGTCTATGAATTCCTGATTTTGATTTAAGATTTAATGACATGCGCATTTCGTCATAAGAAGGCGATATGCCAGTACGTTTTAATTTTTCATTAATAAAAATTAATAAATTTTTTTGTTTTTTAGTTAGCATAAGAACAAAACCTAAACATATCTCGTTCTATTTAAGTTCTTATTAAGATACAATGCTGATAAAGTACTGAAATATATGTATATTTTATAAAAAAGATCTTATTTTATTTTTAATATTGTTAGATTTTATTAGTGATTCGCCAATCAAGAAAGTTCTAATATTTGTCTTTTTGCAAATATGAAGAATATCCTTTTTAGAAGCAATACCACTTTCAGATACAACTATCCGATTTTTTAAATTAAATTTTTTGTATAAATTAATCGTATTATTTATGTCTGTAGCAAAAGTTTTTAAATTACGATTATTAATTCCAATGATGCTTTTTTTTAAACTTAAAGCAAAACTCATCTCCCTATCATCATGAACCTCTACTATTGTATCCATTCCACATTTATTAGCAGCATCATATAATTCCTTCGCTAGATTTTCTTTTACAGCAGATAATAAAATTAAAATACAATCTGCTCCATAAAATTTTGCTTCATAAATTTGAAAAGGATCTATAAAAAAGTCTTTAGCTAGAATTGGTATTTTATATTTAGTTTTGATTTGTTTTATAAAATTTTTGTTACCTAAAAAAAATTTATCCTCGGTTAATACCGATAAACACGTTGCGCCTCCCTTAACGTATTGTTTGGCTATATTAATAGGATTAAAGTTTTTTGTTAAAATTCCTTTTGACGGACTAGCTTTTTTTATTTCCGCTATAATTGAAATTTTATTATTTTTAAGATTATTTATTATTTTAGATTTAAAATTAGATTTTTTATTTTGATTTAAAATTAATATATTATTTTTTTTATCAGTAATAATTTTTTTTTTTTTATAATTAATAATTTTATTTAAAATATTCATTATTTATTTAATTGGTTAATCTTCTTAATAACATCACCTGATAGCAAGTAACTTTTTGTCCTATAATAGGCTTTTTGCAAGTTATTTTCCTTTTCAGCAATTACTAGGCCAGCTGCAGCATTTAAAGCTACAATTTCTAAAAAAGCATTATGTTTTCCATTAAAAATTTCAATTATTTTTTTACTATTATAATTTGCATCCTTGCCAAGAATTGATTTAAAACTATATTTTCTTTTAATTAAAGATTTTGGATTAATAACAAAACTTCTTATTTTTTTTTTATTTAATTCATAAACTTTAGTTTTATTAAAAATAGATATTTCATCTAAACCTTCATTACTGTGAAACACCCATGCTTTTTTATGACCTAAACTTTTTAAAACTTTTATGTAAGGAATTAATAAATTTTTATCAAAGATTCCAATAATTTGTCTCTTAACCAACCCTGGATTTATTAGAGGACCTAAAAGATTAAAAATCGTTTTAAAAGGAAGATTTTTTCTAACAGAAGTGACATTTTTCATTGCTAAGTGATAATTTGGCGCAAATAAAAAAATGAAATTATCCTTATTTATTTTATTTTCTAAATTTTTTTTATTTTCTAATATATTAATTCCTAGTTTTTCTAAAACATCTGCTGACCCGCATTTTGACGTTACTGATCTATTTCCATGCTTCACCACATTAACTCCTAAGCCAGCCAATACAATTGCAGCAGCTGTTGAAATATTAAGAGTATGCTTTCCATCGCCTCCTGTACCACAAGTATCCATTGAGTTTTTTGGAACTTTGACCCTAATTAGTTTTTTTCTTAGAATTTTTGCAGCAGATAAAATGGTTTTATAGTTGAAACCATTTCTAGTTATTAAAGTTAATATTGCAGATATTAAATTTTCATTAATTTCAGCATTGATAATTTTATTAAATAAAAGATTTAATTCTGAGTCAGTCAAATCTTTATTAAGAATTAATTTAGTTATTAAATTTTTTATGTTCATTTTATTTTTAAAAAGTTTTTAAAAATTTCATCTCCAAAGCTTGTTTTAATACTTTCAGGATGAAATTGAATACCATAAAGATGATATTCTTTATGATTTATAGCCATAATAACATTATCTTCAGTTTTTGCCGAAATCTCAAAATCTTCATTTAGTGTTTTATTATCAATTATAAGACTATGATATCTAGTTGCATAAAAATTTTTAGGAATTTTATTAAAAAGTTTTGAACCATTGTGAATAATTTTGCTTAATTTTCCATGCATTATAATCTTTGCTTTTTTAATTACACCACCAAAAGCAGCACCTATAATTTGATGGCCAAGACAAATTCCTAAAATAGGAATTTTTTTATAAAATTTTTTGACAACATTTATACAGATGCCGGAACTATTAGGATGGCCTGGACCAGGCGATATAACAATTTTATCAAATTTCTTTTTCGAAATTTGCTCTAAAGATATTTTATCATTTCTGTAAACTTCAACTTTTGAACCTAATTCTGATAAAGAATGAAAAATATTGTAAGTAAAACTATCGTAATTATCTATTAAGAGTATTTTTTTCATTTATTTAGCCGCCTCAAATAATGCTTTAGCTTTATTAACTGTTTCTTTGTATTCATTTAAGGGAATACTATCAGCGACAATTCCAGCTCCTGATTGCACATAGATTTTATTATCAATAATTAAAGCAGTTCTTAAAGCAATGCATGTATCCATTTCTTTATTAGGGGTGAAATATCCAATGCCACCAGCATATAATTTTCTTTTTGACATTTCTAAATCATCAATAATTTCCATCGCTCTGATTTTTGGCGCACCCGAAACAGTGCCTGCTGGAAAACCAGAAAATAAAGTGTCTAATAATGAATTTTTCTTATCAAAATCGCCAACAACATTTGAAACGATATGCATAACATGAGAGTATTTTTCAATTTTAAAACTTTGATCAACTTTTACAGTTCCAATTTTTGAAACTTTACCAACATCATTTCGTCCAAGATCAAGCAACATAAGATGTTCAGAAATTTCTTTTTTATCATTAAGAAGTTCTTTTTGAAATTTATTGTCTTCTTTAAAATTTCTTCCTCTAGGCCTAGTCCCTGCAATAGGTCTAATGGTAATTTTATTATCTCTTACTCTCACTAATATCTCGGGACTACTACCTGCTATTTTAAAATTATCGAAATTAAAAAAGAACATAAAAGGAGATGGATTTAATATTCTTAATTTTTTATAAAAATTAATAGGCGTTTTATTTAATATACTTTTAAATCTTTGACTTAATACAACCTGAAATATCTCTCCATTATTTATTAATTCTTTTGCTTTTGATATAGAATTTAAAAAAGAATTTTTGCTAACATTGCTTATTATTTTATTTTTTTTCTTATTTTTATTTAAATGTTCTTTTGAGTTATAAGTATTATTAATCTTAGCGACAAATTTATTTATTTCATCGCATTTTAATAAATATAATTTTTTTAAATTTTTAATATTTTTTAAACTATAAATATTTTGAATGAAAAATATTTTGTTTTTTTCATTATCGTGAATGATTATTAGTTGTGGACGTATCAATTTTACATCTGGAATTTTTAAGTCGTCTTTACAATTATTTGGAATTTTTTCTTTAAATCTAATGATGTCATAACTAAAATAACCAGCCAACATAGCTGACATCATGGGTAATTTTTTTGAAGTTTTAAAATGAAAATTGTTAATTAATTTATTTAAATAATTGTATGGATTTTTTTTTATTGTTATTTTTCTATTATTTGTGTTTTGAATAATACGATTGTTTTTAGTTTCGATCATAAGATCTGGATTAAAACCAAATATAGTGTACCGACCTCTAATTTTAACTTTTTCAACAGATTCAAATATAAAACTATCTTTATTTAAGGAGACTAATTTAATTAATTTCTCAATTGTTTCTAATTTTGGTTTAGTTTTAATTGCGTAAATTTGTGAAAAATTTTTTTTTTTTAAATTTTTTTTAAATTCATTAAAAGTAGAAAAGATCATTTTTTAAATATCTTTTAGATAATTGTTTAATTGTTTTTCATTAATTGTTATTTTATAATTTTTCCTGAGAAAATCTTCATATAAAATATTTATTTTATTTTGTAATGCTATTTCTGAAATTTTTTTATTATTAGGAATAAATCCAGAAATTGATTCTGTAATTAATTTTTTTTTAATATTTTTATTAATTTGCTCTTCAAGAATTTTTGAATTTATATTTCTCTCTAATAAAAACTTTTCATACTTAGTTCTTGAAAAAACCTCTTTGTCTTTAAATTCTTGACTACTTTTAATCTCTATTGCTATCGTTGTGTCATCAATAAAAACCCCTAGTTTCTTTGCATGAATTTTTAAAAGTTTTTCCGATACAATATTAGATATAGCAAGTATGTGAATATTTTTTTTAATCGCAATTTTTTCAGATTCAATATTATTATTTTTAACTATTTTATTAAATTCTTTTAAGAATTGATTAAAAGATATTTCTTCGCCATCAATTGCTGCAACAGTATTGTTATAACCTGATCTAAAAAAATCATTTATGCCCCAGAATGCAAAGCTTAAAGCAATCAATAATATAAAAAATTTAGCTATTATTGTTTCTGAGAATTTTCTTAAGGATGATAACATTTACTATTTTAAATAATGATTATTTTAGTTTAGATATAACTGATTTATGAACAAAACTATATATTTCATTGCCAATTGGAAAATGAACGGAAATCATAATTCTATTAGTGAAATAGAAAGAGTTCTTAATTTTTTTAAAAAAAATACAATTTATAAATTTAAAAAAATTATATTTTGTCCACCTTCAAATTTATTAACTTTTTTTAGAATAAAAATAAAAAGTAAATTAATAGATTTTGGAGCCCAAGATATTAGCAAGATAAATCTAAACAATGGTCCGTATACAGGACAGTTAAGTGCAAAGATGTTAAAAGATTCAGGAGCCAACTATGTTATTATTGGCCATTCAGAAAAAAGATTAATAGACGAAGATTTTAAAACTATTAAGGAAAAAATAAATATTTCTTTAAAAAATAAGCTAAAAATTATTTTTTGTATTGGTGAAAATCTTTCACAAAAAAATAAAGGATCATCATTGAATGTTTTAAAAAAACAAATTTTAAGTTCTTTGGATGTAAACAAAATTAATTTTAATAATTTAATTATTGCCTACGAACCAATTTGGTCAATTGGAACTGGAATTGTTCCCACCAACAACTATTTAGATAAAATTTATAGAAATTTAAAAAAATTTTTAAAAGAAAAATACAAGGTTAATTCACCTATAATGCTATATGGAGGATCTGTAACCACAGATAATGTTGCAACTTTAGGTAAGATTGGTTTAATATCAGGTTTTTTAATTGGAGGAGCGTCATTAAAAAGCAAAAGCTTTATTAAGATTATAAAAAATTACTTTAAATAATTTATGCAAACTTTATTATTAATAATTCACATTACTATTGCTGTTCTTTTGATTGGATCAGTATTGCTTCAAAAATCAGATGGTGGAGCTTTAGGAATAGGAGGTAATAGCGACAATCTAATGTCATCTAGATCAGCTGGAAATTTTTTGACTAAATTTACTGCAATAGTCGCATTTTTATTTATTTTAACAAGCATTTCTCTTACGCTTATTAATAAAAAAGATATTTCTCAAAAATCTATTATTGATAAGATTGAGCAATTAGATAAAAAAAATAACAATTCTCAACCAAAAATTCCAAATTCAAAATAATTTAGTTTACTATTTTCTTTGTGATTATTGTTAAATAATCTATAATAAACTTCCATGGTCCGTTTTATTTTTGTTACCGGCGGCGTGGTCTCCTCTCTTGGCAAGGGTATTGCTTCTGCTTCTATAGCTACGTTATTACAATCTAGAGGATACAAAGTAAGAATTAGAAAATTAGATCCTTACTTAAATATAGATCCAGGCACAATGAATCCTTATGAACATGGAGAAGTCTATGTAACTGAAGATGGAGCCGAAACTGATCTTGATCTTGGACATTACGAAAGGTTTACAGAAATAAATTCAAAAAAATCAGATAATATTACTACAGGTAAAATTTATCAGAATATAATAACTAAAGAAAGAAATGGTGATTATAAAGGATCAACAGTTCAAATTATTCCGCATGTTACAGATGAAATAAAAAAATTTATTACTAGTGATTTAACTAATGAAAATTTTGTAATTTGCGAAATAGGAGGAACAGTAGGAGATATTGAAAGTCTGCCATTTTTAGAAGCTATAAGGCAGTATTCAAATGAAGTTGGAAGTAAAAATTGTTTATTTATTCATTTGACGTTAGTTCCTTATATTAAAAGTGCAGCTGAATTAAAAACAAAGCCAACACAACATTCCGTAAAAGAATTAAGAAGCATAGGTATTCAGCCTGATATGATTTTATGTCGTTCTGAAAGTTTAATTCCTAATGAGGAAAAAGCTAAAATCGCACTATTTTGCAATGTAGAAAAATCAAATGTATTCCAATCTATTGATGTTAAATCAATTTATGAAGTTCCAATTAAATATCAAGAAGAAGGATTAGATAAAAAAATATTAGACCACTTTGGAATTATTAATAAAAAAACTCCGATATTAGAGAATTGGAAATCTTTTAATAAAAAACTTAGTAGTAAAAAAAATAATGTTAAAATTTCTATTGTAGGTAAATACACGCATTTAAAGGATGCTTATAAATCTTTGAATGAAGCTTTAATTCATGCTTCGGTTTACAATAATATTAATTTAGATCTTAATTGGATTGAGTCTTCTGATATTAAAAATTTAAAAGATTTAGAAAATAAATTAGGAAAAACAAATGGAATTTTGATACCAGGAGGTTTTGGAAAACGTGGTGTTGAAGGTAAAATTTTATCTGTATATTTAGCAAGGACTAAAAAAATTCCTTTTTTCGGAATTTGTTTTGGAATGCAAATAGCAGTTATAGAGCTTGCAAGAAATTTATTGGGTCTAAAAAATTCAAATTCTACAGAATTATCCAAGACTAAACATCCCGTAGTTTGTCTTATGGAAGAATGGATAAAAGGAAAAAAAATTTTAAAAGGGGAAAAGTATAAAATTGGTGGTTCAATGAGATTAGGTTCATACCCTGCAAAAGTTAAAAAAGATTCATTGCTTTATAAAATTTATAGCAACAAGAGCCTAATTCATGAAAGACATAGACATAGATATGAAGTAAATAGTTCATATAAATCAATGTTAGAAAAAAAAGGTGTTATATTTTCAGCTAATTCACCAGACGGAAAGTTACCAGAAGCCATAGAACTTAAAGATCATCCTTGGTTTGTTGGTGTTCAGTTTCATCCGGAGCTAAAATCAAGACCATTTTCCCCTCATAAAATATTTATATCTTTCATTAACGCCGCTATTAAAAATAAAAATTTAAATTGATGAAAAATAAAATTGTTAAAATTAAAAAATTAAATTTGGGTAATGACCTTCCTTTAACTTTAATTGCCGGACCTTGCCAAATTGAAAGCAAAGATCATTGTCATATGATTGCTTCAAAAATTAAAGAAATAACTAGTAAATTGAAGATCGGATTTATTTTTAAGAGTTCTTTCGACAAAGCCAATAGAACAAGTTTAAAATCTAAAAGAGGCGTAGGACTTGATAAATCTTTATCTATATTTGACTACATTTCAAAAGATTTAGATGTTCCTATATTGACCGATGTTCATAATGAAGAACAATGCAAAATAGTTTCCGAAGTTGTTGATGTCATACAAATACCAGCTTTTTTATGCAGACAAACAGACCTATTGGTTGCCGCTGCCAAAACAAATAAAGTAGTTAATGTTAAAAAAGGACAATTCTTAGCTCCTTGGGACATGAAGAATGTTATTAAAAAAATAGAAGAAAGCGGAAATGATAAAATATTAATTACAGAAAGAGGTGTCAGTTTTGGATACAACACATTAGTCTCTGACATGCGTTCATTATCAATTTTAGCAGATTTTGGTTATCCAGTGGTTTATGACGCCACTCATTCCGTTCAACAGCCTGGAGGCAAAGGAGATAGCAGCGGTGGAGAAAGACAATTTGTTAGTTCATTATCAAGAGCTGCCGTTGCAGTTGGAGTTTCTACAATTTTTCTAGAAACACATAATGATCCAGACAAAGCACCTTCTGATGGGGCAAATATGATCCCACTTAGCAGTCTAGAGAACTTGCTTAAGGATTTAATAGGAATAGATAAATTAATTAAGTCAAAATAATAATGTCAGTTATTAAAAAAGTTAAAGCAAGACAGGTTTTTGACAGCAGAGGTTTTCCAACAGTAGAAGCAGAAGTCATATTAGCCAATGGCTCTATAGGCCAATCAATAGTTCCGTCAGGTGCCTCTACTGGATCTTACGAGGCTCATGAACTTAGAGACCAAAGTAAAGAGTATTTAAAAAAAGGTGTTTTAGACGCTGTAAAGAATATTAATATAGAAATTAATAGAGCAATTATAGGCTTATCCGTTTTGGATCAAAAAAAAATAGATAATCTTTTAATTAAACTCGATGGAACTGAAAGTAAAAAAAGATTAGGAGCTAATGCTACTTTGGGAGTTTCTATCGCGAACGCTAAAGCAGCCGCAGCATATAATGATATCCCATTATATAAATATTTAGGTGGTAACAATAAAAACAAATTACCATTTCCAATGTTAAATATAATTAATGGAGGAGCTCACGCAAATAACTCTCTGCAAATACAAGAGTTCATGATTAGGCCTGATGGCGCAAAATCTTTTAAAGACTGTTTAAGAATGTCTTTTTTGGTTATTCAAAATTTAAAAGAAGAATTAAAATTAAAAAAATTTAATACCAATCTTGGCGATGAAGGTGGCTTTGCTCCTTCATTTGATAGCGATGAAAAAGCAATAGAATATATAATTAAAGCAGTTAAAAAATCAGGTTTAAAAATAGGCAGAGATATTAATATATGTTTAGATGTTGCTGCAAACGAGCTTTATAGTTCTGGAAAATATAAAATTAAAGAAGACAAAAAAGCTGTGACTTCAGAAGAATTGATTAATTATTATAAAAAATTATGCAATAAATTTCCAATTGTTTCTATAGAAGATCCAGTTTTTGAAGACGATTGGAATGTTTGGAAAAAATTGACAAAAGAGTTAGGAAAAAAAATTCAGATTGTGGGCGATGATTTATTTGTAACTAATTTAATTCGTTTAAAAAAGGGCGTTAAGGAATTAGCTGCCAATGCAATTTTAATTAAACCAAACCAAATTGGTACAGTTACAGAAACTTTAGAAGTTATCAATTTTGCTAAAAAAAATAATTTTTACACAATCATTTCTCATAGATCTGGGGATAGTGAAGATACTTTCATTGCTGATTTAGCTGTAGCAACTGAATCTTCTCAAATTAAAACCGGATCTTTAGCAAGATCTGAAAGAGTTGCAAAATATAATAGGCTATTAAGAATAGAAGAGGAGATTGGAAAAAAATCTGAAATGTCAAAATTAAAATGAATAATTTAGTTATTTTATTTTCCGAAAAAAAATTTTTTTTTATAATTCTTTTATTAATTTTATATATTGTTTTTAATTTCTTTGGTGGCGATAGAGGTCTTATTGAATACTTTAAAAAGAAAATATTATTAAAAGAGTTTCAAGAAAAAAATTTAGAAATTACAAAAGAAATTAATTTTTTAACAAAAAAAAATGATTTTTTATCTGTGAACATAAATAAAGATTATTTAGATGAAATATATAGAGATTATTTTGTGTTGGGAAAAAAGGGCGAAAAGATTTATATTATTAATCAAAAATGAAAGCCAGACATCCTGAGAAAGTTAATAATATTGACAATCCAATTCAAAAAAAACCAGCCTGGATTAGAGTAAAAGCTAGCTACTCCCAAGAATATATAGAGACTAAAAATATTCTTAAAAAAAATAATCTTATTACAGTTTGTGAAGAAGCTTCCTGTCCTAATATTAATGAATGTTGGAGTAAAAAACATGCCACATTTATGATTATGGGTGATACCTGCACTAGAGCTTGTGCTTTTTGTAATGTTAAAACAGGTATTCCTCAAACATTAGATCTTCTTGAGCCTAAAAAAATTGCACAAAGTGTTAAGGATTTAAATTTATTACATGTAGTTATAACATCAGTTGATAGAGATGATTTAGAAGATGGGGGTGCAAAACATTTCGCAAACGTTATTTCTGAAATTAAGCAATATAACAATAAGACAACAATTGAAGTTTTAACGCCTGATTTTTTAAGAAAAGGGGACGTTTATAAAATTGTTGCAGACGCAAAGCCTGATGTTTTTAATCATAATTTAGAAACTATCCCTCGACTTTATTTAAAAGTAAGACCTGGTTCTCGTTATTTTCAATCTTTAGATTTATTGAAGAAAGTTAAAGATTATGATTCAACAATTTTCACTAAATCAGGTCTAATGGTGGGGTTAGGCGAAACTAAAGAAGAGATCATGCAGGTTATGGATGACTTAAGAGTAGCAGGAGTGGACTTTTTGACTATTGGGCAGTATTTGCAACCGAGCACAAAACATTATCCGATAAAAAATTTTATAACTCCTGAGGAGTTTGAAAGTTATAAATTAATCGCTGAAGGAAAAGGTTTTTTATTAGTTTCCTCAAGTCCATTAACAAGATCCTCTTATCATGCGTCAGAAGATTTTGATGTTTTAAAAAAAAAAAGAATTAACAAACTAATTTAAATTGCCAGTTAAAAAAATTACAAAAAAATTTAATTATTCTAGAAAAGATCTTATAGAATTAGTTTTAAAAATTGATGATTATAAATTTTTTTTACCCTGGTGTATAAATTCAAAAATTTTAACAATTGAAAAAAATAAGGGAGACTTGAAAATTATAGCGGATTTAGATATAGGCTTTAAGTCTTTTAGAGAAATTTATACTAGCGAAGTAATTTATAATAATCAAAATTCAAAAATTGCAGTAACGTCTATAAACGGAAATATTAAAAAATTAATAAATATTTGGGAATTTGAAGAAATTGACAAAAAATCTTGTAATGTAGTTTTTTTTA
Source organism: Fontibacterium abundans (SeqCode) (assembly GCF_965235095.1). Classification (GTDB taxonomy): domain Bacteria; phylum Pseudomonadota; class Alphaproteobacteria; order Pelagibacterales; family Pelagibacteraceae; genus Fontibacterium; species Fontibacterium abundans. The sequence goes on along the minus strand of NZ_OZ249405.1, from coordinate 520,673 downwards.
TAGATATCGAATTAAAAAATCCTATTATTAATATTTTATTTAGTAAGTTTTTTAATTATGGTTTTGAAAAAATTTTAAATTCTTTTGAGCAAAGAGCCAAAGAAACTATAAAATTTTAATATGATTTTCTAATAATTTAATAGTTTCTATTAAAGTTTTATTTTGTACATTTGTTCTTGATAAATTTTTATTAAAATTAAACTTTGTTATTTCTATTTTTTTTTGGCTACACATACCTACGTAAACCAGTCCTATTGGTTTTTTTTTAGTACCACCATCTGGACCGGCAATACCTGTTACGGATATTGCAATATTCGTTTTGGAAATTTTAAATAAATTTTTGCACATCTCTTTGCATGTTTCCGCACTTACTGATCCATACTTTGTTAAAGTTTTTCGTTTTACTTTAAGAAAGTTAAGCTTTGATTTATTTGAATAAGTAACGGCCCCAATTTCAAAATATTTTGATGCACCAGAAATTTTAGTTAAGTTATAACTAATTAGCCCGCCTGTGCAGGATTCTGCTACTGAAATTTTAATTTTATTTTTTTTTAGAATTGTTGTTAGGTTTTTTATTTTCTTATTTATATGCATAAATAAATGATTAAAAATGTATATATTCCAGCGATAATATCATCCATTATTACACCAGTCGCATTTTTAATTTTTAAATCAAAATAACTTGCTGGCCATGGTTTGCTAATATCAAAAAGTCTGAATAATAAAAAAGATAGTATTATTAAAAAAAAATTATTTCCACATATAAGAAGGGGTATTGATTGCCCGATTAATTCATCTACAACAATTTCTTTTGGATCCGATGATGAAAAAGATTGATTTAATGTTTTATTTAAAAAGTAGAATGAATAAAATAAAACAAGAATAATAAAAAATAAAAAAAAAATAGTATTAAGATAATTATAAAAGAGATAATAAATAATTATAGTAATAAGTGATGCCATCGTTCCTGGAAGAGGTAAAAAACCAATTCCAAACAAAGTAAAAATTTTTTTATTAAGATTAATTATTTGATACAGATGATATTACCTCGCAAGCAATAGCTTTGTTTTTTCCAATATTACCAAGTCTATCAGTTGTCTTTCCTTTTACACTTATTTGTTTTTCACTGATATCACAAATTTTAGAAAGATTATTTGATATAATTTTTTTATATTTTTTAAGATTTGGTTGTTGAGCAATAATATTAATATCAATATTGTTAATTTTAATATTTTTAATTTTTAGTAGATTAATGATTTCTTTTAAAAAAAAAGTTGATCTTTTATTTTTAAATTTTTTATTATTTGGAAACAGAGTTCCTATATCACCCAACTTTTTAGACCCCAAAAGAGAATCTATTAATGCATGAATCACAGGGTCACCATCAGAATGCCCAACTGTCCCCATTGAATAAGGGATGTGTATTCCTCCTAAGTACAATTTATAATTTTTCTCTAATTTATGAATGTCATAGCCAATTCCATAGGAAATATTTTGATCATTAATTATATCGTGTTTAATAGTAATTTTAATATTATTATGGTCACCCAGAATTTTTTTAACTGCTAAATTTTTATAAAAAAATAAAGAAGACTCGTCACTAAATTTTTTATTTTTATATTCTTTGTGTAAAAAAAATATTTTCTTATAAGAAAAACATTGAGGTGTTTGAATAGAAAGCACTTTTTTTCTGTCTAAAATTTTATTTTTAAAAACTATTGTGTCAGTATTTGATATGCAAGGAATTACAGCTTCATTTTTTTTAGAAAACTTAATAATTTTATTAATTAGTTTTTTTTTTAAAAATGGTCTTGCCGCATCATGTATTAAAACTTTTTTATAATTACCGCTTTTCAATTTTGAAAGAGCAAGAAATACTGAATCCTTCCTTTCTTTTCCACCCTGAATTATTGTAACTTTTTTATTTTTATAAACCTGGTTTTTAAATTTTTTAAATTGTTGCTTGTTAATTACCAAAATTATCTTTTTTATTGAGCTTATTTCAGAAAATATTTTAATAGAGTAATTTATTATTAATTCATTATCAAATAATGTATATTGCTTTGGTACAGTTTTTGAATATCTATGACCTTTGCCAGCAGCTAGAATTATAGCGCAGTAACTCATAAAAAAATGATTAAAAAAATATTAACTTCAAATTTACTTTTATACATTAGTACTTTTCTTTCAATCATTTTTGGAATTTTCACCCTTTATACATTTTCCGGAACAAGTTTTATTCAGTTAAATGAAAATAACATTCAGGTTCTATTAATAATAAACATATTCATCATATGTATTTTGCTTTTCTTAATTATTAGAAAACTCATAGTTTTTTTTTATAAGTCTAAAGAAATCACGGGATTAAGTACAAATTTAAATTTTATAAAATATTTTATTTTTGTAACAGCCGCACCTTCAATTTTTGTAGCTGTATTTTCTTTAATGCTTTTTAACCTTGGTATTGAAAAGTGGTTTGATAAAAAAGTTAATGATGTTGTAAATAATTCAGTTGAAGTTGCTAGAAATTATCTTGAAGAGAATCAGAGCTCTATAAAAGGAGAAATTTTGGCAATGGCAAACGATCTAAATCGTAATTTTAATCTATATTCTGAAAATAAACAAATATTTCAAAATTATTTTGATCAACAAACTAGATTTAGAAAAATTGAAGAATCTTATTTGATAAATAAAGATGGTCTTCTTTTATTTTCAACATCCTTCAGTAATAAGAATAATTTTATTGCACCTTTAAAAACTTTTATTGATATGGCTCAAAATGGACAAACCATATTAATCTCCGATGCAAATAAAAATCAAACTAATGCTTTAGTAAAATTAAGCAATAATGAGAATATTTTTTTATATACAATTAGATATGTTGATCCTGAGACTGTTAATTTTTTAAAAAATACTGGAGAAGCCTCTACATTCTACTATAAATTAAAATCAAACAGCCTTGGACTCCAAATTACTTTCGCTGCTGTTTATATCGTAATAGTTAGTTCGCTAATTTTGTTATCAAGTATGTATGCTATTAACATAGCTAATAAAATTTCAAGACCAATTATTAAATTAATTTTTGCAGCAAAAGAAGTCTCTATTGGAAATTTAGATGTTAAATTAAAAGATGAAGAAGAAGATGATGATTTTAAAAAATTATATCTAACATTTAATATAATGACTCAAGAAATACAGGCGCAAAAAAATAAAATTGCTTTATCAGAAAGATATCAGGCATGGGAAATGGTAGCAAAAAAACTTGCACATGAAATTAAGAATCCGTTAACACCAATTACACTTTCATTAGAGAGAATTAAAGACAGGTACTCTAAACAAATTAATATCGATAAGGCTGATTTTGAAAATTATTTAAATATAATATCTAGGCAAGTTGAGGATATAGGAAAGTTAGCAAATGAGTTTTCAGATTTTGCTAGAATGCCAAATCCCATTAAAAAATCTAATAATTTAAAAAAACTTATAGCAGATAGTATAAGTTTATATAAATTATCTGAAAAAAAAGTAATTTTTAATTTAGATTATAGTAGCACCTATGATGTATTTAAATTCGATCTAAATCAGATTTCTAGGGTTTTGATTAATATTATTAAAAATTCATTAGAATCTATTCATGAAAAACAAGAATTAGATAAAAATTTACAAGGGAAAATAAATATATTGGTCGAAAATAATAATGATTTTATTTATATTATAATTGAAGACAATGGCGTTGGTTTTAAGACAACACCAAAAGATTTAATAGTCCCTTTAACCACAACAAAACAACGTGGATCAGGACTGGGATTATCAATAGTATCTAAAATATTACATGAGCATGGTGGCGATTTAAATTTTATAGAAAAAAGTAATGGAGCTAAAATTAAATTAAGTATTAAGATTAATTAATGAGAAATGAAATTTTATTAATTGACGATGAAAAAGACATAAGATTTGCCGTTCATGAAATCTTAAAAGAAAATAATTTTTTTGTTCGAGAAGCTGACACTGTTGAAAAAGCATTATCGGAAATAAAAAAAAAATTACCAGATTTAGTAATATTGGATGTTTTGTTAGATGAAAAAAATAGAGACGGGATAGACATTTTAAAATTTATCAAATCAATTGATGCTGACGTTCCTGTTATTATGATTTCAGGTCATGCAAATATTAAAATTGCAGTTGATTCAATAAAGCTTGGAGCTTTTGAATTCTTAGAAAAGCCTTTTAATAAAGACAGGTTATTAAATTTTGTTAATAGAGCAATTGAAACCTCTTCTTTAAAAAAAGAAAACAAGTCTTTAAAAAAAAATCTTTATTCATCAAATGAACTAATTGGGAACTCATCTACAATAATAAAATTAAGAAATGCTATAGATAAATTTTCAAAAACAGATAGTCGTATTTTAATCTCTGGACCCGCCGGATCAGGAAAAGAATTGGTTTGCAGACTTATTCATGAAGGCTCGTTAAGATCCGATAATTCATTTAAAGTAATTAATGGAGCTATTTTAGACCCAAGTCATTTTGATTTTGAATTATTTGGTTCAGAAAATAATGACAAAATTGTCACAGGAGTTTTTGAAAAATCAAATAATGGAACATTATTAATTGATAATATTTCTGATGTTCCATTAGAAACTCAAGGTAAAATTTTGAGAGTTTTATCTGATCAAAAATTTCATAGAGTAAATGGAGCCAATGAAATTAGCGTAAACATAAGGGTCATTTGTTCAACTAGCAAAAATTTAAAAGATGAGATTGCGCATGGCAATTTTAGAGAAGATCTTTTTCATAGAATAAATGTCATTCCAATAGAAATTCCTTATTTGAAGGATGTAAAAGAAGATATCCCTTTTTTAATTGAATATTTTGTTAAAAGAATTTCAGTCAGCAACGGTTTAAAACCAATTTTTATAAATTCAAAAAATACAGTTTTTTATGATTATGATTGGCCAGGAAATGTAAGAGAATTAAGAAATTTAATTGAAAGAGTTGTTATATTAGCTTCAGGCAAAGATGAGGATGTAGATAAAATCTTGTCAGAATCTTTAAAAATTTCATCAGTTAAAGAACATAATAATGAAGATGCATTTCAATTTCCATTAAAAGAGGCCAGAGAAAAATTTGAAAAAAATTATCTTGAAATTCAACTCAATAGACATAATGGAAATGTTTCGAAAACTGCAGATTATATTGGTATGGAAAGAAGTGCTTTACATAGAAAACTAAAATCTTTAGGTATTAATTAATCATGACATTTAAAGTTGCAATTAATGGATTTGGTAGAATTGGAAGGACAATTTTAAGAGCTCATTACGAAAATAAAAAAAAACATGGCTTAGAAATTGTCGCAGTAAATGGGTCGGGTAATGCAGAGGATAATGCTCATTTATTAAAATATGATTCTACACATGGAAAGTTTAATGAAGATGTTTCTTCAAAAGAAAATTTTATTTTTATTAATAAAGATAAAATTGAAATTTTAAATAAGAAAGATCCAAAAAATTTACCCTCTTGGAAAGACTTAGATGTCGATTTAGTTTTAGAATGTACAGGTCGCTTTACTTCAAGAGACGATGCTCAATTACATATTAAAGCAGGTGCAAAAAAGGTTCTAATTTCTGGACCTGGATATTCACCGGGAACAGGAAAAGAAGTCGACGCAACAATTGTATATGGGGTTAATCATAAAATATTAAAAAAAAATCATGCAATTATCTCTAATGCTTCTTGCACTACTAATTGTTTGGCTCCAATTGCAAAAGTATTAAATGACAGTATAGGAATTGAATCCGGCATCATGAATACAATTCATGCATATACAAATGATCAAGTATTAAATGACGCTTATCACAATGATTTACGAAGAGCACGAGCTGCAGCTTTATCGATGATACCAACAAAGACTGGTGCCGCAACTTCTATTGGATTGGTTATACCTGAATTAGAAGGTAAATTAGACGGATTGTCAGTAAGAGTTCCAACTAATAATGTTTCTTTAGTAGATCTGACTTTTGTAGCAAAGAAAAAAACATCAGCTAAAGATATTAATGAAATTATTAAAGCCGCAGCAAAGAGTAGGTATGCAGATATTATTCAATACAATACTGAACAATTGGTATCCATAGATTTTAATCACAACCCATATTCTTGTATTTTTGACTCAACTCAAACAAGAGTATCAAGCGACGGTAAACTAGCTAAAGTATTGGCGTGGTATGATAATGAATGGGGTTTTTCAAATCGAATGCTAGATACTTCTATTGCTTTAATGAATGCGTAAATCATTAACAAATTGATTAAAAAAAAATAATTGTTAAAACTACTTTAAATTTAGTTGCGCCCTTAGCTCAGCTGGATAGAGCATCGGTTTTCTAATACTAAATTTTTAAAATCTCGGACGCTCTTCACAACACACCACAACTCCCAACAGCAACAAAATCAACAACAATTCACAAAAGGTGAATCTTTTTTGCATAGTTTATTATATACTTGGATCCATAAAACTACTTGTAAGACTAGAGGATTTAGAAATTATGAATACCATTGAAAAACCCAAGACGGTTGCCGCAATTAAAATATTAAAATTTCAAGATGCTGCAATAGAAAAACTCAATCTAGTTGAGGACGATTTTTCTTATATAGACAGGGAAACTCAAACGATTAAATTTAAAAAACAAATCTATATTCCCTTTGATGTAAGCAAGAACACACATTTAAAAGGTTTAAAGTTATGCATATTTAAAAATACAAATACAAAAAGTTTTGTAGTTCAATTTTGGCAGGATAACAAAGCCAAATATCATGTCCTAGGAAAATATATACCAGGGTTATTTACAACAAAACATTGTTCAGAAAAATTATTTGAATTAGTTAAAGCCCACACTGACAATGGTTTATGGATTAAAAATCCTCTACTTACTGAAAAAGAACGCAGACGAGTAATAAATATTGATCAGATAGAAACAGCGCAAAATAAAACATTATGTGAAGCAATAGAGGAATATCTAAAAGCAGGAATGCCTAAAATAAAAAGAGGTGGATATCTTTCTGCAAGATCAGCTAAAAGTATGGCGGTTTATTTAATTGGATATAATAAAAGGTTTAATGTTTTAAAATTTCAGCCAACATTAAATAATGATTTAGAAATCATCTTTAAGCCAAGAATGTGGGGGAAAAGAGGACAACGAAAGAACTCAAACCCAACAAATTTTGATGAATTGTTTAAGAAATATCCTCCAGGAATAGAGGAACATATACAAAGCAAAAAAGTGTTTGATAGATCAATCTATGACTCTCAATGGGGTAAGAAATTATTAAAAGATTTTACGCATGGAGATATTCGTAGAATGCTTTCTAAATATTCATATGGAACACAAAAACACTTAATAGCTTGTATAAATTATGTATGGGCACATATGGTTAAGAGCGGTTATCTTGGGGATAGTCCTCCAAAGAATCCAACAATAGATTACAATATTAATAAGGAAAGAATTAAGGAAAATCCAAAGACTATTAATAAAAAAGTTATTTATTCTAAAGAGGAATCCAAAATCATTTGGCAGCATTTAGTAAGAGAAGATGTTAGAGCAAAGTTTCCATTTGGTGCTGAATGCCTTGCTTTAATGCTGTTGTCTGGCCTACGGGAGCAAGAGGCCATTCGCATTCGAAAAATAGATGTTCAAAAAAAAGAAAACATAATTGTAATCAAAGTTTCAAAATTAGGCACAGCACAATCAATAATTATCACCCCAAGTATCAGATTAGTTTTGAATATGATTGATGAAATTGCGAAACGACCCGGCTATCAATGGGTAAATTTTGTTCCATGGCTATTTTGTACTCCCAATTTCAGAACAAAAGATTTTGAGGTTTATAAAGACACTGATCAAGGAAAAAACTACATCAATTCAGCTGCAACAGCATTTAAACATACAAGAAGATGTTGGAACTATGTAAAAGCAGAGATATTAAAAATTTATCCAGATTTTAAAGGATCGCCAAAAAACTTTAGAAAAAACTATGCTAGCGCAACACAGAAGATTACAAAAAACTCTAGTGATACAATAAGATTAACAAGACATACACAAGCAGCAACACTAGAGAGATTTTATATTGGAGAAGATCAGTCATATAATGCAGAAATTGCAAACAAGGTAGATTCAGAATTTTTTGATTTTGCAAAACTAGCAGTTGTTTAAATAAGAACCAATATCTGATATTCATAATAGCGATTTAGTTATTATGATGAATAAAGATTTTCTTAAAAGAATTAAAATGCCGTACCCGGCAAAATTAAAACAACAATGGGGAGCTTTTCAAAAATTTTGGTATTATAGTTATTTTAAAAAGAACGAACATTTATTAGGTAAAGTTATACATATTGAGGGCGCTCCAAATCCAAGTAGATTTAATAAAAGAAAATTATGCGCATATATAACTGAACAAGATGATGTCTTTTACAACCAATGGCGTATTCATCACAGTAAAAAAAAGACTTACAACCCCATCGACCAAGCAAGAAAACTTTATATAATTGCAAAACAGAAAAATAAAGCATTAGGACAAGTAGTTTTTCCATTAAAACATTTCATAGGATCAGGTTTGGTTGGAATATTAGCTAGACAAATTCCTAATAACGGTTTTGCTGTGCTGCACAAAAAAGTCGCCAATGGAAAAAAATTCTCATCAGCGACCAAAAAATAAGTCCAATTTTCTGTAAACAAATATTTAGTTGAAATAATATTCAATCAGTAAAAAAAATTTACTAGATTTAGTATTATGAATAGCATTTATATAACCTTAAAGCCGTTAGCAGACAGACTTGGAATAAGTCATCGCACGCTTGAAAAGATTATCATTAAAGAAATTAAAAAATGTAATCAGGCTCCAAGATATCAACTCCCCCACGCTAGGTCCTATTTATATATTTTTGAAGAATTTCACCCTTGGTTTCAGAAGTTATTAAAATTAGCAGAAGTTAAGAAGGTTAAGAAAAAGCAATCATCAAATCCAATAGACCTTTTTAAGCACCAAAAACTTACAAAACTAAATGGAGCTATGCATGGACGACAATAAAAAATTAGCAAAAGAAACTTTAAGGGAACTAAAAGCTGCAAAAGAGCGATACACCAAAGACGGCAATAAATGTCCGGTTGAACTTGATCACAGAATTAAAATGTATGCTGGTGGACTTGTAAAAGATCCAATGGATTTTGATAGAGAGATAAGACACATCACAACAGCATTAATCATAGAAGAAAATGACTATAAATATAATCCAGCAATAGGAAAATTCGTTAATGGAAGAGATGAGACAGCTTCAATGAAAGATGCTGTTAAAGAAAATGATCTTAATGACAAAAAACGAAAAGAACTTGGGTACAAAATCCCGGATTATCGCAAGAAAGATCGTCTAGCCGCTGTAAACATCGTACTAGGTAGACCACCAGAATATATTGAACCAAAACCAGAGATAAAGCTATTTACACCAAGACCTACTGAGGTAGATCCAAGAAGTGTAGATGAAATTATTAGAGAACGAATTCAAATAAAAAATAACTCAAGGGGCCTTGCAGCTTTAGTAGGAAAAAAAATTATATGATTAATTACGCTGAATATTTTAATGAAGAAAATTTAAAAGACTGCACGATTGAAGAATTACGATCAATTATAGATGGTTTAGTTGCGAGATTGGATCATGATCAAATGCTGCATAATGAGTCCTTAATAGATAAGCGGTGGTTTAGAGAAAGATTAAAAGAAGACACACATAAATTTGAATGGAAAGAGCGTTATTGGAAAGATCAAATCAAGTCTCTTCAAGTTGAACTTTCACTAGCAAAAAAAATGACAAGAAACAAAAAGGATACAGTAAATTAAATGAGCATAGATAAAATTTTAAAAGCTTACAAATTTCGGGCAAATCCAAAGTACTTGCGAAAGGATTTCATTGTGCCTCTATTCACCGGAACAGAACCAGAGATTGAGCCAGAAAAACTAGAGGAACATTTGTTAAATGAAAAAAAGAAAAATGAGAGCAAAGAATAAAATGTGCGATGGACGAAAATATATATCAATAAGCATCAAAGCTGATGTTTATGACATACTCTGTCATTTATCTAAAAAAGTAGTGCCGGGTACACAGTTGTCTATTCCTAAAGTTATTGAAGTTATCACCCGAAAAGCAAATCCTGAAAAAATAGAATTTAAGAAGGATGATCAATGATAACAGAATTAGTACAAAGATTTGCAAAAGCTTATCAAAGCAATGATATATTTTATATAGCCGAAAAAAATGGCTTAACTAAAAAAACTCCAGGCGGTACAAAAGAACTCTATGACTACACAAGATTATTTCAAAAGCTCAATGATCAAGATTATGAGAAGCATATTAGAGGTGAGAAATACTTAACTTTAGTCCCATTAAGACCGGATGGAACATGTAATTGGGGCGCAATTGATGTCGATACTTATGATAAATCTTTCATAGATCAAATAATTATAAAGTCAGAAAAAACACCTTTAATTCCTGTAATTTCAGCAAGTGGTGGATTGCATTTATATATTCATTCAAAGCAATTCATTCCAGCAGATCTGATGAGATTAACGTTAAGAAAATTAGCAGCTTCAGTTGGGCTAAATAAAGTTGAAATATTTCCAAAACAAAGTGATTTGAAAAGCGGTAAAAATGTTGGCAATGGAATAAAATTAACTTGCTACAAAACAGATCAAGAAAAATTATCTAAACATTTAAGTTTAATTGAAAGCAAAGCACAGGATGAAGATTACTTTATCTCATTTAAGAATTTAAATAAACCAGAGGAACAGCCCAAAGAGGAGTCCAAAGAAACTAAAGTAGATACGAATGATCTTAATGAAATCATTAAAAACCTTAAAAACAAGAAAGATCATAGTAGAGGCGGGGATGTAGATAATCATTTAGTAGATTTTATATCCGTTGCAGTAGGACTAAATTTTACCGACAAAGAAATTAGAAAAAGATTATCAGTAGTCAAAAGCGAAATTATGCAAGGCAGTAATGCTACTAAATTTGGCAATTTTGAAAAATATATAAATATTAGAATAAATAATTTTAGAAAAAACTATTCTATTCAAGATCCGGATACAGCTAGAAAGGATTTCTTAAATAATGTTGTTTACCTAAAAGATACGACTAACTATTTTGATAAGAAAAATAATAAGATTTATAAGCCCGATGCAATAAAAGTAGGTTTTTCTAAAGAATTAGCTGTTGCAGATGCAATTAAGTTTTTTAAAGATAGCAGGGATAGAGTTCTATGTGAGAATTTTAAATATAGGCCACAACAATACGATCCTAATGAACAAATAATCATAGTAGATAAACTTAAATATATTAACAAATACAGACCTTACGATCTTGAACCAGAATATGATCAAGATGTAAGTTTATTCTTAAAATTAGTTGAGCATGTAATACCAGAAGAAATCGTAAGAGAATTTTTTTTAGATTTTATTTGCTACCATTATCAGTATCCAGGAGAGAAAATTAGATTTGCATTCATATTACAAACAAGTGAATTTCAAATTGGTAAGGGATCAATTTGGTATGGGATTAAAAATACTTTAGGCGATAACGTTAAGAAGGTTGATATTGAAGAGTCATTAGATAAGGCAAAACAATTTCTAACTGATCGACAGCTTGTATTAATTGACGAAATGAAGAGCAAAGGAGACTGGGATGAAAGGGAAGAGATATTAAATAAATTTAAACTATTTATTACAGAAGAAGAGCATAGCAGTAGAAAATTATATGTAGATTATGACACAATCAAAGATAGCTGCACTAATTTTATGTTTTTTACGAATTACAAAGATGCAATTGTACTGCCAGAAAATGAGACTAGATATGCTGTTTATCATAGTAAAGCAAAAAGAACGGATGATGATTTTTATTCTAATTACCATGAATGGATTGCATCAAGTAAAGGCAAGAGAGCTTTATTAGGTTTTTTTAAAAGCAGAAAAATATCAGAAACATTTAATCCTAAAGGCGTTGCACCAAGGTGGGATTCATTGAGAGAAATGTCATTGGCTGGGGAAAAAACTTTAGATCAAGTTTTAAGAAGTTTATATGATCAGATGTTACCCCCATTTGAGGATGATAGAAGAATAATATCTTCCACTTGGTTAGATATGTGGTGTAAAAAAAATCATATTAAAGTCCCACGACTAAATAACATTGCTTACTTTTTAGAAAAAATAGGCGGAATAAATAAAGGCCAGATCACAATAGAATATAATAATAATTACTTTAGACCAACGCTCTGGATCATTAGACATAATGATTTAATTAAAGATTATTCAAACGAACAAATAGGTAAGGAATTTTTAGATAGATATATTACAGATAAGCTAACCTACAAAATTCAAATGTTTGGCGAGGCAGAAGTTAAAGATGGGTGGCAACGATGAAAAAACAATCAGCAGCATCAAAAGGTAGAAGATTACAAAATATTATTAGAAGCAAGATACTCAAGACGTTTAAACACTTACGAAAAAGCGATTTAAGGATTGCAAGAATTGGGGAAACAGGTGCTGATGTTAAATTAAGTAGAGTTGCAGCTAAATTTTTTCCTTATTCAGTAGAGTGCAAATCTCAACAAAAAATGAAACTTGTCTACCAATATTATGCACAAGCAGCAAAACACACAAAAAATCAGCCGGTGTTATTTATTAAAATGAATAAACGACCGATACTAACAATCATTGATGCTAACCACTTTTTCAACTTGGTTAGCGTAGAAAAAGATTAAGGGCTCTAGATAAAGAAAAAACTAACCTGATAAGCTAACTATGCTAATTTATATAAAGTTTTATTTTATGATTGAGGGAGGCAGGCGGCAATAAAAAGTTAGGGAGTTTAGAAAAATAGGTTAGTTAGGTTAGTTAGGTTAGCAGCGTCCGTTTTTGTCTTGTCATTGTTGTTGAAGATTCTTTGAAATGGTAACCTTAAATTATGGATAAAATATTTAAATTCACATCTAAAGAATTTGCTAAAGACCTTGGTATTACTGTTGAATGTTTATATTCCAGGATTAGAAGAGGCAGTTACCAGGGCCAATATATTTCAAAAAATAATAAGCTCTTCTTCAAGAAGATGCGTCCATCTAACCCCGATCAACGTCTCAATGACAACAAATCTCCCGCCGCTAGCCGCCCGTTGCCTGTCAAAAATACTACATTCAGAACACGACGAAGGGGGATTGTAGCAGCAGGTGGCAAGACTAAATATCCAAATTATGCGTTCCAGCAGCATAATGAAATTAAGATGTTAGCCAGATTAAAAGGCAAGGTATCAGAAGAGGTTATTAATGAAATTACTCCAGCAACAATAAAACTGGCTCAAGAAAAGTTATACCAGGATAAACAACGAAGATTTTATGAAAGTGTTAAACCGGTTAGAAACTATGGATCTGGTATTTATAACGCAAAAGCAGCAGCACCCAAATATAAAGCCATTGGTGAACCTATTAGAAGAGATGATGATACAAGGAATTGGGTGCATGATCTGCCTGGAAAACCTAAAACTTATTATTAGCGCTTTACCGTCTGCAAAGGGTTATTAAAATTAAGATAATATTCATTATAAATATTTATGAATATCGTCTTTAAAAAAGGAAAAAAAATGATTTTTAAGATATAATAAGGTAAACTTTATTAAAAATTAATAAAAAAAAAGCAATTTAAATTATTTAATGTTAGTAATGTAATATTAATGAACATAATTAGGATTATTTTATCAATTATTTTTTTGTTATCCGGTGGAGCAAAACTTGCAAGTTTGCAATTTGAAATTCTAGCATTTGAACGCTGGGGTTATCCTTTATGGTTTATGTATTTTATTGGAGCCGTAGAGGTAATCGGTGGAATTTGTTTATTGCTAAATTGGTTAGCAGCTTTAGCTTCTGCAGGATTAGCCGCTATGATGGTTGGCGCTCTAGTAACTCATATCAAATTTAATGAATGGGGCATGCTTGCTGTAGCAACTACTATTTTTATCATGCTAGTTTTTTTCGCAGTGCGTAACAATCAAGATATTTTTAAATTTTTCAAAAAATAAGATGAATTATTTTCATCAATATGGTATTAATAATATTAAAGAATTACTCAAAAAAGCAACTTAATTAATGTTAATACCAAGAACAGCTGTCCCAAATCTAATCTTTCCAACGTTACAACATGGGGAATTTGATCTTAGTAAAAATGCAAAAAATAAATTTAATTTAATAGTTTTTTATCGAGGTCTTCATTGTCCACTTTGTGCAAACTATTTAGCTGAATTATCTAATTTAACTGAAGAATTTAAAAAACGAGATGTTAAAATTATTATTTTATCGTCAGATGAAAAAGATCGAACTCAACAAATGGCTGATAAAATTAAAGTAAATCGTGAATGTGTGTTTGGTTATAATCTTAAATTAACGGATGCTAAAAAATGGGGATTATATATTTCAGAAGGTCGAGGAAAAACATCTATAGGGATCGAAGAGCCTGCAAAATTTTCTGAACCTGGTGTTTTTATTATTAGAGACGATCAAACACTTTATTATGGCAGCACACAAACAATGCCATTTGCACGACCTATATTTAAAGATCTACTAGGTGCAATTGATTTTGCAATTAGCAAGAATTATCCTGCAAGAGGCGAATACACAGGCTCCGTTTAATTTTTAAATTTTTAATTTATGAAAGTTTAAGTTATTCATGAATAAAATTTCTATTCAGTTAAGGAGTAATAAACTTATTATCATAGGTGGTATTTACTCTAATATTGAAGCATTTAATAAATTTTTAAGTATTGCCCAAAAGCCAATTTATAAAAATATTCCAATTATTAATACTGGTGATATCTTTGCTTATTTTTCAGAACCCAATAAAGCAATTGATCTAGTTAGGAAAAATAAAATTATATCGATCATGGGAAACTGTGAAGAATCTATTGCTTTTGATGCAGAGGATTGCGGGTGTGGTTTTAAAAAGAATAGTGCCTGTGATCTACTAACTTCACAGTGGTTTCCATATTCAAAAAATAATATTTCAATAAAAAATAAGCAGTGGCTTAAACAGCTGCCTTATCAAATTGTCCTAAACTATAAATCTAAAAAATATTTGGTATGCCATGGATCTCCAAGAAAGATTAATGAATTCATCTTGCCCTCTACTAGTAAAAATATTATTCAAAATCTATCCATAAACTATGATGGAGTAATAGCTGGACACTGTGGCATTCCATTTACAAGGTATTTAAAAAATAGCTTTTGGCATAACAGCGGAGCAATCGGTTTACCTCCTAATGATGGAACTAAGAAAGGTTGGTTTTCAATAATTGATTTGAGCAACAGCAAAATTGAACATAAATCATTTACTTATAATCACTTAACTACTTTTAAAAAGATGATGAAAATTAAGTTAAATGTACATTATGCTAAAACGTTAAAAACAGGTTACTGGCCAAGTACTGATATTTTTAAAAAGTATGATTTGGAAATTTTAAAAAAACCTATACCTAGTAAAGGAATTATTCAAAATCAAATTTATAATAGTATTCATTAAACTTGCCCCTTAAACTTTTGGAACAAAGGTTAGACCTGCTCCATTATTACAATAACGTTTTCCAGTTGGTGGCGGTCCATCATTAAATACATGGCCTTGATGCCCTTCACAAACTGCACAATGATACTCAGTTCTTGGCAGCAATAACTTAAAATCTAATTTAGTTGCGATAACATTTGGATAGTGTTCAAAGAATGAAGGCCAGCCTGTGCCACTGTCATATTTCATCTTACTATTAAATAAAGCAGTCTTACAGCCAGCACAAAGATATTCACCTTGTCGTTTTTCATTATCTAAAGGACTGGTATAAGGATGTTCCGTTCCCTCTTGTCTTAAGATGTAATATTGATCGGCCGTTAAAATCTTCTTCCATTCCTTATTGGTCTTTATGACTTTGTTAATTTCTTTAGCAAGGGCCTGAAGGGACACAAAGGGTAATAATAAGATAAAAGTAAGTAGCTTTATAAATTTTCTTTTTTTCATTCTAAATGTTAATGTAACTTATGTGGCTTAAGTTTGAAAATAGTCAATTGCCGCTCCTAACTAGGATAATTCTATTCTTCCAAAGAAAGAAGTTTGGTTTTGATCTCAATCCAACAAAGGCGTGGGGTGTGGTGCCAAGACTGATGCTTGGTATGAATTTCTTCTTCAAGTTAATAGCAAGTAAAAGTTCTAAAATCGATGCGAGCTTACGAACACTTATTTCAGTTAGGATTTCACAAATTAATAACTGCGAATTTTGTATTGATATGAATAGTCATTTGTTCTTTGAAAGTAAGGGCGAAACTGAAAAGATTAATCAGTTAAAGAATTGGCAAGAATGTAATGTTTATTCACTAAAAGAAAAGGTCGCTCTTGAATATGCAGAAACTATAACCATTACAGGCCGATCTGTTTCTCAAGAATTACAAACAAAGTTACTGGAACATTTTAAAAAAGAAGAAATTATTGAACTTACAGCAATCATTGCCTATCAAAACCTATCTAGTAAATTTAATAGCGCACTCGATATCAAGCCTAATGGTTTTTGTGAAATTGACAAATCTAAGTAAAAATTTTCTCATTTACTTTTAAAAAATTAAGTAACTTTTTTTGCTCATCGCTTAAACTAGTCTCAGCAATTTTTAACTTCTCATAAACTTTTTGCAAATCTAAAATCACATCAACATCAGTAAAAACTTTCTTTGCAATTTCAATGTTGTAAAGACATTCCGTCAAAGTTTGCATAACGGATGTGGTTGAGGATTTAACTTTGCTCAAACATTCAATTATCTTTTCATCATTACTAATCATAAAGCAAAAGCCACCATCTTTTGTTGAAAAAAAATACGAACCTCTTTCTAATCTTATTGATAATGCCTGATCTAATTCACCAACCTTTAATGATGGAATATCTGATCCGAGTAGAGCAACTTTACCAACGGTCTTTAACGAAAGTTCACTTACTTCACTCATAATTAAGTTTAGGCCTTGATCCTGATTAATAAATTTACCTTTATACATACCACTCAAAGAATTTAACTTTTCTTCATCAACTTCTTTACAAACTTTTATTAAATGAATCTCTTTTTTTTGCTTTAATTGTCTCAAATTTGCATTTGTAATTTCAATAAAATTTTCATTTAATTCATTTACAAATTGATCATTCAACTTTTCTCTCAGCCTTGATTTGCTCTCATTTGACTTTGGATCCTTTAAAAATATTCCAAGAATAATAGTTTTTTTTACTTGGTAAAATTTAATTGCCTGAAGAATTGTCTTCCATAAAGTTTTTAAACTTTGATAAATTTTTTTATTTTCATATTTGATAGCGGAGGTGATAATTTTTTTATTGATGATGTTAAGTTTAATATTTAAGGATTTTATTCGCCAAATAAACTCATGATCTTCACCTAAAGATAAATTCTCATCAAATCCTCCAGCAAAATTAAATAACTTTTTACTCATTAAAAAAGATTGATCGCCAAAGGGAATGCCAAAGGTTTTTGTTCTAAAATTAGCTCCAGCAGCAATCCACCAACAATTTGACTGATCAAACGCAAGTAAAAATGTACTTACACTAAATTCATCAACTCCCATCACATCCATTAATTGAATGTGCTCAATGTTTGAATCTAAATGAAGAAACCATAAGTTTTTACAATTTGAAAGACTTGCTCCTTTATTTAAAGCCTTCGCCCTTGATGAGCTTTTTAATAAATGAAATTGATCAACTTGAAGTTTTGCTGATTTTATAAATTCATTAGTCTCATCGCTAACGATGATGATTTCACAACCTTTAAACTTTTCCTTTAATTGCTTTATAAGTTTGAAATCATTTTCACGTCTTGCAACGGGAATGATGATGCTAAGATCCATTATTTACGAATGAACAAGTCCCTTATCGTTCCAATACTAACAAACCAATAAAGCCTTAATTTATTCCAAAAGCCTTTTCTTTTTTTAAGCAGATAATACTGGTCAATACCACACTCGGTCTTGATGAACTTATTAATTTTGTCTTTTGAATCTTTCATAAATTCTTTTTGTTATTATAGGCAAAAGTCCAAGGGCTGAGAATGAAATAATAACATTTAAAGTTAAGATATCTTTTACATCATTGATTTGTGAAAGCTGAACGCCTGCATTTACAAATAAAATTGTGGCAGGCAACATGCCTAATTGAGAAATCCAATAAAAATTAGTCCACTTCATATGTGTTAAGCCAAAAGTTAAGTTGATGACAAAGAAAGGAAAAATCGGACTTAAGCGCAAAAATAATAAGTAAAGCAATCCTTCATCTTTAATTCCTTGATTAATTTTACCCAAATATTTTTGATATTTTCCTTGGACATAATCTTTAAACAAATACCTTGAGAGTAAAAAACATAATGTTGATCCAATGGTGCTTGCAAATGAAGTTAGGATGACTCCAGGTAAAAGACCAAAAAGCGCTCCAGCAAGTAACGTTTTTAATAATGAAATAGGAAGGGCAAGTGCAGTGACAACAATGTAGGTTATAAAAAAAATAAAATAATAAAAAAATGAGTTTGCGTCGATGAGTAACTGTAATTCCTGATATCGTTGTTTGATTACTTCAAGGCTTAAAACGTCATCATAGTTAAATCCAACAATGACAATAATAAGAAATAAAAATAAAAAAATGATGATCTTTTTGTTTAACTGCAACTTGATCCTCCAAGAACACAAAACTTTGAGCAATGAGGATGATTTAGATAAATTCTTTGCATAGATGATTTTAAAGATGAACCAAGATCAAAAGCTTCATCATAAGGAAGTAAAGTGCAGGCTATTACAGATAGTTTCTCATTTCCTTTTTTCTTCACAATCATTCGAGATGAAGAACACATCACAGTTTTTGGATTTTTATTTAAGATTGACCAACATTCGGTTGTAATCTCTGGGGTATCTTTTTTAACATCCATTTCGGTAAAAGTGACCAGATCCTTCATTGAATAAGCATCCATGGGCAATTGATTTTTTAAAATAAATTTAGCAAATGCTTTTCTGGTATCTTCTTCACTTTCGCCCCACATTAAACGTGTTGCTAAGCTCATCTTAAAACCATTATCCCGCAACCATCTTAATCCTTCCATCATCGGCTCATAACTATTAGCTCCTCTTATCTGTTCATGTTTTAATTGATCAACATGATCGATTGAAATCCTAAAAGTTAATCTATCTCTATCTATCATTAAAATTTCTTTCTTTTTATTTAACATGGGCTTCATGGCATTCGTTAACACCAGTACATCTAATCCTTGTTTAACTGCATGGGTTAACATTTTAGGAAAATCTTTATTCATGAAGGGTTCGCCTCCTGTAAAACCTATTTCAGATAAACAAAATCGCTCTTGTTTTGCCTCATTCATCATCGTTAAATATTCAGCAAAGCTTAAATAAGAAAGACGATCATTAGTTGGGCTGCTTTCGATATAGCAATTTTTGCAAGTTAAATTACATAAAGTTCCGGTATTAAACCAAAGGGTTTTAAGATCTTGTGCTTCGATGAAAGCTCTTGCTTTACCATCTGCAGTTAATTTTAAGTTATTAAATTTCATTTATTTAAAACTCTTCCAGCAATATTAGATAAATTTTTAATTGTCTCTTTTGTCCAAACTTTTTTATCAGTAATGATTGCAACATCTAAACAATGATTGGCAGGATCTTTTGCATCAATATCTTCTTCAAAGGACATTAAAACTTCTGCCACAACTTTTTTTGCTTTTTCTGCATTACTTAATAAAGTTTTAATCACTTGCGCCACCGAAACAGCCTCATGGTCTGGGTGCCAACAATCAAAATCAGTAACCATTGCAATGGTTGCGTAACGAATTTCAGCCTCTCTTGCTAACTTTGCCTCTGGCATATTAGTCATTCCAATAACATCTAACCCCCAGCTTCTATAAAGATTAGATTCTGCAAGGGTTGAAAATTGTGGCCCTTCCATTACCAAATAAGTCCCGCCCTTTTGAAAAGGTATATTTAATTTTTTCAATATTTTCTCACACGTTTTCATAAGGCCTAGACTTGTGGGTTTTGCCATGGAAACGTGGGCGACAATTTCTTTATCAAAAAAAGTGTTAACCCTTGCAAATGTTCTATCAATAAATTGATCAATTATTACAAATTTTCCAGGCTCTAAGCTTTCTTTCAATGAACCAACTGCTGACATGGAAAGAATATCTGTAACGCCCAGTTGTTTTAAAGCATCTATATTTGCTCTAAAATTAATGTTGGATGGATTAATTTTATGCTCTCTGCCATGTCGTGGTAAAAAAAAAATTTCTTTACCCTTCAGTTTTGCTTGTAAAATTTCATCGGAAGGGCTTCCCCATGGCGTATTTACTTTTATCCATTTAGAATCTTCTAGCCCCTCCATATTATAAAGGCCACTTCCACCAATAATTCCTAATTTGCTCATGACTTTTTTTAAAATAAATTATAACATAACTGTCAAGTATTACTAATTATCCAAAAAAAAAGGATCTTGTTCAGAGATACTACTACTTTGCTTGAATATAAAAAAGCTTTTCGATATGCTATTAAAAAAGTACAGATGATTAGCAAAAACATTTCTCTATTTGCTAATATCTTGATTATTAACTTTGTTATTTTTATTAATTTATGAAAGCTTACATCATTCATGAAAATGATGAGTGGACTTTACCACTCAAAGAACAATTGCAAAAACTATCAGTGCCCTTTGAAGATTGGCATATGGCAAAGGTAAATTTAGATACTGCATCTGTTCCACCTGTTGGAGTTTTTTATAATCGTATGAGCGCTTCTTCACATTCCAGAGGTCACCGTTTTGCTCCTGAATATACAGCGGTAATTTTAAATTGGTTATCAGCCCACAATAGAAGAATTATCAATGGTGAAAATGCTTTAGCTTTAGAAATTAGCAAATCTCTTCAGTATAAAAAATTAAATGAGCATAATATTAAAACCCCAAAATCTATTTTCTGTTCAGGAAAAGAAAGCATTTTATCTGCTGCAGATCATTTTACTAAACCTTTCATAACTAAACATAATCGCGCTGGACGAGGCCTTGGAGTTAAACTATTTCAAAATAAAGCTGAATTAGAAAAGTATGTAACTGGAAATCAGTTTGAAGAGTCCATTGACGGGATTACTATTCTGCAAGAGTTTATTGAAGCGGATCCAAAAGTAATTACTCGTATTGAGTTTATTGATTCAAAATTTTATTACGCAGTGCAAGTTGATGCCAGCGATAGCTTTGAATTATGCCCAGCTGATGCATGTAATGTTGAAGAACAGTTTTGCCCGACGAATGCTGACGGTAGTAAATTTATGATCGTTAAAGATTATAAAGATCCAATCATTAAAAAATATGAAAACTTCTTAAAGGCAAACCATATTGAAGTTGCAGGGATTGAATATATCAATGATAGAAATGGCGTTAGTTACACATATGATGTGAATACTAATACTAACTATAATTCGCTTGCTGAGAAAAAAACAACTTTATTGGGAATGAGAATGATTGCAGAACTTCTTAAAGTTGAACTAAATAAATTAAAAAAAAATTTTAATTAAATTTTTTTTAAAGTAAGTCGCGCATATCAACAGCTTATCTTAATTTTTTAATGTAGTATCCTTTTAGTAAGACTTTCAATAACTCCATTTATCCAGCAAAATCAAAGAAAATTGAAATTTTTTTACAAATTAAATAGTTTTTTTAATATTTTATTTTGATAATCATCAATATAACAAAATAATTTACTACTAAACGACCTTAAATTGTTAATTATTAACTTATTTTTCTCTAAATATTGATTTAATTAGAATTAAATACTATTTCAAATCCACTAAAAGCTAAAATAAATTTAACAATAAAAAAGGTAAAAAATGAAAAAAATAATAACAACAATATTCTTTGTCTTCTTTTCAACATCGGTGTTTTCTGCTGAGCCATTGGTTGATGCAACATGGGTAAATAAAAATTTAAATAATAAAAATGTTTTTGTATTAGATATCAGAAATAAAATTGATGGTGGATCGTATGAAACATTCAAAAAAGCACATATACCAGGTTCCGTACATTCAGATTACTTAACAGCTGGATGGAGAGCTACTGTTAATGGTGTGGTTGGACAATTTCCAGGAAAAAAACCATTAGAAAAGTTAGTGGGAGGTCTTGGTATTGATAACACAAAACATGTTATTATTGTTTATGGTGGCGTGGACTCAACTGACTTTGGAAGTGCAGCAAGAATTTATTGGACTTTTAAAACATTAGGCCATGAAAATGTTTCTATTTTAAATGGAGGATTTAAGTCTTGGCAAAAAGCTGGTTACAAGGTTGAGGCTGGAGAAAATATACTTAAACCAAAAACTTATACAGCGACAATTAACAAAAAATATACCGCTTCATACACTGAAGTTAAAAACGCAAAAAAAGAAACAAATGGTATTTGCTTAATTGATGCTCGTCCTAGTGTATTTTTTACAGGTGAAACAAAGCATCCTGATTTAAAAATAGCAGGGAGAATTCCTGATGCAATTAATATAGAAGAGAGCAAAACGATTAGCGATGATGGTTTTATTAAGTCAAAAGAAGAAATTTTGAAATTATATGACCAAGCTCAAATCAAAGATTTCAAAGGTTATATAACTTATTGTAATACAGGTCACTGGGCGGCCACTGTTTGGTTTGCCTTGAATCAAGTTGCAAATATTCCTGATGTCAAAGTATATGACGGTTCTTGGGCTCATTGGGAGCAAAACCCTAAGAATAAAGTTATAAAAGGATAATTTTAATCTTTAAAGAAAATGCGGGCAATTTAGATTTGTCCGCATTATAATTTAACGTACATATCTTTTATGATTGCACAAAGAAGAACTGAAACACCTATTGTTCTATTTGGTTTAATTTTTTCATTATTATTTTCATACCTGACTTATTCAACTATAGGCTTGCGTCACTTCCTAGTCCTCCTAATAGGAATTGGCTTGGGGTTTACTTTATATAAATCTGCCTTTGGATTTACTTGGGGATGGAGAAATTTTATTGAAAAGAAAAATAGCAGTGGTTTACGAGCTCAATTTTTAATGCTTGCATTAGCAGTAATTATTTTCTCTTTTTTTATTGGTAAAAAAAGCTTTTTTTATGATGGATTGATTGTTGGCGCTATTGCACCTGTTAGTCTTTCGGTAGTGATTGGTTCTTTAATGTTTGGTTTTGCTATGCAATTAGGTGGTGGCTGTGGATCTGGAACATTATTCACTGCAGGAAGTGGCAATGTCAAAATGGCTATTACTTTAATTTTTTTTATTATTGGTTCATTAGCGGGAACGTATCATTTTATTTTTTGGTCTTCGTTGCCGTCTCTTGGAACGATTTCTTTATTAAATAATTATACGGTATCAAATACTCTGTTAATTCAATTAAGTTTGCTTACATTTCTTTATGTTGTTGTTTTTACGATAGATAAAAAAAATAATAAAAGTGTTAATCATAATAATATTTTTAAATTTACATCTTCTAACTTATTAAGAGATCCTTGGCCCTTATTTGCAGGATCAGTACTGCTTGTCTTTTTTAGTTTTTTAATGCTGCATGCTGCCGGTCATCCTTGGTCGGTTACTTTTTCTTTTGGCTTGTGGGGAGCAAAAATTGCTTCACTTTTCGGCATTGATATTGCTTCTTGGGATTATTGGCAATTATCATACCCTGCCATTGCTTTGGAAAATAGTTTGCTTGCAGATCCAACTACAGTTTCTAATTTGGGAATTATCTTAGGCGCTTTAATAGCATCCGCTTTAGCTGGAAATTTTATAAATCAAGCCCCCATAAATAAAAAATTAATATACGCAGCAGTTATAGGAGGTTTTTTTATGGGTTATGGAGCAAGACTTTCTTTTGGCTGCAATATTGGAGCTCTTTTTGGTGGCATAGCATCAGGAAGCATGCATGGATGGGTTTGGTTTTTGTTTGCATTTATTGGCTCTTACTTTGGTGTCAAAGCTAGAAAGTTTTTTTACTAATGAAAAATATAATTTATCTTATTGCCTTGGCTACTTTTTTTATCGTGATTATTTATGAGCATAATTACAGAGGTGTTGCATATAACCCATTGTTTCATAAAGAAGGCGAAACTTCTGGATCGACTATAAATGCTATGCCTTGTGGTTTAGGCGGTTCTCACGACCATAAACATTAGAAAACCAAAAAGTCCAGAAGCAGCAAGAGTTAACCTAGTCGCTGAAACCAAATTTCATAACTTATTTTAAGGTATTCCCTGGACTAGATAATCAGTTCTATAATCCATATTATAAAAGACATTCATAATAGTAATAAGTCTCCTGGGAGCGTCTAAATCCGCTCCCAGGTTTAAAATTTATGGCCCAGGAACAAAAGAAAATTAATCCAATAGATGATGCAATAAGCTTGTTCTTAAAACAGCAAAAGGATTACGAAGAATACTTAAAGAAGCTTCGGGAAGATGTTGATAAAGGATCGCCAAGAGAAAAACTCAAAAGTGGTGGTAAAGTTGTTTCAATCGGATCGTTGATGGATCGACCGATGTACACACCAAATCCTAATCAAAATAATATTAATACTGCTAGACAAATCCTCTATGCCCGTCGCTCGTTTCAAAAAGGGGGTAGCACGAACGTAGATGAAAGAATCAAGGAGCTAGAATATACAATCAAGTTGATACTACCGGCTATTAGAGATCAAGAAGGGGCTGATCTTTATGAGAGAGCCAAAGAAGAATTAGAGCTATTAAAGTTACAAAAAAAGTCATTCTAAAAAAATTTTCTACAAAATTTTTAGGTCATCAATTTATTTCAAGATAAGTATTTCATGCCTACCCATGTCTGTTTCTTTGTCTAAAGGTAAGGTTTTAGGTACCATATTTAAAAAAAGGGGGTTTGATGATTGTAAGTGATAGACATTTTAGGATGCCTTTAGGATCCATAAATAAGGCCTTATACAACCTTAACGAGTCAGAACAATAAGCGAATTAGCTACGCAAAAAGCTATGTATTAGATTCAGAAATTGGGTTATTCAACTATGACAAACGCTACATAAAATATTAGAAAAAATATAAGGACTAGAGGAATACTAGAGGAATTTGTATTTTTTTAGTTATTGTTATTACATACAATGCTAATAAGTGGCGGAAATACTAACCAGCGCCCTTAGCTCAGCTGGATAGAGCATCGGTTTTCTAAACCGAGGGTCAGAGGTTCGAATCCTTTAGGGCGCGCCAATTTTATAAATTATGGCTAAAATTTTAATTTTAGGAGCAGGCTCAATGAGCACCGCTTTTGCTTTTCCTTGTAGCGATAATAACCATCAAGTTTCAATTGTAGGCACTCATTTAGAAGATAATTTTATTGATATTATTAAAGCTAATAAGAATGTTCATCCAGCATTAAAATCTAAAATTCCAAGTAATGTTAAACTTTACAAATTTAATAGCTTTAATGATTTGTTAAAAAAAGCTGATCTAATAGTTATAGGTGTTAGCTCAAAAGGGATTCATTGGGCATCTGAGCAATTAACTAGCATTAGAAATAATCAACAAATTTTAATTTTAACAAAAGGATTGCATGTTAATAAAAAAAATCGTTACGAGGTTTATCCAGATACTATTAAAAATTTTTTAATTAAAAAAGGCGTTAAAAGTTTCAAAATTTCTGTTGCAGCAGGACCTTGTTTAGCATCAGACTTATCTAACAGAGTTCTTACAAATGTTATTTTTGCAAACAAAGATATTTCTGTTGTTCGAAATTTATCTAAAATTTTATCTACATCTTATTATAAAATTAAATATTCAAACGACGTAAAGGGCGTTGCTGCTTGCGGGGGGATTAAAAATATTTATGCAATGATAGTTGGAACGTCCATGGGTATTAATTTAAAAAATCAAAATGATAATAAAAATCTTAACACCGCAGCTGCTTTATTTAACCAGTCAGTAAAAGAAATGTGTCATTTTATTAAAAAAATAGGAGGCCAAGAATCTACTGTAATGAATTTAGCCGGCGTTGGTGACTTATATGTCAGCTGCACAGGCGGTAGAAATTCAAAAATGGGAAAATTTATTGGTATGGGCATGACATATAAAAATGCAAAAAAAATTAAAATGCCTAAAGACACAGTTGAAGGAGCTGACTTAATTTTTGATATTGGAAATAAAATTATTAAAGATTTCAAAGTTAAAGAACTACCGTTAATCACTACTTTTATAAAGGCTCTACTTAAAAACACTAAATTTAAAATCGATAAAAAACTTTTTTCATAAGTGTTAGAAAAGTTTTTTGTTTATATGATTGCAAATCTAAGTAATAAAAAAATTATTACTTACGTAGGGTGGACAAATAATTTAAAAAAAAGACTTCAGTTACACAATAGTGGCAAGGGAGCTAAATTTACTCGAGGTAGAAAATGGATCTTAATTTTTAAAAAAAAAATGCTTTCAAAAAAAAATGCTATGCAATTTGAATATAAATTAAAAAAAGATCGTAAAATTCGAAAAGATATAATTACGAAGTATATTCGCACAACCTCTAATTGTTTATTGATATAATACCCTTTTAAGTCAATTTGTAATTAAGTATAAATCCACAATTAAACTTAACTAAAAAAAAAGATGAAAAAAAATAGTATAAATTCATTTGCAGTTTTAGCTTTTGTTGTAACTTTTATTTTTACAACTTTTAATGCTAATGCAAATCAAACTAGAGAAAATGTAATTAAACGTGGATCGCTTAATTGCGGAGTTTCTCAAGGTGTTCCAGGATTTTCTAATGCTGATGCATCAGGAAAATGGGCAGGTATCGACGTTGATTTTTGTAGAGCTATAGCTGCTGCTATACTTGGAGATGCTAATAAAGTTAAATTTACCCCTCTAAGTGCAAAAGATAGATTTGAAGTATTAAAAGCTGGAGATATCGACGTTCTAGCAAGAAATACAACATGGACTCTATCTAGAGATGGTGGACTTGCTTTAGATTTTATTGGAACTAATTTCTACGATGGACAAGGTTTCATGGTTAGAAAAGCCGCTAATATTAATTCAGCAAAAAAACTTAACAACGTAAAAGTTTGCGTAGAAACAGGAACTACTACTGAGTTAAACTTAAGAGATTATTTTAAAGCAAATAAACTTAAGTATGAACCAGTAGCCTTTACAAAGTCTGATGAAGCGGTTGCTGCATATGATGCTGGGCGTTGCGATGTTTACACTACTGACAAATCAGGATTAGCTGCGAATAGAACAAAAACTAAAAATCCCGCTGACCATATAATTTTGCCAGAAACAATTTCTAAAGAACCATTAGGACCTGTTGTAAGAGGTAATGATGAAAACTGGGCAAACATTACAAGATGGACTCTTAACGTAATGATCGAAGCTGAAGAGTTAGGCATTACAAAAGCTAATGTTGATACTTTAAAATCAACTGACAATCCTGCAATCAAAAGATTGTTAGGACTTGAAGGTGAAACTGGTAAAAATCTTAGCTTAAATAATGAGTGGAGCTACAACATAATTAAACAAGTAGGTAATTATGGAGAAAGCTACCAAGCTAACGTTGGTCCAAAAACACCAGTTGGTTTAGCAAGAGGACTGAATCAATTGTGGACAAAGGGTGGTATTTTATACGCACCTCCAGTAAGATAATTTCTTAAAATTTATAAAAGGGCCGGTTAATTATCGGCCCTTTTTTTTTAAGTTAAACATATGTTTTTAAGTTCTGAATTTAAAACTTCTCTTAAAAAAAATTTACAACTACCCAATTTAATTCCTCAAGTTTTATTATTATTATTTTTCTTCTTTGTTATTTATTTTTTCGCAAATAATGCGCAAATGAATATGAAAGCTAGAAATATGAGTTCTGGTTTTGATTTTCTAGGTACTAATTCAGGTTTTGATATTCAATTTAGTCTTATTGATTACGATGGTTCCTCAAGTTATGGCAGGGCTTACCTTGTTGGTTTACTGAACACATTGTTAGTAGCTTTTTTTGGAATATTTTTTGCAACTATACTTGGATTTATTATCGGAGTTTCTAGACTTTCTTCAAATTGGATAATTAATAGATTGTCATTAATATATGTAGAATTATTTAGAAATTTACCCTTAATTTTGCAGATTTTTTTTTGGTATTTTACAGTTTTAAGATCATTACCAAGCACAGAAAAAAGTTTAATAATATTTAATTTTTTAATTATTAATTTACAGGGTTTTTACATTCCAAAATTTATTTTCACTAATTCGCACTATATATTTTATGGAATTATTTTTGCTCTACTTACAATCTTTTTAATCAAGTATTACGCCAATAAAATGTTTTATGAGCAGGCAAAAGTTATTCCTGTTTTTAAAATTTCTTTACTATTAATTGTAGTATTACCTGTAGTTTTTTCTATGATTGGTGGAGTGGTAGTTAACATTGAGTATCCAAAACTAGTTAAAAATTTTGGTATTTTTAATTATTTAGGTGGTGTTAAATTAATTCCAGAATTTTTAGCATTAGTATTTGCTCTTTCCTTATATACCTCTGCATTTATAGCAGAAAATGTTAGAGCTGGAATTTTGGCAGTCAACAAAGGACAAAAAGAAGCAGCTAAATCTTTAGGTCTTAATAACTCGCAATCGCTTAATTTAATAGTAATCCCACAAGCTTTAAGAGTTATTATTCCTCCAACAACTAATCAGTATTTAAATCTTACAAAAAATTCTTCATTAGCTGCAGCTATAGGGTATCCAGATTTAACCGGTGCTTTTGCAGGAACTGCATTGTCACAGACTGGTAAAGCAATTGAAATTATATTTATTGTTATGATGACTTATTTAACGATCAGTTTGTTAATCTCACTTATTTTAAATTGGTATAATAAAAAAATTGCATTAGTTGAAAGATAAAAAATGATTAAAGAAAATATAAAAAATTGGCTAAAAGTAAATTTGTTTTCAAATTGGTATAATTCTATAATTTCATTGTTTGTTTTGTTTTTTATCTTGTCGATAATTCCTTCTTTTATAGATTGGGCAATTATCAAAGCTACTTTTATTGGAAAAACAAAAACAGATTGTAAAGCAGGAGGGGCTTGCTGGGTTTTTATTAGCGTTTGGTTTGAAAAATTTATTTATGGATTTTATCCAGACAAACAGCTTTGGAGAGTTAATTTAGCTTTTGTAATTTTATTTTTAACAGTTATAAGTGCTTTTTTTGTAAAGCCAAAAGTAAAACCATTCATATTATTTTTTTTAATTTTTATTTTTCCAATAATAGGATTTGTTCTAATCCATGGAGGATTTGGTTTGGAGAATGTTGAAACCAGAGTTTGGGGAGGACTTTCTTTGACATTCATGTTGACTTTTTTTGGAATTTTATTCGCATTCCCTTTAGGAGTTTTGTTAGCTTTAGGAAAAAGGTCTGAGTTGCCAGTCATTAAATATTTTTGCATTGCTTTTGTTGAGTTTTGGAGAGGAATACCTTTGATCACTGTTCTTTTTGCTGCTGCAATTATGTTCCCATTGCTTTTACCAGCCAATACTAATGTTGATAAATTATTAAGAGTTGCAATTGGTCTAGCTATATTTGAATCTGCCTATGTGGCTGAGGTAATTAGAGGAGGCCTTCAATCTTTACCAAAAGGTCAGTATGAAGCTGCAAAATCGTTAGGCATGAGTTACTGGAAGATGAACTTTCTAATCATACTGCCTCAAGCTATTAAGACAGTAATCCCAGGTCTTACGAACACTTTTATCGCATTATTTAAGGATACACCTTTAATTATATTAGTTGGTTTGCTCGAACTTTTGGGAATGGTGAATTTAGCAAAATCTAACTCATATTGGCTTGGAATGGCTGTAGAAGGATATATTTTTGTTGGAATAATTTTTTGGTTTTTTTCATATTTATTAAGTAGATATACTCAAAGTTTAGAAAAAAAATTTAGCACGGAAAAACATTAATGAGCGAAAAAATTATAGAATTTAAAAATGTAAATAAATGGTATGGAAAATTTCATGCTCTTAAGGATATAAATTTATTTGTAAATAAAGGAGAAAAAGTAATTATCTGTGGTCCGTCAGGTTCTGGAAAATCAACTTTGATTAGATGCATAAATGGACTTGAGCAGCATCAAGATGGAAGCATAATCGTAGAGGGGATTGAACTAGACAACACATTAAAAAATATTGATAAAATAAGAGGGGATGTTGGAATGGTTTTTCAACAGTTTAATTTATTTCCTCATCTTACAATTTTAGATAATTGCGCATTGGCTCCAGCATGGGTTAAAAAAGTTCCAAAAAAAAAGAGCGAAGAAATCGCTATGGAATATTTAAAAAAAGTTAAAATTTCAGAACAAGCCAATAAATATCCTGGGCAATTGTCAGGAGGGCAACAGCAAAGAGCCGCAATAGCAAGAGCTTTGTGCATGCAACCAAAAATTATGTTGTTTGATGAGCCTACCTCAGCTTTAGATGCCGAAATGATAAAAGAAGTTTTAGATATTATGACTGATCTAGCAAAAGCTGGAATGACAATGGTTGTTGTTTCTCATGAAATGGGATTTGCCAAAACTGTTGCTGACAGAGTTGTCTTTATGGATGAAGGAAAAATAATCGAAACCAAAAAAACAAAAGATTTTTTTGAAAACCCAGAGAATGATAGAACTAAACTTTTTTTAAGCCAAATACTTCGTTGATTTTAATGTTTCGTTTTTTTTTAATATTAATTTTTTCTATATTTTTTTCAGCTAACTTAAACGCTCATGCTGATCATAATAAAGATTTAAATAAAATTGAATTTGATATTTACAGAAATAAAGAAAAAGTTGGCCACCATAAAGTTACTTTTACTAATAAGAATGGTTTTAAAGAGATATCAACAGATGTATTTTTTGACATTAAGTTATTAGGAGTTTCTATTTACAAATATCACTCTCTAGGAAAAGAAATTTATAAAGGTAATAAATTAATTGAATTTAAATCAAAAACAAAAGATGGAAACCATAATGATTATTGCAATATTACAACTGCAACTAATGGCGAGTATAATTTTGATGGTACAACGGAAGGAAAATTTTTTAAATATTCTTCTAAAAAAGATTTTTCGTTAGGAACTTGGTGGAATCATGATGTTTTAATAAATAATAATTTTGTATTAGGCCAAAGCTGTAGAACCACAGAAACAAAAATAACTTTTTTAAATAAAGAAGAAAGACAGATTAATAATAAAAAAAAAATTGTTCAGTTTTTCAATGTCAAAGGAGAAGATATTGATGTTAAAATAGGTTTTACAGACAATACATTTCAATGGGTTTCAATGGATTTTTCTCTTAAAGGAGAATGGAACTATCAGCTAAAGACTTTAAATTAGAGACTTTAAATAATTTTTTTTAAATAAAATTGACTGACGTCAGTATGCCCTGTGTCAAACCCTGTTTCACAATAACTTAAATAATAATTCCATAAATTTTTAAATTTTTCATCAAACCCAATTTTTGAAATATCATTCCAGGAGTTATTGAAATTTTCTTTCCAAATTCTTAATGTTTTTGCATAGTCTTTTCCAAAAGATTTTTCTTCATATAATTCAAAATTATTTTCTTTAAATAATTTATATAAAATTTTTTTTGAGGGAAGTACGCCACCAGGGAAAATATATTTTTGAATAAAATCTACTTGATTAATATAATTTGAATATTCATCATCATTAATTGTTATTATTTGAAAACAAGCTTTGCCATTTTTTTTTAGTACTTGATTTAAAGTTTTAAAATAAATATCCCAATATTTTTTTCCAACAGCTTCAAACATTTCTATAGAAACAATCTTGTCATAATAATTAATAGAATCTAATTTCCTGTAATCTTTAAAAATAATTTTTGAATTATTGTTTAAGTTATTATCTTTTATTAGATTATTAACGTAAGAAAATTGTTGTTCACTAATTGTTAAACCATCGATTTGAGATTTGGTCATTTCATTATTTCTTTTTATAAAACCACCCCATCCTGAACCAACTTCAAGAACGATATCAGAAGACCTGATATCTAAATTTTTTATAATGATATCATATTTATTATTTTGAGATGTTGGTAAATCATTAGTATTGTTAAGAAAAATTCCAGAAGAATAAGTCATAGAAGTGTCTAGCCAGAAAGAATAAAATTTATTACCAAGATCGTAATGGTAATGAATATTCTTTCTTGCTTGATTGATAGAATTTGATTTTAAAATAAATTTTATTTTCTCTACAAATGTTGTAAAATAATTATCAGCCCAATTTTTTTTTTTAATCTGTTGATTTTTTAATAATATTTTTAGTAAATTTGTTAAATTAGAAGTTTCCCATTTATTATTTATGTATGACTCAGCAAATCCAAGCTCACCCCTAAGAAACAAGTCTTTAAAAAAAGAATTATTTTTAATTAAAATATTAGAACTTAAATTTCCTTCTTTAGCTTTAAAAATCTTTTCATAAGAATTTTTGAAATTAACCTTTATTTCACCCCATTTAATATCTTGAAGTTTAAAATCTAAATATCTTTTAAATAAACTATCCATGAAAAGATACTGTATCATTATTTTTTTGTGGTTTAGAAAAAAAAGTTTTTTGTTTATTAAAAATTTTAATTGCCTGATAATGTATAAGTATCATAATTTTTTGTGCAAAAAATACATTCTTAATAAGATTGTAAATTAAGGAAAGACTATTAAGAGCAAAAGTTTTTGAAGAAATACCAGTTTTAAGAATTATTTGATTCTTTTTGTACACATCTATATTTAATAAAAAATTATTTTTATTATTTATTAAATAAAATTTATATCCTAAATTCATTTGTAAAAAAGGGGAAACATAAAATTTTTTTTTTAATTCAGAGTATATTTTGTTTGAATTCTTTTTTATTTTGATAAAATAACAATGTTGTTCATGATGTGTGTTTTTTACTTCATAACAAATATATTTAATTTCTTTTTTATCATTTTTGCATAAATAAATAGAAATTGGATTAAATACGTAACCAAGAAATGAAGGCGTGCAGTATAAGTATACAGTGTAATTTTTTTTATCTTTAAATTTTTTCGCAATATTCCTTAATATAAAGTTTTTTGGATTACTATTTTCATTTCTTTCACCATGATCCTTAAAAAAAAAGCTAAATAGATTGAATGAGTTAATAGAAAATAATAATAACTTATTTATATTATTTATTTCATCTAAATTAATCAGAATTGATAATGTTTTGTACTTAAACTGATGATTATATGGAAAAATCCTATTATGAAATACGCTACCAAGTTGAAGGGAACTTTGCATTACAACAAATAATTTGTAACATTTTTTGCTGACACAACACCGTCTTCATGAAAACCATATCCACACCAGGCACCACAGTAATAAATGTTTTTATGACCTTGGATTTCTTGTAATTTTTTAAAGGTAAACTCTTTGTTATGCTTGAACACAGGATGACTATATTTAATTTTTTTAATTATTTTATTTTTATTTATTAAATTATTTGAATTTATAGAGACGAAATAATCTTTTTTACATTTTAGATTTTGTAAATAATTCATCCAGTAAGTTAATCTTGCAGCATTGTCTTTAGTTTTAATAAAATTCCAACTTGACCAATTATATTTATTTTTTGGCATTAATGATGAATCGGTGTGCAAGCATGCATCATTAACCTGATAATCCACTAAAGATAATATTTTTTTATGTTTTTTAAAATTATTAGGAAGTATTTTGCATATTTCATTAGTGTGGTTAGCAAAGATTAAATAATCATAATTTATTAATTTATTTTTAATGTTAATTTGAATTTTATTTTTATTAATTTTAATCGATTTTAAATTGCTGTTTAAGAAAAATTTAATATCAGATAATTCTATAATTTTTTTAATATATTTATTGCTGCCAAGTTTAATCACTTTCCATTGCGGTCTAAAAAATAAATTAACCAAACCATGGTTAACAAAAAATTTTATCAGAAAATGTGTTTTATAATCCCTAATTTTATTTATAGGGTTAGACCAAATCGATGCACACATTGGGTATAAATAATATTTTTTAAACTCTTCGCTGAAATTAAATTTTTTTAGAAAAGCATCAATTTTTATTTTTAGAAAAGATTTTTCATTAAATTTAGCTAAAATATTAAATTTTATTATACCTATAATAATTTTAAAAAACTTTATGGAAAAAAAATTTCTATTTTTAAAAATAACACTATTAAGATTTTTTCCTGACCATTCAAAATTTTCATAGGGATAATTTACAGAAAAACTCATGTTTGTATTTTCTGAATCTACATTCAGTTCTTTTAACAAGTTTATAAAATTCGGATAGGTTTTGTTATTAAAAACTATAAATCCACTATCAATAAAATATTTTTTATTATTTTCAATTATTTCATGAGTATGAGTGTGGCCACCAATATATGAATTTTTTTCATAAATATGAATTTCATATTTTTTACTCAACTCAAATCCTGCAGTCATACCCGATACGCCGCTTCCTATAATAGCAATTTTTTTTTTCATTTCTTTAGATCTTGAAAAGCTTTTAACGCTGAATTTCTTGCTTCTTCATGTTTAACAATTGGAAATGGATATGTTTTTCCTATTATAATATTTTTTTCCATTTGCAATTCTTCAGGCATTTCCCATGGCTTGTGTAAAAATTCATTAGGTAAATTATTTAATTCAGGACACCATTTTTTTATATAATTACCATTCGAGTCAAATTTTTCACCCTGCAAGATTGGATTAAAAATTCTAAAGTACGGTGCGGCATCAGCTCCTGTTCCAGCAACCCACTGCCAACCAGCGACATTATTTGCAATATTGAAATCTAGAAGTGTATTTCTAAAATGTTTTTCTCCTTCCATCCAATGGATCCTTAAATGTTTTACTAAAAAAGAGGCTACAATCATTCTAACTCTATTATGCATCCATCCAGTTTCGTAAAGTTCTCTCATTCCAGCATCAACAATTGGATATCCCGTTAATCCTTTTTTCCATTTTAATAATAGTTTTTCATTTTTATTCCATTTGAAATTATTAAAATCTTTTCTAAGATTATTCTTTTCCATTTCAGGAAAATTATGAAGTAATGAATGACAAAATTCTCTCCAGCCAATTTCATTAATATATTTTCTATAACCGATTTTTTTATTTTTAATTTCTAAACATTTTTGCATTATTTTATGAACTGAAATTTGTCCAAACTTTAAGTATGGTGATAATTTTGAAGTACCCTCTATTGATGGAATATCTCTATCAATTGCGTAGTTTTCAATGCTTTTATTTATAAAATTATTTAATATTTTTTCTGCATTTTCCTCGCCTGGTTCCCAATATTTTTCAAATTTTTTATACCAATGTTTTTTTGGATATATAGCTTGAATATTTTTATTTTTTTTTAAATCATGATTGCAATTTTTATATTTTTTATCATCAAATTTATGATTATTTCTTAGAAAGTTTTGTTCAGCTTTTTTCCAATAATGAGTAAAGACTTTAAATGGAGTTCCATCGTCTTTTTTAATTTTTTCAACTGGATTAAGTAAATTAGCCTCAAACTCTTTATAAAAAACATTATTTTCTTTTAAGATTTTTTTAATACCCTCTTCGGTAATGTTATCATTCACATGACAAGACTTATTCCAGTAAATACGATTAAAAGAGTTGTTGGATATTAACTTCTTAAAGGTTTTTGATGTATTTTCATGAATTACGTCAAGTGAAATATTTAAATTTACTAATTTTTTTTGAAAAATTTCTAGAGATTTAGCAAGCCACCATTTTTGAGATTCACACGAAAGGTATGTTTCTTCTTCATATATATATATCGCAAGTTTTTCTTTATTATCGTCTTCAATTAAGGCCTTTAAAGCTTGATTATTTGATATTCTAAAATCATCTTTGAGCCAAACAAAAGAACATGACATTATATTTATTTTTTTTAATTTTATGACTTGATTTCTTATTTAAAAATAAGTTTAATCAGATTTTATTATTTAAATAAAGGGATCAATGTCACTAGAATTGAATCAACATTTAGGAAAACAACTAAGAGCAAGAAGATCTTCTCTTGGTCTTACTCAAACTCAAGTTGCAAGAGCAATCAACGTTACATTTCAACAAATTCAAAAATATGAAAAAGGGACTAATGGAGTTAGCTCTAGTAGATTGTTACAATTAGCTAATTTTTTAAAAGTTCCTGTAAAATATTTTTTTGAAGAGTTCAAAGATTTTCAAAATTTAGACTCGCAAGCGAAAGGTGATAATTCTTTAGAGACTTTCGTAAGCAAATTATCAGAAGTTGAAAAAGAAAAACTTTTGCACATTTTAAATTCAAATAAAAAGTTATCAAAAACTGCTTAGTTATTTTTGGCTCCCCGAGCAGGACTCGAACCTGCGACCAATTGATTAACAGTCAACTGCTCTACCAACTGAGCTATCGGGGAATAAAAAAAGCACAATACGATTTTTTTTTTTAAAAACAATATTAATTTGGAGGCCACGCCCAGAATCGAACTGGGATACAAGGATTTGCAGTCCTCTGCGTAACCATTCCGCCACGTGGCCATATTTTTTCTGTATTATTTTATAATAGCTATCGTGTATATATATTTAGTTTTCTAAACTCGCAAATATTATGCAACACAGTACGCGAAAATTAAATATGATTGAGAGCCAATTAAGGCCCAATAATATTATAGATGAAAATTTAATTGCTGCTTTTGAGAAAGTACAACAAGAAGATTTTTTACCAGATTCATTACAAAACTTATCTTATATAGACGATCATATAAAATTCTCTAAAAGTAGTTTTATTTTAAAACCGCTTATCTTCGCAAAATTTTTGAATATTATAAAACCAGATTTGTCAGATGTTATTTTAGAAGTAGGTTCTGGAGGTGGGTACACAACTTCTATTTTGGCTAATTTAGTTAATTCTGTTTATTCAATTGAGCAAGACAAAAACATATACGACTTAACAATAAAAAATATAAAAAATAGTAAAAACACAAATGTTAATGTTTTGTTTTCTAATTATAGGCAACTTAATATTTTGGAGCTTAAATTTAATAAAATTATTGTTAATGGAACAGTAAATGCAGATCCTTTGAATTTATTGGACAAACTAAATGTTAATGGAAAACTAATATGTATTTTAAAAGATGAATCTTCTTCAAATATTTATCTTTTTAACAAAAAACCAATTGGTTATGAAAAATTAAAAATTATGAATGCAAGCTCACCTGTTTTAATTAATTACATCGATAAAGAAGAATTTAATTTTTAATGTTAGAAGAAAATTATAATCATTTAGATATTGAAGATAAAATTTATACTTTTTGGGAAAGTAACAAATTATTCGAGCCTAAAAAAAATAATAAAAAAAAATATTTTTCAATAGTAATACCACCGCCCAATGTAACCGGTAATTTACACATGGGGCATGCTCTTAACAATTCTATTCAAGATTTATTAGTTAGATTTTATAGATTAAAAGGTTATGAAACTTTATGGCAACCAGGAACTGATCATGCGGGCATTGCAACAGAACTTGTTGTTGAAAAAAGACTTAATGAAAAAAACCAATCAAAAAATACATTAGGAAGAGAGAAGTTTCTCAAAGAAGTTTGGAACTGGAAAGAACATTCTGGAAATCTAATCATAAACCAACTTAAAAAATTAGGATCTTCATGCGATTGGTCGCAAACTAGATTTACTATGGACAAAAATATGTCCGAAGCAGTGGTAAAAGTTTTTTTAGAATTACATAAAAAAAAACTTATTTATAAGGATTTTAAACTATCTAATTGGGATCCAGTATTAAAAACTGCAATTTCTGATTTAGAAGTAGTGCAAAAAGAAGTAGAGGGAAAACTTTACTATATTAAATATTTTATTAATAAAAATGACTTTATAATTATAGCCACTACTAGACCAGAAACAATATTTGCCGATACTGCAATTGCTGTTAACCCTAAAGATAAAAAGTTTAAAAAATTAATTAATAAATATGCAAAAATTCCAATTATAGATAGGCAAATTAAAATAATCTCAGATGATTATGCCGATCCAAACCAAGGATCTGGAGCTGTAAAAATTACTCCTGCACATGATTTTAATGATTATGAAGTTGGATTGAGGCATGATTTAGAAAAAATTAATATTTTAGAATCTGACGGAAGATTGAATAAAAATTGTCCTCAAAAGTATCATGGACTAGATCGATTTGAAGCAAGAAAATTAATAATAGAAGATTTAAAATTAATTAATGCTTTAGAGAAAGAAGAAAAAATAAAACATAACGTTCCTTACGGTGATAGATCAAATTCTATTATCGAACCTTATCTTACAGAACAATGGTTTTTAAATGTTAAAAAAATGTCAGTTGAAGCTTTAAAAGCTGTAAAAAATAAAAAAACTATTTTTTTCCCTGACACGTGGACAAAAACTTATAATTTATGGCTAAAAGATATTCGTCCATGGTGCATTTCTAGACAGATTTGGTGGGGTCATCAAATTCCTATTTGGTATGGAAGTGATGGAAGGATTTTTCCAGCAAAGGATCGAAATGACGCTCAAAAACAAGCTGATAAATTTTATAAAAAGAAAAATTGTTCAATTAATCAAGATAACAATGTTTTAGATACTTGGTTTTCATCAGCTTTATGGCCATTTGCAAGTCTAGGTTGGCCTAAAAAAACTTATAATTTTAAAAGATTTTACAAAACTTCAGTTTTAGTAACCGGTTTTGATATTTTATTTTTTTGGGTGGCTAGGATGATGATGATGGGATTGTTTGTGACCAAAAAAGTTCCTTTTGATAAAGTTTATATACATGCTCTGGTTAGAGATGAGCATGGTCAAAAAATGTCCAAATCAAAAGGCAATGTTATTGATCCTTTAGATTTAATAAAAAAATATGGAGCAGACGCTTTAAGATTTACTTTAATGTCGATGGCATCACCAGGTCGAGATGTAAAGCTGTCAGAAGAAAGAGTTAAAGGCTATAGGAATTTTTTAACTAAAATTTGGAACGTATCTAAATTTTGCGATTTTAATAAATGCAATCTTGATATTAAAATTGATAGCAAAGAAGTGAAATTAGAAATTAATCAATGGATTATCAATGAATATATTCATGCAAAAAATAATATCGACAATCATATAAAAAATTTTAGATTTGATGAAGCATCTAAAGAGATTTATAATTTTGTTTGGAATATATTTTGTGACTGGTATTTAGAATTTTCAAAGTCAATTTTTTATTCTGATAATCAAAGTCAAATAAAAGAAACAAAAAAAGTTTTTGGGTTCATATTTTCAAATATTCTTTTAACTCTTCACCCGTTTATACCCTTTATTACTGAAGAACTTTGGAATAGATTGAAATTTTCTGACTTCTATAAAAGTCCTTTAATTAATTTTAATTCTGACAATGAAATTAAGTTAATAAAAAATGATAATATTGAACTCATTAATTGGCTAATTAAACTTGTTGGCTTGATAAGATCCACAAAAGTTATTTTGCAAGTTTCCCCAGGTAATTTTGTAGATGTTTGCATTGATCATCTGCCTAAAGATAAAAAAAATTTTTTAGAAAGAAATTTTTTAATTTTTAAGAAAGCTTCTAGAGTTGAAAATTATTTTAAAAAAGATGATAAAAACGATAATATATTGCCAGCTTATTTAGATGGAGATGCAATTTTAATTAAATTTTCAACAGAAATCTCCTTAAAAGATCAAATTATTAAAGTAAAAGAGAAAATAAATTTAGTAAAAAACACTATCAGTATAACAAAAAATAAACTTTCTAATAAATCTTTTATAAATAAGGCCCCAAAAGATATAGTTGATAAGGAAAAAGATATTTTAAAGAAATTAGTAAATGATTTAAATCAATTAGAAAGTATAATATCTATTAAAAATTAATTATGAAATTTGATAAATCAAAATTACCAAGTCGTCATACTACAGTGGGGCCAGATAGAGCTCCCCATAGATCTTTTTATTATGCAATGAATTTAAAAAAAAGTGACATTGCAAAACCGTTTGTTGGAGTTGTTTCAACTTGGAATGAAGCTGCACCTTGTAATATTACTTTAATGAGACAAGCTCAATCTGCAAAAAAAGGTGTTTTTGATAATAGTGGAACGCCAAGAGAATTTTGTACAATTACAGTAACTGATGGAATTGCAATGGGTCACGAAGGAATGAAGTCATCATTAATATCTAGAGAAATAATTGCAGATTCAACAGAACTAACAGTTAGAGGTCACTGCTATGATGCATTAGTGGGTTTGGCAGGATGCGATAAATCTTTGCCAGGACTAATGATGGCAATGTGTAGATTAAATGTGCCTAGTGTTTTTATTTATGGCGGATCTATATTGCCAGGAAAATTTAAAGGTAAAGATGTAACAGTCGTTGATGTTTTCGAAGCTGTTGGAAAACATTCTAATAAACAAATGTCTGATGAAGATTTAGAGGAATTAGAAATTAATGCATGTCCAAGCGCAGGTGCTTGCGGAGGGCAGTTTACAGCTAATACAATGGCATGCGTTTCTGAAGCTATCGGTTTGGCATTACCATATTCATCAGGAACACCGGCTCCATATGAAGAAAGAGATAAATATGCTTACGCAAGTGGTCAGGCAGTAATGTCTTTATTAAAAAAAAACATCAGACCCAGAGATATTGTTACACTTAAATCATTACAAAATGCCGCAACTATTGTGGCTGCCACCGGCGGATCAACAAACGCCGCTCTTCACCTTCCAGCAATCGCAAATGAATGTGGAATTAAATTTGATCTTATGGATGTAGCAAAAATTTTTAAAAAAACTCCGTACTTAGCAGATTTAAAACCAGGCGGGAAATATGTTGCAAAAGACATGTTCGAAGCCGGAGGAGTTCCTATGTTGCTTAAAACCTTGCTAGATGGAGGCTACTTGCATGGCGATTGTTTGACTGTCACAGGAGAGACAATGAAGAAAAATTTACAAAATGTTAAATTTAACAATAATCAAGATGTAATGAGACCTTATAATAAACCACTTTCAAAAACCGGTGGCGTTGTAGGTCTTAAAGGAAATTTAGCACCTGAAGGAGCAATTGTTAAGGTTGCTGGAATGAAAACATTAAAATTTGAAGGAAAAGCTTTATGCTTTAATAGTGAAGAAGAAGCTTTTAAAGCAGTTCAAAATCGAAAATACAAAGAAGGGGATGTCATAGTTATTAGATATGAAGGGCCAAGAGGAGGTCCTGGAATGCGTGAAATGCTTTCTACTACTGCTGCTATTTACGGTCAGGGAATGGGAGAAAAAGTAGCATTAGTTACTGATGGAAGATTTTCAGGAGCAACTAGAGGCTTTTGTGTTGGGCATGTTGGTCCGGAGGCATTTAATGGCGGTCCATTAGCGTTGTTAAAAAATGGAGATAAAATAATTATTGATGCTAATAAAGGAACTATAGATGTTAAAATTTCTAATTCAGAGTTACAGAAAAGAAAAAAATCTTGGAAAAATATAAAACCTCATTTTACATCAGGAACTCTTTGGAAATATGCTCAGTCTGTTGGATCTACAAAAGATGGAGCAGTAACACATCCAGGTGGTTTTAATGAAAAAAATTGCTACGCAGATATTTGAGGAATAATTGTTTCTAACAATTCTAAATATAATACTTCCA
This sequence comes from Fontibacterium abundans (SeqCode), assembly GCF_965235095.1. Lineage (GTDB taxonomy): Bacteria > Pseudomonadota > Alphaproteobacteria > Pelagibacterales > Pelagibacteraceae > Fontibacterium > Fontibacterium abundans. The sequence goes on along the minus strand of NZ_OZ249405.1, from coordinate 478,853 downwards.
GTCATATTTGTAATTTTTATTGGTTATTTATGGAATATCTATAACAAAGATTTTAATATCGTTGCTGTAACTAAACTTGCTTCAAATATCGCTTTACCTTGTTTAATTTATGATTCTATAACTAGGACTAATTTAACTATAAATATTTTTTTTAAAATTTTTACCTCAGCTTTTTTAGTTTTGGCTCTTGGATTCTTATTTGGATATATCTTTATAAAAATTTTTAAACTCCCATCTGTAAAATTAACAACTCCAATAATGCATCCTAACAGTGGCAATATGGGTCTCCCGCTTGCTTTATTAACCTTCGGCAATGAAGGTCTTGCGTTAGCGGCTGGTTTTGCTTCTATTGTTATGGTTAGTCATTTTACAGCCAATACTGCAATTTCATCAGGAAATTATTCTATAAAAAAAATACTATTAAGTCCTGTTCTATTGTCGTTAATATTTTCACTTATTATTTTATTTTACAAAATTGAAATGCCAAGTTTTATCAATAATTTTACTAAAATTTTGTCAGGACTTGTTATTCCTTTAGTTTTGCTGGCATTAGGAATGTCGCTCACTAAAATTAATATTAAAAATTTAAAAATAGGTTTGTTAATTGGTATTTTTAAAATTATTAGTGGTCCAATTATTGGATTGTTGGTAGTTTATTTATTAAATCTAGATGGCATTGTAGCTAAAGTTGTAATATTACAATCAACTATGCCCGCAGCTATATTGACATACTTAATAGCCTCTGAAAATAATTCATATAGTCAAGAAATTGGCGTAGCTGTTTTTGTATCAACCATTGCTTCCATTATTTCAATACCAGTTATTTTATTTTTTATAATATGATGAAAATTAAACCAATTATTCTATGTGGAGGAGAAGGAACGAGATTATGGCCAGAATCTAGGAAGAAACATCCGAAACAATTTATTAAAATTAATGGAAAAAGCTTATTAAAACATGCGATAGATAGAGTTACAGGAGTAAATTTTGACCCGATTACAATTTGCTCAAATTATAATTTTTTAGACCAAATTAAAGAGGAAACAAAAAATATAAATTGTAAAATTTACGTTGAACCCGATAAGAAAAATACAGCACCAGCAATACTTGCGGCCTTAAATGATGATGATTTAATTTTTTATCAACCCGTATTAATCATTTCATCTGATCACATAATTGAAAAAAAAATAGCATTTCAGAAACAAATAAAAAAACTTTCTAATTATTTGGATATGTATAAAATTTTTATTTTTGGGGTTAAGCCTGATTATCCAGAAACAGGCTATGGTTACTTATATTCAAAAAAAATTAATAAAAGTTTTAACAAAGTTGTTAAGTTTATTGAGAAGCCTAATTTAAATAGAGCAAAAAAATTAATTAAAAATAATAATTATCTTTGGAATTCTGGCATGTTTCTTTCAAATAAATCAGCATTACTAAATGAATTTTCTATTTTACAAAATAAATTGGCTCTACAAGTTTGCGATTCTTATATTAATGCAAAAAATACAAACCACATTGTGAAACTAGATAATAAATACTATTCAAAAATAAAATCTATTTCTTTTGATCATGCCATCTTAGAAAAATCCAAAAATGTCTTCTCTACAAAACTCTTAAGTGATTGGAAAGATGTAGGTAGCTGGATACAAAAATGGGAAATCGAAAAAAAAGATAAAGATAATAATTATATAAAAGGAAATATTTTTAAGGATAATGTTAAAAATTCTTATATTTCTTCTAATAGAACTATTGTGGCTAGTAATTTAAAAAATGTACTTGCGGTTGATAATCATGACGTTCTTTACCTTTCTGATCTTAAAAATAATAATCTTAAAAATCTTTATCCTATAATTAATAAAAAATTTCCAAAAATTACAGACCAGCATACAACAACTCAAAGACCCTGGGGGCAATTTACAAACATATTTGTTAGTAAAAATTTTCAAGTAAAAGAATTAATTGTAAATCCTGGAGCAATTCTTAGTCTTCAAAAACATAAATATAGATCTGAAAATTGGGTTGTAGTTGAGGGTAAAGCCAATGTTACCCTGAATAAGAAAAATATATCTTTAAATAAGTCAGATTCTATTTTTATACCTCAAGGAGCAGTTCATCGAATTGAAAATAGACAAAAAAGTGTTTTAAAAATTATAGAGGTTCAAACAGGTAGCTATTTAGGGGAAGATGATATTATTCGTATCAAAGATATTTACGGTAGAGCCTAAGCTAAAGTTAATTTGATAGGAGCATGATCAGAAGGTCTTTCTAGGGCCCTTAAATATTTATCGATAGTTACGTCTTTGATTAAATAACTAATATTTTTTGATAATAAAAAATGATCAATTCTTAATCCTTTGTTTTTTTCAAATGATCCATATTGATAATCCCAGAATGTATAATTTTTTGGTTCTTTATTAATTAATCTAAAAGCATCTTCATAACCCTCGTTTAATATCTTTCTAAAAAATTTTCTTATTTCGATTCTATACAGAGCATCATTTTCCCAGTCCTCTGGATTGTAAACATCATCCTCATTTGGAATAATATTAAAATCTCCACCGATTATTATCTTATTTTTTAATTTATTTTGATTCACTAAAAATTTTTCAAAAGATTTTAGCCATTTAATTTTGTACTGATATTTATCAGTGTCTACAGGATTTCCATTTGGAACATAGACACAAATAATTTTTATTAATTCTTTTTTATAATTTATATCAACAGAAATAGATCGTGATTGTTCTTGCAAATCATTAACAATATTAAAATTTATATTATTTATTTTCTGATTATAAATAATAGCAACTCCATTGTATGATTTTTGCCCATGCACTTCACTTTCATACCCAATTTCTTTTAATTCTGAGTATGGAAAATTTTTATTTTCAGTTTTAATTTCTTGAAGAAGTAGAAAGTTGGGCTTGTTTTTTTTAAGATATTCAAGAATGTGATTTAATCTTACTCTTACAGAATTAACATTCCAGCTACTTATTATCATTAAACAGAGAAAGAGCTCCCACATCCGCATGACGCTGTGGCTTTAGGATTTATAATTTTAAAAGTATTTTCAATTAATTTCTCAGAGAAATCTAGCATCGATCCTTCAATAAAAGTAAAAGAGGATTTATCTATTAGAACATTTTCAAGAATTATATCATCTTCATTTTTTTTGTTATCTGTCGAGAAATGATATTTGTAACCAGAACAACCTCCGCCTTTGACTTCAATTCTAAAAAACTTATTAATATTTTCTTTCTCTAAAAGATTTTCTATCTTTTTTTTAGCTTTATCTGTAATGGTAAAATTATTGGTCATTCAATTTTATGTTTATTATTAATATATGTCTGGAGTTGATAATTACAATAAGTTATTAGTTAAATTTTCTTCTAATAATTCTAATTATTTAGGAAGACAATTTGGAGACAAAAAAAACTTATACAGATCATTTTATCAAAGAGACAGAGATAGAATTATACACTCAACTTCGTTTAGAAGATTAAAATATAAAACACAGGTTTTTGTATATGATGAAGGAGATCATTACAGAACAAGACTTACTCATACTTTAGAAGTATCACAAATATCAAGATCAATTTCCAGATATTTAAAATTAAATGAAGATTTATCCGAAGCTATAAGTTTAGCTCATGATCTTGGTCATCCACCCTTTGGTCATGCGGGGGAAAAAATTTTAGATTATTGCATTAGAGAGCATGGCGGTTTTAATCATAATATTCATTCGATACGTTTGGTTACAGAATTAGAAAAAGCCTATCAAAAATTTGATGGTTTAAATTTATCCATAAATACAATAGACGGAATTGTTAAGCATAATGGTCCAAATTATTTAGTAAAAGAAAATTTAGATCTTTTGCCAAATTTAAATAAAATTAAAAAAATTAATTTTTATAATCAGTCATCTTTAGAATCTCAGATTAGCGCTTTGTCTGATGATATTGCTTATAATAATCATGATATTGACGATGGTATTAGAGCAGGCTTGTTTTCAATTAATGATATTAAAGATTTGCCTATTATAGGAGAGATTATAAAAAAAAAGAATAAACAATTTAAAAATGAAAAATTATTAAGAAATGAGATTATAAGATCAATAATTAATTTTATGGTTACAGACTTAATTTTAAATACAAATAAAAAAATTAAAAAATTAAAAATTAAAACAATCGAAGATGTTTATAAGTCCACTGATTTTATAGTTAGTTTTTCGCCAAAGCTCATTAATGCAAATAATCAAATTCGTGAATTTTTGAGATTAAATATGTATGAAAATAAATCTGTTAAAGAAATGACAAACAAGGCAGAAAAAATAATAAAAAATTTATACATATATTTAATTAAAAATAATAAAAAATTTATACTTCCTGATCTTAAAAAGAAATGGGGGCTTGAAAGATCAGTATCAGATTTCATTGCCGGTATGACAGATAAATTTGCTATTGATTTATACAATAAAATAAAATGAATATTTTTATTAATTATAAAATAAAACTAAGTGATTTTTTTAAAACTTTAGAAAAAAAAAATATTATTAAATTGCCAAAAAAATTTGATAATTTTTCAGTAGAAATTCCTAAAATAAAAACTCATGGTGATTTTAGCACAAATGCACCAATGATTTTTGCAAAAGAAAATAATCTAAATCCTATTGATCTAGCAACTATTATTAAAAAAGAATTAGAGGGTAAATTTAAAGAGATTATAAAAATTGAGGTAGCCAAACCTGGATTTTTAAATTTTTTTTTTGATAAAACTTTTTGGTATGATTTTATATTATCTATAGATGTTAACTTTGGAAAAAGTCAAAATTTAGAATCTAAAAATATTTTAATTGAATATGTTTCTGCAAATCCAACCGGACCCTTACATGTTGGACACTGTAGAGGTGCTGTATTTGGTGATATTTTAGCAAACCTATTAAGTTTTGTCGGAAATAAAGTTGTTAAAGAATATTACATTAATGATTATGGAAATCAAATTAATCAATTTGTTAAATCAGTTTATTTTAGAGTATTAGAAATAAAAAATAATACTTTATTTCCCAGTGATCAAGATCTCTATCCCGGTGAATATGTTATTGATATAGCTAAAAATATTCTAAAAAAAAATAAATTACCTAATTTTAATAATTACGATTTAATTTTTAATGATCTTAAGAATTTATGCATAGAAGAGGCCATGAATTTAATAAAGAACGATTTAAAAAAACTAGGGATTGTTCATGATAATTTTGTATCTGAAAATTATATTGTTAATCAAAATTTAGTAGAAAAAGCTTTAGATATTCTCAAGAATAAAAATTATGTATATGAAGGAATTTTAGAAAAACCCAAGGGTAATGAAGTTGATGATTGGGAGCCTAGAAAGCAAATCTTATTTCAGTCTACTAAATTTGGAGATGATACAGACAGAGCATTAAAAAAATCAGATGGCACCTGGACTTACTTTGCAAATGATGTTGCTTATCATCTTAATAAAATAGAAAGAAAATTTGATTTACTTATAAACGTACTCGGCGCCGATCATGCTGGTTATTTAAAGAGACAAGCTTCATGTGTTTCTGCTTTATCGGAAAACAAACAGCAAATTATTTCTAAAGTTTGTCAGTTAGTAAAGTTATTTAAATCTGGAAATCAATTAAAGATGTCTAAAAGAGCAGGGGATTTTATAACTGCTAGCGATCTCATAAGTGAAGTTGGTAAAGATTCGGTAAGATTTATGATGATATACAGAAGTAATGACTCTCAGTTGGATTTTGATTTTGATCTAGTTACTGATCATTCAAAAGAAAATCCAGTATTTTATGTCCAATATGCTCACGCTAGAATTTGTTCTTTATTTAGAAAAAATAAATATGAAATTAATAATGAAAAAAAATTGAATTTAGTTTCTCTTAATCAGGAAATTGAAATTGATATAATTAAAAAAATAGCAGAATGGCCAAAATGTTTGGAGTTATCAGCATATCATTTAGAGCCTCACAGAGTACCATTTTACTTGTATGAATTAGCAAGTTTATTTCATACTTACTGGAACTCTGGAAATGAGAATGATAATTTAAAAATTTTAAATGAAAAACAACCTGAGCTTCAGTTTGCAAGATTATTCTTAATTAATAAAATACAATTAGTTTTAAAAAGCGGTTTAGATATTTTAAATGTTACTGCCTCGGTTGAGATGTGATTGATTTAATGAAAAAAAAATTTATTAATTTGATATCTTTTTTTCTTGTTCTTTCTTTTTTAGTTATTTGTTTTGTTTATTATAATTCAAATACATTTGTTAAAAATATAGATAAAAATAGAGAAAATTATTTGATTTATTTAAACTCGTATATTGAAAAATTAGATAAAATTAGCTCATCCTCTGATTTTAAAAAAAGAATAGATAACGAAGAGTTTTTTAAAAAAATTTACAAACAAAAACAATATTGGGAACTAATAAAATAAAATTTTGAAAACACACGCAATTATATTTGGAATTAATGGTTTTAAATTAAATTTAAAAGAAATTTATTTTTTTAAAAAATACAAACCATGGGGAATAATATTATTTTCTAGAAATATTAATAATCTAGATCAAGTTAGAAATTTAACTTCCAGTATAAGAGAACTTTTTAAAGATAAAAATTTTCCAATATTAATCGATCAAGAAGGAGGCAAGGTTAATCGTTTTAGGAAAATTATTAATCTTGATAAATATAATGCCAAGTATTTTGGTGATATTTATAAAAATAATAAAGAATTTTATTCAAAATTTAGTAAATTTCTTAAAATTAATATTTCTATTTTAAAATATTGCGGCATTAATATAAATACAGTTCCAGTTCTTGATTTATTTAATGAAGATAAAAAAAGCGTTATTGGAAATAGAGCTTTTTCAAAAAAATTTAATATTGTTATAAAATTATCAAAATATTTAATAAATTCTTATAAAAATTCAGGACTTGGAACTATTATCAAGCATATCCCTGGACATGGCTGCACCAATATAGATTCTCATTTTCATCTACCGATAGTGAGTTTTTCCTTGGATTATTTAAAAAAAAATGATTTTAGAACATTTAAAAAAGTAAATAGTTATTTAGCAATGACAGCGCATATTGTTTATGAAAAATTAGACTCAGACAAATGCGCCACTCAATCAAAAAAAATAATTAAAGATATAATTAGAAAGTATCTAAATTTTAGAGGAATATTGATGTCCGATGATATTTGTATGAAAGCTTTATCTGGCGGAATTGTTAAAAATGCTAAATTAAGTCTAGATGCAGGCTGCAATTTATTGTTACATTGCAGTGGAAATATAGATGAAATGAAGAAACTGTCTCAAGTTGTGCCAGAAATTGATAATTTTACCTACAAAATAACACAAAAGGTTAAGGCAAATTTTAATAAATTTAACTAAAGAATCAGTTAAATAAATTAAATGGAAAGCATAGTTGAATTAAAACCTCTTTCGGTTGAGCAGCGCGATCAAGTTGGAGATAAATTTAATTTGAACATAGATAATTACGAAGGTCCTTTGGAGCTGCTTTTAGATTTAGCTAAATCTCAAAAAGTTGATCTTATGAAGATTTCCATTGTTCAGTTAGCTGACGAATATTTAAAATTTATTAATAATATAAAAAAAAATTTAGAATTAGCTGCTGATTTTTTAGTTATGGCAACATGGCTTGCTTATTTAAAATCTAGATTGTTATTACCTGATGATTTTGAGGATGATTTTTCAGCTGTTCAAATGGCCGAAAAACTTAAATTGCAATTAAGAAAATTAGAGGCAATTAGATTTCTTTCTGACAAACTTGTTTCGCAGAAACAATTAGGACGAGATATTTTTACAAAAGGTATTCGCGAAGGTATTAAAAAGATTTCCACCTCTAAATATGCGGTTTCTCTTTATGAACTTATCAAATCTTATGCTGAAATAAAAAGAAAACAAAATTTTTCTATTATGAATATTTCAAAGTTGCCTGTCTATACAATGGAAGAGGCTATAAAAAAAATTACAAGTTTACTTAAAGAATTAACCGACTGGAGAGATATTAAAGATGTGGTTCCGGGATCATTCTCAGGTTCAAAAAATTTAAAAAAATCAGGTTTAGCAGGAACATTTGCAGGAAGTTTAGAATTAGTCAGAGAGGGAAAATTATCAATTATGCAAAAAAAAATTTTTGATAAAATATTAATTAAAGCTAGATAATGATGTTGAATAAAAATAAAGATGCAAAAAGATTGGTAGAGGCTATTTTATTTGCAGCTGATGAACCATTAGATATTGAAACAATTAAATCTAAAATTGAACTAAATGTTGATGTTTTAAAAATTTTAAAAGAATTACAATCGGAATTTATTGAAAGAGGTATTAATCTTTATGAAATTTCCAACAAATGGTCTTTTAGAACTGCTGAGAACTTATCAAAAAAAATTGCAAGTGAAGTTATTCAGCAAAGAAAGTTATCAAAAGCAACAATAGAGACTTTAGCAATTATTGCATATCATCAACCGGTTACGCGTTCTGAAATTGAAGAGATTAGAGGGGTTTCATTTAGCACCGGAACTTTAGAAATATTATTTGAACTTGGATGGGTAAAACCACAGGGCCGAAAGGAAATACCTGGAAAACCTTTATTATACGTTACAACAGACAATTTTTTAAGTCATTTTAATTTAAAATCATTATCTGATTTGCCAAACTCTGAAGAGTTGGCTTCAGCCGGTTTAATTGATAGTCGTTTGGATAGATCAATATTTGGAACTAATAAGTTTGCTAAAGATGATTTAGATAAACAATCTAAAGAAGACATTTTTACCAATATAGACGACATGCTTTCTGAAACTTTAAATCAAAAAGATAATTAATTATTTGTAAAAAAATTTATTTAATATATAAATTTACTTATGGGTTTAAGTTTTTGGCACATAATTATCGTTGTAATAGTAGTTGTCCTTTTGTTTGGCAGAGGAAAAATTTCTGACTTAATGGGTGACGTTGCTAAAGGTATTAAAAGTTTTAAAAAAGGCATGTCTGATGATCAGTCATCAGACAATAAAGACCCTAAAGATAAAGATAAAGATCAAAATTCTAAGTCAAATCACTAAAATAATTTATGCCACAAATAGGGTGGTCAGAAATTTTAGTCATCATTCTAGTTGCTATTATAGTTATTGGACCAAAAGATCTTCCTGTCGTTCTTAGAAAATTTATTCAAATAAAAAATGGAATAAAAAATTATGTTAATTCTTTTCAAAAAGGAATTGATGATATTGTTCAGGAACAAGAAAAAGATATAAAAAAAATAATAGATATTAACCCTGAAGAAAAAAATAAAAAGAAAACAGAAAAAATTTAATTTTTATTTTTATGAGTGACAATAATAACGATCAAAATCAATCAAGTGTAACAGAGCATCTTTTAGAACTAAGATCTCGTATAATAAAAAGTCTTATTTTTTTTACGTTAGCTTTTATAATTTCTTACATGAATGCAGATAAAATATATGATTTTTTATTACAACCATACGTTAAGGCTTTAGGAGAGGGGCAGATTGGAACTAAAAGATTAATTTTTACAGCATTACAGGAAACTTTTATTACCTATTTAAAATTATCTTTTTTTTCTGCTCTCTTTTTTTCTTTTCCTGTTTTTTTAATTCAAATTTGGAAATTCATAGCACCTGGATTATATCAAAATGAAAAAAAAGCGATTTTACCTTTTATTGTTGCAACACCAGTTCTTTTTATAACCGGTGCCTTATTGGCGTATTATTTTATAATGCCATTGGCTATTAAGTTTTTTTTATCATTTGAAACTTTAAGCACGCAAACAAGTATGCCAATACAATTAGAAGCAAGAGTAAGCGAGTATCTTTCATTAATAATGGTTTTTATGATTGCCTTTGGCCTTAGTTTTGAATTGCCAGTGTTACTAATTTTACTAGCAACTGTTGGTTTTGTTGATTCCAAATATTTATCCGAAAGAAGAAGATATGTTATTGTTATTATATTTATAGTTGCAGCAGTTATTACACCTCCAGACCCAATTAGTCAGATAGGATTAGCCATTCCATTGATGTTTTTATATGAAATATCTATTTTAATTATAAAATATTTAGAAAAAAGTAAAAAATGATAAATCTTAAAAATTTAAGAGAAAACCCGTCCATCTATAAAAAAAAATATAAAGAAAGATTTATAAAAAATCCAGATCAATTGGTAGATGAAATTATTTCTTTAGATTCTTCTATAAGACAAATTTTAGAAAAACAGCAAAAATTACAAGAAGAGAGAAATAAAATATCTAAGGAATTGTCTAACTCTAAGGATAAGAAGAATGAACAATTCTTATCTTTATCTAAAAAAGTTTTAAATATTAAGAATGATATTGATGGTTATGAGAAAAATCTTTCTGAACAAAAACAAAAAATAAATAATATTCTTCATAATTTGCCAAATATACACTTAGATGATGTTCCAGTTGGTCAAGATAGCAAAAGTAATAAAGAGATAAAAAAATTTGGTAATATTAAAAATTTTAATTTTAAAATTAAGTCCCATGATGAGATTGGTTTAGAGAGAGACCTTATAGACTTTGATACCGCAACTAAAATTTCAGGGGCTAGGTATGTAATAACAAAAGGCAATATTGCTAGATTAGAAAGAGCCTTAATTAATTTTATGATTGATACGCACGTTAAAGAATTTGAATATTTAGAAATGAATGTTCCAATAATTGTTAATGAAGAATCAATGTTTGGAACTGGTCAGTTGCCAAAATTTTCTAAAGAGCAATTTTCTTTAAATGATGGCTCATGGTTAATACCAACGGCTGAAGTGTCCCTTACTAATATTGTTAGAGATAAAATTTTAAATTATGAGGATTTGCCACTTAGATATGTTGCGGCTACACCGTGCTTTAGAGCTGAAGCTGGTGCTGCTGGAAAAGATACAAAGGGCATAATGAGGCAACATCAATTTTACAAAGTTGAACTAGTAAGTATTGTAAAACCGGAAGATAAAAAAAATGAACTTGAAAGACTTACTAATTGCGCAGAAACCATACTCAAAAAATTAGAAATACCCTATAGAGTTGTTTTGCTTTCATCTGGTGATATGGGTTTTAGCGCAGAAAAAACTTATGATCTTGAGGCATGGATACCATCTCAAAATAATTATAGAGAAATATCTAGCTGCTCCTCTTGTGGTCAATTTCAGGCAAATAGGATGATGGCGCGTTTTAAAGATTTAGAAAAAAAAATTGACTATGTTGCTACATTAAATGGTTCTGGACTCGCTATAGGAAGAACATTGATTGCTATAATAGAAAATAATCAAAATGAAGATGGTTCAATTAACATTCCTGCAGTTTTACATAATTATATGAGCGGGATAAAAACAATTTAATTTATATATAAATTCAAAAGCTAAAAAAATTATTGTATTTAATCAGCATCTAGTATAATCAACTGGAATATGTCAGCATCTGGTTTCGCACAATTTATTCCTTTAATATTAATATTTGTAATTTTTTATTTCTTATTAATTAGACCTCAGCAAAAAAGAGTTGCTGAACATAAGTTAATGATTTCAAAGCTGACTAGAGGAGATACAGTTGTTACAGCAGGTGGAATTGTAGGAAAAATTTCACGAATTATTGATGATGAAAAAGCAGAATTAGAAATTGCTGATAACGTTAATGTTAAAATTATAAGATCCACTATCTCACAAGTATTATCTAAATCCGAAACTAAATAAATTAGTAGTGTTAAATTTTTCCAGATTAAAAATTGGATTTATTATTTTTTCGATTTTATTTTTTTTCTATATTTTTTTAGGAAATTTTAACTTTACAAATAAAACTAATTTATTTTTAGATAAAAAAGTAAATCTAGGTCTAGATCTTCAAGGTGGTTCATATTTACTATTAGAAATTGATATGAACCCTCTAATTAATAAAAAATTAGAAGAAAAAGTAGTTGATTTAAAAAAAAAATTTAATGAAAAAAAATTAGATTTTAAAAATTTAAATATTTTAAATAATAAAATTACTTTTGAAATAAAAAATAGCTCTCAAAAAGATATTGCTATTAATATAATTAATAAGACAAATAATGAGGAAAATCTTTTTTCTAGAATTAACAAAAATAATATAGAAAATTCTAATAAAGATTTTGTTTATAAGATTGAAAAAGATGTATTCATTTTACAATTTAATGAAGAGCATATTAAGCTTCTAAAAAAGGATGCAATCAATCAATCTATAGAAATAGTAAGAAAAAGAGTTGACCAACTTGGTACGAAAGAACCGACTATTCAGCAGAAAGGAGAGAATAGAATAATTGTAGAACTACCAGGATTGTCTGACCCATCTACTTTTAAAAATATACTTGGAAAAACTGCACAATTAAATTTTAAGTTTATAAAAACTGGTAACAGCTCTGGTGACAATCTAGGTTTTGAGAAAGTTAAAAATAAATTTGACGGTTTATTTATTGAAGTGGAGAAAAGATTGATTGTGTCTGGTGAAAATTTAACCGATGCACAACCAGGTTTTGATAGACAAACAAATCAATCTATTGTTAGTTTTAAGTTTGATAACATAGGAGCTAAGAAATTTGCTAATGCTACAAAAGATAATGTGGGTAGGCCTCTTGCTATTATTCTAGATAATGAAATTTTAAGTTCACCAGTTATTAGAGAGCCTATACTAACCGGTAGCGGACAAATATCTGGAGGATTTACAGTTGAGGAAGCTAATCAGTTAGCTATTTTATTAAGAGCTGGAGCCTTGCCAGCACCAATGAAGATTATAGAAGAAAGGACAGTAGGTGCCGATCTAGGCAAAGACTCTATTCGTTATGGAATTATATCTTTTATTGCAGGTTTCTTACTTGCGTTTATTTATATGGTGTACGCGTATAAATTATTTGGAATTTTCGCAAATATTTCTCTCTTATTAAATATTGTAATTTTAATTTCAGTTTTATCTATATTTGGATCTACTTTGACTTTGCCTGGTATAGCTGGAATTGTTCTAACTGTTGGTATGGCTATTGATACTAACGTGATAATTTATGAAAGAGCAAAGGAAGAATTAAAAATTGAAAAATCTAATATTATCGCTTTTGATATTGCTTACAAAAAATCATTATTAACTATTATTGATTCAAATTTAACAACATTAATCGCTGGCATTATTTTATTTTATTTAGGTAATGGACCTGTAAAAGGATTTGCTGTTACACTATGTGTTGGATTAATAACTTCATTTTTCACAGCTTTTACTGTTAGCAGATTAATGGTTTCAAAATATCTGATGAACAATAAATTTAAAGTTATAAATATTTAAAATGACTAATTTTAATTTTTTAAAGTATAAAAATTTTTTTCTACTACTTTCTTTTTTTTTAATTTTAGCTTCAATTATCTTAGTATTTACTAAGGGATTAGATTTTGGAGTTGATTTTAAAGGCGGCACGACAATTGAAATCCGACTGGAAAAAAAGATTGAAATAGAAAAGATCAGAAATTCATTATCAAAACTTAAAATTAATAATTATTCAGTTAAAGAATTTGGAACTGAAAATGACTTTTTAATTTCTACTGATAATAGTATTTCGCCAAATGATATAAAAAATTTTATTGAAAAGGATTTAAATGAAAAAATTGCAATTAGAAAAGTAGAAACAGTCGGCCCAAAAGTTGGATCTGAATTGATTAAATCCGCTATTTATTCAGTTTTACTATGTTTTGTTGCAATATTTTTTTATTTATGGTTTCGTTTTGAGTGGCAATTTAGCTTCGGTGGAATAGCTGCTCTTTTTCATGATACAATTATCACTGTAGGAGTATTTTCACTTTTAGGATTGCAATTTGATCTTACTATTGTTGCTGCTTTATTGACTATTATTGGCTACTCAATCAATGACACAGTTATTATTTATGATCGAATTAGAGAGAATTTAAAAAAAGATAGTACTTCCGAATTGTCGATTTTAGTTAATGAATCATTAAACAATACTCTTTCCCGTACATTAAAAACTTCTGGTACAACACTTTTGTCTATTGTTGCTGTATTAATTTTTGGAGGAGAGGTTCTCAGAGGGTTTGCTTTTGCAATAACTTTTGGAATTATAATAGGAACTTATTCTTCAATTTACATAGCATCGCCTATAGTTATGTTTTTTAAAGTCAAAAGAGACTGGTCTGTAAAAGTTGATAATACGCCTTAATAAAGATTTTGCGCTATAACCATTGTCAAAAGCATTGGAATAGACAAGAAAGTGTTTGTTCTAGATACTAGCATTGCAATTCTTGCTGACTTAGCTTTTGTTTCAGGATCGCATTCAACAATTCCTAAAGCTCTTTTTTGATTTGGCCAAATTATAAACCAAACGTTAAAAGCCATAATTATCCCAAGCCACATACCAATTCCTATTGTTATGTTTTTAGGACTTCCTTTAAACACTAATGCTTCATGAACGTAACCATTTAAGTAAGCCGTTATCAATCCTGTAATAATTGTCGATAGGGCAGCCCAACGAAACCAAAATAAAGCTGTTGGAGCAATTACTTTGCCAATGGCAGGTTTTTGTTCGTCAGGAATTTTTGGCATACTAGGTATTTGAACAAAATTAAAATACCACAATAATCCTATCCACATAATTCCAGACACAACGTGTAAATATCTAAATATGGCGCTCCAAAAGTATCTATCATTTGTCCATCCGTCGTTAATATAAAATAGAACACCAAAGAAAATTAAAGTAGCAATAACAGAGCTCAAAATAGTTTTTGGAAGAGACTGAAGAATATTACTGATTCCCATATTTCAACAATAACATAAAAAATAATTTTTTAAGCACTCTTTTTTGAAATATTTTTAGATAGAATTTTCTTTAAAAATTCACCAGTATAACTCCCTTTTACAAGCGAAACGTCTTCCGGAGTACCTTCAGCTATAATTTTTCCACCTTTTACGCCTCCTTCAGGACCCATATCAATGATCCAGTCAGCAGTTTTTATTACATCCAAATTATGTTCTATAACTATAACTGTGTTTCCTTTGTTAACAAAAGTATGAAGAACTTCTAATAATTTTTTAACATCATGAACATGCAAGCCAGTTGTTGGTTCATCAAGTATATAAATAGTTCTTCCTGTTGCTCTTTTTGATAATTCTTTTGCTAGTTTAATTCTTTGAGCTTCTCCACCAGAGAGAGTTGTAGCCTGTTGACCAATTTTTATATAACCAAGCCCAACTTTTTGTAGCGTTAAAAGCTTGTCTCTTATTGAAGATATATTTTCAAAAAAATCTACACCTTCATCAACAGTCATATTTAAAACATCAGCAATATTTTTATCTTTAAATCTTATTTCTAAAGTTTCCCTATTATATCTATTACCTTTACAGACATCACATTGAACATAAACGTCGGGTAAAAAATGCATTTCATAGGTAATTACTCCATCGCCTTCACAGGCTTCGCATCTACCTCCTTTGACGTTAAAAGAAAATCTTCCAGGCTTATAACCTCTTGCTTTCGAATCTGGCAAATTAACAAACCACTCTCTTATAACAGTGAATGCTCCTGAGTATGTTGCAGGATTAGATCTTGGCGTCCTACCGATAGGAGATTGATCAATATCGATTATTTTATCTAAATATTCATAGCCCTGAATACCCTTAAAAGGTTTAGGCATATTTTTTGTTATAGTTTTATTAATCATTAAATTTAATGCTCTATAAAGAGTATGAAGAACAAATGTTGATTTACCGCTTCCAGAAACTCCTGTTACTGCTGTAAAAGTTCCAAGAGGAATTTTTGCTGTAACGTTTTGTAAATTATTTCCAGTTGCTCCGCTCAAAGTTAAATATCTCCCGTCTTTTGCTTTTCTTCTTATTTGTGGGATAGAAATATATTTTTTACCGGATAAATATTGTCCAGTTATGCTATTTTCATTTTGCTTAATTTCAGAAGGGGTTCCCGATGCGATAATTTCTCCTCCTTCAGTTCCAGCTCCTGGTCCAAGATCAATAATATAATCAGAGCTAAGCATTGCCTCTTCATCATGCTCCACAACTATAACTGTATTACCTAGGTCTCTTAATCTTTTGAGAGCATTTAAAAGTTTAATATTATCTTTTTGATGTAATCCTATTGATGGTTCATCTAAAACATAAAGAACACCTGTTAAACCTGAGCCAATTTGTGAAGCTAATCTTATTCTTTGAGATTCCCCACCTGATAATGTTCCAGACGATCTTGACAAATTTAAATAATCAAGACCCACATTTATTAAAAAACTTAATCTTTCATTAATTTCTTTTAAAATATGCACTGAAATTTTATTTTCTTTGTCGGTTAAATGGTTATGAAGATTAGAAAACCAATCATATGCATTTTGAATAGACATCCTAGAAACTTCGCTAATATTTAGTTCTTTTATTTTTACCGATAGGGCCTCTTCTTTAAGTCTCATTCCTTTACATCTTTCGCATTCAGTTTCGTTTTGAAATTGGGAAATTTCTTCTCTTTTCCAGTCACTATCGGTCTCTAGATATTTTCTTTCTAAATTATTTACTACTCCTTCAAAAGATTTTTTGCTTGAATATTTTTCATATCCATCATCATAAGAAAATTTAATTTCTTCTTCTCCCGATCCGTACAAAATAACATCTTGAATTTTTTTTGGTAAATCTCTCCATGGTGTTTCTAAAGAAAAATCATAATGTTTTCCTAATGAAGATAAGGTTTGAGCATAATACAAAGTTGAACTTGACGACCAAGGGATAATAGCTCCATCTATTAAAGTTTTTTTATCATTAGGAACTACTAATTTTGGATCTATATAAAGATCAACTCCAATTCCTTCGCATTCTGGACACGCTCCATAGGGACTATTGAAAGAGAATAGTCTTGGTTCTATTTCTTCTATAGTGAAACCACTTTCTGGACATGCAAATTTTGAAGAAAATACTATTTTTTCATTTTTCCTAAATTCTTTTGGAAGATTTTCATTCGTAAATTCAACATAAACTAGACCGTCGGATAAAGATAAAGTTGTTTCAATACTTTCTGCAATTCTTTGTTGTTCTTTTTTGTCATTAATAAAACCATCAACATATATATCTATATCGTGTTTTATGTTTTTATTTAAAGTAGGCGACTGATCAATTTCATAAATTTTTCCATCGATTCTTGCTTTTTGAAAACCTCTTTTTTTGTATCCAAGTAATTCTTTTTTATATTCACCTTTTCTGCCTCTAACTACAGGCGCATAGATTTGAATCTTAGATTGCTTGGGTAGATCTAAAATTCGGTCTACCATTTCTGAGACTGTTTGTGACTTAATAGGTTTTCCAGTGAACGGTGAATAAGGAATACCAACTCTCGCGTACAAAACGCGCATGTAGTCATAAATTTCAGTAACAGTTGCAACAATTGATCTTGGATTTTTTGAAGTAGTTTTCTGTTCTATAGATATTGCTGGAGAAAGACCTTCAATTAAATCAACATCTGGTTTTCTCATGCGGTCTAAAAATTGACGAGCATAAGCTGACAAACTTTCAACGTATCTTCTTTGTCCTTCAGCATAGATTGTATCAAACGCTAAAGATGACTTTCCAGATCCAGATAATCCAGTAATAGTTATTAATTTATCTCTTGGAATCTCTACTGAAATATTTTTTAAATTATGCTCTCTAGCACCTTTAATAACGATTTTTGTGACAGTATTACTCATCTTTTTAGTAAATTTTATTCTTTTAATTTGATTAGTCTGATATAATAAACATCTAATTCTTAGTTCAAAAAAAGATCTATATTATGGCGGGCAGTTTAAATAAAGTTTTATTAATTGGCAGACTTGGGAACGATCCTGAAATCAAACAAATGCAAAATGGAAAAAGTGTTGCAAGATTAAGCGTTGCAACTTCAGAAAGCTGGAAAGATAAGAATACTGGAGAAAAAAAAGAAAAAACTGAATGGCATCGAGTTGTTATTTTTAATGAAGGTTTAGTAGGTGTTGTTCAGAAATACTTAAAAAAGGGAGCACAAGTTTACATAGAAGGTCAGTTAAATACCAATAAGTATACCGATAGCAGCGGACAGGAAAAATATAGCACGCAAATTGTTCTGCAGGGTTACAGTTCGTCTCTTACAATGCTGGATGGAAAGAATTCTTCATCTGGAGATGGCAAAAAATTAGAAAGTAGCCAGTTACCATCTGATGATATGCCTGACATTTCACAAGATCCAGACGATAAAGTTCCTTTTTAAATTTACTTCATGAGTGAAGATTTAAATAAAGAAAATTCAATAAATAAAAAATACAATTCAGTTCAAATCGTTGATGAGATGAAAACCTCATACTTATCATATGCGATGAGCGTTATCATAAGTAGAGCTTTGCCTGATGCAAGAGATGGATTAAAGCCTGTTCATAGAAGAATTATCTATGCAATGTACAAAGGTGGGTACGACTGGTCTAAACAATTTAGAAAATCAGCAAGAGTAGTTGGAGATGTAATTGGTAAATATCACCCACACGGCGATCAGGCTGTTTATGATGCCTTGGTAAGATTAGCTCAAGATTTTTCAATGAGTGTAAAGTTATTAGATGGACAAGGAAATTTTGGCTCTATGGACGGTGATAGAGCTGCTGCAATGCGTTATACTGAGACAAGGTTAGCAAAAATTTCGGAATATTTAGTTGCTGATATTGAAAAAAATACAATCGATTATCAAAATAATTACGACGATACTGAATTAGAGCCCACTGTGCTACCAGCTCAATTTCCAAATTTATTAGTAAATGGAGCGGGCGGTATAGCTGTTGGAATGGCAACAAATATTCCACCTCATAATCTTGGTGAAATTATCGATGGAACGCTTGCTTACATTGATAACAATGAAATTTCTATTGATGAATTAATTAAACTTATTCCAGGACCTGATTTTCCAACAGGTGGCCTGATAATAGGAAAAGACGTAATCAAAACAGGATATAAAACTGGAAGAGGGTCCATAAAAATAAGAGGAGAGATTGAAACCGAAGAAGAAAAAAAAGACAAAACTTTAGTTGTGATTAAATCAGTGCCATTTCAAACAAACAAATCATTATTAATAGAAAAAATTGCTCTTTTAGTGAGAGAAAAAAAAATTGAAGGCATATCAGACATTAGGGATGAGTCTAATAAAGAGGGTGTAAGAATAGTTATTGATTTAAAAAGAGGAGTATCAAGCGAAGTAATTATTAATCAACTTTACAAATATTCACCTATTGAATCATCTTTTGGATTTAACACTCTTGCAATTCTTAACGGGAAACCAGAACTGTTAAATCTAAAACAATTTATAAAAATTTTTGTAGAGTTTAGAGAAAAAGTTTTAATTAAAAGAACTTTATTTGATTTAAAGAAAGCTAAAGATAGAGTTCATATTTTAATTGGATTGTTTATAGCCATAGAAAACATTGATGAAATTATAGCTATTATTCGTAAATCTAAAAATCCATTTGAGGCAAAAACTACACTTCAAAATAAGTCATGGAGTTTTAAAAAATCAAAAATTAACAAAGATGTTTTAGACGTTAGTGATTTATCTAATAAAGATGAATACCGTCTATCCGATCATCAAGTTAAAGCAATTTTAGAATTAAGACTTCAAAAACTTACAGCAATTGGACATGAAGAGATCAATCTAGAAATTGCAGAGCTTTATAAGCTTATAGTTCAATACAAAAAAATTCTTAATGACCGAAATGCTTTGTTAACCCAGATCAAAGAGGAGCTTAAAGATATAAAGTCAAAGTTTGCAACTCCTAGAAAAACTAAAATTATAAATCAGGTTGGAACTTTTGATATTGAAGATGTGGTTCAGAAAGAAGATGTGATTATTACAATCACTAATAAAGGATATATTAAAAGAAGTCCTTTAAGTTCAATTAGAGTTCAAAAAAGAGGTGGTAAGGGAAAAACAGGAATAACGACAAGAGATGAAGATTTTGTAAGTCAAATATTTACTGCGAATACTCTTACACCAATTCTTTTCTTTTCATCCAAAGGTATCGTTTATAAATTAAAAGCGTGGAAAATTCCTGAGGGTTCTAATCAATCAAAAGGAAAAGCTCTTCATAGTATTCTTCCCTTAAAAGAAGGTCACGTAATCACATCGATTATGCCTTTACCAAGTGATGAGTCTTTATGGGCAAAAATGAAAATTATATTTGCTACTGCTAATGGAAAAATTAGAAAAAATAGCCTTTTAGATTTTGAAAGCATTCAGCAAAGCGGTAAAATTGCAATGAAATTAGAAGATAACGATTCAATTGTTGGTATTAAAATTTTAGATGATGATGATGATTTTTTATTAAGCTCAGAAAAAGGAAAATCATTAAGAGTTCAATCGAAAAAATTAAGATTATTTAAAGGAAGGTCATCTAAAGGAATAAAAGGAATGTCTTTAAAAAAAGATGATAAAATTATTTCATTATCAATTTTAGAGAGTGTAAAAATAACATCTGAAGAAGCAAAGTCATATATAAAAGCATCTAGATTAGAAAAAGACGCTGAGGAAACTCCAGATGATGAAAATGAAACAACTAAAATTGTAGCATTATCAAAAAAACAAATTGAAGAATTTAAAAATAAAGAACAATATATTTTAACCGTAACAGAAAATGGTTATGGAAAACGATCTTCTGCTTATGAATACAGAGTAAGTGGTAGAGGAGGACAGGGAATTATTAATATTATAAGCTCAGAAAGAAATGGTGGTGTTGCCTCAACATTCACAATTAATCACGAAGATCAAATTATGCTGATTACTGATAAAGGACAGATGATTAGATGCAACGTTAAAGATATTAGAATAACTGGTAGAAATACTCAGGGTGTTAGAATTTTTAATCTTTCTGACGATGAAAAAGTTGTTTCTGCTGCCAGAGTAGAAGACTCTTCAGAGGAAAATAATTAATGTTTCAAAGAGCTAAGATTTATCAGCCTGTAAAAACAGCAATGCAATCAGGTAAGGCTAGAACTAAATTTTGGGTTTTAGAATTTACAAAATCTAATTCTAACAAGGATTTTGTAATGGGATGGACGTCATCATCAAATACTGGAGAACAAATTAAGTTAAAATTTGAAACTCAAGAACAGGCTGTTGCTTATGCTAAAGAAAACAATATTTTATTCGATCTAACAAATCATAAAAAAAATAAGCTTATAATCAAAGCTTATGCTGACAATTTTTTAAATAATGTTTAAAAGTTTTTTTTTAAACAAAAAATGGATTTTGTGGTCTTGGGGTGGGGGACTGTTATTAATTTTTTCATTATTAATCCAAGTCTCAATAACCGTTCAAATAAATGAATGGTACAAAGGTTTTTATGATTTATTACAAAATGCTACAAAAAGTAATATTTCAGAATTTTGGAATAAAATTTATGTTTTTTGTTACCTGGCATTTCCGTATGTGATATTGGCAACTTTTACAGGATTTTTTACGAGAGTTTATTCTTTACGTTGGCGTGAGGCTATAACTTTTGACTACATCCCATTATGGAAAAACAGCCTTGAAAACGTAGAAGGTGCCTCACAAAGAATTCAAGAAGATACAAGTAGATTTGCAAAAATTGTAGAAAGTTTAGGTCTTCAAGTAATCAGAGGTATTATGACTTTAATTGCTTTTATACCTATACTTTGGGGGCTTTCTTCTGGAATCCAAATAGATTTTTTAAAACAATTTCCAGGGTCTTTAGTTTGGGTTTCTCTATTTGTTAGTTTAGGAGGATTGATAATTAGCTGGTTTGTTGGAATTAAATTACCAGGTCTTGAATATAATAATCAAAGAGTAGAAGCGTCATTTCGAAAAGAATTAGTATATGGAGAAGATGACAGATTAAAATATGCAAAACCTGACACCGTATTTGAATTATTTTCAGGAATTAAATTTAACTACCACAGACTTTTTTATAATTACGGTTACTTTGATGTATGGGTTAATTTATACGATCAATTTATGGTTATTGTGCCATATTTAGTGATGGCTCCAAGTTTATTTTCAGGTGTAATTACACTTGGTGTTATAGTTCAGGTGTCTAATGCATTTCAAAGAGTACATAATAGTTTTTCCTTATTCATTCATCAATGGACAACAATTACCGAATTAAGATCTATTCATAAAAGATTAGGTGAGTTTGAAATCGCGATTGGTTATAAAAAGAATTAACCAGTATCTATTATATTTAATATTTTATCTTTTTTAAAAAATTTAAGAAGTGTACTAAACTTATCGATTGATAAATTTGCTTGAGTATAAAAATCTGTTTCTTGTTTAGCTAACTCAAAAAGATGAGAGTGGTACATTGGATCCGCTACGATAAAATCTTTTTCACCGCTTTGTTTGTAACCAATAATATCTCCAAATCCTCTTATTTTCAGGTCCTGCTCGGATATATAAAATCCATCATTAGATTCTTTAAGAATTTTAAGTCTTTTTTTACCATTCTCGCTTATTGATTTTGAATATATTAGAATGCATTCACCATCTTCAATTCCTCTTCCGACCCTTCCTCTTAACTGATGCAGTTGAGCAAGCCCAAATCTTTCCGAATTTTCTATTATAATTGTATTTGCGTTTTGATTATCGACGCCAACTTCGACTACAGTTGTTGATATTAATATTGAAAATTGTTTATCTAAAAAATCCTTCATTACTTTAATTTTTTCTTCATTCTTTAAATTTCCATGCATTACGGCAACATTTTCAGGAAAACATTTTTTTAGATATTCAAATCTTTCTAAAACCGGAGTTAGCTTAACTTTTTGACTCTCTTCAATTAAAGGACAAATCCAATAAACTTGCTGCTTATTTTCAATTTTATTTTTTATTAAATTAATTAAATCAGGTATTTTATTTTCAGAAATAATATTTGTTATAATTTTAGTTTTTTTAAATGGTTTTTCTCTAAGAGTAGAAATATCCATGTCCCCATAAGTTGATAAAATTAAAGTTCTAGGTATCGGCGTTGCGCTCATTAACAGCACATCACAGTTCGTTCCTCCTTTTTCCGAAAGATTTATTCTTTGTTTGACACCAAATTTATGCTGCTCATCTATGATGATTAATCCTAAATTATTAAATGAAACGCTTTCTTGAAATAAGGAATGCGTACCTATTAAAAAATTAATTTTTCCATCAAAAAGCTCTTTTTTAATTTCAATTTGTCTTTTTTTATTTACACCGCCACTTAAAATTTCAACTTTTATATCAAGACCTTGAGTAATTGATTTAATCAAATTTAAATGCTGGGTAGCTAATATATCAGTTGGGCACATTAAAGCCACTTGAAAACCAGAGGCCACAACATTTAATCCTGAAATAATTGAAATTATAGTTTTACCAGAACCTACATCGCCCTGAAGCAGTCTTAACATTTTCTTGTCTTTTTTTAGACTATCTTCAATTTCTTCAATAATATCTTGCTGAGCTTTTGTTAGAGTAAAAGATAAATTTTTAATTATTTTTAATTTATATTCTGAAGAGAAAACTTTAGGTTTTTTATAAATAGATAAGTTTTTTTTCTTAATTTGAGAAAAAATTAATAAATTAGAAAATATTTCATCAAAAGATATTCTCTCGTATGCTAAAGAATTTTTATCTAAATCTTCTAATTTTTTTGGATTGTGTAGTTGAATTAGTGAATCTTTAAAACTAGTCCATTTATTATTTTTTATTACAAAGTCTCTGTGCCATTCCAGAACATCAGGAATATCTTTGGTAATATTTTCATAAATTTTATTTATAGTTTTGTTAGATATGCCTTTTAATGAACTATAAGTTGGCATTATTTTGCTAACTTTTTCCTCATTATTGACTGAGGTAATGTAGTCAGGATTAGTTATTTGATACTTATTTTTATAAAAATTTACCTTTCCGCTAATAATGACCTCGCTATTAAGAGGCAATATTTCTTTAACGTAATTTTCTCTTGAATTAAAAAAAACAATATTAATCTCCCCAGTATCATCAAAGCATTGAACGGTATTTGGAAGTCTTCTTATTCTTGGAAAGTTATGTTTTTTTACTTTAACAAAAATTGTACTAATTTTTCCTATTTCTAGGTTGTTTAAATTGGGACAATGAGTTCTATCAATCAAACCATAGGGAAAATTAAAAATTAGATCAATATTAGATTCTATTTTTTTTTCATTAAATAATTTCTGTATTTTTGGTCCTATTCCTTTTATTTTGGAAATTGGATTAAAAAAAAAATTAAAATTTTTTTCGATCATTTAAAGACTTGGTTTCAATTAAGATATATATAGTAGATATGAACAATTTAATAAAAAAACTTTTATATAGATCTAATCACAGAGGAACTAAAGAAATGGATTTACTAATTGGTGGATTTGCTAATGAAAACTTAAAAATATTAAGTCCTGAAGAATTGAAAGAATTCGAACTTATATTAAATTTTACTGATAAAGAATTAAGTTCTTGGTTAGTTGATAATAAGAAAAATATAGATTTGGAAAACTTTTCTATATCCAAAAAAATTAAACAATTTAAGTTACAATTTTAAATTTTTATAGAATCAAATTTGCTAATATTCCAAAAAAATGGCGGAGAGGGTGGGATTTGAACCCACGAACGAGTTGCCCCGTTGCTAGTTTTCAAGACTAGTGCTTTCAACCGCTCAGCCACCTCTCCTTGATTAATGACTTTAAATGTAGGCTATGTTAAAAAAAAGTAATGAATATTTACCTTAAATTTAAAATATTTCTAATTATTTATTTATTTGTAATATTTAATCCCAATATTTCATTAGCAAATGAAAAATTTAATGAATGGTTAGTTGGTTTTAAAGGTAGAGCTATCTCCCAAGGTGTCTCAAAAGAAACAGTTGATACTGCACTAAAAAATGCAAAATTTTTAGAGAGAATTGTTGCATTAGATAGAAAGCAGCCTGAGTTTTTTGAGAAAACTTACGAATATTTAAAAAAAAGAGTGGATGAAAAAAGAATACAGGCAGCAAGAAATCTCTTAAAAGAAAATTCACTTTTACTTGAGAAAGTCAGTGCTAAATTTAAAGTTGATAAAGAAATTCTTGTTTCTTTGTGGGGTATAGAGACAAATTTTGGGGTTAACAAAGGAAAGGTGGATATAATTTCTGCTTTATCGACTCTGTCATTTGATAATCGACGATCGGAATACTTTGAAAAAGAATTAATTATACTTTTAAAATTAATCGATAATAAAACTTTAAAATATGAGAGCTTATATGGCTCGTGGGCTGGAGCAATT
Organism: Fontibacterium abundans (SeqCode); assembly: GCF_965235095.1. Lineage (GTDB taxonomy): Bacteria > Pseudomonadota > Alphaproteobacteria > Pelagibacterales > Pelagibacteraceae > Fontibacterium > Fontibacterium abundans. Next base: position 453,523 of record NZ_OZ249405.1, on the reverse strand, counting down.
GGTAATTTTCAATTCATGCCCTCGACAATTCTAAAGCACGGAATAAATTTTGATGAAGTTGCTGATATTGATTTGATTAACTCATTTCAAGATTCTCTTGCTTCAGCAGCAAATTACTTAAAAACAATAGGATGGATTGAAAAAGATAAATGGGGATTTGAAATTAAAATAAATAAAAATTTTGATAACAGTTTAATTAATTTAGATTCAAGAAATCTTAAAAATAAAATTTCTATTGCTCAATTAAAATTATTAGGTTTTAAAAATAAAAATGATAGTGAGATTGTGTACGAGGATAAAAAAGAAGGTTGGTTGATAAGACCTGATGGTGAAGATGGTCCGATCTACATTGTGTTTGATAATTTTTTAAGGTTATTAGAATGGAATAGATCTTTGCGATTTGCAATAACTGTTGGAACTCTTTCAGACAAAATAAAAAAGTAAAATGAGAAATAAGCTAATAGTTTTATTTTTTATTTTAATTACATCCTGTCAAACTTTCTCAACTTATGAAAACAATAATACTTATGAAAAAATAGGTTTTGCAGAATTTACTAAGAATGACGAAGTAATACATCGAAATATTACGCCAAATAGCAAAGTTAAAATTACTAATTTGTTAACTAAAAAAAGCTTAGTTGTAGAAGTTAATAAAAATTCAAATTTCAAAAAAGAAAGGGAAATTATCATTCCTAGTAAATACATGGATTTATTGGAGTTAAACTATAATTTACCCATAGTAAAAATTGAATCTCTTAGAACAAATAAAACTTTTATGGCCGATATTGCTAAAATTTTTGATGAAGAAAAAAAAATTACTCAAAATGTAGAGATAAAAAATGTTGATATTATCGATTTGTCTAAAAATAATTCTTCAAAAAAAAACAATTTAAATAAATTAATAATTTATTATGGTGATTTTACTTTTAAAAATTCAGCCTTAGATATGGTAAACTTATTAAAAAAAGAAATAAAAAATCTTAATCCAACTGTTATTCAGGTTAATAAAAAATTCAGAGTAAAAGTCGCAACTATTAATGATATCAGTGAATTTGATATTTTTTTTAACAAAATAGTTAATACTAAGTTTGATAATTATAATATAATCGTTGAATGATTTTTAAGAATTTTTTTATTTTAGTATTTATTGTATTAGGTTTTGCCTCAACTTCTTATTCTCAAATAATTATTCCAGATAAAGTTAAGCAAGGAATTGTCATAGATCACTCTAGTGGGGCGGTATTAGCTGAAAAAAATGCTGATCAAAAAATATCTCCTGCTTCTATGACAAAAATCATGACAGCTGTTGTTGTGTTTGACCAACTTAAGAATAAAAAAATTAAACTTACAGATCAATTTACTGTTTCTAAAAAAGCTCGAAATGCAACTAGATCAGGTGAATCTACCATGTTCTTAGTTCCAGGGGATAAAGTTTCAATTGAAGATTTATTAAGAGGGGTAATTATTGTATCAGGCGTTGATGCTTCTATTGTTTTAGCAGAAGGCATATCTGGAACCGAAGAGCAATTTGCAAATTTAATGAATGAAAAAGCTAAACAAATAAATATGGTTAATACAAACTTTAGCAATTCTTCTGGAACATATAGCCAAGATAATTATTCTACGGTAAGGGATATGGCTTTATTGTCGTCTTATTTAATCAATAACTATTCTCAATATTATAAATATTTTAAGGAAAAAGATTTTGCGTGGGCTAGATCAGGTGGCAATCCAGTTAAACAGGAAAATAGAAACGTGTTACTTTCTATGGATGAAGGAGTTGATGGGATAAAAACAGGGCATTTAAAAGATAGCAAGTATTCAATTGCAGTTACAAAGAAAAAAGACAACAGAAGAATAATAGCAGTAATTAGTGGCCTACCCACAATGTTTTCAAGAGCAGAATCTTCGAAACTATTATTGAATGGCGCTTTCAATAAAATTGATCTTGTGAAAATTTCTTATGATAAAGATAAATTTAGAATAAAAATATGGAATGGAAGCTCTTCTTATTTAGATGTTAAGGGCGCAAACAAAGATGGTATTTTTGTTAACCTGCCAAAAAATTTAAAGAATCCAAAAATTAGAATGGAATTAGAATATGAATATCCTGTGCAATTACCTATAAAAAAATTTGAGAAGGTGGCAGTCCTTAGAGTTTATAATAATAAAGAACTTATTGATGCTAAAGATTTATTTGCCCAAAAAGACATAACTGATAAAAATATATTTTTTAAAGGCATTCAAAATATCAATCATTACCTATGGCAATAAAAAAATCGTTTTTTATCTGCTTTGAAGGGGTTGAAGGCTCTGGAAAATCAACACAGGCAAAATTATTATATAAATTTATAAAAAACAAAATTACTAAAAATGTAATTTTAACCAGAGAACCAGGTGGTACCTTATTTTCAGAAAAAATAAGAAATTTAATGTTAGATAAAAAAACAAACATTAGCCCGTTAACAGAATTTTTTTTATTAATGGCGGCTAGAAATGAACATATAATTAGTAAAATAAATTTTTATCTTAAAAAAAATTTTATTATAATTTGCGATAGATTTTTTTACTCAACATTAGCATACCAACATTACTTGGAAGGTATGGATAAAAAATTTATCTTTAGTATTCAAAAGAAAATTTTTAATAAAGTTCATCCAGATATTACTTTTTTGATCGATTTAAATAAAAAAGAATCTAAAGTTAGAATAAATAAACGAGCAAAAAAAACTAATAGATTTGACAAACTTTCAAGTTATCGTTTTAATAAAATCAGGAATGGTTTCATAAAAATTTCAAAAATGTACAAAAATAAAATAGTTTTAATTAAGGGTAACAAGTCTCTTAATGAAATTCAGAATGAAATTAATACAAAAACTTTAAAAATATTAAATGCAAGATTATAATTTTATAAATATTGAAACTCTTAATAAATATCAAAGATTTTTATACGGTCATGACGATTTATTTAAAAAACTTTCTAATCTTTTTGAAAAAAATAAATTACCTAACAAAATTATATTTAATGGTAGTGACGGAGTAGGGAAGGCAACATTTATTTACCATTTAATTAACTACATATTATCTAGTAAAGAAAATGATCCTTACGACTTAAAAGCTAAAGAAATTATAGAAAGTAATAAGAGTTACTTAGATTTAATTAATAATATTAATTTTAACTTTAAACATTTAAAAGTTGATGATTTTAAAAAAATAATCAGCATAGAAGAAACAAGAGAAATTATAAATTTCTTTAACAAATCATCTATAAACAATAAGCCTAAAATATTTTTTTTAGAAGGCGCAGAAAATCTTAATAAAAATTCATCAAATTCAATTTTAAAAGTATTAGAGGAACTTCCTGAAAACAATTATTTTTTTATATCATATCTTGAAAATAAATTCTTACTCGAAACAATTAAATCTAGATGTTTTAATTGTAGGCTTTTTATAAATTCAAAAGAGAATACATCAATTAAAGAAAAATTAATGTCTCAGTTTAATACAAATAATACGATTATTAAAAATTTTACCCCAGGTACAAATCTAAAAATGAATATTCTGTTTAATGAATTGAACATTTATGAGAAAAATTTTTCTACAAAAATTTTAACTATGCAAAATTTTTACTTAGAAGAAAAATATAATAAAATATTGGATTTAATGCACATATATATTGAAAATTATTTTGCTATTAACTTAGAGAGTAATAATTTTTTTAAAAATTTTCGAATAAGAAATAAAATTAACAATATTATTTATAATATCAATTCAATTAACAATGAAATAAAAGCTAGCTTTTATGAAATAAATCTCTTACTTGGCATTAAATAATGAAAAATTATTATCTCACTACTCCTATATATTATCCCTCAGCAAAACCACATATGGGTCATGCGTATTCAAGTATATCTGCAGACGTTATTGCCAGATTTAAAAGGCTAGAAGGTTACAATGTTAATTTTTTAACTGGTACAGATGAACATGGTCTAAAAATACAAAGAGCTGCAGAGCTTCAAAAAAAGAACCCGAAAGATTTTTGTGATGAAATCTCTCAAAACTTTATAGAACTTGCAAAAAAGTTAAATCTTACAAATACAGATTTTATTAGAACCACTGAGAACAGACATAAAGAAACTGTTTCCAAACTATGGAATATTCTTGAAGAGAAAAAAGAAATTTATATTTCTAAATATTCTGGCTGGTATTCCGTATCTGATGAAGCATTTTACGCAGAAGATGAAATAGAAATTAAGTCAGATATTAAAATCTCTAAAATTTCAGGATCAAAAGTTGAATGGATGGAAGAAGAATCTTATTTTTTTAGACTTTCGAAATGGCAAGATCCTTTACTAAAATATTATGCCGATAATCCTGAATTTATTGCTCCAACTAGTAGAAAGAATGAAGTTATTAGCTTTGTTAAAAGCGGCTTAAGAGATCTTTCAATAAGCAGAACATCTTTTAAATGGGGGATACCCGTACCAAATAATAATAAACACATAATTTACGTATGGCTTGATGCTCTAACTAATTACATTAGTGCTTTAGATTATTTTGAGAAGAATAATAAGAATCAATTTTGGCCAGCAGACGTTCATATAATAGGTAAAGATATTATAAGATTTCACTGTGTTTATTGGCCAGCTTTTTTATTAGCAGCTGGGATCAGGCCTCCAAAAAAAGTTTTTGCTCATGGTTGGATACTTTCTGGAGAAGAAAAGATGTCTAAATCAAAGGGAAATATTTTAGATCCTTTGGAAATTATTGAAAGTTATGGATTAGATGAAATTAGATACTATTTAATGAAGGAGGTTATTTATGGAGAGGATGGAAAAATAACTCCAGAAAACTTGATCAATTGCATTAACAGTGATTTGGCTAACAATGTTGGAAATTTATATCAAAGGATAAGTTCAATTGTTCATAATAAATTAAATTCTGTAATTCCAAAGTGCTCCCCTAAAGAAAATGTAGACTTAAAAATATTAAACTTAGTTGAGGAGAATTTAGATTCTTTAATCAAAACATTTAATAATCTTGAAATACATAATTACCTAAAAAATATTATTCAGTTATGTTCAGAAGTTAATAAGTATGTAAATGATTCTGCTCCGTGGTCTATAAAAGAAGATAATATAGAAAAAAGAAACGTTATTATATATGCCGTTTTAGAATTTATAAGAAAAATATCAATTTTACTTCAACCAATCATACCCGAAAAAACTAAAATAATATTAGATTCTTTAAGCATAATTGATGATGAGAGATTTATTAAAAATATAAGTAAAAATTTTTCTTTAAAACAAGATTTAAAAATTGAAAAGATAAATATTCTATTTAAAAAACAATGATTATAGACTCTCATTGTCATCTTGATTATGACCCCTTGGTTAATAATATTGACCAGGTATTATTAAATGCCAAAAAAAATAATATTTCACAACTATTAACTATTGGAACTGGTTTAAAAAGCTCAAAAAAAGTTTTAGAAATAGTTAAAAAGTACGAAAATATTTATGGAGCAATTGGAATTCATCCAAATTCAACTAGTAATAACCTAAATGATCTTAACGAACTTATAAATATTAAGAAAAAAAGTAAAAAGATAATTGCTTTTGGTGAAACTGGTCTAGATTATTTTTACAAAAGAAGTGAAAAAAAAGATCAATTGTACTCATTTGAAAAACATATTCAATTTGCAATTAGTGAAAGAGTTCCTGTTATCATTCACACAAGGGATGCTGACGAAGATACCATTTCAATTATTAAACAGTATCTTGGTAGAACAAAATTTTTAATACACTGCTTTACTGGTAATTTAGATTTTGCAAAAAACTTATTAGATCTTGAGTGTTTAATTTCCTTCAGCGGTATAATCACTTTTAAAAAATCTACAGATCTTAGAAGTGTAGTCAAATATGTTCCTATGGAAAAAATGTTAATTGAAACAGACTCTCCTTATCTTAGCCCCGATCCATTGAGAGGCAAAACTAATGAGCCAGCTAATGTTAAAATTGTTGCTGAAAATATTGCAATTATTAAAGGAATTACTCTAGATGAAGTTGCAAATTTAACAACTAAAAATTTCAAAAACTTTTTCTTTAATGAACAAAACTGAAGTAACTATATTAGGGTGTGGAAGTTCATTGGGAGTTCCACGAATAGACGGTTATTGGGGCAAAGCTAATAAAAAAAATCCTAAAAATTACAGAACAAGATGTTCTATATTTGTAAAATATAAAAATATTAATGTTATTGTCGATACTTCTCCAGACATAAAAAATCAAATGTTGAAGAATGGCATTAAAAAAATTGATGCTGTAATTTACACTCATGAACATGCGGATCAAACTCATGGAATTAATGAATTAAGACCAATATTTTGGTTAAATAAAAAAAAAATAGATGTTTATTCTGACAAAAAGACATCATCTTTTTTATTTAAATCTTTTAATTATCTTTTTTTTAAAAAAAGTAAATATTATGAGCCAATTCTTAATAATAAAATTATTAAAAATAAAATTGTTATAAAAAAAAATAAAAACTCAATTAGATTTGATCCAATAAGAGTTTCTCATGGAGATATTAACGCAAATGGGTATTTATTTAATGGAATTGTCTATATTAGCGACTGCAGCAGTATTTCTAAAGAGAATTTAAAGAAAATATTAAATCCAAATTTACTTATTATTGATTGTTTAAAATTTAAAAAACATGCGACTCATCTTAATTTTAAAAAAAGCTTATTTTATATTAATAAAATTAAACCAAAAAAAACTATATTAACTAATCTACATAGTGATATTGATTATTCTACTTTTAAAAAAAAATTAAAGATGATTTCAAATAAAATAATGCCTGCCTTTGATGGTTTAAAAATTAAAATTTAATCTAATAATGAATATAAATATAATTTTACCTTACAAAGAAACTTATTCTGACAAAATAGCAGGGGCTGTTTCGCTTTTAATAGCTGAGGTTAAAAAAAGAAGTAAATTTAAAAAAAAAATTAAAATATTTGGGTCTATAAATCTAGAAAAACCATTAACTAAAGATTATATCAGCTGCGATCTTTCAAAAAAACCTTTTTATTATATATTTGGTAGAACTTCTTTTTATTTAGAAAATATAAAAAAAAAAATATCAAAAAAAAAATCAATAATTGAAATACACAATAGACCGCAAGCCGCTAATTTTTTTTTAAATAATAATAATAATAATAAAATAATACTATATTATCACAACGATCCCTTAACATTGCGTGGCTCTAAGTATGCTTATCAAAGAATATATTTGTTAAAAAATTTAGATAAATTAATATTTGTAAGTGAATGGACAAAAAGACAATTCTTTAAAGATCTGCAAGTCAAAGATTCTGAAAAATGCTTTGTTATATATCCTGGAACTACTGTCGCAAAAAAAATTCCTAAAAAAAAAAATAATATAATTTTTGCGGGAAAGTTAAATGAATCTAAAGGCTATAATATATTTAAAAATATAATTTCAGAAATTTTAAAAAAAAATAAATCTTGGTCATGTGATATAGTTGGGGACGATCCAAGACATTACAATAAAATAGATCATCCAAAAATTAATTATCATGGATGGTTACCTTATGATAAAACTATGAAAATTTTCGAAAAATCTAAAATCGCAGTTATTCCATCGACCTGGAATGAGCCACTAGGTAGAACTGCTATAGAAGCGGCTTCTAGGGGCTGCGTATCAATAATTTCTAAAAAGGGTGGGTTAATAGAAACTAATAGACATGGTCTGTTCTTAAATTACGTTACTAAAGAAGAGCTTTATAATAAATTACAAAAAATTATAAAATCTCCATCTTTGATAAATATTTACAGTAAAAAAACTTTAAAAGAATTTAAACATTCAATTAATAAAACAATTAACCAGATAAATATTATTTATAAAGAACTTGAATGAAAAATTTAAAAATATTACATATTACAGATTTCCATTTTAGACACAGTTCTAGATTATATTACTCAACAGCAAGAAAATTAAATAATGGTTTTATTAGAAATAATTTTTATGTTAATGAATTAAGCGAAAGAGACTTTGAAAAGAAATTTTTCTTTTTTGATAAAAAAAATTATAATAAAAAAATTATTGAAATTGTAGAAAATCTAGATCCAGCAATTATTATTCTTGGTCATTGTTCAAGAATAAATTTTAAAACGTTTGAATATATTAAAAAAATTCATCCTAATATTAAAATAGCTCAATGGTATGTAGATTCTTTAATTCCAACAGGGCCAGATTACAGCTCACACTTAAATACATTCAATAAGTACGTTCCATTTGTAGACTGTTCCTTTGTTACAAGTGATCCTTTGTCATTAAAATTTTATAATAAAAAAAATAAAAATATTTTTTACATTCCTAATCCAAGCGATATATCAATTGATAATCTTAAAGTTGATCAAATTACTAATAATATTTATGATATATTTGTTGCTTTAAGTCACGGACAGCACAGAGCTACTTTAAAAAAATTTTATAAAGATGAGCGTGAAGATTTTATTATAAAATTAAAAAAAAATTTACCAGATATCATTTTTGATAGTTATGGTACAGATAACAATCAACCTGTTTGGGGTGATCAATATTATAAGAGATTAAGTCAATCAAAAATGGCATTAAATTTAAGTAGAGGTTTGCCCTTCAAATGGTACTCGAGCGATAGAATATCCTCATTTATTCCAAATGGGATTACAACTTTTATTGATAGAGCAACTAAACTTGACGATTTTTTTTCTGATGATGAAGTTGTGTTTTATAAAAATATCAAAGATTTAGGCAATCTATTACATGAATTAAAAAATAATGATAAAAAAAGAAGAAGTATCGGTCAAAAAGGAAGGGTAAAATATAATACTCACTTTAATAGTACCAAGGTTGCAAAATTTATTTTTGAAAAAACTCTAAATTTAAAATTATCTGAAAAATATTATTGGGATAAATAAAATTATATTTTTATATTATTTAAAGCATTATTTTTAAATAAATTTGACTCTTTTATATACCTTCTAACCATAGATGTCGTTTTATGACCGGTCATATTCATAATACTTTTTTCATCGGCTCCATGATCAGCAGCTACAGTTGCAAAACCAGACCTTAAACTATGTCCTGAGTATTTTTTTGGATCAAAGCCAGCTTTTAGTAAATATTTTTTAATTAAGATAGAAACCATTTTATCTGAAATATCAAAAACTAATGAGTTATTTTTATACTTATTCATTTCAATCCATTTTTTTATAGAGACAACTGGGCAAAAATTTTTATCTTTAAAATAGGGGATGGCTTTAGTTATTCCTTCACCTGACTGGTCAGTTTTTGATCGTTTGATAAATATTTTCAATCCTTCTTTTGTGAACTCTAAATCCTCAAACTCAATACTAACTAATTCAGATCTTCTAAATCCTCCTGAAAATCCTATCAGGATTAAAGCTTTGTCTCTAGCTTTTCTATTTTCAGTTTTTTCTATTTTTTCTATTACATTAATAATTTCTTTTAATTCATTAATTAAAATTGGATTTTTAGATTTCTGGAATACACCCTTCTTTCTTTGAATTCCCATTAGGTTTTCAATAATAAGAGGATGTTTAATATCTATATAGTGCCCTTTAATTTTATGGATTACGCTAATAGAAGCTAATCTTCGTTTTAATGTGCTTACCTTTGAATTTGACGAAAGGTGAGTTATATAAAAGGATACAATTTTAGGATCTGCTGGTAATGGCTTAAAATTGTTTTTTTTACAAAAATCTACAAAGTGATTAAAATCAGACTTGTAAGCTCTAATTGTATTTGCTGATTTAGAAGATCTAATATTATCTAAAGTTTCTAATTCTATAGAACTGATATCTTTGACTATATTTGACATAAATTTCCGATAACCATTAATTATCGGAACTATTAATACAACCAAAAATTGATGTCAATATCTCTCAAAACAGTTATTTATCATTATAATGCTCCTTAAATTCAATAACTTTGAACTTAAGCTTAATCTAGATAACTCTCAAACAGCACTCAAATTAGCCAAATTAAGCTCATTTAAAGCCCAAATAAACACTTGGGGAGAAGAGATTTACTTCGAGACCACTAATCTAGGCATTAAACCAGATAAAAACGCTAGAGATATAGTCACTTTTGGTGAAGTTGCTTATTGGTGCGAAGGCAATTCAATAGTTATTGGCTTTGGAAAAACACCAGTTTCCATAGAAAATGAGATAAGACTAGTCTCAAAAGTCAATGTTTTCGCTACTTTTAGCACATCCACAAAAATACTTAATAACATTAAAAAGCTTAATAATAATGATAAGTTAAGTATCATAATTTAATTAGTTAAGTTTTCATAAAAAGATATATAAAACATATATTTAGTTATAGTACTTAAAGTATCACTTTATATTATAGTAACTATTTAAAATACAGTTAATAATAATGTCTTTTTGGTTTTTCTATCCTCCATTCTTGAGTGCTGCCTAATCTGCCCTTATTGATAGGCTCAAAAGGATTAACCCAACCTCCATAAATAGACCAATCTTTCTTAGGTGTTGTAAAGTTGAATTTAATCTCTTTCTTCTTTGACTTTTCAAGCTCATTTTCAAGTTGAGCCTCACGTTCAGCTTCACGCTTCTTTTGGTAAGCATATAAATCATCATAAGAAGTATCAATCTTTTTAACTTCCTCCTTTGATTCAGAAAATTCAAAGACAGGTTTTTTAGCTTTTTTTCCAGTCATTGATTCATACAAAGCAGGATCGTTAACTTCCAAATAAGGTCCCCATTTTTCAATTAATTGATTATGAGTATCTTTTATGAGCTGATTAAAAGTTGGCTTTGTTTTGACACGGCCATCACTTTTATAACGAGGATTGTTTAAAAAACCCCTTCTATTCCGCCCATAATAGCTGATTTTAGAGTCAGATATATTTCTCATTTTTTCTCTCCTTTTCTTCTTCTTTTTTGTACTTTTAAAAGAAGATCTTCAAACAATTGAACTCTACTAATTAATCTTCCCTCAATTGTATTCAACTTCAACAAGGAACTTCCAGCATTGGAATCTCTTGTGAACGCCACACCAATTAAGGATTGATTTTTTAGAACTTTATTCTGATCACCTTCTTTAAAATCAGAATGAGTTATTTTATCTGAGGCTTTAGGTTTGTAAGAGTCTGCATCAAATTCTAGAATTTCATTTCCATAAATTCCTGTTTCAATGACACTTACCCTCCTTAATCTCCATAATAACTCTACAAGCTTTATGAAAATTTCCTCCTCGTACGCTCCAAACGGTTCGTACACTTTAAACATGCTATTTTTGAAAGTATTAAATTCTTCAATACTTTCGCCAATAATCACATGTTTTTCTGCTGTTAAGCCATGAGATAAAGCATTGCCACTAACCTTCTCTTTTCCAGATACAGTTCTAGGGCCAGTACTCTTCTTGGCATTTTCTCTATTAGCTCTAACTTTATTGTTAGAGATTACTTTTAGTTTCGGCATAGTTTCTCCTTAATAATTAAATCCAAACGCGCAACCCACGTGGCTAACGCTTTCGCGATCAAAATGTTTAGTAATTTATGGGCCACCAAAAACTGGCGAAAATTTAAGGCCGCATAGTTTGGAGTAACTATGTAACTAAAGCTAAAAGTAATTTAGCAATAAATTCATGATATACCGCTAACTACCTCTGTGTCAACACCATCAAAAAGTATTAATTTTCAATGATAATTTCAAATATCATATAGGATTTTATAGCATGAAATATTTATCTTAAAATAAATTGATGAACTAAAAAATAATAAAAACTTTTTTAGAATGACTTTTTTATAGCTTTAATAACTCAAATTCCTATTTTGCTATTTCATAAAGATCAGATTTTTTCTTAAGAAATTTTTTACTAAGGATAATCTTCTTCGACTTACGGGAATAGATTTACCATTCGACAACATCAAAACATTTTGTAATTTTTTCTTTATAATTTTCTCAATATATTTGAGGTTAACCCAAAAAGAACGATGTGTTTGAATTCCAATTAAGTCTACTGGTAATTCTGAAATTGCATCTTTTAAGTTATGTAAAATTAGTATTTCACCTTTTAACGTAACAACTCTGATGTAATGCAACTCTGACATTAAATAAATGATTTCTGTACCAATTTTATCAGAGAATTTAGCTAAAAATTCATTTTTGCTTACAGAATCAAATGTTTTCCATAATTTTGGAGTTTGTTCAGATGGTATTAGCTTAACTTGTTCGAAAGCTGGTATTTTTGAAAAATTAAAATTTAATATTCTAGGCGCATTAATTGCTACCCAAGTTAAAATTGCTGTAGGGAAAAGACTACCTATTTCATTAATAACAATCGTATAACTTTCTGATAGGTTTCTAAATTTTGACCAGTCATCAAGACCAGTTACGTAATCAATTGCTAGACCAAAAGGAAGAAAGAAAAAACATCCGATTAATCCGGAAAGTAATATTTTATACCAATCATTGAGGTGATCAAAAATCTGTATTTTCTGAAGTTTTATGTGAATAATAATAAAAGTAGGAACTAGTATGCTAATTTGAACAGTCCATATTAAAAGTCGTAATCCAAACTCAACACCTAGGGTGCCTGCTGGATTAAGAAATGTGAAGAGTAATATTAAAAAAACACTTACCCAAAAAAAATATTTTTGAGTTGATCTATTATTAATAATCATTGTATTTCAAGCTCACAGAGCTTAATAAACATGAATGTAATTTTAACCGATAAATAAGACTAAATACATTATTTTATTTAACCCAGAAAACTATAAGTATACTAGGGGAAATCCCCCATAAAAAATCTTGCTACAGTGCCTTACAAACTATCAAATTAAAATTTATAGCTCAATCCAATTGCCAAGGATAAAGGATCATAATCTACGTTTCTGAGTTCTCCAGAACCATTTTCTCTTTTCAGATTAATACTATCTACTCGTACATAACGAAGACCTGCGTCAAGATCAATTTTTTTTGTAAGAGTGTATGTAATGCCTGTCATAAACTGATATGCCATTTCATTATTTTTGGAATATGAATATTCAACTCCTCCATTTACTAAATCTAAATCAATTTCCTGTACATAGCCCAAACCTGCACCAATGTAAGGACGTAAATTAGTTTGAGGTATAGTGTCAAAAGTATACTTACCATTTACAAAGAAAATATTTGATGCAAAATTTCCATCATTAAAACTAGTTCCATCGGAGAAATTAGTTTTTGAATCATTTGATCTATAATCCCATGCAAGTTCAACTGAAAGATTGTTGGTGTAATTGTAACCCACTGAGCCTCCAGCCATAAAACCATTATCATTATTAATTGTCCCAGTAGTTACACCAGGAACGCCTGTCTGCTCAATAGATTGATCACCCATAGTAGATATTCCACCATAAAGTTTTACGGACCATTTGCCTGTATCGTCAGCAAATGCAACATTAGAAATTAGTGTTGAAATAGTTAAGATTATCCCAATTTTTTTTAACATTAATATAGTTCTTTTAAATTATTAAAATCCAAATTAATGCTAAAGGTTGGAGAAGACAATTCGAAATGCACTAATGGTCAAAGATTTGCACCAACGGACATGCGTAGGTATAAAATACTTATCTTAAAATAAATTTAAGAATATATGGACTATTACCTTTAGTGGGTGTGAAAAACTTTTATCAATTCCTGGCAATTATTTTAACTCGCCTACAGCTCCAGCTGAAATTATAAATTTTATAGCATCCTCAAAATTCATGTTTAAGAAAATTATATCTTTTTTAGGTACTAAAATTAAAAAACCGCTAGTTGGGTTTGGTGTTGTAGGTATAAAAATAACTGATAAATTATCAGTAATCTTTGGTGATATAGGTTTTCCCATTTCATTGGTTGCAAATCCAACTGCCCATGAACCAGGTCTTGGAAATTCAACGAGAACTACTTTTTTATTAGCCGTTCCATCGTCTTGAAAGCTTTTTGTGAGTTGAGTAACTCCTGAATAAATTGAGCGAACAATAGGTATTCTTTCTAGTAAATTTTTACCTAACAGTAAAAACTGTTTTCCAAAATAAGATAAGGAAATCATACCAATAAAAATAGTAATAATAAGGGCTATAAATATTTCTAATCCTGGTATTTGAAATGGAAGATACTTGTTTGGATTTAGAGCATCTGGAACTATCTTTGAAAAAAGATCAATAACAAGAATTGTTAAATATCCAGTAATAAGTATTGGTATTAATGTGACTATTCCTGCTAAAAAATAATTTCTGATCTTTGTAATTATAGACGATTTCATGATAAACTAATTACAATTAACATTTTGTTGTCTAAATTCACAAGTAAAATATTTAAAATTTAATGAATATAAATAGGAGAGACTTTTTATCCCTAACTGGCTGCTGTTGCGGTGGCTTTTTATTAGCAGGCTGTTCTACTGCGCCTATTACAGGAAGACAACAATTTACAATATTGCCCGAGTCTATGATTAACAGCCAAGCTATTGGTGCCTATAAACAAGTTAAAGAAAAAGCCAAATTAATTGAAGATAAAGATCAATTAGGTCCAATTATTTCTGTTGGTCAAAGAATTGAAAAAGCAATTAAACATTATTTTAAGAGTAAAAATTTAAAAGATCCGACGGAAAATTATGCCTGGGAATATATTTTAATAAATGACCCAAAAACATTAAATGCATGGTGTATGCCGGGTGGTAAAATTGCATTTTATTCTGGAATATTAGAAGTAACAAAAGATGAAAACGGATTAGCAGCTGTGATGGGTCATGAAATTGCGCATGCGGTTGCAAGACATTCGCTTGAAAGAGCTAGCGCTGCTCTTGCTGTAAATGTTGGAACATTAGCAGTAGATATTGCATTAGGTGGAGCAATTTCTAGAACGAGAAATACTGTTGGTCAAACAACTGGAATGGATATCGTCCAACTTGGAATTTTTAATCCATTTAGTAGATATCAAGAGTCTGAAGCTGATTACCTTGGGGTCATATTTGCAAACTTAGCTGGTTACGATCCGTCTGGAGCAGTTCAGTTATGGGAGAGAATGCAGGAGAAAATGAAAGGAAAAGAGCCGCCACAATTTTTGAGCACCCACCCTTCTTCTGGTAACAGAATAAATGATCTAAGATTATTAATACCCAAAGTGAAAATTGAGTATCCTAAAATACAAAATCTCTAATTTTTAAAATACAATAAATGGTGAGCCCGACAAGATTTGAACTTGTGACCCATTCCTTAAAAGGGAATTGCTCTACCAACTGAGCTACGGGCCCATTAATGCAAGGTTTTATATAGTTTAAACCGAGTTTGAAAGCAATTTTTTAATTAACTTCATTAAACAATTCGAAGTGTTTTTTATAGAATTCTTCAAATTTATTTTCTTTTATTGCCTGTCTAATTTTCTTCATTAAGTCCTGGTAAAAGGCAATATTATGCCAAGTAAGAAGCATCGACCCAAGTATCTCATTTGAGTTCACTAAATGATTTAAATAATTTTTAGAATAAGAATTGGACGCTGGACAATCAATGGACTTATCTAAAGGATCTTCATCTTTAGCGTACTTAGCATTTCTAATATTTACTTTTCCATTCCAAGTAAATGCAAGCCCTGTCCTCCCCGATCTTGTTGGTAAAACACAATCAAACATATCTATCCCTCTTTTTACTGCTCCTAAAATATCCTGTGGCATACCAACACCCATTAAATAATGAGGTTTATCTTTAGGCAGAATATCTTGTACGGCTTCAACAGCTTCAAACATCTCAGCCTGGTTTTCACCAACAGCAAGACCTCCTAATGCATATCCATCAAAGCCAATATCTATTAATTTTTTTAAACATTCTTTTCTAAGATCTGGAAAAATTCCACCCTGCGTTATTCCAAATAACCATTTGGAATCTTGAGTTCCAAATTTCTTTTTACATCTCTCAGCCCATCTAAGGGATAAATCCATAGATTTCTTTATTTTATCTTTTTCTGCTGAATATTTAGGACATTCATCAAAAACCATTATGATGTCAGAATTTAAATCTAATTGAACCTGAATACTTTCCTCAGGTGTTAAGAAAAATTTCTTACCGTCTATATGTGAACTAAACTCAACTCCATCTTCAGTAACTTTTGAAATTTTTGATAAAGACATAACCTGAAAACCACCAGAATCTGTTAATATAGGCATTGGACAATTCATAAAATTATGAAGCCCTCCAGCCTGTTTTATTCTCTCAACACCAGGCCTTAACATTAGGTGATAAGTGTTACCTAAAATAATCTGAGATCCGCAGTCTTTAACCTGATCTATATACATAGCTTTGACCGTCCCTGCAGTTCCTACAGGCATAAAAGCCGGTGTATCGATATCACCTCTAGGGGTTTTAATTTTTCCTAAACGAGCACCATGACTTTCATTTAATAAATTAAATGAAATTGATTTCATTATTACTTTTTTATTTTGATGATCTTAGACTTACAATGATATCTGGATTATCAACAACTCCTGAACCTGGAGCGCCTTTTTTTAATTTATCAACAAATTCCATGCCGCTAATAACTCTACCGAAAGCAGTGTAATTTCGATCAAGATGTGAATGAGAGTCAAAGCAGATAAAAAATTGGCTATTTGCACTGTCTGGACTTTGTGATCTTGCCATAGATAAAACTCCTCGTTGATGAGGAATATTATTAAATTCCGCTTTTAAATCAGGAAATTCAGACCCACCCGTTCCAACCATTTGTGCATTAAAATCTAATTTTGTATTTCCATATTTTACATCTCCCGTTTGCGCCATAAAGCCATCAATCACTCTATGAAATGCAACGCCGTCATATTTTCCAGAATCTGCTAAAGCTTTTATTCTTTTAACGTGATTTGGAGCTATCTCATCGAAAAGTTCAATTTTAACTTCACCGCCTTTTAATTTCATTATCATAATAGATCTTTCTTTAGATTTAATATTAGTTGAAAAAGAAAATAGAAATAAAGTTAAAATTATAAAAAGTTTTTTAAGCATTATTTAAATTTAGTTTTCAAAGCCTTAATAACAAGGTTTGGTACAAATTGCACCAAATCTCCTTTTAAAGACGCAATTTCTTTAACGAAATTTGATGAAATAATTTGATTTTCTATCTCCGCCATTAAAAAGACCGTTTCAAAATTTTTATTTAATTTATGATTCATTCCCGCTAACTGAAATTCATATTCAAAGTCAGATGCAACTCTCAAACCTCTAAAAATAATATTTGCTGAAATTTTTTTACAATAATTTGTAGTTAAACCTGAAAAAGACACCACTTTAATTTTCTTCTTTATATTTTCGGGAAATGAAGCGACAACTTTTTTTATTAAAGAAACTCGTTCAGTTGTTGAAAAAATTGTTTTTTTCTTATTAGCTAATGGAGTTCCAATATAAAGGTGATCAACAATATTTGCTGCTCTTTTAATAATATCAATATGTCCAAAAGTTATTGGATCAAAAGTACCTGGATATAAACCTATTCTTTTCATTTTTATATGGTCGGGGCAGCAAGATTCGAACTTGCGACCCTCTGGTCCCAAACCAGATGCGCTACCAGACTGCGCTATGCCCCGAAACTGTGCAGTTATACAACTTAATTAATTTATTTAAAAGCAATACTCGCTAAAAAATCTTTCAAATTCATTAGTAATACTTTACTTTTTTAATAAGTGACTCAAATAATATTTTTAAATTAATACACATGAATACATTGCTACTTAAACATGTTGGAGCGTTAAAAAATTATGGAATTTTAAAAAATTTCACACACAAATGTATTTATAAAAATCATACCTGCGGGGATATGGTAATAATTTATCTTAAAATTAATAAAGAAATTATTAAAAAAATCTCATACAAAACAGAATCTTGTCTAATATGCCAAGCTTCATGCAGTATTTTTTCTGATTGTTTAAAAAACAAAAATTTAAATACGGCAATAAATTTCACTAAATTATTTATTAGTTCTGTCTTTAAAAAGAAAATAAATTTAAGCGGGAAATGGAAAAAGTTTAATTTCCTATTAAAGAAAAATTACTTCAACAGAAAAGGCTGTATCTTAGTGCCTTTTAATGCTTTAATTAAATTACAATAAGTAATGAAAAAAAATATAATTTATTTTATTATAATCAGTATGTTTTTCTTTAGTAAAAATATCAACGCCAATGACAAGCGAACGTTACATGAATTTAGTTTCAATGATGTTGATGGAAAAAAATATTTACTATCGCAACATAAAAATAAAGTAGTTTTGTTAGTCAATGTTGCGAGCCAATGTGGCTTTACTAAACAGTATACAGATCTTCAGGCTTTATGGGACAAATATAAAAGTAAAAATTTTGTAATCATTGGTGTGCCATCGAACGATTTTGGAAATCAAGAGCCCGGTTCTAATGCTGAAATAAAGACTTTTTGTGAAACAAATTTTAATATTAATTTCCCAATTATGGAAAAAGTAATTGTTAAAGGTAAAAATGCTCACCCTGTTTATTTATGGGCAAGAGAAAGTTATGGAAGTGCAGCTGAACCTAAGTGGAACTTTCATAAAATATTAATAGATAAAAAGGGAAAAATTAACGACACTTTTATCTCCACAACTAATCCGCAAAGCGAAAAAGTTGTTAAAAAAATTGAAGAATTAATTAAAAATTAATTTATTTAACTGAATGTTTTTGACTGCCTAATTGGTCAATCGTTAGAGTTAAAACATCACCTCTTTTTAAATACGTGGGTGGTTTCATACTGTCCCCTACTCCTGGAGGAGTTCCTGTTGTGATTATATCTCCTGGCATCAAAGTCATAAATTCACTTACATAAGATGTTAAAAAATTCATTTTATGAATCATTTTTGAAGTGTTTCCTGTTTGCATTCTCTTTCCATTGACATCCAAGCTCATATTTAAATTATATAAATCTTTAATCTCATCTTTTGTAACTATGTAAGGACCAATGGGTCCAAAAGTGTCTGCAGATTTTCCTTTAATCCACTGACCACTTCTTTTCTTTTGCCATTCTCTTTCGCTAACATCACACACTAAACAGTAGCCAAAAATATAACTTTCAGCCTCAGCTAATGAAATATTTTTTCCTTTTTTACCTATCACAAAGGCAATCTCAACTTCCCAATCTGTTTTTTGTGAATTTTGAGAAATAATTATTTCATCATTGGGACCACTGATGCAGGTAGTAGCTTTTGTAAAAATAATTGGCTCTATTGGAGGTTCTAAATTTTGCTCTAAGGCATGATCAAGAAAATTTAAGCCAATACCAAGAAATTTACTTGGATTAGAAACACAAGCTCCAATTCTTAAATTGTTATCTAATTGTGGAAGTTTAGAAATATCTAATTTCTTAATAGTGTTAATTAAGTTTTTGCCTATTGTTGTTTGATCAATATCTTTAATAACTGATGATAAATCTCTTATAATATTATTATCTAATAATGCTGGTTTTTCAGATCCAACATTTCCAACTCTTAAAAATTTCATAATTGTTTTGGCGGTCCCTAGGGGAATCGAACCCCTCTTTCATGGATGAAAACCACGTGTCCTAACCGATAGACGAAGGGACCTTAAAGGAAAGTTATTTAGATTGTTTAATAATAATAATCAACAATTATATAATTGAGTATATTTATCTCTGTATTTGTTAATGAGTTAAAGAAATATCTTCAATAACAAATTCAATAACTCTTTGTTTATTCCAGTCATTGCAACTTAGTTTTCCAGCTATGTGAAATTTGTGATTTTTAAAATTTTTAAGATAATCAATTACTTTTTCTTTATTATTTTTAAAACAAATTCCATGCAAATAAAGACCGCTGCTATTTTTAAATAAAACTTTTAATAAGAAATCGTTCTCAAAATTTATTTTAATCATAGATAAATCTTCCACAATAAATTTTGGCTCAGAATTTCCTGATCCAAAAGGTCCTAATTTACTTACTTCTTCATAGGTTTTTTCATTAACGGCATTGGCCGATAAAATACCATCTATCTCTATAAAGTTATTTTGAACAAAGTTTGGTTTAGATGATTTAAATTTAGCTATTAAAAAATTTTTCAAATCGCTAATCTTATTTTCTTCAACACTAAAGCCGGCAGCCATCTTGTGACCACCCCCTTTTATAACAATTCCGTTTTGTTTAGCCGCTAAAATAGCAAGACCAATATCAAATCCAAAAACAGATCGGCACGAGCCTTTTGCAATATTATTAGTAGATGAAATAACTATGGTGGGTTTAAAAAATCTTTCTTTAATTCTACTTGCGATAATACCAATCAACCCTTCATGCCAAAACTTATTAGCTATTACTATTACTTCATTAGCGTTTTCTTTTTCAGCTAATAAATAAGCTTCATTTAAAATATCTTCTTCAATTGATTTTCTTTTTTTATTTAAAGAATCTAAAGTGGTTGCTATTTCGTAACCTTTCTTTGGATCTTCTGTTGTGAGTAAATTTGCACCAAGATCAGATTGGCCTATTCTTCCACCAGCATTAATCCTAGGGCCTAACAAGAAACCAATATGATAAGTACTTGGGCTTTCTTTTATATCAGCAACATCCATTAAGGTTTTAATACCTAAATTTTTTCTCTTCTTTAAGATTTGTATTCCTTGAAAAACAAATGCCCTGTTTAAATCGATTAAAGGAACAACATCGCAAATTGTACCCAAAGCAACCAAATCTAAATAATCATATAAATCTGGTTCGTTAATTTTTTTGTCATTGTAATATTTACTTTCTCTAAGAGAGCGATTTAAAGCGACAATAAATAAAAAAGAAACTCCGGCTGCGCACAAATAACCAAGATTAGATTTATCATCTAATTGATTTGGATTTACTAAAGCTTTACATTTTGGAAGTTTAATTTCTGCTTGATGGTGATCAATAACTAAAACTTCAATATTATTTTGATTGGCATACTCAAGAGCATCGAATGATGTAGTTCCACAATCAACAGTTATTAAGAATTCTCCTTTTCTATCAATAATATTTTTCAATGAATTAACGGATGGTCCATAACCATCAACTTGGCGGTCCGGAATATAAATAAAGAAATTTGAGTAAATATTTTTTAAAAAATTAACAATAATTGCAGTTGATGATGCACCATCCACATCATAGTCCCCTAAAATACAAATTCTCTTATTCTCTTTAATGGCCTTAATAAGAGTATCAACTGCAAGATCCATGTCTTTTAAGACACTTGGATTTGGCATGAACTCTTTAATCTTTGGATTTAAATATGATGGACAGTTCTCGACTGTAATTTTTCTTATAGATAAAAGTTTTGATAAAAAGTTATCAATTCCTAATTTTTGAGAAATTTCTAATGCTAAATTTTCGTTGTAATTGGATAAATTCCATTCTTTACCAGTTACCGACTGGTACTTCATATTTTAAATTTATTAATAATTTTTTTATTAAGTTTAGATGCGTGATGCAAAACGTAGGTTTCTGATTGATAAAAACCATTATCTAAAATCTCAATACCTTGAAGTAAGTCTCCGCCCGTTACTCCTGTTGCACAAAATAAAACGTCATCTTTAACTATATCATTTATATAATATTTTTTTTTCAAATCTTTTATTCCCATTTTTTTAGCCTTATCAATTTCATGATCATTGCTTAATACTAATCTTGCCTGAAACTGACCTCCTAAACATTTAATAGCTGCAGCTGCTAGTACTCCTTCTGGAGCTCCTCCTACGCCTAAATATATATCAACTTTAAATTCCTCTATTCCTGCATAAATAGCACCCGCTACATCTCCATCAGAAATAAATTTAATTTTAGTTCCAAGCTTTTTAGCATCATTAACGATGTGATCGTGCCTCTCTCTTTCTAAAAGACATATTGTTAATTTATCTGGCGTTGTATTTTTAAAATCAGCTAAATTTTTAAGATTTTTGGTAATCCCAAAATCAAGATCTATAACCCCTTCTTTAATATTTTTTCCAACTGCTATTTTCTCCATGTAAGTATCTGGTGCATGTAGCAAATTATCTTTTTTTGACACAGCTAGGACTGACATTGCATTAGGTAAATTTTTAGCTGTTAAATTTGTACCTTCTAATGGATCAACGGCTATATCTAATTCTTCACCAGTTCCAGTTCCAACTAATTCATTAATATAAAGCATTGGTGCTTCATCCATCTCTCCTTCGCCTATGACAATTTTTCCTTTCATAGGAATGTTATTTAGAAACAATCTCATCTTATCGACTGCTGCTTGATCAGCTGCAATTTTATCGCCTTTACCTTTTAATAATGATGATGCGTAAGCTGCTTCGCTAGTAGTTTTTACAAATAAATCTACAAACCCATTGCTGATGTTCATAATTTCTTTTCATTTCTAATTCTGATCATCGTAATTTTTTTACTAATAAAACTTTCTTTTGAAATTTTCTTTAAAGCTAATTTCATATCCTTCTCCTTAGCGTTATGCGTAATAATAACTAAATGAGCAAATTTAGGATTACTTAAAGGTTGTTGCAGTATGCTTTGGATTGAAATCTTATATGTAGATAAAATAGAAGTAATTTTAGATAAAACTCCAGGCTTATCTTTCACAACTATCCTTAAATAAAATTTACAAATGTGATTGTCGAAATCGAACATTTTATACTCTTTTGCATCAGAGTAACTAAAGCCAAATGGTAAAGTTTTATCTCCTTTAAGAATTGAATTTAAATCAGAAACAACAGATGAAGTTGTTGGGCCTTTTCCAGCACCTAGTCCTTGATAAACTATTTTGCCAACTGGATTTCCCTCAACCATAATAGCGTTATTTGCTCCATTGATCTTTGCAAGATCAGAATCTTTTGAAATTAAACAAGGATGAACTCTTTGTTTGATTTTATTATCGATGATTTCAGAAATACCTAACAGTTTAATCTTATACTTAAACTTATGAGCATACTCCACATCTTCTAAATCAATCTGCTCTATTCCTTCAGTTAAAAAACTCTTATTAATTATTTTAGTTTTAAAACAAAGCGCACTTAATATTGATATTTTCGATTTTACATCATCTCCATTAAGATCAAGCTTTGGATTTGCTTCAGCATAACCGAGTTTTTGCGCATTTAATAAAATCTCTTTAAAACTTTTTTTAGTTCTTTCTATTTCAGTTAAAATAAAATTTGTCGTTCCATTTAATACTCCATAAATATGGAATAATTTATTACCAACTAAGCTTTCCTTTATAGATTTGATAATTGGTATTCCGCCGCCAACTGAAGCTTCAAATAGTAGATTAACTGAATTCTTTTCAGCAATTTTTGCAAGTTCATTCCCATGCTTAAAAATTAAAGCTTTATTTGCTGTGATAAAATGTTTGTTATTTTTTAATGCAGCAAATGCTAATTTTTTTGCAACCCCATCCGGCGAACCTATTAATTCGATAATAATATCTACATCGTCTTTTTTAACTAGAGACAAAGGATTTTTAACCCACAATTTTTTTGGAATGCTAAATCCTCTTTTTTTATTAATACTTTTTGCGGAAATATATTTTATTTGATAAGTGGAGTTTGTATTTTTTTCTATAAGTCGTTTGTTCTTAACTAAATGTCTATAAACTTCTGAGCCAACATTACCCAAGCCAACTATTGCAATATTATAATTATCTCTAAAACTCATTATTCTAATCCTAAAGTTTCTTTCAAACCTAATCTTATATTCATATTTTGAACCGCCTGCCCTGCTGCTCCTTTAACTAAATTATCAATAGAACTTACAATAATTAATTGATTTTTATTTCTTCCTGAAAAAACATTAATATTACAATTATTAGTATTGTTAACATCGTTTGTATTTACAAATTTTCCGTAAGGTAAAACTTTTACAAAATAACTTTTTTTGTAAAATTTACTCAAATATTGATGAACTTTTTTCACACTAATATTCTTTTTAAGATCAGCATATATTGTCGTCACAATACCTCTAAAAGTTGGAATTAAATGAGGAGTAAACTCAACTTTTAAATTACCAGAAACTTTTCCAAACATTTTTAAACCATGCTCAATTTCAGGCATATGTCTGTGGTTGCCTACTCCATAAGCAGCGATATTTTTATTAATATTAGGATAAAGTTTTTTATCAGCAGTTTTTTTACCAGCTCCTGAATAACCTGATTTGGAATCTATAATTATTTTTGAAGTTTTAATTATTTTATTTAGCAATAAAGGAATAAGCGCTAACTGAGCTGATGTTGGATAACATCCTGGACAAGAAATTATATTACTTTTTTCAATATCTTTTCTTGCAAATTCAGAAAGTCCGTAAACAGAATGTTTTTGATTATTGGGAGCATAATGTTTTAATCCGTACCATTTTTCATAAACTTTAATATCTGAAAATCTAAAATCAGCTGATAAATCAATTAAAATATGATGGGGAGAAATATTATTAGATAATAATTGTGCTTCTCCATGTGGCAATGCTGAAAAAATTATATCAACATCACTAAAATCAGCTTTATTAATGTCAGATATTAACGGTAATTTTTTTTTAATTTTATTTTTTAAAAAAGAATTAACTGATTTTCCAATAGACCCTCTTGAGCACAAATACTTAAGATTAATAAATTTATGATTACTTAATATTTTAATAAGTTCTAAGCCAACAAAACCTGAGGCTCCATTAATTAAAACGTTATATTTTTCAGACATGCTCTGTATTTATAAGAAGTTGTAAATGACTTAAAGACTAAAATTAGTCTAACTAGACTATCGTTTAGAGAACTGGAATCTTCTTCTAGCTTTTTTCTGTCCGTATTTTTTTCTTTCAACTTTTCTTGAATCTCTTGTTAATAACTTTTCTTTTTTTAATGTTTTTCTTAACGTTCCATCCAAAACATACAAAGCTTTAGATATACCTAAAGACACTGCTCCAGCTTGACCGGTTAAGCCGCCGCCCTTAACAGTGCACATAACATCATAAGCATTATTCTTAGCTATAACATTAAATGGCTTCTCAATGCTTAGTTGTAAAACTGGACGTTTAAAATATTCGTTATATTTTTTTCCATTTACTAAAATAGATCCAGATCCAGCTTTTAGCCAAACTCTAGCTATTGAACTTTTTCTTTTTCCTGTTGCGTAAAATCTATCGTTTGAAACAGCTAAACTTTGAACCATATATTAATTTAATGAATTTTTTTTATTTCTAGATTTAAAATCGAAATCGACTGCTTTTTGAGTTTCATGAGGATGCTTATCATCATTATAAACTTTTAAATTTCCAAGTTGTTTTCTGCCAAGCGGACCTCTTGGTAACATTCTCTTAACAGCTAATTTAATAATTCTAGATGGATCTTTTTGAAGAATTTGATTTGGAGTAGTTTCCTTAATACCACCTGGATAGCCTGTATGTTTATAATAAATTTTATCAACAAACTTTTTTCCAGTAAATTTTATTTTTCTAGCATTAGTTACGATTACGAAATCTCCATCATCCATATTTGGAGTAAAGCTAGTTTTTTTTGTTCCTCTTAAAATTTTAGTTATCTCAGAAGCTAATCTGCCAACAATTAAATTTGTTGCGTCGATCTTGTACCAGTTCTTTTTAACGTCTTTCTTTTTAATAAATTCAGTCATAATGGAACGGAATAAATATATTTTGCCTATAATTATGTCAAATAGATAAAGGCAAATTTTAATATTTTTGAGAGATTGATACTTGGTAAAATAGATAAATTATCGAAAAAAGTAAAAAAATCGAACCTAGTTGATGAAGACTAGCAATATATATTTTATAACCACTGGTTAGAACTAGAATACCAAGCAGCACTTGGAAAATTATTGCGGATAAAACTATGAATAAATACTTCGAGTTAACAATTTTATTTTTAAGTAAAAAATAAAAAATAAAACTAAAAATTAATATTATAAAATAAGCAATAATCCTGTGTAAAAATTGAACATGGGAAGGACTAGAATAAGATTTTGAATTTGAAAATTCTTTAATCAAAACATCCTCTGGTACAAAATTGCCATTCATTAACGGCCAAGTTTGATAGATTTTTGCAGCATCTAATCCTGAAACAAATGCTCCAATTGCGATTTGAAAATAAACAATTATTAAAAAGAAAAGAATTAAATAAGAATAAGAATTTAAGTAAATTTTTTTAACATCTCTAAATAAAATTGAAAAAAATAATAATGATAAAATAATTTGAGCACCTAATAAATGAGCCGACAATCTAAAATGACTCACGTCTGTATTTGAGATTAATCCGCTTTTAACCATATACCACCCTAAAAATCCTTGAAAAAAAAATAGTAAAGAAATTACTGAATAGAGAATAATTTGTTTAAAATTAAAAACTTTTTTTATAAGAAAATAAAGGAACGGTAAGATAAAAGTTAAGGAAGCCAATCTTGCTAATAATCGATGAATATATTCCCACCAAAAAATATATTTAAACTCAGCTAAAGACATACCGAAATTAATTTCTTTGTATTGAGGTATCTGTTTGTATAAAGAAAAATAATCATTCCATTCTTTATCTGAAAGTGGCGGTAAAATTCCGCTAAACAATTCCCAATTAGTTATTGAAAGACCAGATTCTGTTAAACGAGTAAGACCACCAATAAAGATAAGTGCTGAAACTAAAAATAAAGATAAATACAACCAAAAAGCAATATATATATTTTTTTTATTTAGATTATTTGTGTTTAGCATTATAAATTAATACTTAACTTATCCTTATTTTAAAAACGTTTTAATGTCGCAAAAAAATATTCAAAAAATTCGTTCTACTATTGATACTATTGATAATCAAATAATTAGGCTGCTTGGTCTTAGAAAGAAGCAAGTCTTAAAAATTGCAAAGTATAAGAACAAAAGAACTATCGTTGATAAAAAAAGAATTAATCAAATAATGAAAAGAATTAAGGCTGAAGCAAAAAAGAATAAAATTGATTTTATATTAGTGAAAAACTTTTGGAATAAACTAATTCAGTATTCAATAAAATTAGAAAAAAAAATAGTTAAATAACTACTATTTACTATGTGGTGGAAGTTTTTTTTCCACAAACCATTCATGTTTGCGTGTCGAGGGATTATATTTTCTAACTCTTAGTTTATTTTTAACCTTTTCTCCAGCAGTAGGTTTTTTAACATAATAATTAAAAGCACTATTAGGTTTTAACTCTGGAACTAGTCTGACTTTAATTGATGTTTTTTTTGCCATTTTAAGAAAGGTTTTTTAATTCGGTAATAATTTTTTTAATTCTATTTAGCTTTTCTTTTTTATTTAATAAATCGTTAGTGCTTATATCTTTTCTCTCAAAATCGTCAACTTCAATATCATTAATATTATTTTCTATTATTTTTTTTGCACCTTTTATAGTCAGTCCTTTATCTTTTAAAAGATATTGAATTTTTTTCAAAAGCGTAACATTTTCGGCTGTGTAATATCTTCGACCCTTTGCTCTTAGTTTGGGCTTCAATTGAGGAAACTCTTTTTCCCAAAATCTTAAAATGTAAGTCTTTGCTTTTCCCGTTTCTAATTCAATAAGATTTAATTCTTTAGCTACTTCCCCTATTGTTTTTAAAGCTTCAGCTGACTTCTCCGTCATTTATATTTTTATTAATTTTATTTTTTAAAATTTTAGAGGGTTTAAAAGTAACCACTGTCCTACTAGAAATAACTTTTTGCTCCTTTGTCTTTGGATTTCTTCCTATTCTTTCATTTTTATGCCGAATATTAAAAGAACCAAAGTTAGCTATCTTAACCTTATTCTTTTTTTCAAGTTGCAGCGTAATAAACTCAAAAATATCATCAATAAAATTTGAAGCTTCGACTTTAGAAATTCCTAGCTCTTTGTAAACTAGGTCGGACAAATATTGTCTTGTGATTGTAGTTGTCACAAATATTTATTTATAAATTTTTTTGTATTTGTTCCTGCAAATTACCATTTAAAATATTATAGCACAATTTAATAGAGTGATAAAAACCAATATAATCTGTGCCACCGTGACTTTTTACAACCGGTGATGTTAGTCCTAAAAATATTCCACCATTATACTTTCTTGGATCTAAATCATTTTTAATGCTGTTAAAAATTTTAAATGACAATAAATAAATAAATTTCGAATACCAAGAATTTAAGAATTTTTCTTTAACAAGAGCTGCAATATATTTTGCTGTTCCCTCTGCTGTTTTTAAAGCTATGTTTCCTGAAAAACCATCTGTAACAATTACGTCTACATTTCCATCTTTTATATGATTTCCTTCTATGAAACCGCTAAACGAAAAACTGTCACTATTGATCTGTCTTAATTCCAGCAAAGTTTTTTTCAGCAAATCACTTCCTTTACTGTCTTCACTTCCAATATTTAATAACGCAACTGTTGGTTTTTCTTTTTTGAAAACAGCTCTGTACAAGGCTGCGCCTAATTTAGAAAAATCTACTAAATTTTTTGTGCTACAATCAATATTTGCACCTAAATCTAAAACAACACTTAATCCTTTATGAGATGGCCACATAGACGCTAGGGCTGGCTTATCAATTCCCTCAATCGTATCTAAAATTAATCTAGACATAACAAGTAAGGCCGCAGTATTTCCTGCTGATATAGCAATATCTGCATTTTTATTTTTTAATGCTGTCAGAGCCAACCACATGCTAGAATTTTTTCCATTCTTAACCGCTTCTAATGGAGATAAGTTGTCTAATACTTTTTCATTGGTATGAACAATAGTGCTTGAAGGGCCAACTAAAGGATATTTTTCTAAGATAGGATTTATTAAATCTCTATTACCAAAAATTAAAAATTTTAAATCTTGATTGCTTTGTAAAAATAAATCTAAACCTCTAATAACTTTTAAAGGAGATTCATCGCCACCCATTGCATCAACTGCAACTGTAAATTTCATTTAAATAAATTGGTAATTAATTAGATTAAGCTTTAGGCTTAAAAATTTGTTTTCCATTATACATTCCGGTCTTTTCATCAACATGATGCGGAAGTCTGTATTCACCACTTTTTTTATCTTCTATAACATTTGCAAAAGACACAGCGTGGTGTGATCTTCTTAAGTTTCTTCTTGCTTTCGATGTTTTGCGCTTAGGTACTGCCATTTGAATATTATAATAGTTTAAAAATTAGGACACTCAATATCATTTAACCCCAATAAATCAACATAGTTAATAATCGTTGATTAGATGGCAAAATTTTATATTTATATGATAGTGATTTTTAGCATATGAGATTTTCTTTCTATAAATATATCCTGGCATTATTTTTTATAGTTAGCTGCACTACGATCGATGAATTGCACGGTATCGATAATTTAAAAATTAAATCGGAATCTTTGGAAGTAAATATCAATAATACTAATGACGTGTTAAATCTGATTGGTCCGCCTCAAAATATAGGCTTAACTAATAATAATATTTGGTTTTACCATGAGGTTCATCAAACAAGAAATAAGTACGGTACAAAAATAATTACTGACAATAATACTCTTAGATTAGAGTTTGATGATTTAGGTGTTCTAAAAAAAATTAATTTCTTAGATAAAAATTCCTTAAGCAAAAACCCTTTTGATGAATCTTCAACCATCAGTCTTGGTAAAGACTCCAGCTTTCTATCAAGTTTCTTAGCAAGTATGAGACAACGAGCTAAAAACTTTGGTAAGTCTAACGACTAACGAGCAATAATCGCAAGCAATAATAAAGCTACAATATTTGTAATCTTAATCATTGGGTTAACAGCCGGTCCTGCCGTATCTTTATAAGGATCTCCAACTGTATCTCCAGTTACCGCAGCTTTGTGAGCCTCAGAACCTTTTCCGCCATGATGACCATCTTCAATATATTTTTTTGCGTTATCCCATGCGCCACCACCAGCTGTCATAGATACTGCTAAGAAAAATCCAGTAACGATAACACCTAATAACATTGCACCTAAAGCAGACAATGCTGAAGAAGTTCCAGCTATGTAATAAATTATAACGTAAAGAACTATTGGAGATAAAACTGGCAATAAAGAAGGAATGATCATTTCTTTAATTGCAGCTTTAGTTAAAATATCTACAGCGTTTTTATAGTCTGGTTTTTGTTTGTTCTTCATAATACCAGGCCATTTTTTAAACTGTCTTCTAACTTCAATAACCACAGCTCCGCCTGCTCTACCAACTGCTTGCATTCCCATAGAAGCAAACAGATATGGAAGTAAACCACCAATTAATAAACCAATAACAACATATGGATTTGATAAATCAAAATTTACCACAATTCCTTCTAATGCCGATCCTGGAGTTTTGGCAAAATGTTTAATATCTTCTGTGTAAGCAGCAAACAAAACTAGAGCGCCTAGTCCCGCAGAACCAATTGCATATCCTTTTGTAATAGCTTTTGTAGTATTTCCAACTGCATCAAGAGCGTCAGTAACTTTTCTAACGCTTGCAGGTAAGTTACTCATTTGCGCTATTCCGCCAGCGTTATCTGTAACTGGTCCATACGCATCTAAAGCAACTACCATTCCAGTTAATGCTAACATTGTCGTAACTGCAATTGCAATTCCGTATAAGCCAGCAATTAAATAAGTTGATAAAATTCCAACAACAATAATTAAAGCAGGTATTGCTGTTGCTTCCATAGATATAGCCAAACCTTGAATTACGTTTGTACCGTGTCCAGTTGTTGATGATTTAGCGATCGATTTAACAGGGTTGTAAGCTGTACTAGTGTAATACTCTGTAACCCAAATTAATAATCCAGTAATTACAAGACCAATTACTCCGCAGTAATACAATTTAAGTCCAGTAAAACTAATAGCTCCTACTTCATATACTTTAGTTAATCCAACAACGTGTTCAGTAACTGGATATAAAATAGCTAAAGATAAAACTGCTGAAACTATAAAGCCTTTATACAAAGCACCCATAATACTTTTGTTAGCGCCTAATCTTACAAAGTAAGTTCCAATAATAGATGTAATCAAACAGCTACCCGCAATTGCTAATGGGTAAATTAACATGTTTAAATTTCCAGAGAAAAATATTGATGCTAAAACCATTGTAGCAACGATTGTAACGGCATAAGTTTCAAATAAATCCGCAGCCATTCCAGCACAATCTCCAACGTTATCTCCAACGTTATCTGCGATCACTGCAGGGTTTCTAGGATCGTCCTCAGGAATTCCAGCTTCAACTTTTCCAACTAAGTCAGCTCCTACATCCGCCCCTTTAGTAAAAATTCCTCCACCTAATCTTGCAAAAATTGAAATTAATGAAGCACCAAATCCTAAAGCAACAAGTGCATTAGAAATTTCTCTTTCATTAATTTTTAATTCTAAAAGTATTAAGTAATAAACAGCGATAGCCAGTAAAGCTAAACCAGCAACTAACATTCCTGTTAAAGCACCTGATTTAAAAGATATTCTCAAGCCTTCTGCTAAACTTTTTCTTGAAGC
Source organism: Fontibacterium abundans (SeqCode) (assembly GCF_965235095.1). Taxonomy (GTDB): domain Bacteria; phylum Pseudomonadota; class Alphaproteobacteria; order Pelagibacterales; family Pelagibacteraceae; genus Fontibacterium; species Fontibacterium abundans. The sequence continues at coordinate 422,006 of NZ_OZ249405.1, read as the reverse complement.
TTCAGCAGTTCTTACGTTTGCTTGAACTGAAATTAACATTCCAGCGTATCCTGCTATTCCTGATAAAAAAGCTCCGATAAAATAACCAAGTCCAACCCAAAAATTAAATAAATAAATTACGACAAGGAGAACTAACACCCCAACAATTGCTATAGTTTTATATTGTCGATTTAAAAATGCTCTCGCTCCTATTTGAATGGCACCAGCAATTTCTTTCATCTTTGCATTACCTGCACTTGCTGACAAAATTTGAACGCCAGTTACATAAGCAAAAATAATTGATAAAATTCCACAAAGGATTACTAAATTCAGAACGAAACTTGGATTAAGAAGCATAAATAGACTTTTAGTTAGTTAGGTTAACGAGAACCACGTAGATGCCAAATTACTTCAATAAAATCAACCCTTTATATTGAAAGATCTTTAAATTAAATGAAAAACTTTAAGAAATTAAACACTTTTTGCAATTTTATCCAGAACTGCATTAATGATATTTTTTTGCTTATCATTAAGAAACATTTTAGTAATTTTTAAGTGCTCATCAATGACTACCTTAAAAGGTGTCTTTTTATAAAAGAAAATCTCATAAATTGCAGACTTTAATATAATAGAAAATATTATTTCAAAATTTTTAAGATCAAATTTTTTATCTAAAAAGTTTATTAATTTTTCCTCTAACAATAAGTTATTCTCAATCACACCATTACAGATCTTTTTGATAAATCTTTTATAGGGGTTCTTAAAATCAAATAACAACTTTTCCTGATTTATAAAATAACTATATAGAAGCTGAACAATTATTAATCGTGGGTTGTTTTTAACGTTAGTCATTAAAGTTTATAAATAGAATTATAAACACTCAATGCCCCGAGTACGGCTTCTCCGCCTTTATTTTTTAATTTAGGATCGCTTCTAACTTCTGCTTGTTTAAAATTATAACAATTTAATACGCCGTTAGATACTGGAACATTATATTTAATTGAAATTTCTAACAATTTATCTGATACGGACTGACTAATAATGTCAAAATGCGGAGTTTGGCCTTTGATAATGCAACCAAGTGCTACGCAGAAAGCATATTTCTTATCTTTTAATAAAATATTCAATAATTGCGGTATCTCATAAGCTCCTGAAACAGAAAAATGATTAACATCAAATAATTTTTTATCTATTTTTTTTAAAGCCCCTAATAGAAGTTTTTTCTCTAAATCTTTATAAAAGGATGAACTAATGATTAATATTTTTTTCTTCATTTAATAAACTCTTGTTTGAGAATTTTTATACCGAAACCATCCAGACCTATAATATTCTTTTTTGACTTAGATATTAAAATCATTTTTCTTATCTTTAAATTTCTCAAAATTTGAGCGCCAATACCATAATTTCTTAAACTACTGCCTTTTTTATTATTAAGATTATTTTTAATTAACTCATCTCTAATTATAATCAAAATACAATTCTTGTATTTTTTATAATAATTAAGTGTTTTGTTAATAGATAGATTTTCTTTATTTTGAGATAAAAAACTTGTTACAATATTTGAAGATATAACTCTAACTCTGGGTACAATTTTTTTATCTTGAGTTTTAATTAAAGCAATATGCTCTTTGCCATCTAATTTATTTTCATAAATTTTAACTTGATAGGTGTCGCTTTTTCCAATCTTAACTTGTTCAATTCTTTTAAGCTTTATTAGACTTTCTTTTTTTAATCTGTAAGCAATTAAATCTTCAATTCTTGCAATATTTAAATTAAATTTTTTGGCATAGTTAAGAAGATGTCTTCCCTTTGCCATTGAACCATCTGCGTTCATTATTTCACAAATGACTCCACTTGAACCGCAACCAGAAAGTTTTGCTATATCAACAGCAGCCTCCGTATGACCGGCTCTTTGTAGTACGCCCCCGTCTTTTGCAATTAATGGAAAAATATGTCCGGGTGTCGATATATCTTTTGATCTAACATTTTTTTTAATTGCTGTTTTTATTGTATGCGCTCTATCCTTTGCAGATATTCCTGTTGTGACACCTTTTCTTGCTTCAATTGAAATAGTAAATGCAGTTTGTAATCGAGAAGAGTTTCTGCTCGGCATCAAAGATAGATTCAGTGCTTTAGCTTTATTTTTATCAATAGCTAAACAAATTAAACCTCTGCCATGTGTTGCCATAAAATTAATTTTTTTATGATCAATCTTCGCTGCAGGTATAACAAGATCACCTTCGTTTTCCCTATTTTTATCATCTACTAATATAAAAATTTTTCCTTTTTTTGCATCTTGAATAATTTTTTTAACTGAAGAAAACATGTTTATTTTTTTAATAAAGTTTTAGCTATCAAATCAATCTCAACATTGACGTAATTATTTTTTTGTAATTTTAATAAATTGGTATTTTGAAGTGTATGAGGAATAATCACAACTTTAAATTTATTAGCAAAAATTTCAGCAATGGTTAAAGATACTCCATTAATTGCTATAGATCCTTTTTCAATTAAAAATTTTTTAAATTTTATCGGTATATTAAAAAAAATAGTCCAACTTTTGCTATTATTGGTATTAATATTTAAAACTTTAATTGTTGTATCTACGTGTCCTTGAACAAAATGACCGGCAAACTCATCGCCGTATTTCATGGATTTTTCTAAATTTATTATATCTCCGGATTTTAGATACTTATAAGCAGATGTTAAAATTGTATGCTTTGATAAATAAAAAAATAGTTCATTTTTTTTATTTTTTTTTTTAATTTTAGTTAAAGTTAAACAAACTCCAGAACAGGAAATAGAAGTTCCAATATCTTTTTTAGTAAAATTTAAATTTGAAATAACAGATAAAAAATAACCGTTATTTTTTTTGGTTAATTCTTTAATAACGCCAATATTTTTTATTATACCTGTAAACATAAAATTAACTATTTTTGAAATACTGTTAAAGTATTATCTTTCAAATAAACTTGTTGTAATCTTTTTATATTTTTAAATTTCTTTTTTAAAATCATATAAATATTTTTGAAAGAATGAGATGATTTTTTACTAATAATTTCATTATTTTTAAAAAAATAAAAAATATCTATTAAATTTAAATCAATAAATTTTTTTATAGTATTGTAGCCCCCCTCTATTAAGACATTCTTGTAACCCAATAAACCAATGGTAACTAGGACTTCTTTACAATCAATTTGCTTATTTTTGTTTAGCGGTAAATAAATTGGGTAAATATTTTTATTTTTAAGATAATTAATTTTATTATTATTTTTATCGGAATAAAAAATATAAGTTTTAAATTTCTTAGCAGACATTATTAATTCAGAATTTCTATTAATTCTAAGATTTGGATCGATTATAAAACGAGCAGGACTTAAATGTGTAAGTCCGTTAATACGACAATTTAATAATGGATTGTCGATATTATGAGTATTAACACCGATTAAAATAGCATTAATTTCCGAACGTAAAATATGCGTTATTTTTTTTGAATAAATATTTGTTATTTGAGGTCTGTTTTTAATAAATGAATAATAATTTTTTGTCGTTGCAACTTTTGCATAAACTTTAGGTAAAAAATTTTTATTAAAATTATTATAACTTTTATAAAGATTATTTTTATAAATATTATTAATTTTAATAATTCTTATTTTATTATTTTGTAAAAATTCAAGACCTTTTCCTTGCACTCTAGGATCATTATCTGTTTCGGAATAATAAAGATTCTTTACATTTTTATTAACAATAGACTTTGTGCATGGCGGATTTTTTCCTTGATGATGACAAGGTTCTAAAGAAACATAACAATCTAAATTATTATTTTTTTTTAAATTAACTAAAGCCGAATATTCCGCATGCGGACTCCCTCCAATGCCTGTTAGACCATAAGAAAAAATTTTATCATTTTTACAAACTAGACATCCAACTGATGGATTAGTGCCTGTCATATTATTATGAATGTTGGCTAAATTAAAAGCCAAGTTCATAAAATAAGACTTAATAAACTTACTTTTATTTTTTTGAGGGAACATTAAGTTGGTCTACAAATTGCTCAAAATCTTTTGCCTCTTTAAAGTTAGTATACACAGAAGCAAAACGAACATAGGCAACAGGATCTAGTTCTTTTAGACCTTCCATTACATATTTTCCAATCGTGCTAGATAATATTTCAGCCTGACCAAGATCTTCTAAATTTCTATAAATCTTAGAAATAAATTTTTCTATTGTATCGCTATCTACAGGTCTTTTTCTTAACGCAATGTTAATAGATTTTGCTAATTTTTCTCTGTCGAAAGTAGATTTTCTTCCATTTTTTTTAACAACAATTAGTTCTCTTAATTGAACTCTTTCAAAAGTGGTAAATCTTTGTTTACAGCTACATTCTCTTCTTCTTCTAATAACAGTTCCATCCTCTGTAGGCCTTGAATCGATTACCGAAGTTTCTTTTTCTTTACAAAATGGACAAATCACAAAAATTAAAATTTATAGATTGGAAATGCTGCGCACAAACTTTTTACTTTTTCTTGAACTTCTTTTTCTACTTGGCCACTGTTATTACTAATTAAACCTTTTAAAACCTGATCTATTAAAACACCAACTGTTTTAAACTCATTTGCAGAAAATCCTCTTGTAGTACATGCGGGAGTTCCAAGTCTAATACCCGAAGTAATCCAAGGCTTTTGATCGTCATAAGGAATACCATTCTTATTACATGTTATGTTTGCTCTACCCAATGAATCTGAAGCATCTTTTCCTGTTAGTTTAAAAGGTCTTAAATCTATAAGTATTAAATGCGTATCAGTTCCGCCTGAAAAAATTGTATAGCCTAAATTTTTTAAAGTTTCTGAAAGCGCTCGTGCATTTTCTACAACTGATTTTGCATAAGATTTAAAATTGTCTGATAAGGCTTCTTTAAAACAAACAGCTTTACCGGCTATCACATGCATTAATGGTCCGCCTTGCAAACCTGGAAAAACAGCTGAGTTAAATTTTTTTGCTAATTCTTCATTATTGGTAAGAATTATTCCTCCTCGAGGTCCTCGCAAAACTTTGTGTGTAGTAGATGTGACTACATCTGCATATTCGATTGGGTTTGGATATACTCCTCCGGCAACTAAACCTGAAAAATGCGCCATATCAACTAATAAATAAGCGCCAACTTCTTTTGCAATATCTTTAAAGATTTTAAAATCAATTATTCGTGAATAAGCACTTCCACCTGCAATTATTAATTTTGGTTTGTGTTTAATCGCCAACTCTTTAACTGAATCGTAATCTATTAAGCCATTATCTTTTCTAACTCCGTATGCGATAGCATTAAACCATTTTCCAGACATTGCCGGTGCAGCTCCGTGCGTAAGATGACCACCTTGATCAATACCCATTCCTAAAATTGTATCGCCTGGTTTAATTAATGCTAAAAATACAGCTCCGTTTGCTTGTGCGCCTGAATGCGGTTGAACGTTTGCAAAATTACAATTAAATAATTTTTTTGCTCTCTCAATAGCTAAGTCTTCTGCAATATCAACAAATTCACAACCTCCGTAATATCTTTTGCCACTATAACCTTCGGCATATTTATTTGTTAATACGGATCCTTGAGTTTCTAAAACTGCTCTTGAAACAATATTTTCAGAAGCAATTAATTCAATATGATTTTGCTGACGTGAAAATTCTTTTTGAATTGAATCGTAAACATCTGGATCTGAATTTTTTAAATTAGAATTAAAAAATTGTTCAATATATTTTTTATCTACGCTCATATTTATTTATCTAACTTTTTTACTCTTGCTGTATGTCTTCCACCTTCAAATTTTGTACTCATAAAAGTATTTATAATTTTTTTAGCGTTTTTAAAATGAATTAATCTTGAACCAAGACATAATACATTAGCATTATTGTGCTTTCTAGCTAAAGATGCTGATATTTGATTGTAACAAACAGCTGCTCTTATTTTTTTAAACCTATTTGCCGCAATAGAAACCCCTATCCCAGAACCACAAATTAATATTCCTAAAGAAGATTTTTTCTTAACTAATAAAGCAAGTTTTTTAGCATAATCTGGATAATCAACTCTTTCTTCTGAGAAAGTTCCAACATCGAGTGATTTAATTTTGGATTTATTTAAAAAAATTTTAACTTTTTCTTTCATTAAAAAACCAGCATGATCTGAGGCAATAATGATTGATTTAGTTAATGATTTGGACACAACAGTTAATTACCAACTTCAAAATAGCTTGTATATTAAAAAGATAATTAAAAATTTTTACGTATTAAGCCGCTCTTGAAAGTTTTAATTCTCTCCAAATTTGATCAAGGGCATTAACAAGAAATTCCATTTTAGAATCATCATGTAAAGGAGTCGGAGTGAATCTAAGTCTCTCTAGTCCTCTTGGAACAGTTGGATAATTAATTGGCTGAACATATATTGAATAATCGTTAAGCAAAATATCTGAGATTTCCTTACATCTTACAGGGTCCTTTACTAACAAAGGAACTATATGACTATTATTTTCCATAATTGGTAAATTCTTAGCCAACATCAATTTTTTTAATTTATCCGCTCTTTCATAAAGAGCTTCTCTTAAACTATGATTATTTTTTACATAACGAATACTTGCAACCGCAGCAGCAGCTAAACTTGGTGGCAAAGAAGTTGTAAAAATAAATCCTGGAGCAAAAGATCTTATTACATCAATAATATTAGATTTTGCTGTAATATATCCGCCCATCAGTCCAAAGCCTTTTGCAAGTGTGCCTTCAATAATATCTATTTCTGATGTTAAGCCTAGTTGCTCAGATAACCCTCCACCATTTTTTCCATACAGTCCAACTCCGTGAACTTCATCTAGATAAGTGAGTGCATTATATTTTTTGGAAACTTCAATTATTTTTTTTATTGGAGCAAAATCACCATCCATTGAATAAACGGATTCAAACGCTACAATTTTTGGATGAGCTTTGTTAGAATTTTTTAAAAGATATTCAAGATGATCAACATCATTATGCTTCCAAATAAATTTATCTGAATTTCCTTTTCTAATACCTTCAATCATTGATGCATGATTATTTTCATCTGAAAAAATAATACAATTTGGTAAAAATTTAGCTAACGTGCTCAATGCGCACTCATTTGCAATGTATCCAGAAGTAAAAATTAAAGCTCCATCTTTCTTATGAAATTTTGCTAATTCGTTTTCTAACTCAACGTGATAATTTGATGTCCCAGAAATATTTCTTGTTCCTCCAGCGCCCGCTCCAACTAAATTTACAGCATTTACAAATGCTTCAACTACTAATGGGTTTTGCCCCATTCCTAAATAATCATTGCTACACCAAATAGTTACATCTGATTTAATGCCGTATTGATTATTATAAACAGCTTTTGGAAACTCGCCTTTTTTTCGAGTAATGTTATTGAAAACTCGATAACGACCCTCTTGTCTTAGATCCTTTAATGCACTGTTAAAAATAAGATCGTAATCTATGCTCATAACTAATATTACCCTATAGAAAATACTTTTTTCAAATATATACTTTTGCTGTATTGTCGCATTAAATATTAAATTCTCATGAAATTTCCAAGCACTAGATTAAGAAGAAATAGAAAGTCAGAGTGGTCTAGACGACTAATAAACGACACTTACCTTGATAAATCTGATTTTATCTTACCTATTTTCGTTTGCGAAGGTAAGAACAAGAAGCAAGAAATTAAATCAATGCCTGGAATTTTTAGATATTCCATAGATAGATTAGATGAAATAATTTTAAGAGCTTCAAAAAATCAAATACCTGCTGTTGCAATTTTTCCATTAATTGAGAATTCTAAAAAAAATAACAAAGGAACAGAGGCTTTAAATAAAAATAATATAGTTTGTAATGCCATACACCAAGTAAAAAAATTAAATAAGAATATCGGTGTTATGTGTGATGTAGCCTTAGATCCTTACACTTCTCATGGTCACGATGGTCTCATTATAAAAGATCAAATAGATAATGATGAAACAAACAAAGTTTTAATTAAACAAGCTTTAATACAAGCGCAAGCAGGTTGCGATATTATTGCGCCATCAGACATGATGGACGGAAGAATTGGCTTAATAAGAAATGCTTTAGAAAAAAATAAATTTTTTAATGTTCAAATATTATCTTATGCAGTGAAGTATGCTTCTAATTTTTATTCTCCCTTTAGAGATGCTGTCGGCACATCTTCTACTCTTAAGTCTGATAAAAAAACTTACCAAATGGATTATAGAAATTCTGATGAAGCTTTATTGGAAGTTAAATTAGATTTAGATGAAGGAGCTGATTTTGTAATGGTAAAACCAGCTTTAGCTTATCTTGATATTATTTATAAAATTAAACAAAAATTTAATGTTCCTGTTTTTGCTTACAATGTATCAGGTGAATATAGTTTAATTAAAAATGGCATTAAATCGTCTTTAGCAAAAGAGGATATTATTCTTGAAGTAATTTATAGTTTTAAAAGAGCTGGTGCTAATGCAATTGTTTCATACTTTGCAAACGAAGTAATAGAAAAATACTTATCAAACTAATTTTTTATATTTACTCGCAAAATAGATTAGAGGTTTTTCTTCTTTTTTTAAATTAAATTTAAAAACTTTTGCAACAAAAAATAAATGATCGCCAATGTTTATTTTTTTTATTGTTTTGCAATTAAGTTCTGCAAGATTATTTTTTAGTAAATTTTTAGCTATAATTGAATTTTTTTTTATTTCATTTTTTGATGAAAAATAATTTGAAACTTCAATTTGTTTTGCCGATAAAATATAAATATTAAAAAATTTTAAATTCTTAAATTTTTTAAAACTTGAAGATGTCTTGTCTAAGCTCCAAGAAATATATGAAGGTTTTAGAGATATTGAGACGAAAGAATTAACGGTAATACCTTCAATTAAATTTTTATTATTTTTTTTTGCAACAACTGTAATTCCAGTTGCATATTTTGATAAAACTTTTTTATATGTTGAAATATTCATACTATTGTAAATGACATCTAATATTATTTTCAAAATTTCTATTCATAATCTGATTTTTATAATTCTTAATAACTTTGCCTGACTGAGCTCTTTTTCCATAATTATTCTCAATTGTAGATTTATCAAATAGAGTTTTGTCTACCTGATCCTTGATAACTGACTTAGCATTAAACGCTGTGGCATTAATAACTTTAAGAGATTTACCTTTTACTAAAATAACTCCTCTACCCTTATCTAATTTTGGAAGTTCATTAATATCAAATGCTAACATTTTGTTTTTTCCATCTAAATCACAAATAATTGCAACTGAATCTGAATCTTTTGTGACTTTAGCAACTCCAATAACAACATCATCACCTTTAACATTCATTACTTTTTTTCCAGTTTTTTTATTAGTTTCAAGGTTCTTCTCTTGGGTAATAAAACCATATCCGCTTTTAGTATAAACAAAAATTTCACTCTCATTATCAAATTTAAAACTATCAATAATTTTTTCATTATCAGCAAGTGATAGGTAAGAAGACATCGGTCTTCCGGTTGAAGATCCTGTTAAAATATTATCTGCTTCAATTGTGTAAAATTTACCAAAATTTGATGCCAATATAACTTTATCATTAGAACGAGCATGCATTAATAAAGAGCTATTTTGATTTCCAATTTGTTCTTCTAAATTTTTTACAAATGATTTCTGCGATTTAATAAAGCCATTTTTAAGAATAGTAATTGTAAGAGGATCGTCAGACTTAATCTCATTATCAAAGGTTTCTTCATTAACGCTTCCAAATTTATCTAATTTTGTTCTTCTTTTTCCTAACAGAGGATCATCTTTAAATTTTTTAATTAAAAAATCTATTTCACTATCAATTTCTTTTTTTTGTAAAGATTTAGAAGATAATAATTTTGTTAAAAAGTTTTTTTCAGATAATAAATCTTTATATTCATCCTTAATTTCTTTTTCTTCTAATTTCCTAAGATTTCTTAATCGCATATCTAAAATTGCGTTAACTTGATTTTGCGTAAATTTAAATTTTTTTATTAACTGTAGTTTTGGATCTTCAGCGTTTCTAATAATTTTAATAATTTTATCTAAATTTTGATAAACTTTTATAAACCCAATTAAAATTTCAATTCTATTTTTAATATTCTTTAATCTAAATTCTGATTTTCTAATTAAAACCTCATAACGATGTGATAAAAAATTTACTAAAACTTCTTTAATAGACATTACTTTTGGCTGAAGCTTTGAATTCAAAACGTTCATATTCAAAGGAATTCTTACCTGTAAATCTGTTTGTCTAAACAAACTTTCCATTAGTACTTCAGGTTTAACATTTCTATTTTTTGGACGAATAACAATTCGAACTAATTGGTCAGATTCATCTATAACATTATCAATTAATTTATTTTTTTTACTTATAATTAGATCTGCTATTTTTTCTATTAAAGTTGATTTAGTTACCTGGTAGGGAATTTCATTTATTGAAATCTGATACTGACTTCTGCCCAAATCCTCAATTTTATAAGAAGATCTAAGTTCAAAAAAACCTTTTCCACTAGTGTATGCTTTTAATATTTCAGACTTATTATTATTTAAAATTCCACCTGTTGGAAAATCAGGCGCTGGTAAAACTTTTAATAATTCTTTAATTGAAACATTTTTGTCATGATTAACAATTTTTAGCGCTTCGCAGATTTCAACAATATTGTGTGGAGGAATACTTGTTGCCATTCCAACTGCAATTCCTGATGCTCCATTTGCTAATAGGTTAGGAAATTTAGCAGGAAATACTAATGGCTCTTGTAAATCACCATCGTATGTACTTTTAAAATCTACCGTTTCCTCATCTATATTTTCAAGTAAAAGTTCAGAAATTTCAGTGAGTTTGGCCTCCGTGTATCTCATGGCGGCAGCGTTATCTCCGTCGATATTTCCAAAATTTCCCTGACCATTTATTAACGGATAACGAATTGAAAAATCTTGGGCCAATCTTACTAATGCATCATAAACGGACTGGTCACCATGGGGATGAAATTTACCAATAACATCGCCGACTACTCTTGCAGATTTTTTAGGTTGTAATTTTGAGCCTAAATTTAAAAGATACATCGCATAAAGCAATCTACGATGAACTGGTTTTAATCCATCTCTAACATCGGGTAATGCTCTATGTGTAATAGTTGACAATGCATACGCTAAATACTTTTGGCTAAACTCAGTTGCTAAAGAAGCATTTAAAATATTGTCTTTATTTTTCATTAAAAAAATTCTCTAATTTTATTCTGTAATAAGGAAATTTAACTTTATTTGGTTCAAATATATAATTTAATAACTGATGCTTATTAATTAAAAATCCATTGTAAATGTCATTATCAGTAAAGGCTGCTGAATTGTCATAAAAATATTGTGGATAACTTACATTTTTATTAAATAATTTTAATGAATCTTTATTTTCTAAATCAACGTTATAACCTAATTCGGACAATAGAAATCTTTCCCATAAAACATATTTTTTAAAAAAATCATCAGAACTTAAAGAATTGAATAAGTCTTCAAAAGAATTATAAACAGGCAAATATACATTTCTCTCGGGTAATATTTTTAGACAAATACTTGTTGCTGATAAAATTGCTGTTAATTTTTTATCATTATCAAAATATTTTGGAGCAACTGCATCCATTAATTCAAAATTATAATAACCAATTGCATCTTCTGATTTTGACTTCCATGTAACTTTAATTTTATTTCCAATATGAATTAGTTTTTTTAACTTAGAAGAAGTTCCTCCATAAATTATACCTTTGTGATGACCGTGATCTTTGGAAAGAATACTTATAATAGAAGAGTTTTCACCGTATATATTAACTCCCAATATGTACCCTTCATCACCCCAGGTCATTGCTTAGATGTTTGTACGTCTAAAAATAAACTAACCTTGTGTTTAAATAATTTTTCAATTTCTTTTCTAGCTGAAATACCAATTTTTTTAATATTACTGCCGTTTTTACCTAAAACAATTTTTTTATGATTATCATTTTTCACATAAATAATTTGGTAAATTTTATAATTTCTATTTTCTTTCTCAAATTTATAAGTCTTAACATAAATCTGATATGGTAATTCTTGATTTAAATATTTAAATACTGCTTCACGCGTAAGTTCAGAAAAAAATACATCTTTAGAAATATTTGTTTCAAAGTTAATAGAACTCTCAAAGTCTCCCTCTGGAAGCTTTGCGACAATTCCATCTAAAAGGTTATTAATATTTTTATTTTTTAACGCTGAAACATAATAAATTTCATCAAAATTTTTAACAAATTTAGATTTATTAATTTGTTCAATTGCATATTCCTGTGAAACTTTATCAATTTTATTAAATACTAAAATTTTTGGTTTTTTAGTATTTTTTAAAATCTTTTCTAGAATTTCTTCATAAAATAAATGAATAGAAATATCTAAAATTATAACAATTACATCTGCTCTTTTAACTTCGACATTAACGTCATTTAAAAAATTAGTGTTATTTTTCTTATTATATAATCCCGGGGTATCTATAAAAATAATCTTATTATCCTTGTGATATTTCACAACTTCTATTGCAAAATTAGTAGTTTGAACTTTATGAGAAACTATAGATATTTTTTTTTTAAAAATTGTATTTAATAAAGTTGATTTACCAGCATTAGTTGGTCCAATTATACATGCATAGCCTATTCTCTTTTTATTCATTCTCTAGACTATTCAATAATGAATCTGCTGCTTTTTGCTCAGCATTTCTTTTTGAGGAACCTTCGCCAGTAAATGATTTGGATTTTTTAATACTCACAGAAACTTTAAAAATAGGTTTATGTGCAGGTCCTGAGGTTGATAAATCTTTATATTTAGGAAGTTCTTTATAAAGTTTTAAAGAAAATTCTTGTAGTTTTGTTTTTGCATCAATTTTAATTTCTCCTGATTGTTTCAATTGATCTTTCCATAAATCAAAAATAAAATTTTCAGCAGCTTCAAAACCTCTATCAATGTAAATGGCCCCTATTAATGACTCACACAAATCACCAAAAATTTTAATATTACCTGTTTTAATTTTTTTTTGTGCTTTGCTAACTGATATAAATTTTAATAAATCGTATTTTTCTAAAACTTTAGCGCAAACTTTTTTGTTAATTAGTGAGGCTAATCTTTTATCAAGCTGTCCTTCTTTATCATTCGGGTATAAATTAATTAATTTTTTAGCAAGCACTAATCCTAAAACTCTATCTCCTAAAAATTCTAAAATTTCATTATTATCAGAATTATCGTTTGAAAAACTTTTGTGTACTAAAGCTTGGCTTAAATATTTTTTATTTAAAAATTTAACACCAATGATGCTCTCTACTTCACTGATCTTGTTATCAGAAATCATTTAATAAATTTTAAGACTCTATTAAATCTTATTGATTTGTGCCATTTCCAAAAAGTAAATAAATTTCCTATTTCTTCATTATTTGAAAAAAATAATATTTGCGCCTTTCCTACTAAATTAAGTTTATCTACATAGCCAACACTTGTTAAATATCTGCTGTCTTGTGAACAATCTCTATTATCGCCCATAAAAAAAAATTTATTTTGAGGTATTGAATAAACATCCGTATCTTTTGAAGAATTTTTTTCGGCATAAGCAGCTAAATAAGACTTTCCATTTGGCAGAGTCTCTAGATAAAAATTTGATTTAATTTTAGATCCACCACAAAGTACAAAATCATTTTTAACAAACTCTCTTTTGATAGGTTTATTATTAATATAAAGGACACTATTAACCATTTGAATTTTATCACCCGGTAGTCCTATTAAACGTTTAATATAATCAGTATCGTTATCTTCGGGAGTTTTAAAAACAATTACTTCTCCTCTTTCTGGTGAAGAAAAGAAAATTCTTTTATCAGAAATATCAGGACTAAAAGGTAAAGAATGTTTGCTGTATCCATAGCTAAATTTTGAAACAAACAATCTATCCCCTACTAACAAATTCTCCTCCATTGATGAGGATGGAATGTAAAAAGGTTGAAAGAAAAAACTTCTAATAAATAAGGCGATTAAAAAAGCAAAGACAAGTGTCTTCACATTTTCAATAATAATTTTTTTCATCGTGAAGTAATTAAGGCTGTTGCTACAGCCCAAGGTTTATCATCAGATAAAGTTAAAAAAATATTATACTTTTTTGAAATTTTGCTAAGAGTCGTTTTTGCCTTACCGTTTACATTCGCATAAGGCTTGCCATTTTTGTCATTATATATTTCGATATTTTTAAAATGAATTCCTTTTGAAAAACCATACCCAATAGCTTTGGAAATAGCCTCTTTAGCAGCAAATCTCTTTGCTATAGTTGCAATATTCTTTGATCTAGTAATTTTACCCTCAATTTTTTTTTCAGTTTCTGTTAAAATTTTATCTAAAAAATGATTACCATACTTAGAATAGATTTTTTTTATTCTATTAATATTTACAATATCTGTTCCAAGTCCAATTATATTCATCTTTTTAAAATCTTATTAAACTTCTTAAGGACATTAGCTATACCAAAAAATATCGACTCCGATATAAAAAAATGACCAATATTTAATTCTGAAATTTCATTAATCGCTGATATTTTTTTTGAAGTTTGATAATTCAAACCATGACCAGCATGAACTCCTAGATTTAAGTTAATACCAAGTTTTGCTGAATTTTTAATTTTAAGAAATTCTTTTTTAATAATTAAACTATTTTTCTCTCTAAAAAATTTACAATATTTTCCGGTATGTAGCTCAATGTTATTTGCACCTAATTCTTTGGCTAAATGAACAGTTTTTAAATCGGGTTCTATAAATAATGAAACTTTAATATTTTTATTTTTTAATAAGTTAATAACTTTTTTTAAATAATTTTTTTTATAATTTAAATTTAAACCACCTTCTGTTGTTACTTCTTTTCTTTTTTCAGGAACAATACATACATATTTAGGCTTAAGTTTTAATGCAATTTGCAACATCTCATGGGTTAACGCCATTTCTAAATTGATTGGGATTTTAATTTTTTTCTTTAACTCAACTAAGTCATGATCTCGAATATGTCTGCGATCTTCTCTTAAGTGAACTGTTATTGAATCTGCACCATTATTTTGAGCTATAATTGCAGCTTTTAGGGGTGACGGATAATCATCTCCTCTTGCATTTCTAACTGTTGCCACATGATCAATATTAAAACCTAATCTAATTCTTTTTCTCATTTAGACTAAATTTCTACTACCTGGCTTTATTGCTGGAATAGATTTTAATTTATTAGGAATTTTATCTTCGCGATAGGTTGGAATATCAAAGGTAATTTGCGAAACAATTTTTGCATTAATCGAACTTTGATTATTAGATCGATCTACAATGCATGCAAATCCGACAACATGTCCTTTATGTTTTTTAATTACTTTTGCACATTCCATGCTTGATTTTCCTGTTGTAATAACATCTTCCACAATTAAAACTTTTGCTCCTGCTTTAATTTCAAAACCACGTCTTAACTGAAATTCTCCATCAACTCTCTCTGTAAAAATTGAAGGAACTTTTAAATGTCTAGCAACTTCATACCCAACAATAATACCTCCCATTGCTGGTGCTACAACTAAATCAATTTTTTTAAAAACTTTCTTTATTTTCTGCGCAAGAGATTTACAAATTAATTCTGATTGTTTTGGATGCATTAATAATTTTGCACATTGCAGATATTGTTCGCTTCTCAAGCCCGATGATAAAATAAAATGCCCTTGTAATAGCGCTTTAGTTTTTACAAAAATTTCTTTAGTTTTTTTTTCTGTCAGCATTTGCTTTTCTATTTCTTATAATTTTAAAATTTATTCCTTGTTGTTTGATCTCTGAAACTAAATTAGTAAAATCTTTTAAGTTTTTAATCTCTAAATCAAAAATGAAACTTATAAAATCATCTTTTTTATCGACTAACTCTACGTTAGAAATATTGCATTTATGCTTTCCTATCATAGTACATACTTCACCCAAAGTTCCTGCTTTGTGACTTAAAAGAACCCATAAACTTGTGTCGTAGGCCTTTTCTTCAGATTTATCTGTGTTTCTTAAACTCCAATATCTTCTAACGGCGGCTCTAGCTTTTCCTGTTTTTGCAATTGATGACCAGTACATTGAAGGTGACGGTTTAGAAGATGTAATAATTTGAACTTCATCGCCATTTTGAAGAATACTTTGTAACGGAGATTCCTTTCCATTAATCTTGCAACCAATACATTTATCTCCAATTTCTGTATGCACAGCATAAGCAAAATCAATAGGTGTGGCATTTGCTGGTAAACGAATAAGAGCGCCTTTTGGTGTAAAACAAAAAACCTGATCCTGGAATAATTGAAGTTTTGTATATTCAAAAAAATGTTCTGGATTTTCACCGCTCTCCAACATCTCTACTAAATCTTTTAACCAGTTATAATCTTTGAGAGTATTATCGCTTACTTTTTCATTAGCTTTATAATTCCAATGAGCAGCCACTCCTCTTTCTGCAAACTCATGCATTTCTTGGGTTCTGATTTGGATTTCTATTTTTTGTCTTTTTGGGCCAATTACCGAAGTATGAATTGATTTATAATTATTAGATTTTGGAACAGAAATATAATCTTTAAATCTTCCAGGAACCATTGACCATTCCGTATGAAAAATGCCCAGCGCGCGATAACACATATCAACATTGTCGAGTATAACTCTAAAACCGACAATATCTGTAATTTGTTCTAAAGAAATTCTCTTGCTTTGTATTTTTCTCCAAATTGAAAAAGGGGTTTTTTCTCTACCTGTTACCTTAGCTTTAATATCTTTTCCTTCTAATAACTTTAAAATTTTTTCTGAAATATCTGAAAAAGTAACTCCTAAACTTTCTTTGTTAAAAATTATACGATCAGTGATTAATTTTCTAGCGTCTGGATTTAAAACATTAAAAGCTAAATCTTCAAGTTCATCACGAAAATTATGCATCCCCATTCTTTCAGCCAATGGAGAATAAATTTCCATAGTTTCTTTTGCTATTCTTAATCTTTTGTCAGGATTGGTAATATTACTGATGGTACGCATGTTATGAAGTCTGTCTGCAAGCTTAACTAGTAAAACTCTAATATCTTTTGATGTTGCTAGTATTAATTTTCTAAAATTTTCAGCAACAGAATACTCTTTTGACTTGTCTTCTAATCTTGAAATTTTTGTAACCCCTTCAACAAGATCAGCTATTTCTTTTCCAAATAATTTATTTACTTCGCTATATGTTGCTTCTGTATCTTCAATAGTATCGTGCAACAAAGCTGTGGTAATGGTGGCTGTATCTACTTTTAAATCACACAAAATTGCAGCAACTGCAATTGGATGTGAGATGTACGGATCTCCAGAAAGTCTTTTTTGATTTTTATGAACATCAAACGCAAAATCATAGGCTTTTTTAACAACATTTTCGTCTATGTAGTTATTATAAACCTTAACTTTGTCTAAGAGTTCTTGCTGATTAAGCATGAACAAAAATATATCAAAATTTTATATAATTGTAATGTTCTTCTTAGTTTCAGCGTCTAAATTTTCAATCAATTGATCTATTTTTTTTCCCGATAGTGGGCTTTTCCAATTTTTATCAATTTCTCTAATTGGATATAAAACAAAACTTCTTTGCTCTAAGCGTGGATGAGGAATTTCTAGAGAAATATTTTTATTAAAAATATTTATTATTTCGCCATTAAAATCCACAATGTCTATATCGCATGTTCTTGGTGCATTAATTTGTTCACGCTTTCGATCAAATTTTTCCTCCACATTAAGAATATATTTAATTAGCTCTTCTGCTGAAAATTTTGTCTCAACAGATATAACGCTATTAATAAATTTTGGGTCCAATTTGTTTGGAACTGCAACACTCTCGTAAAAGCTAGATTTTTTTAATATTTTGATATCGCTATTATTAAAAAATTCATAACATTTTAGTAAAGTTTTTTTACTGTCGCCAAACTTTGAAGCGAGATTTGAACCTAGAGAAAGAAGAATCATAATTAACTTTTTCTAAAAACTCTTGATTTTTCTCTTTCCCAGTCTCTTGCTTTTTTAGTGTGACGTTTGTCATGTTGTTTCTTACCTTTAGCAATAGCAATTTGAACTTTAGCTATTCCTTTATGATTAAAATACATCCTTACAGGAACAACAGTTAATCCCTCTTGATTAATCTTTCCAATAATCTTGTTAATTTGTTTTTTGCTTAATAATAACTTTCTGAGTCTTCTTGGGTCATGATTATTATAGGAAGATTGATTATATTCAGGAATGTAAGAATTTTGTAAAAACAGCTCACCACCTAAATCTGCAGCATACGATTCTGCAATATTACCCTTTCCTAAACGTAAAGATTTAACCTCAGAACCTAATAAAACAATCCCAGCCTCAATTGATTCTAAAAGAAAATAATTAAAACTAGCTTTTCTGTTATTTGCAACTACCTGATAATTGCCTTCATCTTTTTTCATTAATTAAATTAATGAAAGTTTTTTTAATAAATTCTTAATTCTAATTTGGTTTTTCTTACTAACTGTGACCATTGGTAAACGTAAATCTTTTGAACATAATCCTAGTAAACTAACCGCATATTTAACTGGCGCTGGATTTGTTTCGATAAACATTAAATCATGCAAAGGTTTCAAAATTTTATTAATTTCTTTTGCTCTTTGAAAAATAAGCTTGTCTGTTTTGTAATCTAATAAAGTTTGCATTTCGGAACAAAGTCTAGGAGCAACATTTGCTGTAACGGATATACAGCCTACCCCACCTCTTAATTTAAATTCTAACGCATTTAAATCTTCTCCAGTAAATTGAATAAAATCTTTTCCTAATTTTTTTCTTTGTTGAACGGCTCTATTAAGATCGCCAGTCGCATCTTTTACGCCTGTAATATTTTTAAGCTCAAACAAACGAGCCATCGTATCAACACTCATGTCAATTACTGAACGACCTGGAATATTATAAATGAAAATTGGTATTCCGCATTTATTATTAATTGCTTTATAATGTTGATACAAACCTTCCTGTGTTGGTTTGTTATAATAAGGAGTTACAATCAATGCTGCGTTTGCTCCTGCTTTTTCTGCAAATCTTGTTAAATGAATTGCTTCTTCTGTAGAATTTGATCCTGTTCCAGCCATAATAGGAATTCTACCTTTTGATTCACGCACGCAAATTTTAATTATTTCTCTATGTTCAGCATGACTTAAGGTTGGAGATTCTCCTGTTGTACCTCCAGGTACCAAACCGTTTGTACCATTATCAATTTGATGATGAATTAGTTTAACGTAAGCAGCTCTATCTAATCGATTGTTTTTAAATGGTGTAATAAGAGCGGTAAATGATCCTTTAAACATTATATAAATATCTATAAAAAAGCTTTTTTATAATACACTGTTTTTTTAAATAATAAAATTAAATGAACTTTAAATTTGTTGTAATTGTTAATTTATTTTTGCTATTGGGTATGAGTTTTTCTGCATACGCAAAAAATATACCTCCAAAATTAAAACCTGAAAAATTTATAGATAGCTCAGCGTATTCATCAAAAACATCCAAGTTTTTAGACAATTTAACAAAAAATAAAAAAAAAGAACAACCAATCCTAAAACCTAAAGAAGAAGTTTTAATCCAGGAAGAAAAAAGTCAAAAAAAAGAAGAGCCGAAAAAGGAAGTTAAAGAAGTTAAAGAGGTTAAAGAAAAAAAAATACCTGAAAAAAAACAAGAAATACCTAAACCTAAAGAAACAAAAGAAATTAAAAAAAAGGATATCGAAAAAGCTGACGGTACTAAAGACGTAGTTCCAAAGGTAAAACCTAGTGACTTTAAAGTTTTTACTCCCGAACCTAAGGGTGCTTTAGCAACAAAAACTCTTAGTGATAAAGATTTTGAAATAACAAAAGTTGTTTTTAATTATGTAGATAGAAAACAATGGAAATTAGCATTATCAGACGCGCAAAAAATGCAAGACAAAACAATTTATACGCTCGTAAATTGGATGTATTTAATCGATACTCAAAGTGGAGCAAGCTTTAATGAATATATTGCGTTTATAAAAAACCATAAAGATTGGCCAAGAATAAATCGTATAAAATATCTAGCAGAACACAAAATTAACTTTGATAACAATTCACCTTCTTCAATTATAGAATATTTTAGTAACAACCCTCCTCTAAGTGGTTTTGGTAGATTGAGATTAGCAGAGGCGTTTTTAGAAAATAATCAAACTGAAAAAGCTAGAAACTTAGTTAAAGATGGTTTTAAAGATGCTGAGTTAAGTAAGAATGATCTAAAATATTTCTCAAAAATATTTAAAAAGTTTTTAACTCATCAGGACTACGTTTTAAGAGCAGATTATTTCGCTTATGAAGCAAAATATAAAGATTTAAAAGATACGATATATTATTTAAATCCTGATTATCAAAAATTATATAATGCTAGGGCCGCGCTATTTACTAAAAGATCAGCTGATAATTTAATATCTCAAGTACCACAATCTTTAAAAGAAGATCCTGGTTTAATTTATGACAGAATTAAATGGCGAAGAAAGAAAGCAAGATTTGATGATGCGCTAACTCTAATGAATCAAAGTGCATCAGACTCTTTGATGAGAAATGAATATCTGGCTAAAGAAAGACTATCAGTTGCAAGAGATAAGATTTCAGACAAAGAATATAAAGTAGCATACGAAATTTTAAAAGATCACAGATTAAATGAAGGTGCAGATTATGCTGAAATTGAATGGCATCTTGGTTGGCTTGCTTTAAGTTTTACTAATCAAGCAGATTTAGCTCTTAATCATTTTTTAAAAATGAATGCGGCGGTTTCTTATCCGATATCTAAAGCAAGAGCGGCTTATTGGATTGGAAGAACGTATAAAAAATTAGGTCAAACAAATCAATCAAACACATGGTTTAGAACGGGTTCTCAATATGGAGCCACATTTTATGGTCAACTTTCACATATAGAATTAAATGAAAAAAGATTTTCAATAAATAATAATTTTAAATTTAGTGAAGATAAATATGAAGAATTTAAAAAAAGTAACCCTCTAGCAAAATCAGTTATCGTATTGAAGGAGTTAAATAGATCTAGATATACAAAGGATATATTGAGACATCTTGGTGATGTTGAACAAAACAGAACCTTTGAAGAAATCTCAATGGCAGGTGTGTTAGCACAAGAAATCGAAAGATTAGATTTTGCAATACAAATTGCAAAGAATGCTTCTTATAAAAATTTAAACTTTTTAGAAATAAGTTTTCCAAGAATAGAAGTTCCTAAACAGGTAAAAAACCAAAAGATATTAGATAGTTCTGTTATTTTAGCTTTAATAAGACAAGAAAGTGAATTTGATACTTCTGCGAACTCTAGAGTTGGTGCAAAAGGTTTAATGCAAATTATGCCGGCAACAGCAAGATTGTTAAGCAAAGTAACCAACGTTGAATTTTCTAGAGAAAAATTAACAAAGAATAAAGACTACAACTTAGCACTTGGCTCATATTATATTTCAGATCTTGATGATCTTTTTGGCTCTCACTATCTGGCGTTTGCAGCCTATAATGCTGGTCCTCATCGTGTTGAAAAATGGATTAAGACATATGGTGATCCAAGAAGAAAACAGATTGATGCAATTGATTTTATTGAACTTATACCATTCCATGAAACAAGAAATTATGTGCAAAGGGTTAGTGAAAATATAAACGTATATGAATATTTAAATGACCCAGGAAACGCTACCAATAAAATTGAAAAAATTTTATATCGATAATTATTTTTTAGTTACCTTATAAGAATAAGATAATGCTGCAAAAACTGCAGCATAATTTAGATAAGAAACAAAAAAAGACATAAAATCAAAAAAAGGTTTTAAAAATTTATAAAAACCTTGCATATTCTCCAATAAATATACTTGTACTGCAAAAATTAAGTAGGTGGGCAAAATAAAAGCTAGAGTAATAATTAAAAATATTACAAATAATTTTCCAGAAAAATCATTAAATTCTTTTCCTGAAAAAATACTAATTGATTTATTTAAAGATATTTTTGGTAAAATTAAAATTAATTTAAAAGCTAGATAAATAGTTGGGATTAATAATAACGCAAGGTACCTACTGTCAACTCCAAACATAGTGCTAATTTCATTTCTATCTAAATAATATTTAAAAAAAGCAGGACTTAATGCTAAAGAAGAAATTAAGGTACTATAGAATAGATATTTAATATTATTTAAGTCAAACATTTTAAACAATGGATTAAATATAGTTTGATTTAACAAAATATCTCTATGAACTTTATAACCAATTGTACTGATAACCAATCCCATAAGAGCGAAAATAATAAAAAATGTAAATTTAGTTGCGATACTTTTTAAAACTAAAAAATACAAAGCATTAAAAATTATTGTAAGGAATAAAACAGTAAAAAAACTTTCTCTAAATATTTTTTTAATATCTTTAAATATGTAAGAAAAAGATTTAGAAACTATTTCGCTTATACTAAGAATATCATTCATATCTTTGGCGGAGAGAGAGGGATTCGAACCCTCGATACGACTTTTCAATCGTATAACGGTTTAGCAAACCGCCGCCTTCAGCCTCTCGGCCATCTCTCCTAATTTTGATAATTTTTATAAATAAGGATATACCTGCTTTGATATATGACTACAACTCACTGGATTTATCTTATTGTTGCAGGCATTTTTGAAATTGGATGGCCCCTTGGATTAAAGCTATCAGCTATTCCATCATATAAAGTATTAGGACCTATTATTTCAGTTTTATCTATGACCATAAGCGGTATTTTATTATGGCTTTCTCTTAAAGGAATATCTATCGGAACAGCTTATGCTGTGTGGACTGGAATTGGAGCTGCTGGAACTTTTATTATTGGAGTTTTGTTCTTTAATGATCCGTCAATTCTTTTAAGGTGGATTGGAGTATCTTTAATCGTTCTTGGAGTTATATTTCTTAAAGTTGCTTAATATAATAATTTTTATTTTGGAGCATCTATTACTAAAACTTCACAATCTTCGTTGGCTTTAATTTTAAATTCATTAATACCTAAAATTTCAGCAGCATCTCCTTTTTCTAATACTTTTTCATCTAAACTAACGCTTCCATAAGAGCATAATAAATAAGCCTGATGTTTAATATTATAAATAATTTCATCCCCTTTATTTATTTTTCCACCATAAATATAAGCATCTTGGTAAATTCCTAATGTTCCTTCTTTGTAATTTTTTCCAAATCCAGAAACTAAAAGATTAAGCTTATTTTTAACAGGATCTTTTGGAAATTGTTTTGCTTCCCATCTAGGTTTAACTCCAGTTTTGTTAGGATTAATCCAGATCTGATAAATATTTGTTTCTTTATCTTCTAAATTATACTCTGAATGAATAACTCCTGTGCCTGCACTCATAACCTGAATATCTCCGGCCTCAGTTCTGCCTTCGTTATTTTGATTGTCTGTATGAGTGATTGCGCCGGAGCGAACATAAGTGATAATTTCCATGTCGTTATGTTGGTGTGGATCAAAGCCTTTTTTAGCTTTTATAATATCGTCATTAATAACTCGAATTGTACCAAAACCCATTCTTTTAGGATTGTAATAAGATGCAAAACTAAAATGATGTTTTGCTTTTAACCAGCCATGGTCAGCTCCGCCTAGATCTTTATACTTAATAACCGAAACCATTATTTATTATGACTTTTGGGCTCTTTTGCGCTCGTGTTCAAGTAAGAATCTTTTTCTTATACGAATGGACTTTGGTGTAACTTCAACAAGTTCATCATCATTAATAAACTGAAGTGAATATTCTAAAGTTGTTTTAATTGGAGGAACAATAACCAAAGCTTCATCAGCAGTAACTGATCTTACATTGGATACTTTTTTTCCAATTAGTGGATTAACTATTAAATCGTTATCTCTATTATGTATTCCAATAACTTGTCCTGCGTAAATTTCATCTCCGTGAGATATGAAGAAACGTCCACGCTCTTGAAGATGAAATATGCCATAAGTAACTGCTTTACCTTGGTCTTTTGAAATTAGAACACCATTATTTCTTTCACCCAACGATTGGTTAATTTTAGGACCATAATGATCGAAGGAATGGTACATCAAACCAGTTCCGGAAGTAGTTGATAAAAAATCTGAACGAAAACCAATTAAACCTCGTGTGGGAATAACGTAATCTAATCTAACTCTGCCTCTACCATCAGAGACCATATTTTTTAAATCCCCTTTTCTCTCGCCAAGTTTTTCCATAATTTTACCTTGATTTTGCTCTTCAATATCAATTGTTAAAGCTTCAAAAGGTTCTTGGTCTTGTCCGTCTACTTTTTTAATAATTACTTCAGGTCTAGAGATTGCAAGCTCATAGCCTTCTCTTCTCATGTTCTCGATTAAAATTGATAAATGCAGTTCTCCTCTTCCTGATACTCTATATTTATCTGGGCTTTCGGTTTCAGTAACTCGAAGGGCAACGTTATGAATAAGTTCTTTATCTAATCTGTCTTTAATGTTTCTTGTTGTAACATATTTTCCTTCTTTGCCAGCAAATGGAGATGTGTTGACTTGAAAAGTCATGCTAATTGTTGGCTCATCAACAACAAGTGGTGGGAGTGCCTCAACTTGTTTTGGATCGCAAACTGTATCAGAAATTTTAACTCCATCGATTCCAGAAAACATAATAATTTCTCCGGCAGATGCTTCTTGTTTTTCAATTCTTGCTAATCCTAAAAATCCTAAAATTTGTAAAATTTTTCCGTTTTTAATTTTTCCTTCTTTATTAATGATTGAAACGTTATCGTTTACTTTAATAGTTCCTCTTTGAATTCTTCCAATTCCAATAACACCAACATAACTTGAATAATCAAGAGAGCTCACTTGCATTCTAAAAGGTCCTTCAAGATCCACTTTTGGATGTGGAACGTTATCAACAACACATTGAAATAAAACACTCATATTATGTTCAGCCTTTTTAGGCTCTTTTGCTGCCCATCCTTGAATTGCCGATGTATAAATAATTGGAAAATCTAGTTGTTCAGAAGTTGCTCCTAATTTATCAAACAGATCAAAAGTTTGATCTAATGCCCAATCAGGTCTTGCTCCATCTCTATCTACTTTATTAATTACTACAATTGGACGTAGTCCAAGTTTTAAAGCTTTTGATGTTACAAATCTTGTTTGTGGCATTGGTCCATCTACTGCATCAACTAGAAGCAAAACAGAATCCACCATAGAAAGACCACGTTCTACTTCTCCACCAAAGTCAGCGTGACCAGGTGTATCAATAATATTTATTTGATAACCATTCCAAGTTAAGGAAGTATTTTTTGCAAGAATTGTAATACCTCTTTCTTTTTCAATTTCATTAGAATCCATTATTCGCTCTTCAGCCATCTCGGATGCTTTTAATGTTCCAGAATCTCTTAATAGTTTATCGAGAAGTGTAGTTTTACCGTGATCGACGTGTGCAATAATTGCGATGTTACGAATTTTTTTAATATCTGTTGCCATGAAGAGTGTCTATCTAAACTAGAATTGTATTTATTCAACTAAAATGTAGATATTTTAATCATCATCAGAAAAGTAAATTCTTTGATTTAGTTGTTTTCTGGAGTTCTCAAATTTTTTTCTATGTTTAATGCTTTGATTATGGGTTCTTTTTCTCCATAATTTAAATGAACTTTCTTTTAAGTTCTTTCTCATTATTTTTATAACTTCAGACTCGGATCTTCCTGTTTTTTCTTTGATATCTTCAAAAGTAATTCGGTCAGCCCAAGCAGCCCAAATAATCCAAGTAATAGAATTTTTATCTGGTGGTTCTGGATTTGCAGTTCGTGTAATAGGTCGAAGACCCTTTTTCATTTATTTTTTTGATTTTAAAAAACTAATCATAGTATTTGAATCGCTTAGATCAAATTTACCATCTGCATCAACAAACATTTTTTCAATTGTTTTATCTTTAACATAGATTGAATATCTTTTTGAACGCTGGCCCATGCCAGCAGCTGATCTATCAGTCACCATTTCCATAGCTTTAGTAAATTCCATATTAGCATCCGGTAACATTTTAACTTTTTTAAGATCTAAATTCTTAGCCCAAGCTTTCATTACAAATGGATCATTGGCACTTAAACAATAAACCTCATCAATGCCTAATTTTTTTAATTCATCATAATTTAACTCATAACCTGGTAGATGATAATCATTGCAGGTTGGTGTGAAAGCTCCAGGAAGAGCAAATAAAACTATATTTTTATTTTTAAAAATATCATCTGTAGTTATTGTAATAAAATCTTTTTCAGGACGAATTACAAATTTAACATTTGGTACTTGTTTGCTCATGCTGATACTCTTTGTAATGAATTTGATTTTAATTTGCCACTTGTTTTTTGTGAAGCTCTCATTCTAAATCTAAATTTTTGTTTATCTGTTAATTTATCAAAACAATTTGGACAGCTTACGTCTTTTTCATATTTTGGAGATTTAATATCTTTCTTTTTCATAGGAGTTCTACAGCCTGCGCAAATTAAGTAACTTCCTTGTTTTGAATTATTTACAACAGTAACTCTTTCATCAAATACAAAGCACTCCCCATTCCATAAAGATTCTTTTTCAGGAACATTATTTAGATAATTTAAAATTCCACCTTTTAATTGGTAAACATTTTTAAATCCTCTTTTAAATAAATAGCTTGCAGCTTTTTCACAACGAATTCCGCCTGTACAAAACATTGCTATTTTTCTGTCTTTGTCATCATGGAGTTTTTCAAAATATTGTGGAAATTTTCTAAAATCATTAATTTTAGGATTTATCGCTTTTTCAAATGTACCGAGCTCACTTTCAAACGATTTTCTAACGTCAACAACAGTGACATCATTTGATAAAATTAATTTATTCCAATCTTCAGGTTCTATTCTATTTTGAAATTTATATTTATCATCATTAAACATTTCGTTTAATGGAACTACTTCATTTTTAATTTTAATTTTTGCTCTTTTAAACGGAACAAAATCAACATCGCATTCATTAATAGTATCAAATTCTTTAAATAAAAATCTTTCTTTTAAGAGCTTAATTAATAAATCAATATTAGATTGTTTTCCTGAAACGCTGCCATTAATTCCTTCTAAAGAAAAAATAATGCTACCTTTTAATTTGTTATCAATAAGAAACTTTTTAAAAGTTAATTTATTATCAATAGGAATTCTAATTTTAACAAATTTATAAAAACTAATTAATCTTAACATTTTATAACTTTCTACAAATAGTCATGCCGTCCGCTATAGATAATATCATACTCTCAGTTCCCTTAAAGTCCTTAACAAATCTATTAAATTCTCTAATAGAATTTGTTTGGTCATCTCTAATATTCTCGTCTGCAACTTTTCCTTTCCAAAGTGTATTATCAACAATAATAATTCCGTCTTTCTCTAAAAGTTCAAGTGATTTTAAAAAATAATTCATGTAATTTTTTTTGTCAGCATCAATAAAAATTAGATCAAAAATCTTATCTTGATTAATAAACTCTTCCATTGTCTCTAACGCTGGCGCTAAAATAAAATCAATTTTTTTACTAACACTATGTTTGCTCCAATATTTTTTCGCAATATCAGTATTTTTTTTATCAATATCTAAACTAACAATAGATCCATTCTCCGGAAGAGCTAATGCCATGGTTAATGCGCTGTAGCCTGTAAAAGTTCCAATTTCTAAACAGTTCTGAATATTTGAACTTTTAATAATAAACTGAAGTAGCGCTCCTTGATCTGGGCTGATTTGCATTGTTGCAGCATTGCCTAGATTTTTTTCTGTATATTCTCGAAGTTCTTTTTGCAAAGGATGTTCATTAATACCTGTTTTAAAAAGGTAATTCTGTAATTCGGGTAAATTTTCAATCGACTTAAACACTTTATGAAAGTTTTTTCTTTAAAATATCATTAACTAAAGCTGGATTAGCTTTGCCTTTGGATTCTTTAATTACAGAACCTACAAAGAAACCAAATAATTTATCTTTACCTGATTTATATTCTTCAACCTTATCACCATTATCTTTTAACACTTTTTCAATAATTTTTTCTAATTCACCAACATTGCTTTCTTGGATAAGCCCCTTTTCTTCAACGATAACTTTTGGATCTCTATTATCGTTAATCATTAATTCAAAAACTTCTTTTGCAATTCTTCCTGAGATCGTATTGTTTTTTATTAAATCTATTAATTTTGCTAAATTTTTAGATGAAATTGGTGAATCTTTAATTGATTTTCCAACTTTATTTAAAGCTGCAAATAAATCACCAATCACCCAATTAATTGCAAGTTTTACATCAGAATTTTTTGCAATATCTTCAAAATAATCTGAAGTGTCTTTATCTGATATTAAAACTCCAGCCTCATAACTTGAAAGTTTATAATCTTTAATTAAACGCTCTTTTTTATCATCCGGTAATTCTGGTAATTTTTGTTTAATTCCATCTACAAAAGATTGATCAAATTTTAAAGGGGGAAGATCTGGATCAGGGAAATATCTATAGTCATGAGCATCTTCTTTGCTACGCATCTGACGAGTTTCGTTTTTTTTAGTGTCAAATAATCTTGTTTCTTGGTCAATTTTTTTACCTTCTTCTAGTAATTCAATTTGTCTTTTTGCTTCATACTGAATGGCTTGCTGCATAAACTTTATTGAATTAACGTTTTTAATTTCACAACGTGTTCCAAAGTCTTTGCTACCTACTTTTCTAACAGATACGTTAACATCTGCTCTTAATGAGCCTTCTTCCATATTCCCATCACAAGTTCCTAAATAACGCATAATTGATCTTAATTTTTTAATATATTCAGCAACCTCTTCTGGTGATCTTAAGTCTGGCTTGCTTACAATTTCCATCAATGCAACGCCTGATCTATTTAAATCAATAAAGGTTTTTGTTGGATCTTGATCGTGTAAACTTTTTCCAGCGTCCTGCTCAAGATGAAGTCTCTCAATTCCAATTTTTTTAGTTCCATAAGGCATATCAAGAATTACTTCTCCTTCGCCAACGATTGGATGTTTAAATTGAGAGATTTGATAACCTTGGGGCAAATCTGCATAAAAATAATTTTTTCTATCAAAAACTGAAAGTAAATTAATCTTAGCTTTCAATCCAAGTCCTGTCTTAACTGCTTGTTCAACGCAAAATTCATTAATCACAGGTAACATTCCTGGCATTGCCGCATCGATTAAACTTACTTGTGAATTTGGCTCTGATCCAAATTTAGTTGCAGAAGATGAAAATAATTTTGCATTTGAACTAACTTGTGCATGCACTTCGAGTCCAATTACGACTTCCCATTTTCCTGTTTCCCCAGAAATATAGTAATTAAATTCTTTATCGTTCATTACATCCACCAATCTTTTACTTGGGATTTAAAATTAACTTGCTGCTCTATCGAATAAGCGGTGTTTAACAATGTTTGTTCATCAAAAGATTTGCCAAATAATTGCAATGCTAAAGGTAGTCCGTCTTTATTATATTTTATTGGTAAAGATATTGCTGGGAGACCCGCTAAGTTTGCGGTTACTGTGAATATATCGTTTAAATACATAGCAATTGGATCATCTGTCTTTTCTCCAAATTTAAAAGCTGGCGTTGGTGTTGTTGGTGTTAAAATAACATCAACATCTTTATATGCATTATCAAAATCCATTTTAATTAAATTTCTAACCTTTTGAGCTTTTAAATAATAAGCATCATAATAACCTGATGATAAAACGTAAGTTCCAATCATAATTCTTCTTTTAACTTCAGTACCAAAACCTTTGGATCTGGTATTTTCATACATCTCAGTTAAATCTTTTCCTTCTGCTCTAAGTCCGTATCTAA
Organism: Fontibacterium abundans (SeqCode); assembly: GCF_965235095.1. Classification (GTDB taxonomy): domain Bacteria; phylum Pseudomonadota; class Alphaproteobacteria; order Pelagibacterales; family Pelagibacteraceae; genus Fontibacterium; species Fontibacterium abundans. The sequence goes on along the minus strand of NZ_OZ249405.1, from coordinate 392,104 downwards.
CACCATCGTATCTTGCTAAATTTGATGAGGCTTCAGCTGGTGCAATAATATAATAAGTCGGAAGAGCATATTTTGTGTGTGGTAATGAAATATCTTTAATAACTGCACCATTATCTTTTAAAATTTTAATTCCTTCTTGCCATAAATCATCAACTTCCTTTGGCATATTATCAACGCGATATTCTTTGGGAACCCCAACTCTTAAACCTTTAACATTATTTTTAATTGAATTTAAAAAAGAACTCTTAGGTTTGTTTGCCGATGTTGAATCTTTTTCATCATAACCAGAAATGACATCGAGCATTAAGGCAGCATCTCGTACATCTTTTGTCATAGGCCCTGCTTGATCTAAAGACGATGCATAGGCAACTATCCCCCATCTAGAACAGCGCCCATAAGTAGGCTTTAAACCTACAATGCCTGTAAATGCAGCGGGTTGTCGAATACTTCCACCAGTATCCGTTCCAACGGTAGCACTTGTTAAATCAGCAGCAACGGCACTAGCACATCCTCCTGATGATCCTCCTGGTACAAGGTTTTCATTATTTAAACGATATGGATTTAAAACATTTCCAAAACTACTAGTCTCATTTGATGAGCCCATTGCAAATTCATCTGAGTTTAATTTTCCAATTAAAATTGCATCTTCATTCCAAAGTTTTTCTGTAACAGTAGATTCATAAGTTGGAATAAAATTTGATAAAATTTTACTTGATGCAGTTGTTTTTATCCCTTTTGTGCAAAATAAGTCCTTAACGGCAATAGGGGCTCCAACTAAAACTTTATCTAATTTTTTACTAGCATCTATTTTTTTAGCTTTATTAACTGCATTTTCTAAATCCTTAGTATTAAAACAGTTTAATTTATCAGACTTTTCTATTCTCTTAACATAAGCGCTGACTAATTCTGCAGCGCTGCATTTTTTTTCTTTAACGTGCTTTATGCTTTCAACTAATGTTAGTTTTGTAAGATCGGTCATATTTATTCGATAACCTTTGGAACAATATAATAATTAGAGTTTTTCTCAGGAGCGTTTTTTAAAATTTCTTCTTTTTCATTAATTTTTATAATCTCATCTTTATTCATTGTAAGAGGTTGATCAGAGACTGAAGCTATAGGAGCAATTTTATCTGTATTAAGTTCTTTTAACTGTTCAACAAATTTTAAAATTGAATTTAAATCTTTCTCAAGTCTATCAGTCTCTTCGTTAGTTACTGATATCCTTGCTAGCTTTGATATTTTCTTAATAGTATCTTTGTTAATTGACATTAGACTTAATGGTAAATCTGGCTAAATTAACATTTTAATGAAAACTTACAACCTATTAGAGAACGATAAATTTGTAGAAATAATAAATAAACAATCCAGATTAATTGGAATTGATCATGGAAAAAAAAATATAGGTATCTCTATTTGTGATGAAAATCATAATATCGCAACTCCTTTAACTACAATAGAATTTACGCAGCTAAAATTTTTTATAATTGAGATAAGAAATATAATTAAAGAAAATAATATTGAAGGAATTGTAGTTGGTAACCCTATTAATATGGACGGTTCTCTTGGTCCAAGAGCTCAATCGGCTAGAGATTTTTCTAAAAACTTAACTGAACAATTATCTATTCCTGTTACACTTTGGGATGAAAGACTCTCCAGTGAAGGCGCTTATAAAGGTATGTCAGAATTATCCATTAATGTGACAAAGAAGCAGAAAAAACTAGATGAGAATTCTGCTGCCTTTATTTTGCAAGGCTTTATTGATTATTATAAAAATCAAACAAAATAAGTAATTTTTATTTAATGCTTGCATGCTTTATAGTTTGCAAGTATAGAGTTGCTTTTAATGGCTATACAAAAAGAAGCTGTTAAATTCAGACACAAACACCTTTTAGGCATTCAATCCCTATCTATTCCCGAAGTTAATTACATTCTCGATGAGTCAATGCAATTTGTTGACTTTAACAAAAGAGAACAAAAAAAATTAAATATTCTTAACGGTAAAACTCAAATTAATTTATTTTTTGAATCTTCTACTAGAACTTTAAGCTCATTCGAGCTTGCAGGAAAAAGATTAGGAGCTGATGTGATGAACATGAATGTTTCAAACTCAGCAATCAAAAAAGGAGAAACTTTAATTGACACAGCAATGACTTTGAATGCAATGCATCCTGATGTTTTAATTATAAGACATCAAGACTCTGGAGCTGCAAATCTTTTGGCACAAAAAGTAAATTGTTCAGTAATTAACGCTGGAGATGGTTGGAGAGAACATCCAACTCAAGCGTTACTAGATGCTCTTACAATCAGAATTAAAAAAGGGAAAATTGAAGGATTAAGAATTGCGATCTGCGGAGACATAATGCACTCAAGAGTTGCAAGATCAAATATCTATTTACTCAATATGTTAGGAGCTGAGGTTAGAGTGATTGCACCGCCTACTCTAATGCCAAAAAATATTGAAAGTCTTGGAGTTAAAGCATTCACGGATATGAACAAAGGTCTTGAAGGATCTGACATTGTTATGATGTTGAGACTTCAAACAGAACGTATGCAAGGATCTTATGTTCCTTCAACAAGAGAATATTACGAATTTTATGGTTTAGATTATAAAAAAATTACTAAAGCACATCCAAACGCGTTGATTATGCACCCAGGTCCTATGAACAGAGGTGTTGAAATTGATACAACATTAGCTGATGACATCAATCGTAGTATTATCAAAGAACAAGTTGAAATGGGAGTTGCGGTTAGAATGGCTTGTTTAAAAATCATATGCGGAAATAACAAATGAAAATGAAACTATTAATTAATACTCGAGTAATTGATCCTCAAAATAATATTGATGAAGTAGGCGGAATTTTAATTGATGAAAATGAAAAAATAAAGGCAGTAGGCAAAAAAGTAACTAAGGATAGCGCGCCTAAAGAATGTGAAATTATAGATTGCAAAGGCAACACTTCAATTCCAGGAATTGTAGACATGAGAGTATTTGTGGGAGAGCCTGGCTTTGAATACAAAGAAAATTTCAGAACATTAAGTGAAGCAGCCTTATCAGGTGGTGTAACCTCTGTTGTAACAATGCCAAATACTATGCCAGTGATTGATAATGGCTCTATATTAGATTTCACAAAAAGAAGAGCGAAAGATAAGTCGCAAATTAAAATTTACCCACTTGCTACTCTTACAAAAAATCTTGATGGCAATGAAATGTCAGAGTTTGGTTTGCTTGGAATTATTGGTGCTATTGGTTTTACAGATGGAATTAAGTGCGTTCAAAATAACAGAGTAATGGATAAAATATTTAATTATTCAAAAAATTTAAACAGCCTAATCATTCAATTTCCTCAAGACAACGAACTATCAGCCAATGGCTCAATTAACGAAGGTGTAATTTCTACAAGATTAGGATTAAAAGGTATTCCTGATATTGCTGAAAAAATTATAATAGAAAGAGACTTGAGTTTATTAGAGCTTTATAAAAACAGATATCATATTTCTACCATATCTTCAAAAGCATCGCTTCCAGTAATTGAAAATTATAAAAAAAAGGGATTAGAATTTACAACTAGCGTTTCAATAAATAACTTATCGTTAAATGAAAATGATATTGGAGATTTTAGAACTTTTCTAAAATTATCCCCTCCTCTTAGAACTGAAAATGACCGTCTAGCTTTAATCGATGCAGTTAAAAATGGATTAATTGATGTTATTGTTTCAGATCACAAACCTGAGGATGAAGAATCAAAACGTTTACCCTTCCAACAGGCAGCAACTGGTGCTTCAGGAATTGAAACTTTATTATCTCTGACATTAGAACTTTATCACAATCAAGCTTGTGAACTAAAAACACTTATAAAAGCATTAACTTGCAATCCTGCAAAAATATTAAATATCAACGCTGGAAATTTATCGATAGGTAGTGATGCCGATATAACAGTTGTTAATCTTGATAAGCCTTGGGTTGTTGAAAAAGAAAAAATTGAATCAAAATCAAAAAATACAGCAATTGAGAAAAGAAAAATGCAAGGTAAGGTTGAAAAAACCTTTATCAATGGAAATTTAGTATTTGAAGCTTAATGGACCTACTTATAGTTACACTCTACTCTTATATATTAGGCTCTATACCGTTTGGTTTAATCCTTACAAAATTTGTAGGTTTGGGAGATGTAAGAAAAATTGGATCTGGAAACATTGGTGCAACTAATGTCCTAAGAACCGGTAATAAATTTATTGCTGCTTTAACTCTACTTCTAGACGGTCTTAAGGGAACTCTATCTGTTTTTTTAACGATGCAGTATTTTCAGGAACTAACTTACTACTCAGCTGTAATTGTTTTTCTTGCTCATATTTTTCCTGTGTGGCTAAAATTTAAAGGAGGAAAAGGTGTTGCGACATTTATAGGAAGTTTATTAGCAATCAATTTTTATTTATCAGGTGTTTTTATAACTGTGTGGTTAATTATGCTTGCTCTTTTTAGAATATCAGCTGTCTCGGCCTTATTAGGATATTTAGTTGCAACGGTTACAGCTCTTATTTTCTTTGATCAAAAAATATTTTTATTAATCTTATTTTATTTTGTCACTTCAGTCTTCACACATAGACAAAACATTGCTTCCTTAATTAAAAGATAATTTCTAAGTAATTAAAGACTTTTTTGTATATATTTTTTCGAAATTTGACAAAGGTCGCAAATTTTGACAGTTCTTCACTTTTTACTAAAAACTTATGAATTTAGTTATCGTTGAAAGTCCAGCAAAAGCAAAAACTATTAATAAATATTTAGGTTCAGATTATAAAGTTTTAGCAAGCTACGGTCACGTTAGAGATCTTCCTTCTAAAAATGGTTCTGTAGATACAGAGCATGATTTTAAAATGATTTGGGAAATTGACCCCGGCTCTAAGAAACATTTAAAAGAAATTACTGATTATGCAATTGATGCTGATAAAATTATTTTAGCAACAGACCCTGATCGTGAAGGAGAAGCTATTGCTTGGCATTTAAAATGTATTTTAGAAGAAAATAAAAAAATTAAAGATAAAAAATTTGAAAGAGTTGTATTTAACGAGATTACTAAAAAAGCTGTTGAGAACGGAATTAGCAATCCTAGAGATATTAATCCTGAGTTAGTAAATGCCTATATGGCAAGACGTGCATTGGATTATTTGGTAGGATTTAATATTTCTCCTATTCTTTGGACAAAACTTCCAGGTTCAAAATCTGCAGGTCGAGTTCAATCCGTTGCTCTTAGAATTATTGTAGATAGAGAGCATGATATTGAATTATTTAAACCACAAGAATATTGGACTTTTGCTTGTACTTTTTTAACTCAACAAAAAAAAGAATTAAATGCACGACTTTATTCTTTCAAAGGAAATAAGATTGAAAAGTTTACATTTAAAAATGAACAAGAAATTAAGAATGTTTTAGAGCAGATAAAAAAAGAAAGCTTCAATATTGCGAGTATTGACAAGAAACCATACAGAAGAAGTCCTTACGCTCCTTTTACTACATCCACTATGCAGCAAGAGGCATCTAAAAAATTAGGTTTTTCAGCATCAAGGACAATGCAAATTGCTCAAAGACTTTACCAAGGAATAGATTTTGAAGGAGATACTGTTGGCTTAATTACTTACATGAGAACTGACGGCACTAATATTTCTCAAGATGCTATTGAAGAATGTAGAAATTACATTGATAAAGAGATTGGTAAAAAATATTTACCAAGTGAAGCTAGAAATTATTCAGGTAAAAAAGCTAAAAATGCTCAAGAAGCGCATGAAGCAATTAGACCAACTGATATTTTAAGAACTCCTGAAAAAATGAGATCTATTTTAGATAAAGATCAAGCAAGATTATATGAACTTATCTGGAATAGAACACTTTCTTCACAGATGGAAAATGCGGAATATGAAAGATGTACCTTGGAAATATTAAATGGATCAAAATCTATCACCTTTAGAGCAACGGGTTCCGTTCAAGTATTCGATGGTTTTTTAAAATTATATCAAGATGTAAAAGAAGAAGATGAAGTGGATAAAGATGAGGAGAATGATCAAAAAATATTACCAGAAGTAAAAATTAATGAAAAATTAGAAAATCCTAAATTTAATACTGAACAGCATTTTACTGAACCCCCTCCTAGATTTTCTGAGGCAAGCTTAGTTAAAAAATTAGAAGAACTTGGAATAGGAAGACCTTCTACTTACGCAAGTATTATTTCAGTATTATCAGCTAGGAACTATGTAGAACTCATAACAAAACGATTTATACCAACCGATAGAGGCAAGCTTATTACGGCTTTCTTGGATAAATTATTTACTAAATATGTAGATTATAATTTTACAGCAACGCTTGAAGATAGTTTAGATGAAATTACTACAGGGAAAATTGAATATCTTAAGGTTTTAGAAAATTTTTGGAAAGAATTTTATAAAAATATTAATGAAGTTAAAGAATTAAGAACAAGAGCAGTCCTTGATTTATTAAATGAAAGTTTAGGAGATATTATTTTTGATAAGGATGAAAATGGAAAAATTTCTAAAAAATGTAAAAACTGCAGCAATGGTGAACTTAGTTTAAAAAATGGAAGATTCGGAGCATTTATTGGTTGTTCAAATTATCCTGAATGTAAATTTACAAGACCTTTATCAAGAGCAAAAGCTGCCGAACAAGATTTCCTTGCTGAACCAAAGGTATTTGGAGAAACCGATAATAATGAAAAGATTGTTTTAAAAAAAGGAAGATTTGGTCCTTATTTACAAATTGGTAATAACGAAAAAAATCTTAGAAACGTCTCTATTCCCAAAGGAATCTCTTTAGATTCATTAGATTTAGATAAATGTAAATTTTTAGCATCGCTTCCTAAAGTTCTTGGGCAATATCCTGAAAACACCCAAGACATTACTTTAAATGTAGGAAGATTTGGACCTTACGTAAAATGTGAAAATAAATCAGCATCTTTAGAAAATCCTGAGGATATATTTTCATTAGGATTAAATAGAGCGATAACTTTAATTGCTGAAGCAAAACCAGGTAGACGTACTTCAAATGAAATAAAAAATCTTGGTGAACATCCTGAAGATAAAAAACCTGTAAAAATTATGAAGGGTCAATATGGTCCTTACATCAAATATAAGACAATTAATGCTACAATCCCTGATGATAAAGATCCTGAAAATATATCTATGGAAGAAGCTCTGGTATTAATAGCAGCACGTATTGCCTACGATGAGACTAAGAGTGGTAAAAAAACTAGAAAAAAAAGCAAAAAAGCTTAAGCTGAAGATGAATAAAATTGAAGAAATATTAAAAAAAATAAATATTAATATACCAAATCCTCCAAAACCCGTTGGGAATTATGCTGCATTCAGTAGATATGAAAAACTTATTTTTATATCAGGACAACTTCCAATTACTGTTGATGGAAAATTAATAACTGGAAAAGTTATGAAAGAAGTTTCTTTAGAGCAGGCACAAAAAGCTGCTGAAATTTCAATTTTAAATGCCCTTGGACAATTAAAAAATGCATGTAATGGTGATCTTAATAAAGTGAAAAGCTGCATTAGAATAAGTGGCTACGTTAATTGTTTAGATAATTTTTCAGACCATGCAAAGGTTGTTAATGGAGCTTCAGACTTAATTGCAAAAATTCTTACAGAAAATTTACATTCAAGGATTGCAATTGGATGTAATTCCCTGCCTTTAAACGCCTGTGTTGAAATAGAAAGTATTTTTGAGATTAACTAAGCTTTTATTTTAACTTTAACTTTATACTCAATTAAGATTTTATCTAAAATTTTCTGTTCTGCTTTAGATAAGACATATTCAGATTTCTTATATTCGTTAGATAATTTGCTAATAAATTCATTAAGATAATCTTTTCCTTTGGTTGCCTCGAGCTCATTATAGAGAGAATTTAACTCTTTAGTCTTGCTCATATGTAAATTTTTATAATTATTTTCATTTGGATAAATAATAATATTTTTTTGAATACTTGCTATTTCAATTGCAAGGTTTGATAGTTTTTCTTCTATTTTTTTTGCCTTACTCGAAAATAAACCAAACATATTTATTGTACCGTTTTGCTAACTGGTTTTTTTGATGTTTTTTCAATTTTATTGATTTCAAAAACAAGAATATCATTTTTTGCATCTACTAAAACATGGCCACCGTTTACTAATTTTCCATGAATAAGTTCGTCCGCTAAGGGTTTTTTAATTTTTTCATCAATAACTCTATTTAATGGTCTGGCACCCATTTTTTCATCAAAACCTAATTTAGAAATTAAATTACTAGCTTTATCTGTTAAATTAATAATTACATCCCTTTCGCCTAACTGAGTTTCAAGTTCTATTACAAATTTTTCAACAATTTTTTTAACTGTATCTTTGTTTAAAATATTAAATTGAACAATAGAATCTAATCTATTCCTAAATTCAGGTGAAAAGATTTTATTAATAGATTCTAAATCGCCGTCTTTATTGCTACTTTTATTGAAACCTATCTGAGATTTTTGCAAATCTTCTGCTCCAGCATTAGTCGTCATAATTAATATAATATTTCTAAAATCAATTTTTTTACCATTTTGATCCGTTAATTTTCCATAATCCATAATTTGTAACAAAACATTATAAATATCTGGATGAGCCTTCTCTATTTCATCAATTAAAAGAACTGCATATGGATTCTTGTCAACTTTCTCAGAAAGTAATCCTCCTTGATCAAAACCAACATATCCTGGAGGGGCGCCAATTAATTTAGAAACTGAATGTCTTTCCATATACTCAGACATATCAAAACGAATAAGTTCAATGCCAAGAACTTTAGCAAGTTGTTTTGCAAGTTCAGTTTTTCCAACTCCTGTCTGACCTGAAAACATATAATTTCCAATAGTACGATTACTATCTCTCAAACCAGATCTTGATAATTTAATTGAGGACACAAGACTATCAATTGCAAGATCTTGGCCAAAAATAACTCTTTTTAAATTTTTATCTAAATCTTTTAAATACATTCTGTCATTAACTGAAATATTTTTTTCTGGAATTTTAGTAATTTGGGAAACTATTCTCTCGATATCTTCAACATCTAATATTTTTTTTCTGTGGTTTTCAGATTTTAAAACTTCTGAAGAACCCAATTCATCAATAATGTCGATAGATTTATCCGGCAACTTTTTATTACCGATATATTTGCTTGATAAATCTACAGAAGCTTTGATTGCAGCATCAGTAAATTTAACATTATGAAATTTTTCATATTTTGATCGAATGCCGTACATAATTTTATACGCCTCTTCTATTGTAGGCTCTGGAACATCTATTTTCTGAAATCTTCTTTGTAGCGCTCTATCTTTCTCAAAAAACAATCTATACTCGTTGTAAGTTGTCGACCCGATGCATCTTATATTTCCGGCCTGTAAAGCAGGCTTAAGCATATTTGAGGCATCCATTGAACTTCCAGATGTTGATCCAGCTCCTACTAATGTGTGAATTTCATCTATAAATAAAATATAATTCTTATTTTTTTCTATTTCCTTAATAATTAATTTAAGACGTTCTTCAAAGTCTCCTCTGTATCTGGTTCCTGCAATTAATGTTCCCATATCAAGAGAAAATATTACATGTGATTTTAAGATTTCAGGAACTTCATTATTAAAAATTTTTAAAGCAAGTCCTTCAACGATTGCTGTTTTACCAACACCCGGATCCCCAACCAATAATGGATTGTTTTTAGTTCTTCTGCATAAAATTTGAGCTAAACGATCTACTTCTACTGTTCTTCCAATTAAACGATCTATTTTATTTTGTTCAGCTTTTTTATTTAAATTAACACAATACATTTCTAAAGGTGAATTAGTAGCTGCTTTATTGTTGTTGGTGGTTGATGAGCTGTCAAATGATCCTCCATAGGCAAAATTATCAACTTTGGTAATTCCATGAGAAATAAAATTAACTACATCGTAACGCGTAACTTCTTGTTCTTGTAAAAAAAATGTAGCGTGACTTTCTCTTTCAGCAAATAATGCAACTAATATATTTGCTCCTGTAACTTCATTTTTTCCTGAAGACTGAACATGAACAATAGATCTTTGAATAACTCTTTGAAAACTTGCTGTTGGCTGTGGTTCTAATTTAGTATCTGAAGTGACTATATTTTCTAATTCATTATCGATATAAAATTCCAGGTTCTCATTTAATAAATCAACGTCTACATTACATGCCTTCATAACGTTACGAGCATCAGTTTCATCTGTTAAAGCAAGTAACAAATGTTCTAAAGTTACATACTGGTGTTTTTTTTCCGTGGCAAATTTAAATGCTTGTGAAATTGCTTGTTCTAAAGATTTAGTAAATGTAGCCATTTAAATAGATTTTTTCATAATACATTTCAAAGGATACTGATTTTGTTTTGCAAAATTTATAACTTCCATAACTTTAGTTTCAGCAACCTCATAGGGATAAACCCCGCAAACAGCGCTACCATCGTTGTGAATTTTAAGCATAATTTTATTAGCTGTTGGCTTAGTCATATTAAAAAATAATTGTAAAACTTTAACAACAAATTCCATCGTTGTAAAATCATCATTTAAAAGAATAACTTCATAAAATTCAGGTTTTTTAATTTTAGCTTGAGTCTTAATTTTTTTAAACTTTATAAGAACTTTAGGCATTTACTGGTCTGCCAATAGAATAATAAGTAATATTATTTTTATTATTAAAAAACTCATTATCGTATAAATTTCTTAGATCATATATAATAACTTTTTTATTATTATTTTTAATTTTAGAAAAATTTAAATTCTTAAACTCGTCCCACTCTGTATGAATAATAATTAAGTCTACTTTTCTAGTTGCTGAATACAAATCATCAAAATAATTTACGTTATTTTGTTTATCTAAAACTTCTTTGCTTCCTGATGGTTCGTAATAGTTAATCTTTGCTCCTTTTTTAATAAGCTTAGCTATTAAATTTATTGCTGAAGAATCTCTCAAATCATCGGTGTTTGCTTTAAATGTTACTCCTAAAAAACAAATAATCTTATTTTTAATTTTATTATTTAAAATTTTATAAATATTTTTTTCAATATCTATTTTTCTTTTTTCATTAAAATTAATGACCGAATTAACAATAGAAAGTGGTGAATTATAATTCTTACCCACTTTTACTAAAGCTTTAGTATCTTTAGGAAAACAAGATCCGCCATATGCGGGTCCAGCTCTTAAAAATCTTGAACCAATTCTTTTATCAAGTCCAATTCCAAGAGCTACATCATCAACATTTACATGAACCTTTTCACATAGATTAGCAACTTCATTAATAAAACTAATTTTAGTAGCTAAAAAAGCATTAGATGCATATTTTATAAGCTCAGCTGCTCTTCTAGAACAAGAAACAAAAGCAGCGCCTTTATTAACTATAGGATGATATAATTCATTAAATATTTTTGTAACTTTTTTATCTTTTGACCCAATCACTACTCTATCTGGATATTTGAAATCTTTAATGGCCTCTCCTTCTCTAAGAAACTCTGGATTAGAAACAATTGTAAATAATCCTTTTTTCTTATTTTTATTTAAAATTTTTTCAATCTTGTCTCCCGTACCAATAGGTACGGTAGATTTTGTAACAATAATTTTATGAGATTTAATTTTTTTTGAAATTAATTGAGCAACAGAAAATACTTGTGAAAGATCTGCTGAAACACCATCTTTTGCTGTTGGTGTGCCCACAGCAATAAAAACAATATCAGATTTGTTAATAGAGCCAATTAAATCATCTGAAAAAATAAGTCTGCCTGCTTCTAAATTTTTTCTAACCATCTCAGACAGGCCAGGTTCAAATATTGGAATATCTCCATTTTGAAGTCTACCTAATTTTTCTTTATCTTTATCAACACAGATAACGTTATTGCCAAGATCAGAAAAGCATACGCCTGAAACTAACCCAACATAACCTGTACCAATAAAACAAATTTTCATATTAGATTTTTTTTAATGAATTATTATATCCATTAATAGTTCCGCAGTCTAAATATGTTCCAGAAAATATATGTGCTACAAATTTATTATTGTCATAAATTAAACTTTTCATTGCATCTGTAATCTGAACTTCTCCTGAGGAACCCTTTTTAGTATTCTTTAGTGAAGAAATTATTTTTGATGGCAAAACATATCTTCCTATAATTGCATAGTTAGATGGAGTATTTTTTAAACTAGGCTTTTCAACCAAATCGCTGATAAATAAATTATTATTAAGCTTTTTTGAATATTTTATAATTCCATATCTTGATACTTCGGAGTTTTTTACTTTTTTAGAAGCTATAACTGAAGAATGATATTTATTATGAATATTAATTATTTTTTTTGAACAATTTTCTTTAATAATAATATCGTCTGGCAAAACTAAAAGAAAAAATTTATTTTTGATTACTGATTTAGCTGCCAGCACGGCATCTCCAAGACCTTTTGGAGAATTTTGATATACAAATGTAAGTTTATTTCTGTAACGATCTAAAATTTTTAGTTTTTGAATTGATTTATAATCTTTTTTTTTTTTTAAATAATTTAATAAATAATGATCAGGTGAAAAGTAATCTTTAATAACTGTTTTCTTTTTCGAAATTACTAAGATAATTTTTTTTATACCCGCATCCAAACATTCATCCAAAATATGTTCCAAAATAGTTTTTTTTCCTAAGGGTAACAGTTCTTTTGGAAGTATTTTGGTAAATGGTAGAAGCCTTGTGCCTAAACCAGCTAATGGTATTATCGCTTCTTTTATCATTAAATATTATAGTTAATTTCTTAAATGAAAATAATTAAAACAGCAAATAAAATAACTTTAGAGTTATTAAATAAAAAAAAAATTGGCTTTATCCCAACTATGGGATGCTTGCATGATGGTCATGTTTCGTTAATAAAAAAATCAAAAGAGAAAAAATTATTAACAATAGTAAGTATATTTGTTAATCCATTTCAATTTAACAATAAAAAAGATTATAAAAAATATCCTAAAACTATTTTAACAGACTTAAAAATTTGTAAAAAAAATAAAGTAGATTATGTTTATTTACCTCAAGAAAAAGATATTTATCCTGAAAAAAAAATAATTATTAAAAATAAAATACATTATTTTAAAAAATTTATGGAAGGAAAATTTAGACCTGGACATTTTGAAGGTGTAATTGAAGTTGTAAAAAGACTATTAAGTCGTATTAAAACTAATTATCTTTTCCTTGGAAAAAAAGACTATCAACAATTAATTATTATTAAAAAATACCTAGAAAGTATTGATTCAAAAATAAAAGTTGTACCCTGTGATACTATTAGAGCTAAAAATGGTGTCGCCTTATCCTCTAGAAATAAACTTTTAGATCAAAAATCATTAAATGTAGCTGGAGATATAATTAATTTTTTAAAAAAAAATAAAAATCAAATTATAAAGTCTAAAAATAACTCACTTTTTATAAATAAAATAAAAGAATTTGGTGCTAAAAAAATAGATTATTTGTCTGCATTTAATTTAAAACAATTAAAAAAAACCAATAAACCATCACTTAGTACCAGGGTATTTATAGCATATCATTTAAATGGAGTAAGATTGATTGATAACTTTTAATGGAAATTAAAATATCACACAAACCTATTGTTTATAAAAATGCAATGGATTTTTTGGAACAAAGGGTAGAAAAAGTTCATGCCAACTTAGAAGAAGAACTTATATGGATATTAGAACATGATTCAGTTTATACAAAAGGTATAAGCGCATCTAATAAAGATTTATTAGAGCCTAATTTATTTCCTGTAGTTGAAACAAATCGAGGAGGAAAATTTACCTACCATGGCCCTGGGCAAAAAATAGTTTATTTTGTTATAAATCTTAATAAACGTGACAAAGAAATAAAAAAATTTGTTCGTAATATTGAAAATTGGATTATTTCTATTCTTAAAGATTTTGATATTTCATCATTTGCTGATCCTAAAAATATCGGCATTTGGGTAAATAATAATAGTGAAGAAAATAAAATTGCCGCTATTGGAATTAAAGTTAAAAAATGGATTGCGTATCATGGGTTTTCTCTTAATGTTAATGTGAATAAAACTGATTATCGTGGAATAGTTCCTTGTGGGATATCAAACAAAGGAATAATTAATATCTCTGATCTACGTTCAATTCCAAGTGACGAAAACATTAATAAATCTATAAAAGATAATTTTTATAAATTATTTAATTCGTAAGTTAATTTCTGTTCCTTGCAAAAATTCTGAAAATACAAAGGAGGTTCAGCATGATGAATTATTTTTTTACTGTTTATTATAAACTCTACTTTACAAGCATGAAGCATTAAATGAAGTTCCTTTGATTTGTTTAAGCCTTTATTCGTATATTTTTTTTCTCCTAAGATAGGATGTTTAATAAAACTTAATTGTCTTCTTAACTGATGTTTTCTGCCTGTTTCTGGGTTTAACAATAACAAAGAGTAGTCTTTTGTCTCAGAAATAACTTTATAATTAGTAATAGATAAATGTATTTTTTCTTTATTATTTTCAACATAACTAAGTTCATTTTTTAAAGTTCCACTTTTATTTTCTAAAACCCCATCTGCTACCGCTAAATAACTTTTTTTTATAGTTTGATTTTTAAAAGTTTCTGAGAAAAATTTTGCACTTTTATGAGTTTTACTAATAATTAAAATTCCCGTTGTTTCCACATCTAATCTGTGAACTAAATGTGGTGTTAGATATTCTGTTTCTGAATAGTTTTTTAATATATCAAAAATATTTTTTCCTGTTTTTGTCCCCGATTGTACAGCTAAGTTGTAAGGTTTGTTTAAGACAAGATAATGCTCATTTTCAAATAAAATATTATTTTTTACTAAATCGTAATCTTTTTTTGATGGTAAATATGAAAATTTTTTTTTAATTATTTTGTCATCATTGTCAATATCCGCATATATCTTAATTTCATCATTTATCTGTATTTTGTAAGAGCTTTTAGCCTTTTTCCCATTAACTAAAATTTTTCCTTTTCTTAAAGTTCTTTCAATTAATGACTGCGGTAATGGTTTAATTTTTTTTTTAAACCATTTATCGAGACGAATATTTTCAAAATCCTCTTCAATTTTAAAAATATGCTTAGGTTCCATTATGAAATAATATGAATAAACTTATCCCCTAAATAAAACGTCAATAAACCAAAAAAAACTGAAATAAAAATATAAATAAAAGCTAATAAATAATTTGAACTATTAATAAGATTAAAAAAATCTTGAGAGAAAGAAGAGAATGTTGTGAAACCTCCTAAAAATCCTATTGTAATATAATTTTTAAAATTTTCATCTATTGATATGAATTTTGTATCTAACGTTCCTGAAACCAAACCAATTAAAAAACATCCTAATAAATTTACTACAAGAGTTCCAATTGGAAAAATAGTTTGAAAAATTTTTGGGGTGATTTGTATAACTGAAAATCTTGCTAACGTTCCGAAAGCACCAAATAAAGCAATTAATAAATAAGACTTCATTAATTGTTTATTTACTTAGCTGCTGAGCTTCTTCCTTTGGTTGCTCAGGTTTTTTTTGAACTGGACCTGAATCTTGTCCTTTTGCATTAAAGTCTTTGTCTACCAATTCAATGTAAGCCATTGTTGAATTATCACCAAAACGATTTCTAGTTCTAATAATTCTAGAATAACCACCTTTTCTATTTTCGTATCTCTTAGATAAAACTGTAATTAATTTTTCTGCTGAATCTTCATCTTGTAATTTTGAAATTAAAGATCTTCTAGCTGATAAATCTTTCTTTTTTCCAATAGTTATAACTTTATCAATTAATGGCTTTAACTCTTTTGCTTTGGGTAGAGTTGTTTTAATTTGCTCATGCTTAATTAAAGAATTAAGCATATTTTTAAACAAAGCTTTTCGGTGCTCTGAAGTTCTGTTTAATTTTCTATGAGCAATTTTGTGTCTCATTGTTGTTAATAGTTATCCTCTAATTTTTTAGAAAGTTCAGCGATATTCTCTGGTGGCCAATTTGGAACTTCCATTCCAAGATACAATGACATTGTTGTAAGAACCTCTTTAATTTCATTCAAAGATTTTCTTCCAAAATTAGGAGTTCTTAGCATTTCACTTTCACTCTTTTGAACTAAATCTCCAATATAAATAATATTGTCATTTTTCAGACAATTCATTGATCTTACAGACAGTTCTAATTCATCAACTCTTCTAAGTAAGTTTCTATTAAATTCTGGCTCTGAAGGTTTTTTCTCTTGAATTGTTGCAACTGGTTCATCAAAGTTTACAAACATTGCTAACTGATCTTGTAAAATTCTAGCTGCAAAAGCAACTGAATCTTCTGCTGTTACAGATCCATTTGTTTCAACTTCCATAGTCAATTTATCATAATCTAATGTTAATCCTTCTCTTGCATTAGATACGTTATAAGAAACTCTCTTAACTGGACTAAAAACAGCGTCAATTGCTATTAATCCTAATGGGGAATTACTAGCTTTATTCCTGTCTGCAGGAACATAACCTTTTCCAGTATTTACCGTTAACTCCATATGAAATTTAGTTTTTTCATCTAAATTGCAAATTACTAAATCAGGATTTAATATTTCAATATCTGAATTTGGAGCGATCATTTTTGCTTTAATCTCACCAGGTCCTTTTGCATCTAAAATTAATTTTTTTGGTCCAGAAGTTTTTAAATTTAAAGCTAAAGCCTTAACGTTAAGAACGATATCAGTAACATCTTCTCTAACGCCGTCAATTGATGAGAATTCATGTAGCACTCCATCAATTTGAATAGCTGTTACAGCTGTACCTTGAACTGAAGACAACAAAACTCTTCTTAATGCATTTCCTAAAGTTAAAGCGTAACCCTTTTCTAAAGGTTCAGCGATAATTTTTGCATGTTTTTTGTCATCACTTTGTGTAATATTTAATTTTGATGGTTTTATAAGTTCTTTCCAATTTTTGTCTATCAAGTTACTTCTCCTATTTAGTTATTGTTAAACACGTCTTTTCTTTGGAGGCCTGCAGCCATTATGCGGCATAGGACTCATATCTTTAATAGAGGTGATCTTAAAACCTCTAGCCTGTAATGCTCTAAGAGCAGTTTCTCGACCTGAACCAGGCCCTTTTACTTCAACTGTAATATTTTTTAATCCATGCTCTAATGCTTTCCCCGCCGCATCATCGGCTGCAACTTGTGCTGCATAGGGAGTTGATTTTCTAGAACCTTTAAATCCTTTTGATCCTGCAGAAGACCACGAAATTACATTACCTTGTTTGTCAGTAATAGTAACAATAGTGTTGTTAAAAGTTGCATTTACGTAAACATTTCCATTTACAACATTCTTTTTCTCTTTTTTCTTAACTTTAATTTTTTTTTTTATTCCACCATCTTGCTTAGCATCTTTTGCTGGTGCTGCAGCACCTTCAGTTTTTGGTTTTTTATCTTTAATATTTTTATCTTCGGCCATTTAATTATTTCATACTAGTTAATTTTTTTCCTGCTATTGCAATGGCCTTACCTTTTCTTGTTCTTGCATTGGAATGTGTTCTTTGTCCTCTAACTGGAAGTCTTTTTCTATGTCTTGATCCTCTGTAAGTTCCTAAGTCTTTTAGTCTTTTAATGTCTAAGGATACGTTTCTTCTAAGATCTCCTTCAACTGAATATTTACTATCAATAAATTCTCTAATTTTTAAAACTTCATCGTCTGTGAGAGCGTTTGTTCTTTTACGTTTGTCAATTTTTAATTCGTTGCAAATGTCATTTGCTATTTTATCACCAATACCATGAATATAAGTAAGAGCTGTTTTAACAACTTTATTTTGAGGAATATTTACTCCAGCTATACGAGCCATAAATTAAAAGTCTATTTTTTGAAAAAATGCGATTATATGAATCAAGCTATCAAAGTCAACTGCGTACGGCACGGATTATTGTAAATAATTGGTCACTTATCGCATTGATTTCCTGCATTCCGTCTATATTTTTCATTATTCCTTTTTTTAAGTAATAATCTAAGACTGGAAAAGTTTTTTCATCATAAGTTTTTAATCTTTTTACAATTGTCTCTTCATTATCATCAGATCTTGTAATAAGTTTTCTTTGTCCACACTCTTTCAAGTCACAATTTTTTGGAGGATCAAAAAAAGTATTAAATGTTCTGTTGCATGCTGAACAAGTAACTCTGCCGGTAATTCTCTTAACTAAAATTTCATTATCTACTTTTAAATTAAGTGCCAAACTCATTTGTTGATTATATTTTTTTAATAAATTGTCTAAGCTTTTTGCTTGTTCAATATTTCTTGGAAAGCCATCAAATATTATTCGGTTTTTATACTCCGGATTAGAAATTTTATTCTCAATTAAATTATTGATAATTTCATCAGAAACCAATCCTCCAGATTTCATAATTTCTTCAATTTTATTACCAAAATCAGTTTTTTTACTTACTTCATCTCTAAGTAAATCGCCTGTTGATAACTGAAATAAATTAAATTCTTTTACTAATTTTGATGACTGTGTTCCTTTTCCTGCGCCTGGAGGGCCAAAAATTACGAGATTCATTAACGATTAAATTTTGTTTTTTTAATTAAGCTCTCATATTGCTGGCTCATTAGTCTAGTTTGTACTTGGGCAACTGTATCCATAGCAACTACAGCAACGATAAGAAGTGAAGTCCCACCTAAATAAAATGGAATTGGATAATTTGCGATAATTAATTCTGGTAATAAACAAATTAAAACTAAATATAAAGATCCAATGGCCGTTAACTTTAAAAGTAATTGATCTATAAATTGTTCTGTCTGCTCTCCTGGTCTTATTCCAGGAACAAACCCGCCATACTTTCTTAAATTTTCTGCTGTCTCTTTTGGATTAAAAATTATCGAAGTATAAAAAAATGAGAAAAATATTATACCAGCCGCATAAATAATCATATACAGCGGCTTTCCTTGACCTAGCATAGAGGTAATTCCAACGACAATTTCATTTGAAGACGAAGTAAAATTTGAAATTGTAATTGGTAAAATTAAAAGTGCTGAAGCAAAAATTGCAGGGATAACGCCGGCCGTATTAACTTTTAAAGGAAGATGAGAAGCATCTCCACCATACAATTTATTCCCTACTTGCCTTTTAGGATAATGAATTAAAATTTTTCTTTGAGCACGTTCTACAAAAACAATAAAGTATATGGCGCCAATAAGAATAGTTATAATAACTAATATAACTCCAGCAGAAATCGCTCCTGTTCTTCCTAGTTCAAAAGTAGAAGCTAATGCTCCTGGAATTTCAGCAACAATTCCTGCAAAAATAATCAATGATATACCATTGCCGATGCCTCTAGCTGTGATTTGTTCTCCAAGCCACATTAAAAGCATTGTTCCTGTTAACAACGTTATTGTGGTTACTAATCTAAAATAAAATCCTGCTTCTAAAACAATCCCTTGAGAATTTTCCAAACTAACAGCTACTCCATATCCTTGCACTAATGCTAAAAGAACTGTGCCATATCTAGTGTATTGAGTGATTTTTTTTCTTCCAATTTCTCCTGAATTTTTTAAATTTTTAAAATAATCTGTGACACCAGTTAATAATTGAATGATAATTGATGAAGAAATGTAAGGCATAATTCCTAATGCAAGAATGGCCATTCTCGATACAGCTCCGCCAGCAAAAAGATTAAACATTCCAAGTAATGATCTTTGATTATCGGATATCAAACCTTTTAATGCCTGCGCGTCAATTCCTGGCAACGGAACGTATGTGCAGAATCTATAAACAATTAAAATAAATAAAGTGTAAAAAATTCTTCTTTTAAGATCGTCTAAAGACGAATTTGGCTTTAAGGATTCTACAGACCCAAAAGAACTAGACATGAAAACTATTTAGCCTCTGCTTGTTTCAATAAATTAACGCTACCGCCTGCTTTTTCAATTTTCGTTTTAGCAGATGCGCTGATTTGATGTGCCTCTATTTGTATTTTTGATTTAATTTCACCATTACCTAAAATTTTTAATCTTTTAAAATTATTTTTAATATTTTTAACTTTTCTAAGACTGTCTAATGTAACTTTAGAACTTGTGTCTAACTTCTTCTTCTCTATTAAATGCTGAATATCATTTAAGTTAATAATCATTTGATCGTAAGAATGTTTCTTTATAATTGCATTAAACCCTCTTTTAGGTAGTCTTCTGTAAAGAGGCATTTGACCTCCTTCAAAACTCTTAATAGATACACCAGATCTTGCTTTCTGACCTTTAACACCTCGTCCAGCAGTCTTTCCTTTTCCAGAGCCTATTCCTCTGCCGTATCTTTTTCCTTTTTTATAAAGTGAAACGTTTAATGTGTTTAATTTCATAATTTTATCTTCTCGCTACAACTTCACTAATTTTTTTACCACGAAGTATAGAAATATCTTTAGGAGATCTTTGTTTTGTTAACGCTAACATACATGCTCTAACAACATTATATGGATTAGATGAACCAATTGATTTTGCAACAACATCTTGCATACCTAACATTTCGCATATTGCTCGAATAGCTCCGCCAGCAATAATTCCTGTTCCAGCCGGAGCACTTCTAAGAAGAACTTTTCCAGCTCCACTTTTGCCATAAGTGTCATGGTGTATTGTCCTTCCTTCTCTTAATGGAATTTTAACTAATGAACTTTTTGCTTCTTCTGATGCTTTTTTAATTGCGTCTGGAACTTGTTTTGCTTTACCATGCCCATAACCTACTAAGCCTTTTTGATTTCCAACAATAACTAATGCTGCAAACCCAAATCTTCTTCCGCCTTTTACTACTTTAGTAATTCGATTAATCGCAACTAATTTTTCTTTAAGTTCTGATTGTGTATTCATAAATTAAAATTTTAATCCTTCTTTTCTTGCAGATTCCGCTACTGCTTTAATACGACCATGATACTTATATCTGCCTCTGTCAAAATAAACTTCTTTAATTCCTTTTTCTAAAGCTCTTTTTGCTACCAATTTTCCAACTTCAATTGATAATTCCATTTTTTTCTTCTTATCCATAGCTTTTTCAACTGAAGACGCTGAAACTAAAGTTTGATTTTTAGCATCATCAATAACTTGAGCGTAAATATTTTTTAAAGATCTAAAAACAGTAAGTCGCAATCCTGTAGGATTGTACTTTTTCATTTTTCCTCTAGTTCTAGTCTGTCTTTTAATATCGCTAGCCATAATTATTTCTTTTTACCTTCTTTTCTTAAAACAAATTGATCAGTAGAAGTTATTCCTTTTCCTTTGTAGGGTTCAACTGGTTTTAAAAATTTAATATCAGCACATACTTTTCCTACTAATTCTTTATCAATACCTTTAACTTTTATTGCTGTTTGTTTGTCTATGGCTATTTCGATGCCTTCTGGAATGTCATAATGAACGTCATGGCTAAATCCTAATTGAAAAATTATCTTTTTGCCTTGCAAGGCAGCTCTAAAACCAACGCCTGTAAGTTTTAAATCTTTTTCAAATCCTTTTGAAACTCCAATAATACCATTATTAATTAAACTTCTATGCAGCCCCCAAGTAACTTTATTTGCATTTTTTTTATCAACGGGCTCAAGAGAAACTTTATTATCAGCAACTAATACTTTTAAAATACTTTGATCTACAACTAGTTCTTTTTTACTTTTAGCGCCTTGAATAATAACTTTATTATTCTCAACTTTAACAGTAACTCCAGATGGTAATATAATAGGTGTTTTTCCGATTTTTGACATATCTTAAGAAACCTTACAAAGGACCTCCCCGCCTAGTTTTTTTTCTCTAGCTTCGTTATCAGAGAAAATTCCTTTTGAAGTAGAAATAATAGATATTCCCAATCCATTTTGAACTTTTTGAATACTTTCTGATCTGGAATATATTCTTCTTCCAGGTCTTGAAACTCTTTCAATCTCTTTAATAACTGGATCCCCGTACATATATTTCAAATTAATTTCTATTGTCTCAAAACTTTTTTCTTTTGAGACAGTATATTCTTGAATAAATCCTTCTTTTTGCAGAACATCTAAAACTGCTTTTCTTAATTTAGAACCAGGAACTGATACTTTTTTTAAGCCGCGCATCTGTCCGTTTCTTATTCTTGTTATCATATCTCCAATGGGATCTGTAATTTTCATATTTCCTCCTTACCAGCTAGCTTTCGTCATGCCTGGAATTTTTCCACTAGAAGCAAATTTTCTAAGTGCAATTCTGGACATTCTTAATTTTCTATAATAACCACGTGATCTTCCTGTTATTTCACATCTATTTTTAACTCTATTTTTTGCTGAATTTCTTGGAACTTTGGAAAGTTTTAAGCTAGCTAAAAATCTCTCATTCAAAGATATAGTTTTATTCATAATAATTTTTTTTAGCTTCGATCTTTTGTTTTCAAATCTCTTAGCCATTTTTACTCTTTTTAAATTTCTCTCGATTGAACTTCTTTTTGCCATTTAATTTAGCTCCTTATTTTTTTCTTTATCTTTTCCTTTTTCATTATCGTCGTCTTTTTTAACTTTTTTCTTATCTGCTGAAAATATTCCAACTTTAGCAAATGGAAAATTAAAACTATCAAGCAACATTTTAGCTTGATCTTTAGTTTTTGCAGTTGTCACAACAGTAATATCTAGACCTCTAATTTTATCTACTTTATCAAAGTTAACTTCTGGAAATATAATATGTTCTTTAACACCAAAACTATAATTAGCTTCACTATCAAAACTATTAGGATTTAAACCTCTGAAGTCTTTAATTCTTGGTAATGCAATATTTACTAAGCGATCTAAAAAGAAATACATTTGATCTTTTCTTAAAGTAACTTTTAAACCTAGAGGAATTCCTACTCTAGTTTTAAAATTAGAAATAGATTTTCTAGATTTTGTAACTTGAGCTTTTTGACCGGCAATAGCGGAAAGATCCTCTTCTGCGCTTTTCAAAATTTTACTATCAGTTCCATCTAATCCAAGGCCCATATTTAAAACAATTTTAACTAATTTTGGGGCTTGCATTTTATTACTAAAAGACAAATTTTTACACAATGTAGGTACTATCTCTTTTATGTACTTCTCTTTTAATCTAGGTATTAACTTCATTTTTTACTCTTTGTTTTTGGTTTTTCGTCTTTTGCAGTCTTTTTTGTTTCTTCTTTTTTTTCAACTTTTTTCTCTACTTTTGCGTCAGATAATTTAACAACGTTTGATATGTCAATTGGTCTTTCAACAGTAATAATTCCACCTTTTTTTTCTCTTGTTGGTTTTTGATGTTTTTTCTTTTCATTAATACCTTTAACTAAAACTTTTCTAACCTCAGGAAATACTTTTATTACATTTCCAGTTTTGCCTTTGTCGTCCCCTGTAATTACTTTTACATTATCTCCTTTTTTAATTTTTAATTTAATCATAAAACCTCCGGCGCTAAAGAAATTATTTTCATAAAGTTTTTATTTCTTAATTCTCTTGTTACTGGTCCAAAAATTCTTGTTCCAATAGGCTCGCCATTTGGCTGCACTAAAACTGCAGCATTGGCATCAAATTTTATTGAAGTACCATCTAATCTTTTAATTTCTTTTCTTGTTCTAACGATTACTGCCTTATGAACATCGCCTTTTTTGACTTTTCCTTTTGGAATAGCGTCTTTAATTGAAACAACAATAATATCTCCTATTGTTGCATATCTTCTCTTGGATCCGCCTAATACTTTAATGCACTCTACTTTTCGAGCTCCCGTATTATCAGCAACAAATAATTCTGTTTGTACCTGAATCATTTATTTATCACCTCCAACAACTGTCCAACGTTTAAGTTTAGATATTGGTTTGCTTTCTACAATAGAAACCATATCGCCAACTTTAGATTTATTTTTTTCATCGTGAGCATGATATTTTTTATAAGTTGTCATTACTTTTTTGTATTTTGGATGAACAAATCTTCTACTAACTTCAACAACGATAGTTTTGTTGCTTTTGTCGCTTACAACTTTTCCTTTTAAAATTCTCTTAACCATTATTTAGCTCTGTTTAAATTAATAAAAGTTTTAACTGTAGCAATAGAGCGTCTATTAGTTTTAATAGACGATGTATTTGTTACTTGACCATTTTTTTTCTTAAATCGGATATTAAATTGTTCTTTTTTTAATTTTTCCAATTCAGAAAATAATTGATCCTGAGTTAATTTTTTTATTTCTTTAGTTTTCATTATTGCGTTCCTAATCTTTTAACCATTTTTGTTTTTATAGATAATTTTGCCTGAGCTCTCTCAAAAGCTTCTTTCGCCACTATCTCATCAACACCATCGATTTCAAAAATAATTCTTCCTGGTTTTACTCTAAATACGTAATACTCTAATCCACCTTTACCTTTACCCATTCTCACTTCTATTGGTTTTTTTGTTACAGGAATATTTGGGAAAATTCTAAGCCAAACTCTACCTGCTCTTTTCATATGTCTAGTTAAAGCAACTCTAGCAGCTTCGATTTCTTTCGAAGTTACTCTGTTAGGTTCTGTTGCTTTCAATCCAAATGATCCGAAATTCAATTCAGCTCCACGTGTAGCGACACCATGAATTTTGCCCTTAAAAGCTTTTCTATATTTTGTTCTAGCTGGCTGTAACATTTTCTTTCTCGTTTATATTTTTAATTTCAGCATCATCTTTTTTTTTCTTATCTTTTTCAAACACGATACCTTTATAAATCCAAACTTTAACTCCTATAATTCCATAAGTAGTTGTAGCTTCTGCTTCTCCATAATCGACATCAGCTCTTAATGTATGAAGTGGTATACTGCCTTCTCTTAACCATTCTGTTCTTGCAATCTCAGTTCCTGCTAATCTTCCAGCAACAGTTACTTTAATTCCTTTAGCGCCCAATCTAAGAGTTGATTGCATCGCTCTTTTCATAGCTTTTCTATATGCAATTCGTTTTTCAAGTTGCTGAGCTACGTTTTCTGCAACTAAATAAGCATCCAATTCCGGCTTTCTGATTTCTTTAATATTTACTGAAACTTCTGAACTTGAGATTTTATTAAGATTATTTTTAATTTTATCAATATCAGAACCTTTTTTTCCAATTACAAAACCTGGTCTTGATGTAAAGATTGTTACGATACATTTTTTAGTTGGTCTTTCGATAAAGATCTTTGAAATACCAGAATTTTTAAGATTTTTGTGAATGTATTCTCTAATTTTAAAGTCTTCGATTAAATATTGTCCATATTCTTTTTTCTTTGCAAACCACATTGAATCCCAGTTTTTATTAATGCTTAATCTAAAGCTAATTGGATTAACTTTCTGTCCCATTATTTAGCGGCCTCCGCCGGAGTTTTTTTGTTTTCCGAAACAATGATTGTTAAATTAGAAAAATGTTTTTTAATTCCTGCAGATCTTCCTCTTGCTCTAGGCATGAAACGTTTTAATGTAATTCCTTTTCCAACGTACGCTTCTTTTACAATCAAATTATCAATATCTAATTGATTGTTATTCTCAGCATTAGCAATTGCTGATTTTAAAGTTTTTTTGATCTCACTAGCTACTCTTTTATCTGTAAATTCTAAATCTCTCATAGCGACATTAGCATTCTTTCCTCTAATGCTTTTTAAGATATTATTAATTTTACGCGGACTTGATCTTAAGTTTCGGTAAATTGCTTTTACTTGATTTAAATCTTTATTTTTTTGCATCTTTTTTCTCAGTTGTTGGAGCAGCTTTTTTATCAGCTGGCGTATGTCCAAAAAATTGTCTTGTAGCAGAAAACTCCCCTAGTTTGTGACCAATCATTTCATCTGTAATAGTCACTGGGAAGAATTTTTTTCCATTATGAACTTCAAAAGTCATTCCAATAAATTCTGGAATAATTGTAGATTTTCTTGACCAAGTTTTAATTGGTTTTTTAATATTTTGATCTTTATGCTTTTGTACTTTTTTCATTAAACTTAATTCAACAAAAGGACCTTTCCAGACTGATCTACTCATAATTAATTAATACCTCTCTTCTTTTTTCTTGAGATAATATACTTGTCTGTATTTTTATTTTTTCTAGTTTTCTTACCTTTAGTTTTGATACCCCAAGGAGTAACAGGATGTCTTCCTCCGTTAGTTCTTCCTCCGTGTGGGTGATCTACAGGGTTCATTGCTATACCTCTTGTTTGTGGTCTAACTCCTAACCATCTGCTTCTTCCAGCTTTACCAATTTTAATATTTTTTTGATCAGGATTTGATACAGCACCAATTGTTGCTTTGCATAAACTTTGTACTCTTCTTACTTCGCCTGAGGCTAATTTTAATGTTGTGTAATCTTGGTCATGACTCATAATTTGGACAGAAGTGCCAGCTGATCTAGCTAATACCGCCCCATTGCCTGGTCTCATTTCAACATTATGAACAACAGTTGCAGGAGGGATATCTATCAAAGGCATGCAATTCCCAATTTCTATATCTTTTTTTCTTCCGGAATGGATTTTGGTACCAACTTTAATGTCTTGTGGAGCAATTAAATAGCTCTGAGTTTTATCTTCATATTCAACAAGCATAATATTAGCTGTTCTATAAGGATCGTATTCAAAACGAATTACTGTAGCGGGCATATCAAACTTATTTCTTTTAAAATCTACAAATCTATATTTTTTCTTATGTCCAGCTGAACGATGTCTAGATGTAATTCTTCCTAAATTATTTCTTCCATATGAGCCATTAATTCCTGAGGTCAGAGATTTAACAGGCTTGCCTTTCCAAAGACCTGTTCTATCCAGGATAATTGTGCCTCGAGTAGATTTTGTATAAGGTTTATATGTTTTTAAAGTCATTTTTATATTCCAGTTGTAATATCAATTAATTGTCCTTTTTTTAAAGTAACAATAGCTTTTTTGTAGCCTGAGGTTCTTGCAACTCTTCCTCTAACCATTTTAAATCTTGGATGAAGATTAATAGTATTCACTTTAATAACGTTAACTTTGAAAAGTTTTTCAATACTTTTTTTAATATTTGCTTTGGTTGCAAAAGGCGCAACTTTAAACACTACTTTATTTAATGAACTTAAATTTGTAGATTTTTCAGTCACTACAGGCTCAAGAATAATATCGTATGAGAAATTATCAGCTCTTTTTTTCATTTTAATAATCTTTCTTGAAGTTTTTTAATTGAAGAATGAGTAAATAAAACATTTTGATATTTTAAAATATCATAAACATTTGTTCCAATCTCAGGAATATTTTTAATGTTCTTAATATTTTTTACGTTATTTAATAAGACTTCATTTTCATTATCATAAATTAACAATGCACTCTTTGAATTAATTTTTGATAAAAATTTACTAAAATCTTTTGTTTTAAAATTTTTAAAATCTTTATCTGATAAAATGTTAATTTTATTGTCTAAAACTTTGCTAGACAAAGCGTGTTTTAACCCTAGCTTTCTAACTTTTTTATTTAATCTTTTAACTCTATGCTTTCCCTTTGCCTTTGGACCGTGCGCAATACCACCGCCAACAAAAATTGGAGCTGTAATATTACCATGTCGTGCTCCTCCAGATCCTTTTTGTGGTCCAATTTTTTTTCTAGATCCGGCAACCTCTCCTCTAGTTTTTGTATAACCAGTTTTTTTTGAGTGACGACTGATTTGCCAATCAACAACCATTTTTATAATGTCTTTTCTAGGTTTTAACGAAAAAATATTGTCAGAAACTTCAATATTCCCAACATCTTTTCCATCAATTCCCAATTCTTTTATTTTCATATAATTACTTTTTCTCCGCTGCAGGCGCTGCTGCTGCTGCTGGTTTGGCATCTTTTTTGTTTGTTTCTGCGCTTTTTTCTTTTTTATTCGATTTCTCTTTTAATCCTTCAGCAATATCATCTTTGAAAGCTTGAATGGTATCTTTCATAGTTCTTTTGTTTCTTTCTTTAACTGCTTTATTAATTTCAACTACAGCATTCTTGGCTCCTGGAACTGAACCTTTAACAAATAATAAATTATTTTCTAAATCCGTTTCAATAATTTCTAATCTTTCAACTGTTCTAAATTTATCACCCATATGACCAGCCATTTTTTTACCTTTAAACACTCTGCCCGGGTCTTGTCTTTGACCGGTAGAACCATGAGATCTATGAGAAACTGAAACACCGTGAGTTGCTCTTAATCCTGCAAAATTATGTCTTTTCATAACTCCGGCAAAACCTCTTCCAATTGTTTTTGATCTAATGTCCACAAAATTTATATCTTTAAAAATATTTAAATCTACGTCTGAGCCTAATTTCAAATCACTATCTGTATCTACTCTAAATTCTTTTAAAATTTTTTTAGGTTCTAAAGATTTTTTTGCAAAAACACCTTTCATTTGCTTTGTTACTTTTGAATTTTTAATATGTCCAAAACCAACTAGTACGGCGCTGTAACCACGTTTTTCTTTAGTGATAACATCAACAACTTTACCTGGTTCAACATGAAGAACAGTTACAGGAACGGATTGACCATTCTCATAAAATCTTCTTGTCATCCCAATTTTTTTACCTATTAAACCTAAAGTCATAATTTAAATTTTAATTTCCACGTCCACTCCTGAAGCTAGATCTAATTTCATTAACGCTTCAACTGTTTGAGGAGTTGGATCTAGAATGTCTATCATTCGTTTATGTGTTCTTGTTTCAAACTGCTCTCTACTTTTTTTATCAATGTGAGGAGATCTTAATACTGTAAAAATTTCTTTTCGTGTTGGAAGTGGAATTGGCCCTCTTACCTGAGCTCCAGTTCTTTTAGCTGTATTTACAATCTCAATAGTAGATTGATCTAAAACTTTATGATCATACGCTCTCAGTTTAATTCTAATATTCTGTTTATCCATAATTTAAGCCATTTTCTTTGTAACTTCGTCCTGAACGTTTTGAGGAACGCGATCATAATGATCAAATTGCATCGTATATTGTGCTCTACCTTGAGACATTGATCTTAAAGTGTTTACGTAACCAAACATGTTTGCAAGTGGAACCATTGCATTAATGACAGCGGCATTTCCTCTTTTATCAGTTGATCCAACTTGACCTCTTCTGCTATTTAAATCACCAATAACATCACCCATGTAATCTTCTGGTGTCACTACTTCAACTTTCATAATTGGTTCTAAAAGTTTTGGATGTGATTGAAGACATAATTCTCTAAAACAATATCTTGCTGCTAATTCAAACGCTAAAGGGCTAGAATCTACTTCGTGATGTAATCCGTCTAAGATTTGAACTTTATAATCTAATAATGGAAAGCCAGCTAACACTCCTGAATCTGCAACGCTTAAAATTCCTTTTTCAACTCCTGGGATAAATTCTCTTGGGATTGATCCACCTTTAATTAAATTCTCAACAATTCTACCTTCCCCTTGAGTAAGAGGTTCAACAGCTAATTTAACTTTAGCAAACTGCCCAGCTCCACCGCTTTGTTTTTTATGAGTGTATTCAAGTTTGCCAGCTGAGGTAATAGTTTCTCTGTAAGCAACTTGAGGAGCTCCAATATTCGCTTCAACTTTAAATTCTCTTTTCATTCTATCCACAATAATTTCGAGGTGTAACTCACCCATTCCTTTAATAATTGTTTGTCCAGATTCATTGTCTGAGGAAACTCTAAATGAAGGGTCTTCTTTTGCTAAACGGTTAAGAGCTTCACCCATTTTTTCTTGGTCATTCTTTGTTTTTGGCTCAACTGCAATTTCAATAACTGGTTCTGGAAAATCCATAGATTCTAATACAATTGGATTATTTTTGTCACAAAGAGTATGTCCTGTAATTGTATTTTTAAGACCGGCTAACGCAACAATATCTCCAGCGCTTGCTGTTTTAATATCTTCTCTATTGTTTGCATGCATTAATAACATACGGCCAATTCTTTCTTCTTTTCCAGTTGTCGCATTCAGAACGCCTGTGCCTGTAGACAATGTTCCTGAGTAAATTCTAATAAATGTTAACGATCCAACAAATGGGTCGTTTGCTATTTTGAATGCCAAAGCAGAAAAAGGCTCTTCATCAGTACATTTTCTAATTAACTCTTCTTCTGTGTCTGGCTTAACACCTTTAACTTGCCCAACATCTTTAGGGCTTGGTAAGAAATCTACTACTGCATCTAAAATTAATTGAACTCCTTTATTTTTAAAAGCAGCTCCACAAATTATTGGAACAAAAGCAAAAGAAATAGTTCCTTTTCTAATACATGCTTTTAATTCTGCTTCCGATGGATCTTTACCGTTAAGATAATTTTCCATTACTTTTTCATCTTGCTCAACAGCAAGCTCTACTAATTCTTTTCTGTACTTTACTGCTTGCTCTTTAAGATCCGCTGGAATTTCAACATAATCAAACTTTGCTCCTAAACTTTCATCTAACCAAACAACACCTTTCATTGTAACAAGATCAACGACTCCTTTGAATGTACTTTCAATGCCGATTGGAAGCTGAAGTACCATAGGAATTGCTCCTAAACGCTCTTTAATCATATCAACACACATGAAAAAATTGGCTCCGGTTCTATCTAATTTATTAACAAAACAAATTCTTGGAACTTTATATTTATCCGCTTGTCTCCATACTGTTTCAGATTGAGGCTCAACACCTGCAACTCCATCGAAACAAGCAACAGCTCCGTCTAAAACTTTTAATGATCTTTCAACTTCAATGGTGAAATCAACGTGTCCTGGCGTATCGATAATATTAATTCTATGACCTTTCCAAAAACAAGTTGTTGCTGCAGAGGTAATTGTAATTCCTCTTTCTTGTTCTTGCTCCATCCAATCCATAGTTGCAGCACCATCGTGCACTTCACCAATTTTATGTGCTTTACCTGTGTAATATAAAATTCTTTCTGTAGTAGTAGTTTTGCCAGCATCAATATGGGCGGCGATACCTATGTTTCTATATTTATCTATTGAATATTTTTCGCTCATAAATTTACCATCTAAAATGCGCAAAAGCTTTATTTGCTTCTGCCATTTTGTGAGTGTCTTCTCTTTTTTTTATTGCTGATCCCTTGTTAGATGCCGCGTCTAATAATTCTTTAAGTAATTTTTCCTGCATGCTTTTATCTGTTCTTTTTCTTGAAGCATCTATTAACCAACGAATTGCTAAAGCTTGCGCTCTATCAGCTCTTACATCTACTGGAACTTGATATGTTGCTCCTCCAACTCTTCTAGATTTAACTTCTAAATTTGGTTTTACATTTTTAAGTGCATCATTAAAAACTTTGATTGGATCATCATTCGTTTTAGCTTTAATTAATTCAAGAGTTTTGTATAAAATTTTTTCAGCTACTGTTTTTTTTCCTTGATACATTAAAGAATTCATAAATTTAGTAACAACTTTAGATTTATAAACGGGATCTGGACTTACATCTCTCTTTGTTTGTTTTCTTCTTCGTGACATAATTATTTAGGTCTCTTTGCTCCGTATTTAGATCTTTGTTGTTTCATTTTTGTAACGCCCTGAGTATCGAGAACTCCTCGAATAGTATGATAACGAACACCTGGTAAATCTTTTACTCTTCCTCCTCTAATCATGACTACTGAGTGCTCTTGTAAATTATGACCTTCTCCTGGAATATAACTAGTAACTTCAAAACCGTTAGACAAACGAACTCTGGCAACTTTTCGTAATGCTGAGTTAGGTTTTTTAGGAGTGGTTGTATAAACTCTAGTGCACACTCCTCTTTTTTGAGGTGATGCTTCTAGTGCAGGAACTTTGTTCCTTACTTTTGGTTTAACTCTTCCTCGTTTTACGAGTTGATTAATCGTTGGCATAAATTTTTAAAAAAATTTTAATAATTTAAGGATAGAAAATAAGGTCGAAACCTAAAATCTGGTAGGAGTTTAAGTGCTCGTGAGCCTTACTTGCTACCTTAAAAAAGTGTGGGCATAATACTTAAATTACGCGAAAGGTCAAATTGTAGTTGTATAAAAAACTGCTTAATTAATATTGAAAAGCTTAGCTAATTGCTACTTAGTAACCTCTAATTGCTCAGGGGCTTTTGCTTTGCTGTTTTGAAGCTCCATGTCTCTTTCACGGGCAATTTTAGAGAATTTAAATGTGCTATCTCCTGTTCCCGCTGGGATTAATCTTCCGACAATAACGTTTTCTTTCAAGCCATGAAGTACGTCAACTTTACCTTTGATTGCTGCCTCAGTAAGAACTCTTGTTGTTTCTTGAAATGAAGCTGCAGAAATAAACGATTTAGTTTGTAATGAAGCTTTTGTAATACCTAGTAATACCGGATCAACTTTGGCCGGAGCTTTACCTTCATTAACTAATTTTTTATTTAATTCATCTAGATCAATTTTATCAACCAACTCTCCAACTAAGAAAGGTGTGTCTCCTGAAGCTTTGATTTCAACTTTTCTTAACATTTGTCTAACGATAACTTCAATGTGTTTATCGTTAATTATAACTCCTTGTAATCTGTAAACTTCCTGAACTTCGTCTATAAAGTAATTTGCAAGAGCTTCTACTCCTAAAATTCTTAAAATGTCATGAGGAGCTGGACTTCCATCTAATAAATACTCTCCTTTTTTAATTTCTTCACCTGGATTGAAGTTAACTTGTTTTCCTTTTGGAATTAAATAAGAAGATTCAATTCCTGCTTTTGATTTAATTGTAATTTTAAGTTTTCCTCTAACTTCTTTTCCGAATTCAATTTTACCATCATTCTCTGCAATGATTGCTCCTTCTTTAGGCTTTCTTGCTTCAAATAATTCAGCGACTCTTGGTAGTCCTCCGGTAATATCTTTTGTTTTAGAAGTTGCTTTGGGTAATCTAGCTAATACATCTCCTGCATTAATTTTATCTCCGTCTTCAACTGATAAAATTGTTTCTGGAACTAAATAATATCTTGCTTCGTTATCGTCTGCTTTTTTAACAACTTTTCCTTTGCTATCTCTTAAAGTAATTCTTGGTTTAAGATCAAGATTCTTAGATTGGCCTCTCCAATCCAAAACAACTTTAGAAGAAATTCCCGTAGCTTCATCAGTGGAATCTGTAATCGACGCTCCATCTATTAAATCTACAAAATTAACGATACCATCGGTTTCTGAAATAACTGGCAGAGTATATGGATCCCACTCACAAATTTTTTGACCTTTTTTAACTGGCTGATCTGGTTTTACAAAAAGTTTAGATCCATATGGAATTTTATACATTGCAACGTTTGTGCCATTTTTTTCAATAATAATTTCAGTATTTCTTCCCATTACTATTAATTCTTTTTTAGAATCTTCAATTAAGTTTTGATTAGAAACTTTTAATACTCCTTCTGAAGGAGCAGTTATTGAAGACTCTTGTTTAATTTGTGCTGTACCTCCAACGTGGAACGTTCTCATTGTAAGCTGTGTTCCTGGCTCTCCAATTGATTGAGCTGCAATCATTCCAACGCATTCTCCTATCGATACTAATCTTCCTCTTGCTAAATCTCTTCCGTAACAAGTTGAACAAATTCCATCTTTTGCCTCGCAAGTAATTGGGGAATAAACATCTATAGATTTAACTCCCGCGGCATCCATTAATTCACATTGTTTTTCTTCAATTAATTGTTTTGCTTTAACGATAACATCTCCAGTGTTTGGAGCTTTAATATCTTTAGCAGCAATTCTTCCTAAAGATCTTTCTGTTAACGATACGATGATATTACCGCCTTCTATAATCTCGCTAATATTAATATGTTTTTTAGTTCCACAGAATTTAAGTCTTACGATGACATCCTGAGAAACATCGCATAATCTTCGTGTTAAATATCCAGAGTTTGCAGTTTTTAAAGCTGTATCCGCTAGTCCTTTTCGTGCTCCGTGAGTAGATGTAAAATATTCCAAGACTGTTAATCCCTCTTTGAAGTTTGAAATAATAGGTGTTTCAATAATCTCTCCAGATGGTTTTGCCATTAATCCTCTCATACCAGCCAATTGCTTCATCTGAGCTGCGGAACCTCTGGCTCCAGAATCTGCCATCATGAATATAGAGTTAGTTGTTATTGAGCCGTCTTCTTTATTGATTTTAGATGCAGAGATATTTTTCATCATCTCGCTTGCAATTTTATCTGTACATTTAGACCATTGGTCTACAACTTTGTTATATTTCTCGCCTTTAGTAATTAAACCTTCAGAATATTGAGTTTCATACTCTTCAACCATTTTTTTAGCTTCTGATATAATTTTTTCTTTTGATTCAGGAATAACTAAATCATCTTTTCCAAATGAAATTCCTGCTTTAAATGCATTAAGAAAACCAATAGTCATTAATTTATCGCAGAAAACGACTGTCTCTTTCTGACCGCAATATCTAAAAATAATATCGATAAGTTCGGAAATTTGCTTTTTAGTTAATAATTTATTTACCAAATCAAATGAAATTTTATGATGTTTTGGAAGAACGTCTGCTAATAAAAATCTACCAACACTACTTTGATAAGTTTTAAAAACTGGCTTACCTTTTTCATCTACCGTTTCAAATCGAGAAACAACTTTAGAATGAACATTTATTGATTTGTTTTCAAGTCCTTGGGCAATTTCATCTAAATTTAGGAAGTAGCCGACTGGTTTAGTGTCTTGATCTCCAAAAAACTGGGACATATAATAAATTCCTAAAACCATGTCTTGAGATGGAACGATAATAGGTTTTCCATTTGATGGACTTAAAATATTATTAGTCGACATCATTAATACTCTTGCCTCTAACTGAGCTTCAATACTTAAAGGAACGTGAACGGCCATTTGATCGCCATCAAAGTCAGCGTTAAAAGCGGCTGTAACTAAAGGATGCAGTTGAATAGCTTTGCCTTCAATTAATAATGGTTCAAAAGCTTGGATACCTAATCTATGAAGTGTTGGAGCTCTATTTAAAAGAATTGGATGTTCTCTAACAACTTCTTCTAAAATATCCCAAACTTCTGATTTTTCTTTTTCTACTATTTTTTTTGCCTGTTTAATTGTTGTAGCAAGACCAAGTTTATCTAATTTTGCATAAATAAATGGCTTAAATAATTCCAGTGCCATTTTTTTTGGAAGACCACACTGATGAAGTTTTAATTCTGGACCTACAACAATTACAGATCTACCTGAATAATCTACTCGTTTTCCTAATAAGTTTTGTCTGAAACGTCCCTGCTTACCTTTAAGCATGTCAGCTAAAGATTTTAGAGGTCTTTTACCAGTTCCAGTTATTACTCTTCCTCTTCTTCCGTTATCAAATAAAGCATCAACTGCTTCTTGCAGCATACGTTTTTCATTTCTAACAATAATGTCTGGAGCTCTTAATTCCATTAATCTCTTTAATCTATTATTTCTATTGATCACTCTGCGATATAGATCGTTAAGATCAGATGTTGCAAATCTTCCACCATCAAGAGGAACTAAAGGTCTAAGTTCCGGTGGAATAACTGGTATAACAGTTAAAATCATCCATTCAGGTTTATTTCCAGAGTTAATAAAATTCTCAACTAATTTTAATCTTTTAATAGTTCTTTCTTCAGCAACTTTAGAGGTTGTTGTTTTCAATACTTCTCTTAATCTTTCTCTTTCAGCTGGTAAATCAATCGCAGCTAATACTTCTCTAATAGCTTCAGCGCCAATACCTGCTGAGAACTGATCTTCTCCGTATTTTTCTTGAGCTTTTAATAATTCTTCTTCTGTAATTAATTGATTTTTCTTAAATTCTGTTAATCCTGGTTCAATAACAATAAAATTTTCAAAATATAAAACTTTTTCAAGGTCTTTAAGCTTCATATCCATTGCAAGAGCTATTCTGCTTGGTAATGATTTTAAAAACCAAATATGAGAAACTGGTGTTGACAGTTCTACGTGACCCATTCGTTCACGTCTTACATTTGCCTTTGTAACTTCAACTCCGCACTTTTCGCAAATAATTCCTCTAAATTTCATACGCTTGTACTTGCCGCACAAACATTCGTAATCTTTTACTGGTCCAAATATTCTAGAACAAAATAATCCATCTTTTTCAGGTTTAAATGTTCTGTAATTAATAGTTTCTGGTTTTTTAATTTCTCCAAATGACCAAGATTTAATCTTTTCAGGACTGGCTAAAGAAATTTTAATATTATTAAAATTTTCTTTATTAATATTTTTTTTAAATAAATTTGTTAATTCTTTACTCATAATTTAATTTGTTAATTCAATATTTAAACCTAGAGATCTAATCTCTTTAATTAAAACGTTAAATGACTCTGGAACTCCTGATTCAAAGTCATCATCACCTTTAACAATAGTTTCATAAACTTTTGTTCTTCCAGCTACATCGTCAGATTTAATTGTTAACATTTCTTGCAATGTATAAGCAGCACCATAAGCTTCCAATGCCCAAACTTCCATTTCTCCAAATCTTTGACCACCAAATTGAGCTTTTCCTCCTAGTGGTTGCTGCGTAACTAAACTGTATGGACCAGTTGAACGAGCATGAATTTTGTCATCAACCATATGCGCTAATTTCAACATGTAAATGATTCCAACAGTAACTTGACGATCAATTTTTTCTCCTGTTCTGCCATCATATAAATCTGTCTGTCCAGATTCAGGTAACCCGCAAAATTTTAACATATCAGTAACATCGTTTACGCTAGCACCATCGAAAACGGGCGTTGCAATAGGAACTCCACTTGATAAATTGTAACTTAATTCACTAAGTTCTGAATCGGATAAATTTTTAATTTCATCACCCAGCTCTCCTTTATAAATTTTTCCTAAATAATTTTTTAATTCTTCTCTTTTAGAGGAGTTTTTTTGAACATCTTCGATTAGTTTTTTAATTTTTTCTCCCATCTCAGAACAGGCCCATCCTAAATGAGTTTCTAAAATTTGACCTACGTTCATACGGCTTGGCACTCCCAATGGATTTAAAACAATGTCAACTGGTCTTCCATCTTTCATGTAAGGCATATCTTCTGCTGGTACAATTCGACTAATAACTCCTTTATTACCATGTCTTCCTGCCATTTTATCTCCGGCCTGAAGTTTTCTTTTCATAGCAACAAAAACTTTTACCATTTTCATAACACCGGGTAATAAATCATCTCCTTTTTGAATTTTATCTACCTGATCTTCAAATCTAGTTTGAATATCTTTTTTAGCTTTAACAAATTGTTCTTTTAAAATTGCTAAGTTGGATTGAACTTTTTTATCTTCTATTTCTAATTTGAATAACTCATTTGCTGTCAATTCAGATAAATTATCTTCTGATAAAACTGTTCCTTTTTTTAAAGATTTGAAATCTTCTTCAACTTTAGCCGAAACTAGTGTGCCTTTAACTCTCGCTTTAATGTTAGATTCTAATATTTCTTCTTCAGCGTTTTTATCATTTTGAACTGACTCAATTTCAGCTCTTTCAATAGAAATTGCTCTTTCGTCTTTTTCAATTCCGTGTCTGTTAAACACTCTTACTTCGACCACAACGCCATTTGTTCCTGAAGGCATTTTTAGAGATGAATCTCTTACATCGATTGCTTTTTCTCCAAAAATTGCTCTTAATAATTTTTCTTCTGCATTAACTGGTGAATCTCCTTTTGGAGTAACTTTTCCAACTAATATATCTCCAGGTTTAACTTCTGCTCCAACATAAACGACGCCAGATTCGTCTAAATTTATTAAATTTTCTTCTGCAGTGCTTGGGATGTCTCTAGTAATTTCTTCAGGACCAAGCTTTGTATCTCTGGCCATAATGCTATATTCTTCAATGTGAATTGAAGTAAAAACATCATCTGTTACACATCTTTCAGAAATTAATATAGAATCTTCAAAATTGTAACCACGCCATGGCATGAATGCTACCATTACGTTTTTACCTAAGGCTAATTCGCCAAATTGAGTTGAAGGACCATCAGCAATAACATCGCCTTTTCTAATTTTATCACCCACTTTAACTAGAGGTCTTTGATTAATGCATGTGTTCTGATTAGATCTTTGAAATTTACTTAAGTTGTAAATATCAACGCCAGATTTTGTAAGATCTTTTTCGGTAGTTACTCTAACGACAATTCTTTTACCGTCAATTTTATCTACAACACCATCTCTTTTTGCAACTAATGTAGCTCCAGAATCTACAGCAACATCTTTTTCTATACCTGTTCCAACTAATGGAGATTCATTTTTGATTAAAGGAACTGCTTGTCTCATCATGTTAGATCCCATCAGGGCTCTATTTGCATCATCGTTTTCTAAAAATGGAATTAAAGCAGCGGCAACCGACACAACTTGTTTTGGTGAAACGTCCATAAAGTCGACATTTTCAGGTTTTGCTAACTCAAAACCTAAAGATTTTCTGCAAGAAACTAAATCATCTACAAAAGTATTTTCTTTACTTAAAGGAGAGTTTGCTTGAGCAATTGTATATTTGCCTTCTTCCATTGCAGATAAATAATGAATCTCTTTTGTAATTTTCCCATTAACAACTTTTCTATATGGGCTTTCAATAAAGCCATATTTATTAATTCTTGAATAAGTTGCTAAACTATTAATTAATCCAATGTTTGGTCCTTCAGGTGTTTCGATGGGACATATTCTTCCATAATGAGTTGGGTGAACATCTCGAACTTCAAATCCTGCTCTCTCTCTATTTAATCCTCCAGGCCCAAGGGCTGACACTCTTCTTTTATGAGTAATTTCTGCTAATGGATTTGTTTGGTCCATAAATTGAGATAATGGAGAAGTTCCAAAAAATTCTTTAAGGCATGCAGCAATTGGTTTTGCGTTAATTAAATCTTGTGGCATTACTGAATCAATTTCAACAGATGCCATTTTTTCTTTAATAGCTCTTTCCATTCGTATTAATCCAATTCTAAATTGATTTTCTACAAGTTCTCCAACAGACCTAAGTCTACGATTTCCAAGATGGTCAATGTCATCTACTTCGCCTTTTCCATCTTTTAGATCCAGCATATGTTTAACGATGGTAACGATATCTTCTTTTCTAAGAACGGTTAATTTTGGATCACAATCAAGGTCCATTCTCGCATTCATTTTTACTCGACCTGTTTCTGAAAGGTCATATCTTGTATGATTAAAGAAAAGGTTTCCAAATAAATTTTTAGCTGTTTCTATAGTTGGTGGCTCCCCTGGTCTTAAAACACGATAAATATCCATACTAGCTTCGTCTTGATTAAGATTTTTATCAATAGTTAAGGTATTTCTTAAAAATGGCCCTCTATTTACGCCATCAATATCAAGTAGATAAATTGTTTTTGTTTTAAGATCTGTAAGTTTAGTAATTAAATCATTAGAAATTTCATCTCCGGACTCAGCAATTACTTCACCTGTTTTTTCATTAATAATATCATTTGCTAAATACTTTCCAAATAAATCAGGTGTCTTAACTAAGTAACTGTTAAGACCTTCTTTTTTTAATTTTAACGCCATTGGATACAAAATTTTTGTATCTTTCTTAATAATAATTTTTTTTGTTTCAGCATTAACCAAATCATTTTTTAACTTATAATTTCTAAAGTTTTCTGGAGTAAATTTTGTTTTCCACTCATCTTCTGAAGTTAAATCATATCTAATGTTTTCGTAAAAAAGATTTAAAATATCATCTCTATTGTAACCAAGGGCCATCAACAATGTTGTTACTGGTAGCTTTCTTTTTCTATCAATTCTAAAATTTAAAATATCTTTTGTGTCATATTCAAAATCTAACCAAGATCCTCTATAAGGAATAACTCTGCAGCTAAATAATAATTTTCCACTTGCATGTGTCTTTCCTTTATCATGATCAAAAAAAACTCCTGGGCTTCTGTGCATTTGATTTACACAAACTCTTTCGATGCCATTCACAACAAATGTTCCTCTTGGAGTCATAAGAGGAATATCACTCATATAAACTTCTTGTTCTTTGGCAGATAAAACTTGTTTAGTTTGTTTTTCTTCGTTGATGTCGTAAGCAACTAATCTAAGTGTTGCTTTTAATGCCGCTGAATATGTAAGCCCTCTTTGATTACATTCCTGAACTGTATACTTGGGTTTTTCAAATCGGTATGAAATATATTCTATAGTTGCAAGTCCTGAAAATTCTTCTATTGGAAAAATATCTTTAAATACTTTTGTAATTCCAGAATCAACTTTATGTTCTGCGTTTGCTTCTAAAAAATTTTTATAAGAGTTAACTTGGACTTCTATTAAATCGGGAATATTAAGTATATTTTCTAATTTACCAAAACTTTTTCGAACTTTTTTTTTATCTGTAAAAGATAACAACATAGTTTATTAACCGAATATTTTATTATCCGGCTCTAAAAAAAATTTAAATTTACTTAAGTTCTACTTTTGCGCCAACTGCTTCAAGTTTCTTTTTAACATCGTCAGCGTCTTTTTTGCTAACTCCAGCTTTAAGTTGTTTTGGTGCACCTTCAACTAAATCTTTAGCTTCTTTTAAACCTAAACCAGTGAACGCTCGTACTTCTTTAATTACTCCAATCTTGTTATCGCCTGATGAAACAAGATTAACTATAAAATCATTTTTTTCTTCTGCAGCTGCGCCCCCTGCTGCTGCTGCTGGAGCTGCTGCTGCAACTGGAGCTGCTGCTGATACTCCCCATTTTTCTTCTAAAGTTTTTGAAAGTTCTGCAGCTTCAACTACAGTTAGTTTTGATAAATCTTCTACAATTTTATTTAAGTCTGACATTTTGAATATCCTAGTGGGTTTAATTTTTTAAATTTTTAGCGTGCATCAAATTAACTATTTTTGCGCTTGGTGCAAGCAAAATACTTACAATTTTTTGAGCTGGGGCTACTAAAATACCTACAATTTTAGCTCTTGCTTCATTTAATGTAGGTAAAGTTGCAATATGAGCAACATCTAATGGCTCTAAAAGCTTCTCGTCCATTAGACCGCCAAGAATTTTTAACTTTTCATTGCTTTTAGAAAAAGTAACTAAAGTCTTTGCAAGAGTAATTGGATCTTTTGAACAGGCAATAGCTGTTGGTCCTTTAAAAAATTTTTCTAACTTTTCAGCTTTTGATCCTTTAAGTGCAATTTTTGCAATTCTATTTTTTGTAATTTTTAAAAATGCTCCGCTTTCTCTCATCTTAGCACGCAGACTTTCTAAATCTTTAACGGTAATACCTTCGTAGTGATAAACTAAAATTCCTTCATTGGCTGCTATGACCGTTTTTAAATCATTCACATATGTAGTTTTTTGCTCTCTATTCATTATATGCTCGCAAGTTGAAGTTTAACTGAAGGTCCCATAGTTGTAGATAAGTAAATTGAATTTATAAAATTTCCTTTAATCCCAGCTGGCTTTTCTTTTGAAACAACTTCATAAACACTTTTAAGATTTTCAGATAATTCTTTGTCGGAAAATTTTACTTTACCAATTGATAAACCTAAATTTCCATCTTTATCACATTTAATTTCAATTCTACCTTTTTTAATTGCTTCGACAGTAGATTTTATATCTTTTGCGACAGTGCCCAATTTTGGATTAGGCATTAATCCTTTTGGTCCCAAAACTTTTCCTAATTTTCCAACTTTTGCCATCATGTCAGGAGTTGAAATTAATACATCAAAATTAATTTTTCCCAAATTAATCTCGTTAATTAAATCTTCTGATCCAGCTATTTCAGCTCCTGAAGATTTAGCTTCGCTAAGTTTGTCGTTGCCGCAAATAACTGCAACTTTAACTTTTCTACCGTTACCATTTGGCAAATCTACTACTGTTCTTAAATTTTGATCTGTTTTAGCTTTATCAATATTTAAAAAGAAAATCGCTTCCATTGATTCAGGAAACTTAGTATTTGATTTTGTTTTTAATAATTTAATAGCCTCAGGTAATGCAAGTTCTTTTGTCTTATCGTGACCCTTGATTAAAGCTAAATACCTTTTTGAATTTTTTTTTGACATTAGTCTTTTACCTCAACTCCCATTGATCTTGCTGAGCCAGCTATAATTTTAATCGCTTGCTCAATATCAAAAGCATTTAAATCTTTCATTTTAATTTCAGCAATTTTTTTAAGCTGAGCCTTAGTTATAGATCCAGCAGCAACTCTTCCTGGTTCTTTAGAGCCACTTTTAAGTTTAATAGCTTCTTTAATTAAAAAAGATGCTGGAGGTGTTTTAATTATAAAATCAAATTTTTTATCTTTATATATGGTAATAACAACTGGAACTGGCTGTCCCATTAACGATTTAGTTTTGTCATTAAATGATTTGCAAAATTCCATTATATTAACTCCTCTTTGTCCAAGAGCGGGCCCAACGGGAGGAGCTGGGTTAGCTTGCCCGCCTTTAATTTGTAATTTTAATATTCCAGAAATTTCTTTAGCCATACTTAAATCTTTTCTACCTGTCCGTATTCTAACTCTACAGGTGTGGGCCTACCAAATATCGAAACGGAAACCTTTAGTCTAGACTTTTCTTCATCAACGCCCTCAACTAAACCACTAAATGATGCAAAAGGTCCATCACATACTCTAACCTGTTCTCCAATGTCGAAACTTATACTAGTTGAAGGTTTGAGAGCTCCATCCTCAATTTTTCCCATAATCTTTGTAACTTCGGCCTCTGAAATTGGTGTTGGTTTTCCTGGAACCCCTAAAAACCCTGTAATTCTTTTTATAGATTTTATTAAGTGATAAACTTGATCATTCATATCTAACTTGGCTAAAAAATAACCTGGAAAG
The DNA here is from genome assembly GCF_965235095.1 of Fontibacterium abundans (SeqCode). GTDB lineage: Bacteria > Pseudomonadota > Alphaproteobacteria > Pelagibacterales > Pelagibacteraceae > Fontibacterium > Fontibacterium abundans. Next base: position 349,460 of record NZ_OZ249405.1, on the reverse strand, counting down.
TATTTTTTCTCAGAAGTAGTTCTCTTGCCCTTTTTAACTTCTGTAACTTCATGCGTTGGAACTAGTGTCTCCTCGAAGTGGTGTGCTAAACCTTCTTTTTCAAGTTTTTCAGGAATAAGACTAGCTACTTTCTTTTCTGCTCCTGAATGAGCCTGAATTATATACCATTTCATCATAATTTAAATTCCCAGTAAATAATTTAGACCTAGTTTAAAAATTTGATCTAATAACAAAAAAAATAAAGCAGCTATTACCGACATAACAAAAACTGTAAATGCCCCAATAGTAGTTTCTTTTCTTGTTGGCCAAGATATTTTTAAAGCCTCCTGCTTAACAGATCTTAAAAATTGAATAGGGTTAAACATATTTAATAATCTGTGGCAGGAGTGGAGGGACTTGAACCCGCAACCTCCGGTTTTGGAGACCGGCGCTCTACCAATTGAGCTACACTCCTAAGATTTATTCTATAATCTTAGTAACTACTCCAGCTCCTACGGTTCTTCCTCCTTCTCTAATCGCAAATTTTAAATTATTATCCATAGCGATTGGAGTGATTAAAGTAACAGTCATTTTTGCATCATCACCAGGCATGATCATTTCAACACCAGCTGGCAACAAAACTTCTCCTGTAACGTCTGTAGTTCTAAAGTAAAACTGTGGACGATATTTAGTAAAGAATGGAGTATGTCTTCCACCCTCTTCTTTTTTCAGAATGTAGGCTTGAGCTTCAAATTTAGTGTGAGGCTTAATTGATCCTGGCTTAGCCAAAACTTGTCCTCTTTCTACTTGCTCACGCTCAATACCTCTTAAAAGAATACCAACGTTATCTCCTGCTTCACCTGAGTCTAAAAGTTTTCTAAACATTTCAACTCCGGTACATACAGATTTTTGTGTAGCTTTGATTCCGATGATTTCCATTTCTTCACCTGTCTTAATTACACCAGCTTCAATTCTACCAGTAACAACTGTTCCTCGACCAGAAATCGAAAAAACATCCTCGATAGGCATTAAGAATGGTTTTTCTTTTGGTCTATTTGGTTGTGGAATAAATGAATCAACCGCATCCATTAAAGCAAGAATTGGTTTTTCTCCAAGTTCAATATCGCCTTCGATTGCTTTTAATGCTGATCCTTTAATAATTGGAGTTTTATCTCCTGGATATCCGTAAGAAGTTAGAAGTTCTCTAATTTCCATTTCAACAAGATCTAAAAGTTCTTTGTCATTAACAGTGTCAACTTTATTTAGAAAAACAACTAGAGCCGGAACTCCAACTTGTCTTGCTAAAAGAATATGCTCTCTAGTTTGTGGCATTGGACCGTCAGCTGCATTCACAACTAAAATTGCACCGTCCATTTGTGCGGCACCTGTGATCATGTTTTTTACATAATCAGCGTGTCCTGGACAGTCAACGTGTGCATAGTGACGTTTTGCAGTTTCATATTCAACGTGAGCTGTAGAAATAGTAATACCCCTTGCTTTTTCTTCAGGTGTTTTATCAATCTGATCGTAAGCAACAAATTTTGCTCCTCCAGTTTTTGCAAGAACTTTTGTGATCGCGGCTGTTAAAGTTGTTTTACCATGATCGACGTGACCAATAGTGCCAATATTACAATGGGGTTTCGTTCTTTGAAATTTTTCCTTAGACATTTACTTTTTCTACACCTCTCAGTTTATTATTAATTTTTAATCTGGAGCGGGTGAAGAGAATCGAACTCTCACAACCAGCTTGGAAGGCTGGAGTTCTACCATTGAACTACACCCGCGTAACCAAACCTTACTCCTAATTTTATTTTGTTGCCAACATTTCTTTTCTTTAAACACTCCCTCTTGGTGGAGGGGGAAGGATTCGAACCTTCGTAGGCCGGAGCCAACGGTTTTACAGACCGTCACCTTTAACCACTCGGTCACCCCTCCAATTTTTCACAAAACGACGGAGGTTTTGCTTTGAGTGGCTTTCAAGTGTTCTAAAAAAGAAAAATTTTACAACACAACTTCCTAACCACACTATTGCGATTTTGAAGCTTAAAATTATGCGGAATATAATTAGTGAGCAATATTAATGCAATACATTTTTAATTCAAATTAAGGTAGTTATAAGCATTAAATCAATGAAAACAGGCTCATTTTGGATAGGTGGCAAACATGCAGTTTTATCTGCCATAAAAAACCCTAAAAGAAAAATAAATAAGCTAATTATCACCGAAGAAAACCAAAAAGATTTTGCGCCTAAAAATTTTGATAAAAAAATTTTAATTGAAATTAAGGATAAAAAAGAAATAGATAAAATTTTTATTAGTGAAAATATAGTTCATCAGGGGGTTGCTCTTGAAATAGAAAATATTCCAATTGTTGAATTAAAAGAATATTTAAAGAATAAAAATAACTCAAAAAATACTGTTGTTGTTCTTGATGATATTACAGATCAAAGAAACATAGGGTCAATAATAAGATCATGTAGCGCGTTCAATATTGATGCCGTCATTCTTTTAGAAAAAAATTATAATGCTAAAAATAAAATGATGTACAAAAGTGCCAGTGGAGCTATGGAACTTGTAAATGTTATTCCTGTTTCAAATATTACGAATGCATTAGAAGTTCTTAAAAAGAATAACTATTGGGTTTATGGATTAGATGGTCATGCTAAAGAAAATATTGAAGATCAAAAATGGTCTAATCAAAATGCTTTTGTTTTTGGATCTGAAGGAGAAGGACTTAGAAGGTTGGTAAAAGAAAATTGCGATCATCTTATAAAGATTAAGATCAACAAAGAAATTGAAAGTTTAAATGTTTCCAATGCAGTATCGGTAACTTTGGGTATTTTTAGATTGCTTGAAAGAAAAAATTAAAATCCAAAACTAGATTTTATTCCATCTACAATAAATTGAATTGCTAGAGATGCTAAAATTAAAGCTATAACTCTTGAAAATACATTTAAAATATTTTTGCTAGTATAGTTTGCAAGAATTGCAGAAAATAGCATATGTAAAAAAGTAACAATCATTACTGCAGTTAAGGCTACATAAACCATAATTAATTTTTCGGGTGATTTAGAGCTAGCATTTACTAAAAGCAAAACAGAGGTTAAGGCTGCTGGTCCTGCTATTAAAGGAATAGCAAGTGGAAAAATTGCAATTTCTTCTAATGTTTTTTCATGCAAAACTTTATTGGCACTCTCTTCTCTTCTTAATCTTCTTTTGTCTAACAACATTTCAATTGAAATAATAAATAAAATTATTCCTCCAGCAATCTTCAAAGAATCTATTGAAACGCCAATCCAATTAAAAAAAAATTTGCCGCCGTATGCAAAAATAATCAATACTATAAATGAAATCAAAGATGCTTTGATTGCAATTTTAAACCTTTGTTCTCTTGTTGCCCCCTCAGTTAATAATAAAAATAAAGGACCAATTCCTGCTGCATCAATAGCAACAAACAAAACAGCAAAAGAATTAAAAAAAACTGAACTCATTTAAATATTAATAAATTTATATTCCATGTTTTTATAAGTACTGGCGGGAGTGACGGGACTCGAACCCGCGGCCTCCTGCGTGACAGGCAGGCGCTCTAACCAAACTGAGCTACACCCCCTAAAAAAAGTGATGAAGCCAAAATTATTCTGTCACCACAATTCAAGTTAAGCTTGAAAACAATCTTATATACTGATTTTTTTTGGATGTCCTTTGTAAAATATTGTTAGAGCTATTTTATAAAAACATAAAAAAACTCCGTATAAATTAAGAAGATGGTGGGCGATCAAGGACTCGAACCTAGGACCCTCTCGGTGTAAACGAGATGCTCTACCAACTGAGCTAATCGCCCTTTTATTAAGAAGCTTTGTATAACAATAAAAATAGAAAGTTAAAATAATAATTAACGAGGCAAGTACTTTTTAAATGCAGTAGTTTTTGAAAAGACTCTGCCTTTTAGAAGATTAAAAGTACTCAGGTCTTCTTTTTTAATCTTTGAGCATGTAATTAAACCATACTGGTCTGCAAATTGATTTTTGTAGAATGTTTGTTTGTCCTTAAAATCGCTTACACAGTTCTTTAAATAATCTCTCGGATAAAAATACCAAACTAGTAGTAATATTGGAATTATGTACCAGTATTTTTTAATTTTTTTCATTTTTAAATATTAACTACTATTTATTAACTATAAATATATAAGTTAAGAACATTTTTATGATTGATTGGTCTCAAATATTTTATCTTATAATTGTTATGGTTATAGCAGCCTCTGTTGCGGGTTTTGCAGCAGGACTACTTGGGGTTGGCGGTGGTTTGGTAATGGTACCTGCTCTCTATTATGCATTTACAGTTCTTGGTTTTGAAATGGCAACTAAAATGCATTTAGCTTTAGGAACATCCCTTGCAATTATTATTCCAACATCAATCATGTCAACTAGAACGCATATGAAATTTAATGCGGTTGATTTTGGTCTTATTAAATCTTTTGGTATTTATATAGTTTTAGGAGTTATTATTGGAACTTTCTTAGCTTCAAATCTAAAAACAGCTAACTTGGTTTTATTCTTCGCATTGTTTGCATTTTTAGTAGGTTTATTTTTTTTGTTTTTAAAATCAAAGTTAGAAGAAACAGAAAGAAATATTCCAAAAATTTATAAAATTATAATAGGAAATTTTATTGGCTTTGTTTCTGTTCCGCTCGGTATTGGTGGTGGGTCTTTATCTGTGCCCTTTATGAGATTATTTGGTTATGACATGAGAAAGGCTATTGGAACGTCTGCAGCTATTGGAATTTTAATTGCAATTTCAGGAACTATTAGCATGATTTCTAGTGGCGCATTATTTGCTGAAGTTAACTCGCCTCTTAGTTTTGGTTACTTTAACCTTGCGGGATTTTTAGTTTTTGTTCCAGTTACAATGTTGATGGCTCCGCTTGGAGCAAAAGTTGTTCACAAAGTAAGTAGAAATTTAATTACTAAGGTGTTTGGAATTTATCTGATCCTAATATCTCTTAGAAGCTTTATCGAATACTTAAATATTAAATAATTTAATTTACTGGTCTTTCGCTTGTAAGTTCTTTGCTTTTTTGTGTTTGCGAAAGATCAATTTCTACCCAATCAATTGGTGTTAAAGATTTAATTAAAGCAACTTTTAATACTTCATCCACAGTTTTAACTGGAATAATTTTTAAACCTTCAATTACATTTTTAGGTATTTCAGCTAAATCCTTCTCGTTCTCATCCGGTATTAAAACAGTTTTAATCCCTCCTCTAAGAGCTGCTAATAATTTTTCTTTTAAACCACCAATTGGAAGAACTCTTCCTCTTAAAGTAACCTCTCCAGTCATAGCAACATCTCTCTTAACTGGGATTCCAGTTAAAGATGAAACAATTGAGGTTACCATTGCAATACCAGCTGAAGGTCCATCTTTTGGAGTTGCCCCCTCAGGTACGTGAATGTGGATGTCTTTTTTTTCGAAAACTGGAGGAATAATTCCGTATTCAACACATCTTGATCTTACAAAAGATTTTGCAGCTTTAACCGACTCTTGCATCACCTCCCCAAGCTTTCCAGTAATCTCCATCTTGCCTTTTCCTGGCATAATCACAGACTCGATCGTTAATAACTCGCCACCAACTTCAGTCCAAGCAAGTCCAGTTACAATTCCTGTTCCATCTTTATTTTCAATTTCACCGTATTTAAACTTTTTAATACCAAGATAATCATTAAGATTTTTTTCATCAATTTTAATTATATCTTTAGTTTTTGTAACAATGTCTTTAACACCTTTTCTTGCAAGTTTAGAAATCTCTCTTTCTAAACTTCTAACACCAGATTCTCTTGTGTAATATCTAATAATATCTTTTAAAGCTTCATCTGAGACAGTCCATTCACCTACTTTTAAACCGTTTTCTTTAATTTGTTTGGGTACAAGATATTTTTTAGCTATCTCCATTTTTTCATCTTCTGTGTAACCAGAGATTCTAATAACTTCCATTCTGTCTAATAAAGGACCAGGAATATTTAAAGTATTTGCTGTAGTAACAAACATTACATTCGATAAATCATAATCTACTTCAAGATAATGATCGTTAAATGTTGTGTTTTGCTCAGGATCCAAAGCTTCTAATAATGCTGAAGAAGGATCTCCTCTATAGTCATTACCAATTTTATCAATTTCGTCTAACAAAATTAAAGGATTATTTTTTCCTGATTTTTTCATCATCTGAATTATTTTTCCAGGTAAAGATCCAATATAAGTTCTTCTGTGACCTCTAATTTCAGCTTCATCTCTAATTCCGCCTAAAGACATTCTTACAAATTCTCTACCTGTAGCTTTGGCAATAGATTTACCCAAGGAAGTTTTTCCAACTCCTGGAGCGCCTACTAAACAAAGAATAGGACCTTTGATTTTATTAATTCTGCTCTGTACTGCTAAAAATTCTAAGATTCTGTCTTTTACTTTTTCTAAACCAAAATGATCTTCATCAAGAATTTTTTTAGCATTATTGATATCAGTGTTTACTTTTGAAGTTTTACCCCAAGGCAACGAAACCATCCAATCCAAGTAATTTCTAACTACCGTAGATTCTGCTGACATAGGGCTCATTGATTTTAATTTTTTTAACTCAGCTAACGACTTTTCTTCAGCTTCTTTTGTCATTTTAGCTTTTTTAATAGCCTCTTCTAAATTTTGAATTTCATCTTTACCATCTTCTGTTTCACCTAGTTCTTTTTGAATAGCTTTTAACTGTTCATTTAAATAATATTCTCTTTGAGTTTTTTCCATTTGATTTTTAACTCTGCCTCTAATCTTTTTCTCAACTGACAAAACTTCAATTTCACTTTCAATAAAAGTTAAAAGTGATTCAAGTCTATTTTGCACCGATAAATTTTCTAAAATTTTTTGTTTTTCTACTAAACTGATTTGCAATTGATTAGCCACTGCATCAGCAATTTTTGATGGCTCTTTTGTATCTTTAATTGTCTCAAGACCTTCTTCGGACACTTTTTTTGAAACTTTAACTAATTTATCGAATTTATTTAAAACTGCTTTTGATAATAAAGATAAATCTTCTTTGCCGAGATCGTCGGTTAATTTTGAACAAGAAGCTAATAAATAATTCTTTTCTTCATTGTTATACTGATTAATTTTTACTCTTTCTTTTCCTTCTACTAAAATTTTAACTGTTCCGTCTGGAAGTTTTAATAGCTGTAGTATTTCACCTAAACAGCCAACTTGGTAAATTTCATTATCTTTTGGATCGTCAACATCATGACTTTTTTGGGCGGCAAGGATAATTTTCTTATATTTATCCATTACGCTATTTAGAGCATTAATAGATTTTTCTCTTCCAACAAAAAGAGGAACTACCATTCCTGGAAAAACAACAATATCTCTCAACGGCAACACTGGAAATTGGCCTTGATCGATTATTTGTGGCTCTTTATTCTCCATAAATTAATAATAGTAATAGTTAAGTTTATAACAAGTTTAACTCTATATGGGGACGTTTAATGTTATTTCAACTGTGAATAACTAGCCTATTTTACTCTCTTTATTAATTGGAGTGCTTGAGGTTTGGTTGTTTTTCTTCGAGTAAGTAAGTAGTGGTTTTATTTTTCCATCTACAACGTCTTTATTAATTACAACCTCGCTAATATTAGATTGTGAAGGAAGCTCAAACATAGTTTCAAGCAAAATATCTTCTAAAATTGATCTAAGTCCCCTCGCCCCTGTTTTTCTGATTAAAGCTTTTTTAGCAATAGCTGACAGGGAGTCTTTTGTAAAAGTAAGCTTAGCTCCTTCAATTTCAAAAAGTTTAGCATATTGTTTAAGGAGAGCATTTTTTGGCTCTTGTAAAATTTTAATTAATGCCTCTTCATGCAAGTCATCAAGGGTTGCTACGATTGGAAGCCTTCCTATAAACTCAGGTATTAAACCAAATTTTAATAAATCTTCTGGTTCTAGGTCTTTTAATATCTGACCAATACTTTTATTGTCATGCTCTCTAAGGGTAGCTCCAAATCCCATTGCAGTACCTTTACTTCTTAATGATACAATTTTTTCTAATCCTCCAAAAGCCCCTCCACATATAAAGAGAATATTTGTTGTATTAACTTGTAAAAATTCTTGTTGAGGATGTTTTCTTCCTCCTTGCGGTGGAACGCTTGCAACTGTTCCTTCCATAATTTTTAAAAGAGCTTGTTGAACACCCTCTCCAGATACATCTCTTGTAATAGAAGGGTTTTCTGTTTTTCTGCTAATTTTATCAACTTCATCTATGTACACAATTCCTCTTTGTGCCTTTTCAACGTTATAATCAGCAGCTTGTAATAATTTTAAAATAATATTTTCGACATCTTCTCCAACATAACCAGCCTCTGTTAACGTAGTAGCGTCTGCCATAGTAAATGGTACGTCTAAAATTTTTGCAAGAGTTTGAGCTAATAAAGTTTTTCCACAACCTGTTGGACCTATAAGCAATACGTTGGATTTTGAAATTTCAACATCTTTGCTACTTTTAGAATCTTGATTTAATCTTTTATAATGATTGTGCACGGCAACAGATAAAACTTTTTTTGCTTTGTCTTGGCCAATAACATACTCGTCTAAAACTTTACAAATTTCTTTAGGTGTCGGAACGCCAGCATCATCTTTAACAAAATTACTTTTATTTTCTTCTTTGATGATATCCATACAAAGTTCGACACATTCATCGCATATAAATACTGTGGGACCGGCTATGAGCTTTCTAACTTCATGCTGACTTTTTCCGCAGAAGGAACAATAAAGAGTGTTTTTATTATCTTTGGCCATGTTTAAAATGATCGAATCAGTTAAGTTTTATAAAACAATGACTTGCTTCTAAAAGCAAGTCTAAGTTGAATCTAATGTGTGTATAGTGTGTAAACTATATATATAAGCTGACTAATCGGCTTTCTTTTCTACTACCTTGTCAATTATCCCAAAATCTTTAGCTTCTTCAGGGCTCATAAACTTGTCTCTCTCTAAAGCTTCTTGGATTGACTTAAAATCTTTACCAGTATGCTTTGCATAAATTTCATTAAGGCGTTTTTTCACATAAGAAATTTCATTAGCATGAATTTGAATATCAGTTGCTTGTCCTTGAAAACCTGCTGAAGGTTGATGGACCATTATACGTGCGTTAGGTAAAGAAAACCTATGACCTTTTTCTCCTGCAGCTAACAAAAATGAACCCATGGAAGCAGCTTGTCCGATACAAATTGTTGAAACAGGAGATTTGACATATTGCATGGTGTCATAAATTCCAAGTCCGTCAGTAACTACTCCTCCTGGACTGTTAATATATAAAAAAATTTCTTTCTTAGGATTTTCTGACTCTAAAAAAAGTAATTGAGCACAAACTAAACTTGCGACATGTGAGTGGACTGGTCCTACTAAAAAAATAATTCGTTCTTTTAATAACCTTGAATAAATATCATAAGCTCTTTCCCCTCTGCTGGTTTGTTCAACCACCATTGGAATTAGAGTATTCATTTGAATATCAATCTGATCTTTCATAGAGAATCAGATTCTATAGGCTTTGCTTATTTTTTACTAATCTTTTTTGTGGATTTTGATTTATCCTCTGATTTTGTATCTTTTTTTGATTTGTCATCACCGCTCTTTGCTAACTTAGCTGATGATTTAGACTTAAGATTAGATGATAAATCTTTTACAAGTTCTTCTAATTCTTTTTTATTAACTTGTTTAACAGTAACCTTCGCTTTAGATTTAACTAGTTCAACAATTTTATCTTCATATATAGGTCCTCTGAGTCTTGTAATTTCTGAAGGGTTTTTTTGATAATAATCTCTAATTTGCTTTTCCTGTCCAGGGTACATGCTCATTTGTTTTTGTAATTCCTGCTGAAGTTCCTGTGTAGACACTTGAATTTTATAATCTTCCCCAATTTGATTTAATACTAAAGCAAGTTTTACTCTTCGTTTTGAAATATCTAAAATATCGTCCTCTTCTTCTTTAGTGAGTTTTATATCTGAATGATCATGGCCGTGTTTTTTATCATCATGAGGTTCATCTTTATGAGCTTTTTCATGTATAAAACTATGCTTAACTATTTCTTGTTCATTTTTTACTAAATCTTCAGGTAAATCAAACTTACAATTTTCATCTAAGTGATCTAAAATTTCTTTTCTAACAATTGTTTCTGTAATTGAAGATTGTTCTTTTGACAGTTGCTTTTCTAATAAAGTTTTTAAATCATTTAAATCTTTAGCTCCTAAATTTTTTGCAAATTGATCATCGATAACTACAGATTCTGATTTTTTTACTTCTAATATTTTACAGTTAAATATTGCAGTTTTATTCGCCAACTCTTTATTTGGATAATTTTCAGGTAAATTAATCTTAACATCTTTTTTGTCTCCAGATTTACACGTCAATAATTGTTCATCAAAACCTTTGATAAAAAGTTCTTTTCCTAAAATAATTTGAACCTTTTGACCTTTATTACCTTCAAACGGCTTGGAGTTAACAGTTGCCTCAAAATCAAAAACTACTAGATCGCCTTTAACAGAGCTTTCGCCTTCTTTTTTATTAACATATTTTTTTTGACCTTCTGCTAATAAATTAATTCTATCGTCTAAATCTTTTTTTTCTATTTTTAATTTATAATCAGTTAGAGTTATTTTTTCTAATTCGATTTTTTTTATATCTGGAGTTTTTTCTACAGAAATTGTGTACTCTAAATCTTTATCTTCTCCAGAAGATTTGATCTCAATTTTAGGCTGACTAGCGGGTTTAATTTTATTATCATTTAACGCTTGATAAGTATTGTCCTGTAAAATTTTTTCTAAAACTTCTCCATATAATGCTTGGGCAAATTGTTTTTTTAATAAATCTAGTGGCGCTTTTCCTGGTCGAAAACCTTTAATGTTAATTGTCTTCTGTAATTCAATAACTCTTTCTTCTATTTTTTTATCGATCTCTTGTTTCTTAACCAAAACATTGAGGCTGGTCTTTAAACCTTTAGATTCTGATACTGTTACTTTCATATTCTACATGGTGCGGGAGAAAGGACTTGAACCTTCACATCTTTCGATACCAGTTCCTAAGACTGGCGTGTCTACCGTTCCACCACTCCCGCTTTAATATTAATTAAATTTCGAATGGCGAATATAGCTATATTATTAAATGCTTTCTAGGATTTATTTATAAAATTTAAGATGCAAAAGAATAGGATTTGCTTATATAAAAAGCACATTTGATTATGAAATTCAAACTAGTAATAGGTGATAAAATTTATTCAACATGGTCACTAAGGCCATGGTTATTGTTAAAATATTTTAATATTCCATTTGCTGAAATAAAAATTAAGCTAAGAGATAAAAATACGAAAAAAATTATATTAAAATTTTCTCCTTCTGGAAAAGTACCTTGTTTAATTTACGGAAAGATAAAAATATGGGATTCTTTATCAATCTGCGAATTCTTGGCAGAAAAATTTAAAAATAAAAATTTATGGCCAAAAAATAATATTAATAGGATAAAGGCTAGAAATATTTCTTCCGAACTGCATGGCGGTTTTTCAAGCTTAAGAAAAAACTTAAGCATGAATTTCTTAGGAAAAAATCTCAAATTTAAAAATAACAAAGAAACATCAGCTGAAATAACCAGAGCTAAAAAGATTATTGAAAATTGTCTAAAAAAATCTAAAGGACCATTTATGTTCAAAAAATTTTCTATAGCCGACGCTATGTACGTACCTATAATGTTTAGATTTAAAATTTATAATGTAAAACTATCATTTATTTTAGAAAAATATCTAAATACTCTATTAAACATGAAAGAAATTAAAATCTGGCTTTTAGAAGCAAGAAAAGAACTGAAATGATACGCTACATAATAATTATCACCGCTATTATTCTTCCTTTTGTAATTTACTATTTACTAGTTCGTTTAACTAAAAAAGTTAATAAGAAATTTCCTTTGATAATTTTGTCATTAGCAAGTCTTTTGCTTTTAATTAGTTCTTTAATATATTTTAGGTTTACAAGCGCACAGCCTAAGGGGCTAAATTATACTCCACCAAAATATGAAGATAACAAAGTTGTTCCTTCAAAAATCAAATAAAACTAATTATATTTTTTAGCTAAATATTCTAGCGCTCTTGGCAAATTTTTAATTATATCTTCTGCTATTAATCCTTTTTTGATCATTCTTGCAGCATAAGAATGTAACCATACTCCAGCACAAGCGCCATCAAATGCTGACATTTTATTTTTTCCAATAAGACTTGTAATTATTCCGCTTAAAACATCTCCAGAGCCAATCACAGCTAATTCTTCTGTAGAAATTGTATTGATACAAACCTTTCCATCTGGAGACGCTATTATTGTATCCGGTCCTTTAAATACTAAAACGCAATTTGCTTTTTTTGAAGCTATTATTGATTTTTCAATTTTATTTTTAACATTTTTAAGATCTGAAAAAATTCTATTAAATTCTCCTTCGTGAGGAGTAATAATTTTATTCTTATCCAAAATAGAAAATAATTCTTTTGAATTTTTAGTAAATGAAGTTATTGCATCCGCATCTATAACTACGCTACTAACAAATTTAGTTATTAACTTAACATTATCTATGGTCTGTTGATTAACTCCTGCGCCCGGTCCTATAAGAAAAGAGGTTATTGAAGAATCATTTAAAAAGTTTGCAAGCTCTTCTTTAGAGTTAATTTCAATTTTTAATAATGAAAAAAACCTTTGATTATATTTATCTATAGTGTCTTTGTTAGCCACTACAGTTACCGATCCCGCGCCACAGCGAATAGCTGCACTTGATGATAACAATGATGCTCCTATATAATTTTTTAATGATCCATAAATATAAACTCTACCTCTAGAGTATTTGTGTGAATTATATTTTTTCCAAGGAAACTTTTTATTAATCCATAAATTTGGATTATTTTCTTTAATTCTATTATCTACTATTTTATTTAAAGACTTTCTAATTCCAATATCCAAAACCTTTATTAGGCCTGAAAAATAAACCCCAGGAAAAAGTACATGTCCTATTTTTTTACAATGAAGAGCTAATGTTATGTTGGCTTTTATTGCTTCCCCCATTACTTTTCCGTTATCACTGCCAACTCCTGTGGGGATATCAATTGAATAAATAAATGCTTTTTTCTTATTTATCACTTTAATTATATTCTTAATACTAGAGTTAACATTTTTATTTAAACCAGTACCAAAAATACAATCAACAATGATTGGCTTTGTTTTTTTCTTAAGTTCTTTATATAGATCCTTTAAATTAAAAACTTCACAATCTAATCTTTTAAAAGCTTTGTAATTGTCGTTTTTCTTATTATTTAATGGAAGAGTTAGAAAAATTTTAACTTTATAACCTTTGTTAAGAAGACTTTTGCCAATTATAAAGCCATCGCCTCCATTATTACCTGGGCCACAAATAACTAATACCTCTTTATTTCTTGCAACATTGCTTGATATGTAATTTGCGCATTTTTCTCCTGCTGATTGCATTAAAGAAAAAGAATTTTTTCTTAATTTAAATTCTTTTTGTTCAAGGGCTTTAATTTCTGATGAATTTAAAATCATTTCTTAAAAATCAATCTACAGTTTAATTTTTACTCACACTATTATGCATACCTGACATAACTAAAAAACAATGGAATTTATTGCTTATAATTATAGTACATCTACAATAAAAAAATAAAAACAAGATTAATAATTAATAAAGGGAGAAATTAATGAGTGCTGCATCAGACATACTAAAATTAATTAAAGAAAAAGAAATAGAGTTTGTAGATTTAAGATTTACTGATCCTAGAGGAAAGCTTCAACATATGACTCAGGATTTAACAACTATTGACGAAGATTTTTTAAATGACGGAACTTTTTTTGATGGTTCATCTATAGCTGGATGGAAAGCAATTAATGAATCTGACATGATTTTAAAACCAGACTTATCTAGAACATTTGTTGATCCTTTCACTTCACACAACACACTAGTTATATTCTGTGATATTATGGATCCTATAAAAAATGATTACTACGAGAGAGATCCTAGATCTATTGCAAAAAAAGCAGAAGCATATTTAAAAACTACTGGTATTGGCGATACTATCTATTTTGGACCTGAACCAGAGTTCTTTATTTTTGATGATGTTAAAATTTCTAACACTATGCAAAAAGTATCTTTTCAAGTTGATAGCAACGAAGGTCCTTACAATGGTGATAAAGAATATCCAAACGGGAACATGGGTCATAGACCAGTTGTTAAAGGTGGTTATTTCCCAGTGCCTCCAGTTGATAGCTGTCAGGATTTAAGAGCAGAAGCATTAAAGGCAATGAAAGATATGGGTGTTAAAGTTGAGAAACATCACCATGAAGTTGCTCCTTCGCAGCATGAACTAGGTACAATGTTTGATACAATGGTTCGAAACGCCGACAATATGCAAATTTATAAATATGCCGTTCAGATGGTTGCTCATTCTTTTGGAAAAACTGCAACGTTTATGGCAAAACCAATTAAGGGAGATAATGGATCAGGTATGCATTGTCACCAATCCATTTGGAAAGCTGGCAAGCCACTTTTCGCTGGAGATAAATACGCAGGACTTTCTCAAGAGTGTCTTTATTATATAGGTGGAATTATTAAGCACGCAAAAGCTTTAAATGCTTTTACTAATTCAACTACAAACAGCTACAAAAGATTAATTCCTGGATTTGAAGCTCCGGTTATTCTTGCTTACTCTGCAAGAAATAGATCTGCAAGCTGCAGAATACCTTTTAGTTCAAATCCAAAAGGGAAAAGAGTTGAAGTTAGATTTCCAGATGCTGCAGGAAATCCATATTTAACTTTTGCTTCTATGTTAATGGCTGGTATTGATGGAATTAAAAATAAAATTGATCCTGGAAAACCATTCGATAAAGATTTATATTCTTTATCGGCTGAAGAACTTAAAGGAGTTCCTCAAGTTTGTGGTTCTTTAAGAGAAGCTTTAGAAAACTTAGATAAAGACAGAAGTTTTTTAACTTCTGGCGGAGTGTTCACTGACGATCAGATTGACGCTTACATCGAGTTAAAGATGACGGAAGTATATAATATGGAACACACTCCTCATCCAGTTGAATACCAAATGTATTACAGCTGCTAATTACAATATTTTAAAATTTAAAAACCCCGTATCTAAAAAATACGGGGTTTTTTTTTGCCTTAAATAAAATTAACGTCTGTATTTTTTTATAAATTAATCTAATGCTTGGTGTGTGGTAAAAAATAATAATTATTCAGCTAAGGATATTGAAATTCTAGAGGGCCTAGAACCTGTTAGAAAAAGACCTGGAATGTACATTGGCGGTACAGACGAAACCGCATTTCATCACCTTGCAACTGAAATCATTGATAACTCGATGGATGAAGTTACAGCGGGTCATGCAAAAAATATTTATGTAAAATTAAATAAAGATAAATCGTTAACTGTAACTGATGATGGAAGAGGAATTCCTTTAGATAAACATCCAAAGAAAAATAAAACTGCACTTGAAATAGTAATGACAACATTGCATTCGGGTGGAAAATTTAAAGAAGGAACCTACTCTACTTCTGCTGGATTACATGGTGTTGGTCTTTCGGTTGTAAATGCTTTATCTGAAAAATTAAAGATAGAAATCTTTAAAAACTCTACTATTTTTGAACAAAATTATTCAAAAGGAAAACCTTTAAATAAATTAACTAAAAAAGGGAAATCCAAGATTAAAAATGGAACTCAAGTTACATTTATTCCTGATAAAGAAATTTTTGGAAAAGAACTAAATTTTATTCCAAATAAATTATACAATCTTTGCAAAAGTAAGGCTTATTTAGTCAAAGGCATCACAATACATTGGGAATGCGACAGATCTTTAATCAATAGAAAGGATGACACTCCTAATAGTGCAAAACTTTTTTTTCCAGAAGGTATTGTTGAGTATCTAGATAGTGAGACTAAAAATTTTACTAAAATAAATGACAAAACATGTCATCATAAAAATAATTTTGACGAAGATAAAGGAAAATTTGAATTTGCAATTCAATGGCATAATGAAATTTCTGAATTCAAAATTTCATTTTGTAACTCTGTGCTAACCACCAATGGTGGAACTCACGAACAAGGTTTTAGATCTGGTGTTGCAAAAGCTGTAAGAAAAATTGCAAAATTTAAAAATAACAAGTTAGTCGCAGGTGCAAGTGCAGATGAAATACTGTCTAATGCAAGTTATATTTTATCTATTTTTATTAATAATCCAGAATTTGAAGGACAGACTAAATCAAGATTATCGTCTGCTTATATTCAAAAATATTGTGATACCTCTATAGCAAAGTCAGTTGAAGATTGGTTTAACCAACATCCTAAAGCATCAAATTCTATTCTCGCTTTTATTGAAGGTAAAATAAGAGAAAGAAATCTACTGGATCAAAATCTAGATGTTGGAAGACAAAGCGCTACAAGAAAAATACGTTTACCTGGAAAACTTGCGGACTGCACTAGCTCAAAAGTTGAAGGTACTGAATTATTTATAGTGGAAGGAGATTCTGCTGGAGGCTCAGCAAAACAAGCTCGTGATCGAAATTTTCAAGCTATTCTTCCTTTAAGAGGAAAAATATTAAATGTCAAAAACTCTAATACTGCAAAAATATTAGCTAACACTGAAATATCAAATCTACTTCAAGCGCTCGGCTGCCAAAGAAGAGAAAAGTATATTGATAAAGATTTAAGATATGAAAAAGTAATTATTATGACTGATGCTGATGTTGATGGTGATCACATAGCGAGCTTGCTTTTAACTTTCTTTTTCTTTGAAATGCCAAATTTAATTAAAAATGGACATTTGTATCTCGCTGTTCCCCCACTTTATAAACTTACAATATCTAACCAAATTTATTATGTACGAAACGATATTGAAAAAGACAAATTATTAAAGAATCTTAAAAAGGGATCTAAAATTGAAATAAGTAGATTTAAAGGGTTGGGTGAAATGATGGCTCAACAATTAAAAGAAACAACAATGGACATTAATACAAGATCTTTGATTAGAGTAACCGTTCCAACAAGCGATTATAAAAAAACAAACAAATTAATTTCAAATATTATGGGAAAAAATGCAGAATTAAGACTAAAATTTATAGAAGAAAACGCACCAAAAGTTAAAAATATTGACTTATAATATTATTTAAAGAAATTTATTTTTCTAAGATCTCCACAATTAATTCCATTAAATTGAACAGTAGAATTTACAACTTCATTAGGTTTCGATCTTTTTTCCACAACAAAAGCTTCATATTTTTTATCCGCAAAAGAATAAGCTTCTATTGATAATGAGTTTCTTTTTTCTTCTTTGGAAATGTTTTTGATTTCTAGAGACATTTGACAGACGTCATTATTTTGTCTTGCTAATGTTAATAATGAATATGTAATATCAAACTCATTCTCAATTATAACATTGATTGATTTTGCTGGATCTTTGCTAATAAATGGAACTTTTACATTTTTAGAGCAAGATACTAATAACAAAAGAATAAATAATATTCTCATAATTGTGGTGCCCTCGGCCGGACTTGAACCGGCACTCCCAAAAAGGGCAAGGATTTTAAGTCCTACAGTTCAGCAAATATAGCTATATTTGCTTGGTTAATTCAATATCATTAAAAGGTGTACGAGTAGTGTACGACTTTTAAAAAGCTATTTCACTAATTATTAAACAAAATTTTTACAAAAAAATACATAAAAATTTTCAGCTCTACACCACCGCAGCTAAATACATTCATAACAAATTAATAATATGAATGAAAAAAAAGCATTAATAAAATGGCTTAATAGCTATCAGTGGAATGTATTTGGTACTTTAAATTTTAAGTATCAAATGAATGAGATCGCTGCTGAAAATGCATTAAAATATTTTTGGAATAAAGTTGATAGATATTATTTTGGCAATAAAAGTCATAGAAATAATATCAAAGTAAAACGTATGTGCTTTTTACAAAAAGGCTACTCTAATCAAAACTCACATTTTCACTTTGTTGCCATAACGCCCAACAATGAAACTGATATTAACTTTATAAAAACTTTAAAAAGAATTTGGCAATATGAAGTTAAGGAAAGCGGTTATTTTAGTGAATTTGAAACTATTGAAATAAAAGAGGCTGTAACTAACTATTTAACACACGAATACTATAAATTAGGCTCTGACACATTAAACACTACAACAGCACATTTAAACTAAAAATTTAGGCGCATTTAAAGGCTAATAAGAATAATGGAGCGATGCTTAATTATTCTTTTTTTTTGAAATAAATTAACTGAACTAATTAGCTTTAGTTCTTTATCAGCATAATATTGCCTAAAGTATTCTAACTATGTCTGTCAGTCAGCTTTGGCTAACACACAAATAATTAATATGAATAATAAAAACTACACCTTTTGAATCAAAACCTACACTCTACATATTAAGTTAGTAAGTAAATTTCCATACCCTATCAACTTACCACTACTATCTCTTGTTAGGTTATTTTTTCGATAATAAAAACCCAACAACCTTCCATCTGCTGATCTAAGTTCGATCACATCCATCCTATCTTGTATCAATCCAATCAACCTACCATTTGCATTTCTCAGTTGCTTATACATTTTGGTATAACTTCCTACTCCTTTCTATTTCTCTTTTTTTTCTTTGCCTATCTCTTTCAGCTTGCAGTCTGTGTTTGCTATTATCAACCGCTTTTTTAAGGCTAAGAATAAGACTCTGATCTATTGATTGGGGTTTTTTAGTACCAAAAATAACTTCTTTAACTCTCATAGTTAAAGCTATTTATTTGAATGTGGGAGTTAAAAAATCAAGTGGGTGAAAGGAATACTTAACTATTTGAACTTTTCATATTTTATTTTTTTTAAAATAATCAAAGTATTGCGATATCCCTAAAATATATTCTTTCTGCCACATAATAAATTCATTACTAGTTAATTCTGTTGGTCGAATATTCATGCTTCTTCTATCAATTACATTTTCAGTCTTCATAAAAAAATTTTTTATAATTGCCGTTTCAACGATTTGTTTTACTGTATTTCTTGACCCAAATTTTGGACATACTTCGTTAAATAACTCTTCAAAACCACAAGTATCACTTGTTTTATGCTTTTTTATTACAGTATATAAAATTAATTCAGAAACTAAGTTTCTTTTAAAATAAATTAAAGCAGGATATTTTTTACTACAATTCTTTAAGTCTGTTGCTAAAAAATCACTAATCATTTTTTAAAAAAAAAATTTTTTTTAAATACACTAAGCAAATAAACAATAATTTAAAACTTAATTATGTAGCTGATTTTTGGTTATATAATTTGGACATTTACTTTGGTTTATTTTATCTGAAGCGAACACTGTAGTTGGTTAGTCATTAACTTTTTAAAAAGGAAAAAATAATGACTAAAAAAACAACAACAATTTGTTGCGCCGTTGCAATGCTTGCAACAACTGCAGCAACTCCTGCATTATCGCAGAGTAAAAACTTTGCAGGACCTAGTATCGCTATTGGTGGCGGTTACAGTTCACAAACTTATGATTTGAAGTTTACAGATACAGGCACTGACCCAGTTACAGAACTAAGTTTCAACAATGGAAAAAATGATTTTTCAGCTTTAATAGATTTAGGATACGGTTTTCAAGTAGATAAAAATCTAGCTATAACTATTGGTGGAACTTATGATTTAACTAAATCAAAAGTAACACCAATGAAAGTTGTTGGTCCAGTAGACGATACAGATCCAAGTCTTGGTTCTGAAACAACAAAAATCACTTCTGAATTAAAGGATCATTATTCATTGTATATTCAACCTACATATTTAGTAAATGACAACACTGGATTATTTGCAAAGTTGTCCTATAATTTTGTTAAATCTGTTGGAAAAATATCTGTAGATGATGAATCCGTAAGTAATTCTAAAAACTTAGAGGGATGGGGTTATGGAATTGGAGCAAGAACTTTCTTAGATAAGAATTTATATGCTCAAATAGAAGGTAACTATGTTGAGTATGAAAACCACAAAGTAATTTTCGACTCAGAAAATTCTTCTTCTCATAAACCAAAAGTTTTGTCTGCTTTAGTAAGTATTGGTTATAAGTTTTAACGATTTTAAACCTCCTTATTTCCTTAAGGATGTTTAATTAAACTAAGAAAAGCTCACTAGATATAAAAGTCTAGTGGGCTTTTTTTTATTTCAACTTTATTTAGTTTTAATTAGCAATTTTTAATTGCGTTCTATTAATTTTAGTCAATCTATCAATCAATTCTTCTGTCTGCACGTTATTAGTATAAAACTTGTCAATCATATTAGTAGAAGTGTCTAAATTTTTAGCAATGTCAGTAGTTGAAACTCCATTTTCAATTTGGAATAATATGTGCGTATGTCTAAAGCTTTTGGCATCACGCTTAACGAATTCTTCACCGATTTTTTTTTGTTTTAAATCAGTATTTTTTAACAAATTGTTTAATCCATCCCTTATACTTCTGTTAAGGAAAATATTAGTATTGGGAGCTACTTTAACATTATATTCATTGTATAATTTTAATATATTTTCCAAAGCAAAATAACTATTTCCACCTCCAATATTCTTATTTGCTCTACGTTTTTTACCAAAAACATTGTTAATCGTATAATATCTTTCTAGCCTACCAAAAAAACTATCTACAAAAGTTTTTTTTAAATTAGGATTTAAATTATGCTTATCGATCATCTGTGCATCTTCCCATTTCATATTACTAGCTTCATTAACTCTTAGTCCCGTACCCACCATAAAAATCATATACTCGTGCAATAATCTCCTATCAAAACTAACCCTCTTCCCTCTCGCTTTTTTAATTCTATCACGCGAAGTAGATAATAAATATTGCCACTCTTTTTTCGTAAAATGTGTTCTTTGTGTTCGCTGCTGTCTTAATTTTTTTTCTAATAATTTTGTTGTTAATCCTGGTAACTTTTCTTTCCTATATTTTTTTTCAACACACCAATTAATCAAACTTGATATAGTAATTAAATTTCCGTGTAATGTTTTGCCACTTAAAGTTTTTGATATTAGTTTAGCTTGTTCATTTCTCCATAACAGAAAATCTTTTAAAATATCAAAATTAATCTTATCAATTCTTAATTTGTGGAAAGGTTTATATTTTAAAATAGTATTAAATCTTGTTGTTATACTAGTGCGTGAATTAGGTGCTCTGCTCATATCATTTTTTATAAATTCTATAAATTCTTTTGCACATTGAGCAAATGTTTTTGAATGCACTTGTATTCCTTCATTTTTTTTAAAATGAAGTCTATCGAACCACTGTTCTAATATTATAATTGCTTTATTTTTATTTGAAGTACTTGAACTAGTTTGTGTTTGCTTTCCTTCAATAAAAGTTCTGCCATACCAATTATCAGTTTTAGCATCTTTTCTTTTAAAAATATGAAGGCGATTATTTTTAGTTTTAAATAATGTTTTTTCTTTGTAGTAAGGCATAAGAATTCGTACATTTTTTGAAAAAAGCTTAATCTCAAATGTACGAGTCGTGTACGAGTTTATAATCTTTTAAAAAAAAATAAACTCGTAAAAAAAACCGCTATTTATGGTGCCCTCGAACGGACTTGAACCGTTACTCCCAAAAAGGGCAAGGATTTTAAGTCCTTTGTGTCTACCAATTCCACCACGAGGGCCCTTTAAACGTATTGGTTAC
The DNA here is from genome assembly GCF_965235095.1 of Fontibacterium abundans (SeqCode). Taxonomy (GTDB): domain Bacteria; phylum Pseudomonadota; class Alphaproteobacteria; order Pelagibacterales; family Pelagibacteraceae; genus Fontibacterium; species Fontibacterium abundans. The sequence goes on along the minus strand of NZ_OZ249405.1, from coordinate 327,728 downwards.
CAACCTTTTTAACGATTTAGGATTTAAGTGCAACTGAAAGTTATTCGGTTTGTAAGTGGTGTATACGGTTTTTATACAACTAAAAGATAACCTAGGTGTCTCAAAGTATAAAAAATTGAAAATATAAAAGAGAAAATTAATTCTATATAAAATAAACTACACTTATGTCTAAATAGGCAATATTTTCTTATATTGTTTCTAATAAAATTTTATTTATAGTTTATAAATTTTTTCACGCAGTAATATAAAATTTTCGAAACTTTTTAGCGTTAGTTCTGTTGGTAAAATAAAAATTGATCTTTTGTCTTTATTATTTTTTAAAATTTTGAAATACCCTTTTTTAATTGTTGTATTTATATAGCTGTGTGATGTTACATATGAACGTTCAATAAATTTCAAAAGTTGACTTTTTGATATTGTTTCATTTTTATAATACGAAATTACCACCTTATGAAGCATCATCCAATGCTGAGGGGAAAGGCTAAAAAAACTTAGAATTGGATCTTTAAACCGATCTATAAAATCTTTTAAAGAAGCCTCTGCGAGTTTTATATGTTTTTGATTATTATTAGCCATATTAGTACACTTCTTTTAAAGAAGTATACTAATATAGTTATTTTTAAGAGAAAATAAATAAATTATTTAGTATTCAGAATTGCATCTAAATCTTGCTTACCAAATTTTGATATATATCCATTGTAAACAGGCTTAACTGCTGTTGCGAAAGAATTGTTATCTACTTTGTTTATCTTCATTCCTTTTTGCTCTAATTGTTTTAAAGAATCTTCAACAATTTTTGTAGTAAGATCAATTTCATATGATTGAAGAGCGGCACCTTCTTTTAAAATTACTTTCTTTTGTTGCTCTGTTAATTTATCCCATGTCTTTTTTGATACCACAACAACGCCAGGAGGTCTAAAATGCTGTGTTAAAGAGACAAATTTAGAAACCTCAAAAAATTTGTCATTAAAAATATTTCCTGCAGCGTTTTCAGCTCCGTCTAGGACTCCTTGTTGCAAGGCTGTATATAATTCTCCATATGCCATTGGAACTGCACTACCACCCATTGCATTAATTGTATCAACCATTACAGCACTTTTTATTACTCTTATTTTTAGACCAGATAGATCCGCAGGTTTGTTAATAGGTCTTTTTGAATTAAAAACATGTCTATCACCATTGTCAAACCAGGCAATTAGCACCATTCCTTTTTTTTCTAACATCTTTGAATATTTTTGACCTATAGGTCCGCTTAATACTTTTTTGAAATTATCTGTATTTTTAAAAACGTATGGCAAACTAAAAATATCAAACTCACCAATAAAACTTCCAATTGGACCAGTCGAAACTTGGGCCATCTGTATAGTACCCTGTTCTAATCCCTCTATATATTCTCTTTCGTCATTACCTAATTGCGCTCCGGAGAAAACTTTAAATTCAATTCCAATATTTTGTTTGTTAACTCGTTCCGCAAACCAATTTAATGCAACGTTATGGTGATGGGAAGGTCCAGAGACTGAGGCAATTCTAATTAATGTCTGGGAAAAAGAATTGCTTGATAAATTTATTATTATAAAAAAAATTATCGCACTTAATTTTATGCAGTAGTTTTTCATGTTATTTTTTTTAAAGTTATTAGTTAATATATTTAATTAATATATATAATTTTTTTTATACTTTTTCAATCGGTATTTTATTTAAGAATTGCCCAATCATTTTTTTCTTCTAGTATAAGTTGATTTAATGAATTTGATCCAGAATCTGTAACCAAAACAACCTGCTCTACTCTTAATCCTGAATTTTCTACATCGTGAAGATCAAGCTTTATTGCCAATGTCATTCCAGCTTCTAAAATGAAATCACTAATCTTACTTAAATCTGGAGCCTCAACTACATCTAAGCCTACTCCATGACCCAATCCTCGAGTACCTGACACATAAGGTGAAAAACTTGGTTCAAAACCTGTAGGTTTTAATAAATTATAAAATTGGTCATGAATACTTGAGGCTTTATTATTAGCTTTAATATTCTTAATAACTTCTTTTAAAAATTTATGGGACATTTCTAAGGCTTCAATTTTTTTTTTTGATGCCCCGCTCATTAAAAAAGTAACTCCACCATCATTACAATAATTTTCAATTGTTGGATTAAAATCTACCATTACAAACTCTCCTTTATTAATTTCTTTATTGGTAGCCCTCCATGCTGGAAATTTTGTATTATAACCAGACATAACGACTGTTGCAGATCCTAAGTCAGCTCCTAATTTTCTTCCAAAAAAATCTGCATACGCAACAACTTGTTGCTCAGTCATACCAATTTTAATTTCATCTCTTAACTGTCTTAAAACTTGATCATTAATTTTCGCTGCTTGCTTCATAAGCTTTACTTCTTTTTCAGTTTTAATTTTTCTAAGATCATTTAAAATACTAGTCTGAATACTAAAATTTACATCTGGCATAGCTTCACTTATTAAATCTCTTAAATAAAATGGCATTAGGTGTTCGCCCGCTAAACCAATCCTTAAATTTTTTTTATTATTTTTTTTTAATATTTCAAATATTTCAGTTTCAAATTTATTATGTTGTAAAATATTTTTGATCCATACAGTTTCTTTTGCACTATAGTAATTTAATCTACCTACAACTAAGATAGGGTCGTTATCTTTTATTAATATTAAAGTTTGAGGAGACTCTTCAATTACATTGATTGGTTTATAACCTGTAAAATATGTACAATAACCTGACCTATACTCATCAGAATATATTATTATTCCATCTAAATTTTTTCTTTTGATAATTTTTCTTAGTTCCAAAAGCCTTTTTTCAAAATCATTATTATTCAATATATTAGTCATGATTAAAGTAGTATTTTAAATTTAATGATTATATATAATACTTAAATAAATTTTATGCAATATTTAAAAAAATTTATAATAAACGCTCAGTTGCAAGAAAAAAATACAAACCTTTTTTTTAGTAAAGTTTTCGGACCCGTAATTGCAATTATTTTTTTTGTAATGATAATTGTGGGTGCTCTTCAAATTTTTCTTCGATATTTTTTTAATATTTCTTTAAGTTGGTCGAATGAAATCTTAATTTTTTCTTTCATATGGATTACTTATTTATCTATTACAATCGCCTTATCAAAAAAACTCCATTTAGGTGTAGATATGATAACGAATTTATTTCCAAACTCAGTGCAATTAAAAGTAAAATTATTCTCTAATATACTTATAATTCTTTTTTGTATTATTATTTTTTTTTCATCTATCCCTTTAATTAAAGCAAATTTTTTTCAATTTTCGCCTTCGTTAGGAATAAGAATGTCTTATATATATGCTTCAATTCCAACATCAATGTTATCAATGGCTTTTATAACTTTTAATGAAATTGTTAAAAATAAAAAAGAATAATTAAATATGCTAATTGCTTTATTTGTAATTTTTTTGATTTTACTATTCATCAATATGCCCGTTGGGATAGCTATTGGCTTATCCTCCGTTGCTACTTTATATTTTTTTTCTGATGTTCCATTGAATACTGTGATTACAAGAATGTATTCCGGAGTAGATTCTTTTACTTTATTATCAATACCTTTTTTTATTCTTGCAGGTGAATTAATGAATGAAAGTGGAATAACAGACAAAATAGTTTCATTTGCAAAATCTTTAGTCGGCCACATAAAAGGTGGGCTAGCGCATGTTACGGTCGTAACAAGTATGTTGTTTTCAGGAATTTCTGGATCTGCAACTGCTGATGCTTCTGCAGTTGGATCAGTCCTTATACCTGCAATGAAAAAAGATGGAATAGACTCAGAGTTTGCGGTAGCAGTTACAGCAAGCTCTTCTGCAATTGGACCTATTATACCGCCAAGTATTTTAATGATTATTTATGGTTCAGTTGCAAATGTATCTATAGCTAAATTATTTTTAGGAGGCATATTACCTGGAATTCTAATTGGTTTATCATTAATGATAGTAGTTTTTTATTACGCAAATAAGAGAAATTACAAAGCTGAAAAGAGAGCAAACTTAAAAATTATAATTAATTCGTTTCTAAATTCTTCTTTAGCATTATTTATGCCTATTATTATATTGGGTGGAATCTTTTCTGGAATTTTTACTAGCACAGAGGCCAGTATAGTTGCAGTTGTATATGCCATAATAATAGGTCTTTTTGTCACTAAAAAAATTGAATTTTCCGATCTTGGTAGAATTTTTGTTAAGTCTGCAGTCACATCTTCTACTGCAATGTTAATTATTGCTACGTCGAGTATTTTTGCTTGGATACTCGCTTGGGAAAGTATTGGGGATATTGGTTTAAATTACTTAAGTTCCTTAACCAGTAATCCTCAAACGATAATAATATTAATTCTTCTTTTTGTATTAGTTTTAGGTTTTTTTATAGATGGAATCCCTGTTTTAATAATTTTGGCACCTGTTGTTATTCCAGTCATTAACTCATTTGGAATAGATCCAATCTATTTTGGAGTTTTATTAGTTATCTCAATTGTTTTAGGCTCGGTAACTCCACCCGTTGGAGTTTTAATATTCATTTGTTGTTCAATTGCAAATACATCCGTGTCGAAAACATTCTGGATTTTATGGCCTTTTTGCTTTGCAATGACTTTTGTTTTATTTTTATGTGTTTATTTTCCATCTTTAGTTACTATATTTTACAAATAAAAATTACTACTTTATTATAAAATTTAAATAATTAAATTATATTAAACTTTGAAAAAAAAAATTTTAATTACTGGTGCAGCAGGAAACTTAGGGGGAAGACTATTTAATATCCTTAGTAAAAAATATTTTGTTATAGGGACTGACATAAAAAGAAGCAATAAAAATTTCAAAAATTCAAAATTTATTTTGTGTGATCTTAAAAATTATAAAAAAGTATTAAAAATTACCAAAAAAATTTATGCTATTGTACATTTTGGTTCAATACCTATTGAGGATACATTTAAAAATATTTTAAACAATAATATTTTAGCAACTTATAATGTTTTTGAAGCTGCTAGAATAAATAAAGTTAAAAAAATTATATTTGCTAGTTCCAATCATGTTGTTGGTTTTCACAAAAGAAAAATATTTCTTGATGAAAAATGTATGCAGAGACCAGATACAAATTATGGTTTAAGCAAATGTTTTGGTGAAAATATCGCAAGATTGTATGCAGATAAATTTAATATTAAGGGATTTTGTATTAGAATTGGATCTTGCTTAGATAGACCAACTGATAGACGTCATTTAAGTACATGGATAAGCCCTAATGATTTGGTTCAACTAGTTGATATTGGAATATCAAAAAAATATCATTTTGAAATTGTTTATGGAATTTCCAATAACAATCGATCTTGGTGGAATAATAAAGCGGCTTTTAAATTAGGTTACAAGCCCAAAGATTACGCTGAAAATTATTCAAATAAAAGTCTTAGTAGAAATGAACATGTGAGCAAAATAGCTTTGAGGTTTCAGGGTGGAGTTTTTGTATCTAACGGATTCAAGGGGATTATAGACGATATAAAATAATTTATGTCTATAAAAATAAATAATGCAGAAGCAATTCCATTAAAGATTCCATTTTCAATTGGTTTTAATAAAACTGCAAAATCCGGCGGTCTTGATTGGCCTGCTTTGGAGATTCTTTTAATTAAAATTGAAAGTTCCGAAGGTATTGTCGGTTGGGGTGAAATTTTTAATTATAGTAGCCAATTTGCAGCTGTATCAGCTTTTAACTCAATGATCAGACCTCTTATTTTAAAAAGAAAAATTGAAAGTATTCCAGATTTTTTAATGGAATTACAAAAAACCATACATATATTTGGAAGGTATGGAATTGTAATGCATTGCTTTTCTGGACTAGATATCGCTCTCTACGACATAGAGGCTAAACAAAAAAAATTGCCTCTTTATAAACATTTAAATTCTAATTCCAAAAAAACTAAGCTTAATGGTTACGCGAGTTTATATCGTTATGCAGATCCTGAAATTGTAAAAGATAAATGTTTAGAGTCCATAAAATATGGATACAAATATATTAAATTACATGAAATTAATGAACAAGAGGTCAAAGCGGCTAGAGATGCAATAGGAGACCAAATTCCTCTAATGTTAGATGTAAACTGTTCATGGGATTACAAAAGCGCTTTAAATATTAGCAAAAAATTAAAAAAATATAATCTTTACTTTTTAGAAGAACCAATATTTCCTCCAGAAGATTTTGAAACTTTATTTAAATTGAAATCAAAAATAAGAATACCGTTAGCAGCTGGCGAAAATTGTTATACAGCTTATCAATTTAATCAGATGATTAAATATAAAGCTATTGATTATGTGCAACCAAGTGTAACTAAAGTGGGTGGAATTACAGAATTTATTAAAATAATAAAATTAACAAATAAGAATAAATTAAAGCTGATGCCACACTCTCCTTACTTTGGACCCGGTTGGTTAGCCAATTTACATTTAATAACAGCTTTTTGTCCTTCAGCACTAGTTGAGCGCTTATATGTTTATGAAGAGGCAAGTTTATATAAAGATTCTACCACTCCAGCTAAGGGAATGTTTTCTGTTCCAGATGATATCGGGCTCGGTTTAAATCCAAACCTAGATGTGATAAAAACATATAAAGTTAATTATTAATTTATGAATCAAAAAATTAATTTGTTCAAAAAAAACATTAAAAATAAAAAAAAACAAGTTGGGATTTGGAATACATTATGTAGCAATATAGTGGCAGATTCTTTGTCTGGATCAGATTATGATTGGGTAGTTATAGATATGGAACATGCCCCAAACAATTATCAATCTGTGCTTAGTCAACTGCAAGCATATCAATCATCTAATATAACAACAATTGTAAGACCAATCTGGAATGACTCTGTTTTTATAAAACCTATTCTTGATATGGGTCCACAAGGAATTTTATTTCCTATGATTCAAAATAAAGAACAAGCTGAAAAGGCAGTTTCATCTGTTAATTATCCTCCTGTAGGAATAAGAGGTGTTTCATTAGCGCATAGAGCTAATAATTACGGAAGAGATAAAGATTATTTTAAAAATTTTACTGAAAATTTTTCTATAATTTTGCAATTAGAAACTAAAGAAGCATTATTAAATATAAAAGAGATTGCTTCTGTTAAAGGAGTTGATGGTATTTTTTTTGGTCCTGCAGATTTGTCTGCAGATTATGGAATATTAGGAAATACAACTGATAAAAATTTGTGGGAAAATATACAAAATTGCTTAAAAATCTTACAAGATTTAGGTAAACCTGCTGGCACTTTAGTAGGAGACCCTGACTTTGCTATAGAGTTATTTGAAAAAGGTTTTACTTTTGTTGCATGTAGCTCAGATCAAAATATTTTAGTTAAAAATGCAGATTTACAAATAAAAAAGATTAAATCTTCACTCACTTAATTTTCTTTTAAACTCAAGTAAATCTTCCAATGTGGATTTTTTTTGCGCGGGTTGTCTTAATAAAAATGCAGGATGAAAAGTAGTTAAAATATCAAAATAGGAATTAATAATTTTTATATTTTTCCATTTACCTCTTACTACGCTTAATGGACCAATATGATTTAAAACTGCTAATGCCGCTGTAGCACCAAGTAATAATATGCATTTGGGACTTATAATCTCTATGTGTTTGAAAAGAAGTTTTTTAAATTCATTTATTTCTTCAGTTGTAGGCTTTCTATTCTTATCGGGTCTATAATTTACTACATTCGTGATATAAACTTTTGATCTATTGAGATTAATAGATTCCAAAAGACCGTCCAAGAGTTTGCCTGCTCTGCCCACAAAAGGTTTTTGCAACTTATCTTCAGTTCTGCCAGGAGCCTCGCCTACTATCATAACTTTTGCGTCTTTATTGCCGTCTGAAAAAACCAAATTTTTTCCAGGAAAATTTTTATTGAATTTTAACATTGTGTTTTTTAATTTGGATAACTCGCGATCTTTATCCATTAAGATTTTTTAATTTTCTTTAAAATTTTATCTAGAATAATTTTGCACTGTTGTATTTTTTTTTCAGAATAACCTCTTATAACAAGAGCAGTGCCTATTTTTCCTGATTGAAAGAAAGGGTAACTGCCAAGACTTAAATTTTTAAATTTCTTTTGCAGTTTTCCTAGGTCTTTTCCTATTTTGCTTTCAGGTAAATTTACTTGCACAGTTACGCTATAAACTTTCTCGCCCCTAATTATTAATTTTTCTATAAATGACATCATTGACTGCAGGATTGCGGGAACACCTGGTAGTGTAAAAACATTTTTTACGTAAAAACCAGGCGCTGAACTTGAAGGATTATAAATTAATCCAGCGCCTCTTGGCATCTTTGCCATTTTCTTTCTTGCTTCGTTAAAATAGGAATCTTTATAGTGTCTCTCTAAAATTTGATAAGCTTCTTTGTTATATTCATATTTTCTTTTAAATGCTTTTGAAATTGCAAAGGCCGTAATATCATCATGAGTTGGTCCGATTCCTCCAGTTGTAAATAAATAATCATATTTTTTCCTTAACAAATTCACTGAAGATATAATTGTATCAAGTTTATCAGGAATAATTCTGACTTCTTTTAACTGGACGCCTCTTTCATTTAACCATTTAGCAAGAAAGGATGTGTTGGTGTCTTGAGTTCTGCCGGATAAGATTTCATCCCCAATTATTAAAATAGCTGCGAAAATTCTTTTTTTTTTATTTCGTGTAAGCATCTAAATGATATTAATACTTTTAATGAAATTTGACACTCATCTAATTAAAACAAAATTCATAAAAAGATACAAAAGATTCTTTGTAGATGTGATGTTAAATGATGAAATTCTCACAGCACACTGCCCAAATTCCGGATCAATGATGGGACTTCTTAATGAAGGTGAATATGCATGGATTTCTGAATCAAAAAATACAGAAAGAAAATTAAAATATACTTTAGAAATCTTAGAGCACAATAAAGAGAAAGTTGGTGTTAATACTCACTTAACAAACAGGATCGTAGAAGAAGCGTTGATTAATAAAAAAATAAAAGAACTTGAAAAATTTGATCAAGTTAAAAGAGAAGTAAAATTCAATGATAACACTCGATTTGATTTTTTAATTTCTAATAAAAACGAGCAAGCTTTTGTAGAAGTTAAAAACGTTACTTTAAAAAGAGAAATAGATTACGCAGAATTTCCTGATGCTCCAACTACTAGAGGACAAAAGCATTTATTAGAGCTTATTAACGCTAAAGAAAAAAAATATCAGTCTTATTTGATATTTCTAATACAAAGGGAAGATTGCAATTTTTTTAAAATATCAAAAGATATTGATAAAAAATACTATGAAAATTTTATAAAAGCTAAAAAAAAAGGCGTTAAATTTTTATGCTATTCAAGTAAAGTAACTGATAAAGAAATAATTCTTAACAAAAAAATAGAAATTAAATATTAATGAAAGTAGAAAAAGAGGAATTTTCTTCTGTTAAAATATATAATGAAGTCGATTTTAATGGTTTAAGAAAATCTGGTGAGCTTGCGGCAAGAACTTTGGAATATATAGAAAAACTTATTAAGCCAGGTGTTAAAACAGATTTTATTGATCAAGCTGCAAATAAATATCTAAATGATCATGGGGCATTTTCCGCTCCATTATTCTACAGAGGTTATACAAAATCAATCTGCACCTCTATTAATCATGTGGTTTGCCACGGTATTCCAGGGGATAAAGTTTTAAATGAAGGGGATATTGTTAATGTTGATATCACTTCAATATTAGATGGCTACTATGGTGATACTAGCAAAACATTTTCTGTTGGTAGTATCTCTGTGAAAGCAGAAAAACTTCTTAAGGTCACTTACGAAAGTATGATGGAAGGTATTAAAATTTTAAAACCAGGAATTACTTTAGGCGATATTGGATTTGCGATTCAATCTTATGCTGAATCACATGGTTGTTCCGTTGTTCGAGATTTTTGTGGGCATGGAATTGGCAAAACATTTCATGAAGAGCCTAATATTTTACATTATGGAAAAAAAAGCGAAGGAATGAAGTTAAAAAAAGGCATGGTTTTTACAATTGAGCCAATGATTAATCTAGGAGAATATCATACTAAAGTATTACAAGATGGTTGGACTGCAGTTACAAAAGATAAATCCTTATCAGCACAATTTGAACATACAGTTGGTATAATTGATAATGGATACGAAATTTTTACTTTATAATAAAATAGTGTTAATGAATTATAACGTATCTAAATGATCTCAAGATATTCACGCGAAAAAATCGCAAAAATTTGGCAACCTGAAAATAAATATAAAATCTGGCTAGATATTGAAATCTACGCAGCAGAAGCAATGGAAAAATTTAAAATTATTCCAAAAGGCATTGCTAAAGAAATAAGAAAAAAAGCCAAAATTAATCCTGATAGAATTGATCAAATTGAAAAAAAAGTAAAACATGATGTCATTGCTTTTCTTACTTCGATAACAGAAAAGGTTGGTCAAAAAGCAAAATTCTTACATCAAGGAATGACGTCTTCCGACGTGTTAGATACCTGTTTTAATATTCAACTTTATCAATCAGGAAAAATTATTTTAAAAGACTTAGAAGATCTTTTAAAAATTTTAAAAATAAAATCTATTAAATATAAAAAAACAGTTTGCGTAGGTAGAAGTCATGGAATTCACGCTGAGCCCATAACATTTGGATTAAAACTTCTTACTTATTATGCAGAATTTAAAAGAAACAAAAAAAGAATGGAGCAAGCAATCAATGAAATATCAACTTGCGCAATCTCTGGAGCTGTTGGAACTTTTGCTCATATCAATCCAGGAATTGAACAGTATGTTGCAAAAAAATTAAAATTCAAAGTAGAGCCAATTTCAACACAAGTAATTCCAAGAGATCGTCACGCTTATTTCTTTAGTGTACTGGCAATAATAGCTTCTTCTGCTGAAAGACTAGCTACTGAAATAAGACACCTACAAAGAACTGAAGTTTTAGAAGTTGAAGAATATTTTTCAGCCGGACAAAAAGGCTCTTCAGCAATGCCTCATAAAAGAAACCCAGTTTTGTCTGAAAACATTACAGGACTTGCGAGATTAATTAGAAGTTATGCATACCCAGCTTTAGAAAATGTCATTTTGTGGCACGAGAGAGATATTAGTCATTCAAGCGTTGAGAGAAATATCGGACCAGATGCAACTGTTACATTAGATTTTGTTTTAACAAGACTTGCTAACGTGATTAAAAATTTAGTTGTTTATCCAAAAAATATGCAAAAAAATTTAGAAAAATTTAATGGTCTAATTTTTTCTCAAAATGTTCTGTTAAAATTAACTCAAAAAGGAATGACGAGAGAACTTGCTTATAAAGTTGTTCAAAAAAATGCTATGAAAACATGGTCTGCAAATGAAAGTTTTTTTGATAATTTAAACAACGACAAACAAATTAAATCCAAATTATCCACAGACGATCTTAAAAAACTATTCAACATGAATTCTCATTTAAGATACATTAATACTATCTACGGAAGAGTATTTAAAAGCTAATGGCTAAAGGAAAACAAATATACGAAGGTAAAGCTAAAATATTGTACGAGGGTCCTGAAAAAGGAACTTTAATTCAATATTTCAAAGATGACGCAACAGCCTTTAATAATAAAAAAAAAGCAATTATCGATGGCAAGGGTGTTTTAAACAACAGAATCTCTGAATTTTTATTATCACAGTTAAACCAAATAGGAATTAAAACGCATTTTATAAAAAGATTGAATATGCGTGAACAGCTTATAAAATCCTTAGAAATTATTCCAATTGAAGTAGTAGTTAGAAATATCGCTGCTGGAACTTTTTCAACTAGACTTGGAATTACCGAAGGAACAGATCTTAGTAAACCTATTTTAGAATTTTATTATAAAAATGATGAGCTTGGCGATCCATTGGTTAATGAAGAGCATATTCTTGCTTTGAACTGGGCAACACAAAGTGAATTAATACATATCTCTGAACAGGCTTTAAGAATTAATGATTTTTTAGTTGGATTATTCAGAGGAATTGGAATTAAACTTGTTGATTTTAAATTAGAATTTGGACGTCAATGGAATGGTGATGAAGTTGAAGTTTTTTTGGCTGATGAAATTAGTCCTGACACATGTAGATTGTGGGATGTTAAAGATGAAAGAAAATTAGACAAAGACAGATTCAGAAGAGATCTTGGTGGATTAATAGAGGCATATCAAGAGGTTGCTCGTAGACTTGGAATCATGCCAGAAGGTTCAAATATTAAAGAAATTAAAACTGGTTTATCAAAAAATTTAACCGCGTTAAAAAAAAAATAAAAACTTGAAGTTACAAGTCATTGTTACATTAAAAAAGGATGTTTTGGATCCTCAGGGTTCAGCAATTAAAAGCTCATTGTCTAATATGGGTTTTAAAAATATTGAAAGTTTAAGACAGGGAAAAACATTTGAAATAATTGTAAATGAAAAAGATGAAAAGGTTGCTCTTTCCAAAGCTAAAGATATGTGTGAAAAACTTTTAGCAAATCTGACGATTGAGGACTATTCAGTAAAAGTCATTAAAGAATGAAGGCCAGTGTCATTGTTTTTCCTGGCTCTAATTGTGATCGCGATGTTAAAATTTCCCTTGAAAAATTTGGTATAAAAACCTCAATGGTATGGCATGCAGATGCCAAGCTTCCAAAAACAGATCTTGTTGTTCTTCCAGGAGGATTTTCATATGGAGACTATTTAAGATGCGGAAGTATTGCTTCTAAATCAAGAATTATGAAAGAAGTTACCGCTCACTCAAAAAAAGGTGGGTTAGTAATGGGTATTTGCAATGGTTTCCAAGTTCTCGTTGAATCTCAACTTTTGCCTGGCGTTTTAATAAGAAATATTAATCTTAAATTTATATGCAAAAATATAACTGTAAAAGTAAACAATAATAAAACAAATTTTACATCTAAAACCAACAGAAATTCTGTTCTTGAAATTCCAATAGCTCATAATGAAGGCAATTATTTTGCAAGCAAAGATCTAATTCATGAACTGGAAGATAATAATCAAATTGTACTTCAGTATTGTGATGCTGCTGGAAATATTAATGAACAATCTAACCCCAATGGTTCAATTAAAAATATTGCAGGAATTATAAATAAAAAAGGAAATGTATTTGGTCTTATGCCCCATCCTGAAAGAGCATCAGATGAACTTTTGGGTGGAATGGATGGGTCGCTAATTTTCAAATCTTTAAAATAATTATGCAAAAAGTTAATCAAGAACTTGCAATAAAACACGGTCTTACAGCTGAAGAGTATAATAAAATTATTAAATTAATGGGAAGAAATCCAAATTTAGTAGAGCTTGGAATTTTTTCAGCAATGTGGAATGAACACTGTTCTTATAAATCATCAAGAATTTGGCTTCAGACTTTACCCACAAAAAATAAATATGTAATTCAAGGGCCAGGTGAAAATGCTGGAGTTGTTGATTTTGGTGATGGAGATGTTGTTATTTTTAAAATTGAAAGCCACAACCACCCCTCTTATATAGAGCCCTATCAAGGAGCTGCAACCGGTGTTGGTGGAATATTAAGAGATGTTTTTACAATGGGCGCACGACCCGTTGCTAATTTAAATTCTATAAGATTTGGCTCACCTAATCATGATAAAACAAAATATTTATTAAATGGTGTTGTTTCTGGAATTGGTGGATATGGAAATTGTATAGGCGTTCCAACTGTTGGTGGTGAGACTGAATTCGATGAATGTTATAATGGAAATATTTTAGTCAACGCAATGAACATTGGTGTTGCTAAAAAAAATAAAGTTTTTTATTCAATAGCAAGCGGTGTTGGGAATCCTGTTGTTTATGTTGGTTCTAAAACGGGTAGAGATGGTATCCATGGAGCAACAATGGCATCAGCTGAATTTGATGAAGATTCTGAATCTAAAAAACCAACCGTACAAGTTGGTGATCCTTTTACTGAAAAATTATTGTTAGAAGCATGCTTAGAGTTAATGCAAAAAAAATCTATAGTTTCAATTCAAGATATGGGTGCTGCTGGTCTTACTTCTTCGTCTATAGAAATGGCATCAAAAGGTGACCTTGGAATCAAAATAAATTTAAATTTAATTCCTTGTAGAGAGAATAATATGACTCCTTATGAAATTATGCTCTCTGAAAGTCAGGAGCGAATGTTAATAGTTTTAAAAAAAGGGAAAGAAAAAGAAGCTAGAAAAATATTTGAAAAATGGGGATTAGATTTTGCGATTATAGGAGAATTAACAAATTCAAAAAAACTTGAACTAGAATTTAACAAAAAGAATGTATGTAGTATTCCAATTCATTCATTGGGTGATAATGCGCCTAAATATAAAAGAGATTTTATAACTTATGGTTACCCAAAAATAGTTAATCACGATTCCGATATTGAAAAATTAGATATTAAAAATTCCTTAATTAAAATTTTATCGCATCATAATTATTCAAATAAATCATGGGTATGGGAACAGTACGACCATATGGTAATGACAGATACAATTCAAAAACCAGGTGGAGACTCTGCAGTTGTTCGATATCATGGAAAAAATAAAGGTATCGCTGCTACGGTAGATTGTGTGCCTAGATATTGTAAAGCTCATCCTAAGTCTGGAGCTATGCAAGCTGTATGCGAAACTTGGAGAAATTTAATTTCAGTTGGAGCTCAACCAATTGCTATTACTAATTGTTTGAATTTTGGAAATCCTGAAAAAAAAGAAATCATGGGCCAGTTTGTGGATAGTATTAATGGCATGAAAGAAGCATGCGTAGTACTAAATTATCCTGTGATCTCTGGAAATGTATCTTTGTATAACGAAACAAATGGAGTTGCTATTTATCCAACCCCAACTATTGGCGGAGTTGGTCTTTTAAAAAATATTAACAACATGATGACATTTAATTTTAAAAATACAGAAAATATTATTGCTGTTATTGGAGAAACATCAGGTCATTTAAGTCAAAGTGCTTTAATTTATGATGTTATAGGTGATAAAGAAGGCCCTCCTCCTCAAATTAATTTAAAAGAAGAAAAGAAAAATGGTCTTTTTATTAGCGACCTAATCAAAGGTAAATTAGTGAATGCAGTTCATGATATTTCTCACGGTGGGATAATAGTTACATTGGCTGAAATGTGCATGGCATCTAATATCGGTGCAAAAATTAAAGTTTCTGGATCCAATATTGATAAAATTAAATATTTATTTTCAGAAGATCAGGCTAGATATTTAATTGAAATTAGTAAGAAAAATTTAGAAAAAATAAAAAAAATTGCAAACACAAAAAATGTTAAAATAGATATTATTGGTAAAACTCAAAGTGAGATATTTGAAGTAGAAAATGATTTAAAAGTCAGCGTTAAAGAATTAAAGACAAAAAATGAAAGTTGGTTTAAAAATTATAACAAAAATTAACTATGGCTATTAAACAAGAGGAAATTCATAAATTATTAAAAGAAGGATTTCCAGATGCAGATATTGAAATAAATGATCTAGCTGGTGACGATAATCATTATGCTGCTAAAATTAAATCCTCAAAATTTAAAGGCAAGACTAGAGTTCAGCAGCATCAAATGGTATATGCTTCTCTTAAAGGAAAAATGGGAAATGAATTGCACGCGTTAGCACTAACAACGGAAGAAAAATAATATGACGAATATTAATGAAAAAATAAAAGATATCATAAGTAAAAACGATGTGGTTTTATTTATGAAAGGCACTCCTGAAATGCCTCAATGTGGATTTTCAATGACGGTTGGTAATATTTTAAAAGAACTAAAAGTAAAATTTATTGGGGTTAATGTTTTGGCTGACCCTGAGATAAGACAAGGAATTAAAGATTTTAGTAATTGGCCGACTGTTCCTCAACTTTATGTTAAAGGAGAATTTATTGGTGGCTGCGATATTGCTAAAGAAATGTACGAAAAAGGCGAATTACAAAAAATTCTTAAATAAAAATTATCTAGAATAATATTCAACAACTAATTTAGGTTCCATTTGCACAGGATATGGGATCTGATCATACTTTGGAACTTTATTAAATTTTGCTGTCATTTTTTTATGATCAGCAACAATATATTCAGGAACTTCTCTTTCTTTACTTTGTGTTGCTCCAATAATTGGAATTGATTGCTTGAATGAATCTTTAATTTCTATTTCATCATTTTCAGAAACTAAGTAACTAGAAATATTTACTTTCCTTCCATTCACTTTAACTTTTCCATGATTTATAATTTGTCTTGCGGCAAAAACAGTAATTGCAAATTTTGCTCTATAAATAACTGCATCTAATCTTCTTTCTAACAAACCAACTAAATTTTCACCTGTATCTCCTTTTTTCTTATAAGCTTTTCTAAAAAGATTTCTAAACTGTCTTTCGCTCATATTTCCGTAATAACTTTTTAATTTTTGTTTAGCTTGTAATTGAATATTGTAATCTGAAGGCTTACCCTTATTTCTTTGTCCATGCTGACCTGGACGATATGCTCTTGTGTTAAAGGGACTTTTTGGTCTTCCCCAAAGGTTTACACCAAGTCGTCTATCAACTTTATGAGTAGAATTTATTCTTTTTGTCATATTTTAAAAGTGTTCTGTTATAATAACCCTCATTCTTTTAGTCAATGTTACTCTCGCTCTTTATATTTAATTAAAGAACTAATAACTCCTGATAAAGTTCTGATTTCCTGCGTAGAAAGAGAACTTCGATGAAAAATATTTTTAACACTTCTAATCATTTGTTGTTTTTTTTCCGCTGGTTTCAAAAAACCTACCTTATCTAAATGTGATATTAAAAAATCTAAAAAAGCATTAACTTCTTTCTTCTTTGCATCATCGCTTCTATATAAATTTTTAACGATAGGTTCAAATTTTTTTGAAGCAATAAACAGTTCAAAAGCAAAAAGAGTTACTGCGTGTGATAAATTTAATGACTTAAATTTACTGCTTGTTGGAATATTAACTAAATAATTAGCATTAATTAAATCGTCATTACTTAATCCGGATGCTTCAGGTCCAAAAAAAATCCCACTTTTTTTTTGAAGAATACTCTGTTTTTTTATAATTTTTACAGCTTCATTTAAATCTATAATTTTTTTGTTAACAGATCTGCTTCTTGATGTAGTTGCAAAAACATAATCTAAGTCAGAAACTGCCTGATTATTATTTGAGAATACTTTTGCTTTATGGACAATATCTTTAGCATCCACTGCTGTATATGTTGCGCTTTTGTTTGGCCAGCTATCTCGTGGGGATACTAATCGTAAATTTTCAAAATTAAAATTTTTTAATGATCTTGCAGCAGCTCCTACATTTTCTCCAAGTTGAGGTCTAACTAAAATAAAATGAATATTTTTAAATAACATTACAAATTTGCAGGTGCATTATCTTTGTATAGTTTGTAATCAATGCTATCTATTAATGCTCTAAAAGAAGCTTCAATTATATTTGGGGAAACACCAATGGTAAACCAGACATCTCCTGTATTATCTGTGCTCTCAATTGATACTCGGGTAATAGCATTGGTTCCAGTATTTAAAATTCTAACTTTATAATCTACTAATCTTAAATCTTTTAAATACTCACTATATTTTCCAATTTTATTTACATTGGATCTAATTGCATTATCAATTGCATTCACCGGTCCATTTCCTGATCCTTCACAAATGATATCTTTTTTATCAACCTGCAAAACAACTGTTGCGTAAGAGTTAACGGGATCATTGTCGTTACTTTTGCTAACTTTGACTTCATATTTTTTTATATTTAAATAATTAGGAACCTCACCTAATAATCTTCGTGTTAACAATTCAAATGAAGCATCAGCTCCATCATATGCATATCCAATAAATTCTCTATCTTTAACCTGTTCTAATAATTTTTGAACTTTTGGATCATCTTTATTAATTTTAATATTTAACTTTTCTAATCTTGATAAAATATTTGATCTTCCTGACTGATCAGAAACAACAATATTTCTTTTGTTACCAATAGATTCTGGAACAATATGCTCATATGTTTTTGGATTTTTTTCAACAGCAGAAACATGAAGGCCTCCCTTATGTGAGAAAGCTGAAGCCCCAACATAAGCAGCATGATTATTAGGCTTTCTGTTTAATATTTCATCTAATAATCTGGAACATTCAGTTAAGTATTTAATTTTTGTTTCTTCTACTGAAATTTCAAATTTATCTTTAAAATATTTCTTAAATAATAACGTTGGAATAATAGATACAATATTAGCATTACCACATCTCTCACCTAAACCATTCAATGTTCCCTGAACTTGTCTTGCACCAGATCTGATAGCAGCAAGTGTATTTGCCACTGCATTTTCAGTATCATTATGAGTGTGAATTCCTAAATTCTTTCCAGGAATAATTTGTGCAACATCATTTACAATTTCTTCAATTTCAAATGGTAATGTTCCACCATTAGTATCGCACAGAACAATCCATCTTGCTCCATTATCGTAAGCTGAACGAATACATTTTAGTGCATAATCTTTATTATTTTTATATCCATCAAAAAAATGTTCCGCATCAAACATGTATTCCCTATTATTTTTTACAAAATGCTTTGTGGTATCAGTAATGTTTTCTAGATTTTCTTCCTTTGAAATTCCTAAAGCTACATCTACGTGAAAGTCCCAGGTTTTTCCTACAATACAAACAGACTTAGTATTAGAGTTTAAAATAGCAGAAAGACCTGGATCGTTTTCTGCGCTTCTACCAGATTTCTTTGTCATTCCAAAAGCAACTAAGGTTGAATTGGATAATTTTGGAGGTTTGTTAAAAAAATTAGTATCAGTTGGATTAGCTCCTGGCCATCCTGCCTCAATATAATCAACTCCTAATTTAGATAATGCGTTAGCAATTCGATTTTTTTCATCCATAGAAAAATCGACGCCCTGTGTTTGAGCTCCATCTCTTAAAGTAGTATCAAATATATAAATTTTTTCTTTACTCATTATTTATGCTTCCAATGTGTTTTGTCGTTAAGATCTTCAATTAAAATTCCATTTTTTTCAAGATCCAATCTAATTGTATCAGCTTTTTTAAAATCTTTATCTTTTCTAGCAAGATTTCTTTGTTCTATTAACTTTTCAATCTCACTTAAATCTAGTTTTGTTTTTTTTCTTAGAACATTAAACTGTTCTTCATTTTCATTAAATAAACCAATAAATCTAAGTGCAGAATTTAAATTTTTTCTAGCTTTGGCATCGCCAGTTTTGGCTTTGTTATAAAGACTATGAATGCTTGTTATAAATTTTGGTGTATTTAAATCATCTAATAAAATGTTAAAAATTTCATCACTAATGTGATCTTCATTAGGGGAATAAAAACTGTACCAATTCTCTAATATTTTTTTATTTGTTTCTAAAATTTTTAAATTCCAGTCTAAAGGCTGTCTATAGTGAGTGCCTAAAATAGATAATCTAACCACTTGGCCATTAAAATTATTCTTTAAATTATTAATTGTTATGAAATTTCCATCAGATTTTGACATTTTTTTTCCATCAACAGTTACATAACCATTGTGCATCCAATACTTTGCAAAAAAACTGGAATCATTTGCGCAAATTGATTGCGCTATCTCATTTTCATGATGAGGAAATATAAGATCTAATCCTCCACAATGCAGATCAAATTCTTTGCCTAAATATTTTTCAGACATAGCAGAACATTCTATATGCCAACCAGGCCTTCCTTTTCCCCAGGGTGATTCCCAAAAGGGCTCTTTATCTTTCGATGGTTTCCATAAAACAAAATCTAAAGGGTTATTTTTTAATTCTGAAATTTCTACTCTTGATCCAGAAATTAAATCTTTTGGATTCTTATTAGATAATTTTCCGTAATCTTTAAATTTATTTACATTAAAATAAACATTGCCATCTTTAATATATGCAAATTTTTTAGCTAATAAATTTTCAATCATTTGAATCATGCCAGCTATATTATCAGTAGCTTTAGGCTGATTATTTGGAATTAAACAATTTAAATATTTACAATCTGATAAAAAAATATCTGTGACACTTTTTGTAAGTTCATTAATATTAATTTTTAACTCATTAGCTCTTTGTATAATCTTATCATCTATGTCAGTGATATTTCTGACATAATTAACTTTATTTTTTCCAAAATTTTTTATTAAAATTCTAAATACAAGATCAAAAACAATTAATGGTCTAGCGTTACCAATATGTGGATCATCATAAACAGTTGGACCGCAGACATACATTCCAACTGAATTTTTATTTAAGGGAATAAATTCTTCTTTTCCTCTGCTTAAAGTATTGTAAATTTTTAAATTATTCATTGTTATTAAATTTACAAATTGGGATTAAGTTCATTTTATGAAGATTTCTTTTTCTAATTTTTAAATATTTTTCATAATTTTTATCTTTTGAATTAAGCATAGCTTTTTCTAAGTCTTCATAAGACATTCCTAATTGACGTTCGTCTGTTCTTCCGTCTTCCCATAATCCGTCTGTGGGTGCTGCATTGATAATATCTTCTAGTATTTTAAGTTCTTTACCCATCTCCCATACTTGAGATTTTAGACAATCTGCGATTGGAGAAATATCAACGCCTCCATCTCCATATTTTGTAAAAAACCCAACTCCAAAATCCTCTATTTTATTTCCAGTTCCAACAACAATTCCATTATTTGCGCCCGCAACTTGATAAAGCGTAGCCATTCGTAATCTTGATCTAGAATTTGCAAAAGCAAGTTCATTATTAAATTGTCCTAATGTTTTTTCAAAGCTATTAAAAACTTCATCTAAATTAATAATTACTTCATCTACATTAGGAAATTTATTCTTTAACCACTTTAAATGAGCTCTACTTAAATCATCTTGAAATTTTAATTGTCTAATTGGCATAGATAAGGCTTTGACTTTCATTCCTGTCATTGCTGAAATAGTACTTACTACTGCTGAATCAATTCCTCCTGAAACCCCAACTACTAAGCTATCGGGTTTTTTTTCCATTGAATTACAATAGTTTTTAATCCAGTTTTTAATGAATTGAATTCTATCTGCTGCTGTCATCATAATATTTTTACTTTTTTTTAAGTTTGAAGCAAAAAAATTATTAAAAAATAATTTTAAGAAGCTTTTCTAATGGAATTTATTAAGTATTTAGAATTTTTCTTAATTTCTTCAGAAATAAGGAAAGCCAACTCTATAGCTTGATTTGCATTCAATCTAGGATCACAATGCGTATGGTATCTACTTGATAAATCTTTATCAGTAATATTTTGTGCTCCGCCAATACATTCTGTAACATTTTTTCCTGTCATTTCGATATGAAGTCCGCCAGCGTAAGTTCCTTCGCCTTGATGCACATCAAAGAAACTTTTTACTTCGGTAATTATATCTTTAAATGGTCTAGTTTTAAATCCAGTAGTAGATTTTATAGTATTACCATGCATAGGATCGCATGACCAAATTACTTTTTTATTTGATTTCTTAACAGCCTGAATAAGTTTTGGTAAAAACTTTTCAACTTTATCATGACCAAATCTAGCTATTAAAGTTATTCTTCCAGCTTCATCTTCTGGATTTAATACTTCGATTAACTTAATCAATTCTTTTGGATCTAAACTAGGTCCGCATTTAATTCCTATTGGATTTTTAATTCCTCTACAAAACTCCACGTGTGCGCCATCTATTTGCCTAGTACGATCTCCAATCCATAAAAAATGTGCTGAAGTATCGTGGTGTTCACCCGTTGTCGAATCTACTCGAGTCATTGCTTCTTCATAAGGAAGATGTAAGGCCTCATGACTTGTGTAAAAATTTACTGTTCTTAATCGTCTATTTTGCTCAATAGTTATGCCACAAGCATGCATAAAATTTAAAGCTTCCATAACTTTATTTTGAATCTCTTTGAATTTTTTATCAGCACTTTTGTTTACGAAGTCCATATTCCATAAGTGGACTTTGCTTAAATCGGCAAACCCTCCTTGAGAAAATGCTCTTAATAAATTTAATGTTGAGGCAGATTGTGAATAAGATTTTAATAATCTTGCAGGATCTGGCCTTCTAGACTGTTCATCAAATTTCATACCGTTGATATTATCCCCTAAGTAACTAGGAAGTTCTTTACCGTTTACAACTTCTGTAGAAGAACTTCTTGGTTTAGAGAATTGACCAGCAACTCTACCTATTTTTACTATTGGTAGATGTGATGAAACGGTAAGTATTAAAGAAACCTGTAAAATAACTTTAAATAAATCTCTAATATTATCTGGATGAAATTCTTCAAAACTTTCAGCGCAATCTCCACCTTGAAATAAAAAAGCTTTTCCTTCGCTCACTTCTCCTAGCATATGTTTAAGTGTGCGCGTCTCTCCTGCAAAAACGAGTGGTGGAAATTTAGAAATTTCCTTTAAAACTTCATTTAATTTACCTTCGTTTTCATAAACAGGTAAATGCTTTGCAGTTTTAGCTCTCCAAGAATCTGGTTTCCAATTTTTCATATTCAACCTACAGTATATATATAGAGTGTTCTAAGCCTACAAGAATAAATTATTCAACTGTAACAGATTTAGCTAAATTTCTTGGCTTATCTATATCGTTACCTTTTTTTAAAGCAACATAATAGGCAAGTAATTGTAAAGGAATGTTGCTTAAAAATGGAGAAAGAAATTTGTTAATTTTTGGAATTCTAATTTCTGACCAAATATTTTCACTTGTCCCAACCTCTTTTGCGTGATCAGAAATTAATAAAATTTTTCCACCTCTGGCAATAACTTCCTGCATATTTGAGATTGTTTTTTCATAAAATCTATCTTTTGGAGCAATAACAATAACTGGCATTCCATTTTCAACTAAAGCTAAAGGACCATGCTTCATTTCGCCAGCTGGATAACCTTCTGCGTGTAGATATGTAAGTTCTTTAAATTTGAGAGCGCCTTCTAATGCGATTGGAAAAGAAAGACCTCTACCTAAAAACATAGAACCTTTAATATCTATAAAATCAACCGCTAAATCTTCAATTAACTTTTTATTATTTAAAATTAACGCAACATTAGAATGAATATTTTCTAAATCTTTAATAATATTTAAATATTCTTCTTCTTTTATTTCATTTCTAATTCTTGCAATTTTTAAAATGAATAACAAAAGAACTAAAATCTGTCCTGTAAAAGCTTTTGTTGAGGCTACGCCAACTTCCGGTCCAACATGAATTGGTAAAACCAAATCTGACAATCTTGATAATGAACTTTCAGTAACATTTACAATTGCGCACGTTTTTGCACCTTTTTTTTTACAAAAATCTAAAGCTGCTATCGTATCTGCGGTTTCTCCTGATTGAGAAACGAAAATGTAAAGTTCATTTTCTTTTATTTTATTATTTCTATATCTAAATTCTGAAGCAACATCTACGCAAACATCTATATTGGTAAACTCTTCAAACCAATATTTTCCAACTATACAAGCATGGTATGCTGTTCCGCACCCTATCAAGTTAACTTTTGTTACTTTTTTAGGATCAACTGGAAAATTAACTATATTGATCTCTTTTCTTATTTTATCGAGATATTCATTAATACATTTCTTAATAACTTCTGGTTGCTCAGAAATTTCTTTGGACATAAAATCTCTAAAATTTTCTTTATTATAATTTCCTTCTTCATTAGCTAATTTATGTATTTTTTTTTTAATTTTTTTCTTATTTTTGTCAAAAAATTCAATTTCATCTTTAGTTAAAACACATACATCTCCATCATCCAGATAAGAGACTTCTTTAGTCATAGCGTTTAAAGCATAAGAATCTGAACCAATGTATTTTTCTTTATCTCCATAACCAACTGCAAGTGGACTTCCTCTTCTTGCGCCTACAATTAAATTATTAAATTTCTTAAAAATAATTCCTAATGCAAAACTTCCTTCTAATTTCTTTAATGTTTCAAATACAGAATCTAAATAATTCATTTTCTTTAAATTTTCTGTAATAAGATGAGTCACAACTTCAGTATCTGTTTGAGATTTAAAAATATGGCCTTTTGCAATTAATTCATTTTTAATAATTAAAGAATTTTCAATAATTCCGTTATGAACAACAGATACTTCCTCTGAAGAATGTGGATGTGCGTTTGCTTGATTTGGAACTCCATGAGTGGCCCAACGAACGTGGCCAATTCCAATATTCCCTGACAATGATGTTTTGTTTATTAATTTTTCTAAATCAGAAACTTTACCGGCACATTTATTCTCAACTATTTCTCCATTGTTAATTGTCGATATACCAGCAGAGTCGTAACCTCGATATTCAAGTTTTTTTAATGATTCTAAAATTTCTTTTGAAATATCTTTATAACTGGCAATACCAATAATACCGCACATAAATTATTTTTATTTTTTTATTTTTTTAAACTCTCTTTGAGAAATTCTGCTTAAAGCAAGAGTGTTGTCTTTTACATCTTTGGTAATAGTGGAGCCTGCTCCAATCACTGTGTTCTTTCCTATTTTTACTGGAGCAACTAAAGAACTGTTTGAACCAATAAAAGCATTATCTAAAATTTTAGTTTTATATTTATTTTTACCATCATAGTTACAAGTAATTGTTCCTGCGCCAACATTTACATTTTTTCCTAATATTGAATCTCCAATATAACTCAGGTGATTAACTTTAGAATTTTTTCCAACTCTAGATTTTTTTATTTCAACAAAATTTCCAATTTTAGAATTGTCTTCTAAAACGGTATCAGGTCTTAATCTTGCAAATGGTCCAATCGTTACATTGTTACCAATTTTTGTTTTTTCTATATAAGAAAAACTTAAAATTTTTACATTGTTACCAATTTTAACACCCTTGCCTATAATTACGTATGGTTCGATTAAAACATTTTTACCAAATTTTGTGTCTGAGGATAAATAAATTGAGTCTGAAGAAATTAATTTAACTCCTTTTTTAATTGCTAGTCTTTTGATTTTATTTTGTAATAATTTTTCAGATTCAATCATAATTAAATTTATAAATAACTTTAATTCAAGTTTATGATTTATTGCTATTTGAGTAATGTTACTATAGTAATGATTTTAATAATTTAACTCACAAATTATTTCTTTTAACTACTAATTTTTTTCAATTAACTTATGAACAAAGCAATAGTTTTTGATCTGGATGGAACGCTAGTAGATTCTGCGCCTGATTTAATGGATGCTCATAATTATGTAATGCAAAAATTTGGTTACCATCAAAAACCACTTACAAGTATACGTCATTTAGCTGGTAGAGGGACTGCCAATATGATTTTGAAATCTTTAAAAGAAGATGGAAAAAAATTCGATCAGAATATTCATAAAAAAATGACTGAAGAATTTATTAATTATTATAGAGAAAATATTTCAAAAAAATCACAAATTATTAAAGGTGTTAATGAGTTTCTTGCTTGGGGAAAAACACAAAAAATTAATTTTGCTATTTGTACAAACAAAATGGAATCTTTAGCTAAAAAACTTCTTAAAGAAATTAATCTTATTGAATTTTTTGATTACATCGCGGGAGCTGATACTTTTGAATATAGAAAGCCAGATCCAAGACATTTAACAAATATATTAGAAATTTTAGATGTAAAAAAAGAAGACAGCATTATGGTTGGCGATAGCGAAACTGATGCTGAAACTGCAAGAATAGCAAAGGTAAATTTTATTCTAGTAAAAGGTGGTTATACAGAGAAAGATCAAAATAGCATTTATCACAATCATTTTATTAATGACTTTACCGAAATGAATGGAATATTATCCAAAATGAAATTTTTAAATTAATTATGTATTTTGTTAAAAAGACACCCACAGAAAAAAGAGCTGACTTACAAAAAAAATTAAAAACAGGAAAACTTATTCGCTTTCCGGGAGCTTACAATCCTCTAGTTGCAAAGTTAATTGAAGAAATTGGTTATGATGGCGTTTATATATCAGGCGCAGTTGTGGCTAATGATTTAGGAATTCCTGATATCGGGCTTACAACTTTAACGGAAGTTTCTTATAGAGCAGAACAAATTTCAAGAGTTACAAATTTACCTTCAATTGTTGATGCCGATACAGGATTTGGCGAAGCAATGAACTGTGCGCGAACAATAGAAACTTTTGAAAATTTTGGAATTTCAGGTTGTCATATTGAGGATCAGTTTAACCCTAAAAGATGCGGACACTTAGATAATAAAGATGTGGTTAGCGCTAGTGAGATGGTTAAAAAAATAAAATCAGCAGTTAAAGCTAGAAAAGATAAAAATTTTCTAATTATAGCAAGAACTGACGCTAACGCCGTTGAAGGTTTAGATAAAACAATTTCAAGAATAAAGGCTTATGTTGATGCTGGTGCTGATATGATTTTTCCTGAGGCGCTAAAAGATGAAAAAGAATTTGAAGAAATTAGAAAAGCTACAAAAGCATACTTACTTGCAAACATGACTGAATTTGGAAAGTCAAAATTACTTTCTGCTAAAGAACTTAATAACCTTGGTTATAATTTAGTTATTTATCCAGTAACAACACAAAGATTAGCATTAAAAAATGTTGAAGATGGATTAAGACAGATATTCAAGGATGGTCATCAAAATAATGTAATTGATAAAATGCAGACTAGAAAAAGATTATATGAGTTAGTTGAGTATGAAAAATATAGTGAATTTGACAGTTCTGTATTTAATTTTTCCAAAAAAGGACATGAATAATAATGGCCGAAGTGGAGATTAAGAAAGGACTGGTTGGCGTTATTGCTGATGAAACCAAAGTTTCAGAAGTAATGCCAGACATCAATTCTTTAACCTACAGAGGTTATGCCGTTCAGGATCTCGCTGAAGCATGTGTGTTTGAGGAAGTTGCTTACTTGTTATTAAATGGTGAGCTTCCCAACAAATCACAACTAGCTAAATTTCAAGAAGAAGAAAGAAACAATAGAGAAATTAGTTCTAATTTAAAAAAAGTTATTCAAAGCTATCCTAAAAATGCGCATCCGATGGACACGACTAGAACTTCCGTTAGCCACTTAGGTTTAGAAGACTCTGAAACTACTAAAAATACTATCGAAGCTAATTACAAAAAATTTATAAGAATTTTTGCGAAAACTCCAACAGCAGTTGCTGCAAATTTTAGGACAAGAAAAGGATTAGATATTATTGATCCAAAAAAAGATTTAAGCTTTAGTGAAAATTTTTTTCATATGTGTTTTGGAAAAGTGCCAAGCAAAGATGTTGTTAAAGCATTTGATGTGTCTTTAATTTTATACGCTGAACATAGCTTTAATGCCTCAACTTTTGCATCACGAGTTATAACAAGTACACTTGCTGATATTCACAGTGCAATCGTTGGAGGAATTAGTGCATTAAAAGGACCGCTACATGGCGGTGCGAATGAGGCGGTAATGGAAATGTTCTTTGACATTAAAGAACCTGAAAATGCTGAAAAATATATTCTCAATAAAATAAAAAATAAGGATTTAATTATCGGTTTTGGTCATCGTGTTTATAAAAAAGGAGATTCTAGAGTGCCAACAATGACTAAATATTATTACAAAACGGCAGAATTTTATAAAAATGAGAAATTTCCTAAAATTTCTAAAATATTAGAAGAAACAATGATTAAAGAAAAAAATATATTTCCAAATTTAGATTTTCCATCTGGTCCTACTTATTACTTAATGGGATTTGATGTTGATTTTTTTACTCCAATTTTCGTAATTACAAGAATTACAGGATGGTCAGCTCATGTAAACGAGCAACTAAAAGATAATAGATTGATCAGACCCCTTTCAAAATATACAGGTTCGGTTCATCGAAAAGTTCAACCGATAGATAAAAGGTAATTTTAAATTATTTTGTAAATTCAAAGGCTTCAACCCAAGAACCTTTTGTAGAAGCTTTAGAGTATTCTGTAGCTCTGCCTTCGAAGAAGTTCATGTGTTC
This sequence comes from Fontibacterium abundans (SeqCode), assembly GCF_965235095.1. Lineage (GTDB taxonomy): Bacteria > Pseudomonadota > Alphaproteobacteria > Pelagibacterales > Pelagibacteraceae > Fontibacterium > Fontibacterium abundans. Next base: position 299,785 of record NZ_OZ249405.1, on the reverse strand, counting down.
AACACCATTTAACATATCGTCTAGCCAAGTTAACGGATTCTCTTTAACCTCATAAATCTCATTCAAACGTAATTGGGATAATCTACGATTTGCAATCCATCTAATATATTCTTTAACTTGCTGAGCTGTTAATCCCTCAATATTACCCATTTCAAATGCTAAATCTATAAAAGCATCTTCATGATGAACAATTGTTCTGCAAGCATCATAAATTTCTTTTTTTAAACTCTCATCAAGTAATCCTGGGTTTTCATCGCAAAAAGTATTAAAAATTTTGATCATTGAATTACAATGAAGCGTCTCATCTCTTACAGACCAAGTAACAATTTGGCCCATGCCTTTCATTTTATTAAATCTAGGAAAATTAAGTAAAATTGCAAAACTTGCAAACAATTGAAGGCCTTCTGTAAAGGCACTAAATACTGCTACTGTTTTAGCAATTTCACGTTTGTTGTTTGTATTGAAATTTTTCATGTAGTCATACTTATCTTTCATTTCTTTATATTTAAGAAATGCGGAATATTCAGAGTCTGGCATTCCTATTGTGTCTAATAAATGTGAGTAAGCAGCGATATGAATTGTTTCCATTGCTGAAAACGCAGTCATCATCATTAAAACTTCGGTTGGTTTAAATACGCTTGTATAATGTCTAAGATAACAATTATTTACCTCAACATCCGCTTGAGTAAAAAATCTAAAAATTTGAGTAAGTAAATTCTTTTCACCTTGTGTTAATTTTTTTTGCCAGTCTCTAATATCTTCTGATAATGGAACCTCTTCTGGCAACCAGTGAATTCTTTGTTGAGTCAACCATGCATCATAGCACCATGGATATCTAAAAGGCTTATAAACAGGATTGTCTTTTAACAAACCATGTGTGTCGCAATAATTTTTATCAATAACTTTTTCTTGAACTTTAAGTGCTACTGACATGACAAACATTCCTCGTAATTTTTAGGTTCTTCATTTTTATTTTTTTCTGTTGGTATTGCAACAAAACTTTTACTTATAACTTCTGCTCTCTGTATAGATTTCGACCTACAGTAGTAAAGACTCTTTAATCCTTTCTTCCAAGACTGGAAGTGTATTTGATGTAAATCTTTTTTATGAACATCTGCTGGAAGAAATATATTTAAAGATTGAGCTTGTGAAATATAAGGCGTTCTATCTGCTGAAAGATCAATTAACCAACGTTGATCAAGTTCAAATGCGGTTTTAAAAACATCTTTTTCTTCTTGAGTCAAAAAGTCTAAATGCTGAACAGATCCTTGGGTTGTAGTAATTGAAGACCAAGTTTCATTATTATTTCTTCCGTATTTATTAAGAACTTCCTCTAAAAATTTATTTCTAACATTAAAAGAACCTGACAATGTTTTGTGTGTGTAGCTATTTCCAGCAATAGGCTCAATTCCTGGCGAAGAACCTCCACAAATAATAGAAATTGAAGCTGTTGGAGCTATTGCCGTTTTATTAGAAAACCTCTCCATAATTCCATAATCTTTAGCATCAGGACACGGTCCTCTTTCTTCAGCAAGTTTTTTTGAAGCTTTGTTAACTTCTTGGTCGATATATTTAAATATTTTTGTATTCCAAACTTTTGCCATTACAGATTCAAATGGAATTGAATTTTTTTGTAAGAATGAATGAAACCCCATAACACCAAGACCAACGCTTCTTTCACGGTGAGCAGAATATTTTGCATCTTTAAAAGAATCTGGAGCTTTTTCTATAAACTCACTTAAAATATTATCTAAAAATCTCATAATATCTTCAACAAAATTTTTATCATCTTTCCACTCTTCGTATGTTTCTAAATTTATTGAAGATAAACAACAAACGGCTGTTCTATCTTTTCCATTTTTATCAATTCCTGTAGGCAAAGTAATTTCAGAACATAAGTTTGAAGTTTTAACAGTTAGACCTGCAAGTTTATGATGTTGTGGAATCATTCTATTAACAGTATCTATAAAAATAATATACGGCTCGCCCGTTTCAACTCTTGCAGTTAAAAGTCTAATCCATAAATTTCTTGCAGAAATAGTTGCTTGAACTGCTCCGTCATAAGGACTCTTAAGTGCCCACTGTTCATCTAACTCTACAGCTCTCATAAACGCATCTGTTACTAGAACACCATGGTGAAGATTTAATGCTTTTCTATTTGGATCTCCTCCTGTTGGTCTTCTCATCTCAATAAATTCTTCAATCTCGGGATGGTCTATTTGTAAATAACAAGCAGCAGATCCTCTACGCAAAGATCCCTGACTAATTGCTAACGTTAAAGAATCCATCACTTTAATAAATGGAATAATTCCAGAAGTTTTTCCAACTCTTCCAATTTTTTCACCGATAGATCTTAAATTTCCCCAGTAACTTCCTATTCCGCCGCCTCTTGCTGCAAGCCAAACGTTTTCCGACCAAAGGTCTAAAATTCCATCCAAGCTATCATTAGCTTCGTTTAAGAAGCAAGATATCGGCAAACCTCTGTCAGTTCCCGCATTTGATAAAACTGGAGTCGCTGGCATAAACCAAAGATTACTAATGTAGTTGTAAATTCTTTGTGCATGCAAATTGTTATCTGAATAATTTGCAGCAACCCTAGCGAATAAATCTTGATAAGATTCGCCATCAGCTAAATATCTATCGTCTAAAGTTGCTTTACCAAAATTTGTTAATTTTGAATCTTTTGAACGATCAATTTTAATTGTGATACCTTTTTCATTTTGAAATAATTCAGTCTCCTTAGTTAGCGAAAATAGATCTGGTTTTTTAAGGTCTTGAACGTTAGATTTTGGATTTGATGCTGGAATATTGATTCCTTTGTCCAAAACGAGATTCTTAATGGCTAAAGCCAAATTGTCTTGCATAACTCTAATTTTATTAGATTTTATTGTTAAAACAACTACATGTTGTGTTACAAAATCATTAATATACCATTAATAAGTATAGTTCAATAGAACATTAATAGAACATTATAAAAAAGTCAATTAAAAAAATTTAATTTTGATAAACCATTAAAAAATAACAATTAATTTTTTAATGAATTCTAAAGATATTAACATAAACAAAAATGGTTTTAGAGAATACGACGCGAGATGGTTGTACCCAAAAGACATTAATCTGGGTGGCATAAAAAATTTAGGAATCGGTCTTGGAACTCAAATCACGAATAGAACTAAAAAAAACCCAAGAGTAATTATTGGGCACGATTATCGATCTTACAGTGAAGAAATAAAAAAATCATTAACGGAAGGATTAATGCTAGCTGGCTGTCAAGTTGAGGATGTAGGCCTATCTCTTTCGCCTATGGTTTATTTTGCTCAATTTGAACTAAATGCTGATGGGGTTGCTATGGTTACAGCTAGTCATAATGAAAATGGTTGGACAGGAGTTAAGATGGGAATTGAAAAAGGATTAACTCATGCACCTGAAGAAATGAATGAACTTAAAGATATTGTTCTAAATCAAAAATTTAAATTTGATAAAGGCTTTTATAAAGAAATCAAGGGATTTAAGGAAGTATATATAAATAATTTAATATCAAAAAATAAAATACAAAAAAAAATTAAAGCTGTTGTTGCATGCGGAAATGGAACTGCTGGAGTGTTTGCTCCTCAAATCTTAAGAGGAATTGGTTGTGAAGTTGTAGAACTAGACTGTAATTTAGATTTTACTTTTCCAAAATACAATCCTAATCCTGAAGACTTAGAAATGCTACATGCAATTGCAAAAGCTGTTAAAGATAATAATGCGGATGTTGGTTTTGGTTTTGATGGAGATGGAGATAGAGTCGGGGTAATTGATAATAAGGGAGAAGAAATATTTTCAGATAAGATTGGGCTTTTAATAGCTCGAAACCTTGCACCAAAATATAAAGGATCTAAATTTATTGTGGATGTTAAATCTACTGGTTTATTTACTAATGATAAAATTTTAAAAGAAAATAACTGCGAAACTATCTATTGGAAGACCGGACATTCTCACATTAAAAGAAAAGTTAACCAAATTAAAGCGCTTGCTGGATTTGAAAAGAGCGGCCACTTCTTTTTTAATAAACCACTAGGATATGGTTATGATGATGGAATTAATTCTGCTCTTCAAGTATGTCATTTACTTAATGATCAAAGTAAAAAAATGAATGAAATAATTAATGATTTACCCAAAACATATCAAACGCCTACTATGGCTCCATTCTGTAAAGATGAAGAAAAATATCAAGTAGTTGAGGATTTAATTAAACAAGTAGAAATATTAAAATTAAAAAATACTAAAATAGATAATCAGTCTATTACAGATATTTTAACAATTAATGGTGTGCGTTTTTCACTAGAAGATGGTTCGTGGGGATTAATAAGAGCCTCATCTAACAAACCTTCTTTAGTTGTGGTAACTGAAAGCCCGACATCAAATGAACGTAAGAAAAAGATCTTTGAGTTTATAGATATTTTACTACAAAAGACTGGAAAAATTGGCGAATACGATCAGAAAATCTAGCTACCTTTAGTCCAATACCCATAAACACAACGAGTGCCATTTCTAGAACAATCAAAAACATCGTTAAGAATACCATCAATAACAACCGTTAAATGTTTAGAGCACGATACGATTAATGTGCCCATAGGTAGTTCTTCTTTTTTTAAATGAACCTTACAACCTTGTCCTACAAACATAGTGGGCGTCCATTTCCATCTTAATTTTTCTAAATATTTATTTAAAACAGCTCTATGAGTCCCTGTTCTTGGACTATCGTGTCTTTGTTTTAAACTTCGAGCTAATTTAGTTTTTGATGTATTTCTAAATTCTTCATTAGCTTTAAATAAATCATCATAAACTTTTTGGTAAGGCATTCCTGTGGCAATCGCAATAGATCTAACTACACAGTCTCCTGCTTGGCCTTTATAACCAGCTGCCGCTCTACCGCCATCATTAACTTTTAATTCTAAATTACTACTTGAAAATAGTCTTTTAAAAAAAAGCATAATAAATTTATTAAAACTTAAAAAAATTAATTATTTTTGACTATGTTAACTGAGTTGTGCTTCACCATATCCAACATATAGTTTACTTTGTTAACATCAGCATCACGCACTAACATATTGTTACTTAAATACTTTTTCCAATAATTGGCTCCACTAATTCCATGAAACAAACCAACAGTATGTCTCATGACCTGATTAACACGAGTTCCCTTTTTAACTTCAGCTAAACAATATTCTACAATTTTTTTGACAACTTCTTCACGTGTTGGAACATCTTCATTGTTAAATATTTCTTTTTCAATTTCTGCTAAAAAATAAGGCGAATGATAAATAGATCTACCAATCATAACCCCATCAACATTATTTAAATGTTCTTTAATTTCTTCTGTTTTAGTAATTCCACCATTAATAATTATTTCTAAATTAGGATTGTTATCTTTAATCTGTTTTACAATTCCATAATTTAGTTTTGGTATTCTCAAATTATCTCTTGGACTCAAACCTTTAAGAATTGCTTTTCTTGCATGTAAAATTACTGTTTTAACTCCTGTGCTTGCGATTTTTTTTATAAATTTATCTAAATATTCAAAATCTTCTACATCATCAAAACCAATTCTAGTTTTAACTGTTACGGGAAGTTTTGTAGCATTCACCATGCTATTTAAACATTCGGCAACTAAATCTGGTTCTTTGATTAAACACGCTCCGATTTTATTTTTTTGAACCTTTTTACTTGGACAACCTAAATTTAAATTAATCTCATCGTAATTATAATCTTCTGCGATTTTTGATGATTCTGCCAACTCTTTAGCTGAAGATCCTCCAAGTTGAAGGGCGACTGGCTTTTCAAATTCACTAAATTCTAAAATATTCCTTTGTTTGCCTTTAAGAATAGCCCCTGTTGCTATCATTTCAGAATAAAGCATGACGTTTTTGCTTATTAATCTTAGGAAATAGCGATCATGTCTGTCTGTACAATCCATCATCGGAGCCACGGAAACTTTTCTATTAACTTTAGACATGCTCTTTTAAATTATCCATTATTGAAATCTTACCCTTATTAACAAAATCTTCATGATTTTTAACTATTTTTCCAAATTCGTAATAATAATTAACCATTATTTCCATTCCAATAGGCAAAAATATATAAACCTTTCCTGGCGTAAAACTCCAAGTAATTGGTGTTTTTAAATATTTAACCTATGTGCGGCTAATTATTTATTTAACTGCTAAAGCTTTAGCGATTAATTTGTCGCCGTCTTTAACTTTTTCTGCAAATTTTTTATATGAAGTTGCTTTTGCTATTTGCATCCAAGCATTAAAGTCAGCTTCAGTCATATAAGTAATCTGAACATTTTTTTCTTTGAATATTTTTTCCATCTTAGTGTCTAAATTAGCAGCTTCTTTCACCATATACTGTTCTGCTTTTCTTCCAGCTACTATTAAAGCTTCTTTTTGCTTCTCATTTAATTTATCGTATGATTTTTGAGACATAAGAATTGGTTGATACATAAACCAAAGAGCAAATTTTCCTGGAGGAGTAATACATTTTACTTGTTCAAAAATTTTAAATGTAACAAAGCTTTCTGAGCTTGTATTAATGCTATTCAAGACACCACTTTGTAAACCTTTGTAGACTTCATTGCTAGACATTGAAGCAATTGATGCTCCTGCGCCTTTTAACATTTCTTCAAACATGCTTCCTTCTACTCTAGTCAATTGTCCTTTTGCAGACTCAGGATTTGTTATACACTTAGTTTTAGATGCAAATCCACCTGCAAACCAAGCGTCAGCCAAAACAACTACTCCTTCTTGTTTTAAAATATTTTTAATGTCTCTCATAAACGGAGAAACATTCATTCTTGCTGCATGAGAGTGATTTTTAACCAATCCAGGCATCAATGTCGCGCCATACTCTGGCTTAAAACCTGATGCGTAGTCTAGTGGCAGAAGAGTTATATCTAGTTGACCTAATGTTAATGCTTTGTACTGTTCTGAACTTTTATAAATTGATGCTCTTGGAAAAATTTTAATATTAACTCCAACTTTAGCTTTTGCAACTTCTGATGATAAAATTTTAAGCATTTCATTTCTTGAATCTCCTTGTCCAGAAAACTGGTGTGATGCTTTTAATATAATGTCTGCTGAATAAGTATTTGCTTCTGATAGTAATAAGAAAATACTAACAAGTGCTGTGAAGTGTACTTTGATTTTCATGATTTCCACTTAAATTTATTTAAGTAGCTATTCTAATTTCAATTTTGTTCTTTGTCTTCTGTAGCTTCTTTTTCAGGAGCCGCCTCTAAAGCTATATCATCATCAAGATCATCGTCATCTACATCGATAGCTTCATTTTCTGCTCCAGCTTTTGGTTCTGGAATTTTTCTAGATCTTTTAGAAGGAAGTATTGCTTGTCCAGATTTTGAAACTTCTCCTTGATATAAATCTTCAAAAGAATCTCCATCTGGGCTATCAAAATCTTCTTGTTCAACAGCATCATCCGGATGATCTCTCATACGATCAATTGTTGATTCTTCTAAATCTTTTACTGAAACTTTTTTTTCTGCAATTTCTCTTAAAGCTAAAACTGTTCGTTTATCATTATCTACTGGTACTTGCGGAGCATCCCCCACTCCCAATTGCAAAGTTCTCTCTTTAGCCAAAATGACTAAATCGTATTGATTATCAACTTGCTGTAAACAGTCCTCTACGGTTACTCGTGCCATAATTTGAATTGACCGTTTTAGTCTTAAAGCTTAAATAAATCAAGTTTTTATAAAGATTTAACAGCAATATATAAGTGATTAATTTAACAAACGATTAATAGGAGCATAAATGGCTAAAGTTACTTTTTTAGGTCTAGGTGTAATGGGTTATCCGATGGCACGTCACATAGCAAAGGCAGGTCATGACGTTACGGTTTATAATCGAACAACTGCAAAAGCTGAAAAATGGGTTAAAGAATTTGGTGGAAAATTTGCAAAAACTCCCAAAGAAGCAAGTAAAGATTCTGATTTTGTATTTTGCTGCGTCGGTAATGATAACGATTTAAAAGAAGTAACATTAGGATCTGAGGGAGCATTTCATTCAGTAAAAAAAGATGCGGTGTTTATTGATAACACTACTGCGTCAGCAAAGATTGCTCGTGAATTATTTAAAGCTGCGAAAGAAAAAGGTTTTGGTTTTTTAGATGCACCTGTTTCTGGTGGTCAAGCTGGAGCTGAAAATGGCCAGTTAACAGTAATGATAGGTGGAGAAAATAAAGATTTTGAAAAAGCTCAAGATGTAATCAAGTGTTATAGCAAAAAAATGAAAGTGTTAGGAGCTGCAGGAAGTGGTCAGCTTGCTAAAATGGTTAATCAAATTTGTATCGTTGGATTAGTTCAGGGTTTATCTGAAGGAATTCGATTTGGTCAAAATGCAGGATTAAACATGGAAGATGTTATTGAAGTAATATCAAAAGGTGCTGCTCAATCTTGGCAAATGGAAAATAGATACAAAACAATGATTCAAGATAAATTTGATTTTGGTTTTGCTGTTGACTGGATGAGAAAAGATTTAGGAATTGCTATGGAAGAGGCCAAAAATAATAATTCTGATCTTCCAATAACTAAAATCATAGACAGTTATTACTCTGAGGTACAAAAGAACGGTGGCAATCGATTTGATACATCAAGTTTAATTACTCGACTTAAAAAAAAGTAAGTTAACAAGAGTGATTAACGATATTCCGGATTACTATAATAATATTGATTTAATATTAAATGAAATCTGGAATCTTTTACAAAAAGGAGTTTCTGAACGAGAAGAAGATTTTAGATTACCCGTTGTAATTGTTAATTCTGATCAAGGTGCTGATGGAAGAATTGTTGTACTCAGAGGCGCGTTTAAAGAAAAAAATATCTTAAGATTTCATACTGATTATAGATCTTCAAAGATTGATTATTTAAAAAATAATAAAAAAATATATTTCGTATTTTATAGTAAAAAAAGAAAAATACAGGTTCGAGCTGAAGGAATTGTAACAATTCACAAAGATAATGAAATTACAAAACAAGCTTGGACTAAAACACAAATGATGAGTAGAAAATGTTACCTATCGCCCCAAGCTCCTGGTGATTTAATTAATGATTCGGCATCTGATTTATCAAAAGATATGGGTGGCACTCTTCCAACACTTGAGCAAAGTGAAATTGGTTATAAAAATTTCTGCGTTGTTGAGAGTAAAATTAAAAGTTTTGAATGGCTATATTTAGCTTCACAAGGACACAGACGAGCTAAGTTTATGCTTGATGCAAACAAAAGTACTTGGTTAGTACCTTAAATTTTCTTAAGGTCTTTTACGTATTTCTTCCAGTTATCTATATAATGCTGAGCGTTTTCAGTAATTGCTTTTTTTTCTTCCTCTGTAATTTGTCTAATTACTTTTCCAGGACTCCCCATAACTAAAGAATTATCTGGAATTATTTTGCCCTCAGTAATTAAACTGTTGGCACCAATAATGCAGTTATTCCCAATAATACTTTTATTTAAAATTGTTGAGCCAATACCAATCAAACTATTATCCATGATAGTGCAGCCGTGTAACATTACCAAATGACCAACAGTTACCATCTTGCCAATTTTTAATGGGCATCCTTTGTCAGTATGCAGAACGCTATTGTCTTGAACATTACTGCCCTCACCCACGGTAATGTTTTCTATATCTCCTCTGATAACAGCATTAAACCAAACGCTAGAATCATTTTTCAAAGTCACATCGCCAATTACATTTGCTGATGGTGCAACCCAATATTTTCCATCCCCTATTAATCTTTTATTACCTAGTTCAAAAATCATGTTATATTCATAACAAATATTCCAAATAGTAAAATAAAATTATGTCTCTCACTGAAACTCCAGTGTGTAATTTTGGAGAAAAGATTAAAGAATTTAAATTATTATCTACTGAAGATACATTCATTTCGTTTAAAGATATTAAAGGTGAAAACGGAATTTTAATTATGTTTATTTGCAATCACTGTCCTTATGTAAAAGCTATAATTAAGGAATTGGTAGATGTGACTAATAAACTGTCAAAGCTTGGGATTAATTCAGTTGCAATAATGTCAAATGATACAAATAATTATCCTGAAGATAGTTTTGAAAATATGAAAAAATTTTCAAAGATTAATAATTTTAAATTTTCATATTTGTATGATGAAACTCAAGAAATTGCCAAAAATTATGGAGCAGTATGCACTCCAGATTTTTTTGGATATAACAAAAATAATGAACTTCAGTATCGAGGTAGAATTAGAGAAATGAAGAATCTCAAACCAACAGAGAACGCAAATGATCTTTTAAATGCAATGGAGTTAATTGCAAAAACTTCAAATGGACCAAAACAACAATATCCAAGCATGGGATGTAACATTAAATGGAAAAAATAATTAAATGATTGTTATAACAACAAGAAGTTACCCTCCTGAACTTGGTGGAATGCAAAGTTTAATGGGTGGTCTTGCAATTCATATAAACAATTTTCATCCAATTAAAGTTTTGGCTAATTCATTTGCTGGCGATGAAAGTTATGACAAAAAAAATAACTTTGAAACTAATAGAATGGGTGGTCTTAAAATATTAAAAAAATATCGAAAATTTAATCTTTTAAAAGAAGTTATTAAAAGTAATTCAGTTAAAGCTATAATTGCTGATCACTGGAAAAGTATTGAATTAATTACTGAAAATATATCAGATAAAATTCCAATTTTATGTCTAATTCACGGAAAAGAAATTAATCATCCCCTTGGAAGTTTTACAAACAAAAGATCTATTAATTCATTAGCGAAAGCTAAATACATAATTGCAAACTCAGAATTTACAAAAAAATTGGCAGCAGAGAAAGGTTGTGATCATGGGAAGATACATGTGATAAATCCTGGCATTAATGAACCTCAAATCATCAGCTCAGAAGCCGATGATGAAGCTAAAGAAATATTTGGAAATTCAGATATTAAAATCATCACTGTTTCAAGATTTGATAAAAGAAAAGGAATTGATTTTTCTTTATTAGCTTTAAAAAATATTCAAGTAATCTATCCAAACTTCAAATATGTCATTGTTGGAAATGGGGATGAGGAAGAAAATTTAAAAAAAACCACTAAAGTTCTTAATTTAGAAAATAATGTGACTTTTCTTAAAAATATTAGCTTTGATTTAAAGAACGCTCTGCTTAAAAATTCAAATATTTTTTTAATGCCTGCAAGGATTGAAGGAACTTCAGTTGAGGGGTTTGGGATTAGTTATATTGAAGCCGCAAGCTACGGAATTCCATCAATTGCTGGAAAAGATGGAGGGGCGCCTGATGCAGTTCAAGATAATAAAACTGGTCTATTGTGTAATGGGTTTGATCACTCTGAAATTTATGATGCATTAAAAAACATAATTCAAAATAAAAAATATTTAGAACTTGGAAAAAATGCAAAAGAATTTTCTAAACAATTTTATTGGAAAGAGATAATTAAAAAATACGAAAATCTTCTTAATTTGTAATAGAGCTCTTGATTAAAGCATAAACTCTATTAGCAAAAAGAGATTTGAGATCCATTGTCTGTAGAGCAATAAACTTTTCTCTCTCAATTGAAACTTTTTGAGGAGTTGTGTGTGGACCAAACAACGTAAAGCCTCTAGCGCCTAGATGCGCAGCCATGTGCGCTGGTCCTGTATCATTAGCAATAACTAAGTGGGATTTTTTAATTAAAGACGCAAGTTCAAAAAAATTTAAAGGTAAATTATTATTTAAAGCAATTTTAATATCTAAACTTTTAGCCTCTTCTATCTCACCTGGCCCAGGAGCAACTACTAATGCATATTGAGGATGATTTTTCTTTATTAAATTGATTAACTCAGAAAAATAAGGCCATCGTTTATGAATTAAATCCTTAGAACAAAAAGGAAAAAATAAAACATATTTTTTATCAGTATCAAGATTATAGCTATTAGTTTTCTCAGCTGCCCAACTAAAATCTGGTTTTAAAGTATAAAGAGTTTGAATATTTGATTTTCTTAATTGTTCATCAAATCTTTGTAACACTGAATTATTATATTTGTTTTCTGGAATATCTTTAGAAGATGACCAGTCTTTTATATTAAAAAGAAATTTTCTATAAAAACTTGTTCTATTGGAGTTTTGCAAATCATAAACTTTATTAAAGTTTAAAGAATTGACAATTTTTCTTAATTTTAAAAGATAAAATATATTATATCTAGGAAGTCTCTCATCTTCTAAACAGTCGTCTACATAAGGACAATTTTTAAATAAATTTAAATATTTAGAAGTGGTTAAGATTGTAATTTTTCCATTCTTATGATGCTCCCTGATGTCTCTTAAAGCTCCAGAAATTTGAACAACATCACCAAGAGAACCAAGTTTTATTATTAAAATATTTGACATATATTATAAAAGAACATTATTGATTAATTATGGAAATTACAAAAAAAATTTATTCTGAGATATCTGCTGGTGAGTTATTTGATAAAATCTCTATTCTTGAGATTAAAAAAAATAAAATTAAAGACAAAAGTAAAAGAAATATTGTCTTAAAAGAACTTGGGTCTCTACAGGAAACTGTAAGTGAAAATGTTGAAAAATCTAAATCACTAACGAAATTATATAAAAAACTTAAATCAGTTAATCTTAAGCTTTGGAAAATCGAGGACGATATTAGAGATTGCGAAAGAAAAAGAAATTTTCAAGATAAATTTATAAAACTCGCAAGGGCAGTTTATTTTACTAATGACGAGAGATCGCGTGTTAAAAATAAGATTAACAACTTAACAAAGTCTAATATTTTTGAAGTAAAAAGCTATAAAAAATATTAGTTTGATTTAAGACTAGGAATTTTAGCTCTTAATTTCTTTGGAAGATTTTCATCTATACTTGCAATAATAAAGCCTTCTCCCTTTTTCTTTTCTTTTAATATCTCGCCGTCTGGAGAAACAATTAAAGAATGACCATATGTTAATCTATCGTTGTAATGTTTTCCTGTTTGTGCGGCTGCAAATATATAAGAAAAATTTTCAATAGCTCTTGCCTTTAACAAAGTATGCCAGTGTTTTTCTCCCGTTGTTTTTGTAAAAGCTGAAGGAACTGCCATAAAAATTGCTCCTTTTTTTGCAAGCTCTCTATATAGGTTAGGGAAACGAACATCATAACAAATACTAAGGCCTAATGAACCCCATGGTAATTTAGCTAAAACTTTTTTTTTACCCGCCAAAAATTTTTTAGACTCTTCATATTTTTCTTTTTTTGAAAGCGTAACATCAAACATATGAATTTTATCATAATAGCTTGCAACTTTTCCATTTGGATTAAAAAGCACAGATCTATTTGCTAATAATTTTTTAGATAATTTTATTGGTAATGATCCAATTAAAATCCATTTTTTATAACTTTTTGAAATTCTACTTATGGATTCTAAAAAAAAATTATTATTCATTTCTTCTGCTTTTTCTAAAAGCTCACTATGATTTAACGTAAATAAAGAAGTATTTTCTGGAGTAATAATTAAATCAGCTTTTTTCTTAATTGAATCAATTATTAAATCTGTTGTTTTTTCTAAATTAGAAAAAATATTATTATCTGATGTGAGTTGAATACAAGAAACGTTGAACATAATTTACAGTATTTGGTAGCGGGAAGTGGGATCGAACCACCGACCTCAGGCTTATGAGTCCTGCGCTCTAACCAACTGAGCTACCCCGCCATTTGTTAAACTCGCAGTTTTACTCTGCTATTAAAGAGCTTTGATTAACATAAGTATAAACTTTTGTGAATAATAGTTATGTTTTACTCTTTGATTACGGTCATACTACGTTATCAAAATTAATATAACTATCTTCTAATTTAATTTAGACGCAGACTTGAGCCATAGAGAATCTATTTCACTTAACTTGGATCGGTCAAATTCGACTGGGGACTCCCAGTATTTTCCTGAAGGAACCATATATGCCAACTCCCCTTCGAGATCTAAAGCTCTTTTTATAGATCTAGAATCCAATTTTAATTCTTGTGAATACAATGATTTTTTTTTATCATTTTTTTTTAAGAGTTTAGTTATAGAAGTACGTGGAAATAATAGTCGTGATTCAGGCAGCTTAGATAGATTAACTACTGAGCAATTATTAATTTGCGCTAACGCCATTAAACGAACAGACTTTGCTTCCAGGGACTGCAATGTAATATCTGAACGTAAAGGGTCAGCTTGGCCATTTCCATAAAAATGACTTGGTGTTTTTTTTTCTGATGGATAGATCATGTCACAACCTAAGTATGCGATAATATCTGGCTTTAAAGCACCCAAGGCCCAATAACCAGCTGTGAAAGCCATCGTGCCGCCACCATAAACAAATCCTCCAAAAAAATTTTGCTCAGGTACATATTCTCGAGCCGTAATTATTTTTTTTTTAGACAAGACTGCATCTGGAGGTAAATTTTTATCTGGAAAGTCTTCAGGATAAATTAAATAATCCCAATCTTTGTTTAATTGCCAAGCATTATTAATAACAACGCAGCTTGAAAATAGAGACAGATCTCGATCTTTGATCATTAAAGCATCAGGTGCGCTACCAACTATTAAAACAATATTTAATGAAGAACTCATGATTATTTTTCTCCAAGAAGATGTAAAAAAAATTTTCTTATCTGCTGTTCAATTCTATGTTCAAATAAATATATCCCCTGCCAAGTTCCAAGAATTAATTTATTATTTTTTATACTCAAAGTTAAATTACTATTGGTTAAAGTGGATTTGATATGAGCTGGCATATCATCCTTTCCTTCAGTATTATGAATATATAAGTTCTCCTCCATAGGTACTAATTTATCGTAAAAATTTAATATATCTTTTTGAACATCATCATCTGCATTTTCTTGGATAATTAATGAAGCGCTTGTATGTAAGATTGATATATTTATTATTCCATTTGAAATTTTGGAACGATCTACAAAATTTAATATTTTTTCTGTAATTTTAATTAACTTATTACCATTTGTTTTAATGCTCAATTCCTCAAAATATTGAGTAAACATTTAATAGATATTGGAAATTTAGAATTATTTAATTAAAGTTAAACCAACTCCAATTATTAAACAGAAAAATAAAATTACAACAATTCTATTTTGGATTTTTTTATCGTATTTATCTCTTGCGTTTTTCTCAAGAACTAAAGTTCTAATATCAGCTTTATTTGTCTTATCAAAATCCGATCGGTAAATAACATCGACTTTATCTTTAAAAATGCCCATCAGCGTTGTTAAATCATAACTGTGAAAAAAATCAAATTCTATTTAAAAAACGCACTTGTGTTTGCTTTTTCTTTTGGTAATTAATTTAAATACAAACTTTTAATATTAAAAAATGGGATACCCAAAAAAACATAGAGGCCGAAGAAAAGTTGGCTCAAAAATAAGAAGAAACAGAAGAAGAAATAAAAAGAAATAATTTCTTTTACTCTGTAGCTCTTATCCAGCCACCACCTAAAACTCTAACGCCTAATTGGTCGGGCTTATAAAATACACAAGCTTGACCTGGCGACACGCCGAACTCTCCCTTTTCAAAAGTAACAGTTCCAGTTTTAACGTCTAATCTAGACTCTATAAGCTTTCCAGTTGATCTTACTTTAACAAATATATTTTCGTTAAAATCATTTTGCTTGTCCGAAAGATAATTAATATCTTCAACTTTTAATTTTTTAATTTCTAATTCTTCTTTTTTTCCAATTACAACTTCTTTTGTTTCAGCATTAATTTTAACTACATAATAAGGAATTTCTCCTGAAATTTTTATTCCCTTTCTTTGTCCAATGGTAAAATTAATAATCCCCTCATGTTTTCCTAAAATATTTCCTTTAGTATCAATAATATTTCCAGGTTCGTGAGCCTCTGGTCTTAAACGCTCAATAACACAAACGTAATTACCATCTGGTACAAAGCAAATATCTTGGCTATCAGGTTTATCAGCAACTTCTAGATTAAGTTGTTTTGCAATATTTCTAGTTTCTTCTTTTGGAAGATCTCCTAATGGAAAATGTAAATAATTTAATTGCTCTTGAGTTGTTGCAAACAAGAAATAAGTCTGATCACGATTTAAATCTTTCGGTCTGTACATTTTAGAAATATTATTATCTATAATTTTTTTTACATAATGACCGGTAATTAAAGCATCGGCTTTTAAATTTTTGGCTGACTCAAATAAATCTCGAAACTTAACTGTTTGATTACAATTTACACAAGGGATTGGTGTTTCTCCTCTTAGATAAGAATCTGCAAATTTTTCTATAACTTCATTCTTAAATTTACTTTCATAATTTAAAACATAATGATCAATTTCTAATTTTTCCGAAACTCTTTTTGCATCGTAAATATCTTGTCCTGCACAACAGGTGCCAGGTTTTTTATTAATTTGAGCATAGTCATAAAGTTGCAAAGTCATGCCAATAACTTGATAACCATTCATTTTCATCAAGCCAGCAACAACCGATGAATCAACGCCCCCCGACATTGCAACCACAACTTTTGTCTCGCTTGGCGGTTTGTTCAGTCCTAATAAATTATTATTTGATTTTGTTTTAAGTATTGTTGTCATGACAATATTCAGACACTCTTATATTATAGAAATAAATAAGTATAAATAAAAAATGATTTTTGATTATGAACCAGGTGACTATGTCATCAATCCTAAAAATAAAGAATGGGGAACTGGTCAAATACAATCTATTATTAAAAACATCGTAACTGTAAACTTTGAAAATGCTGGAAAAAAAACGATTATTGCGGACATTGTGTTGCTAGAAAAAATAAATGCTAAAAATTAATTTAAAAAAAATAGCTGAAGAGCTAATTCCAAGTTTTTATGAGGCTGGCAAAGAAAGTATTAGGCTTTCAGGTAAAAACCTTAAAATTACTATAAAAAAAGATAACACCCCCGTTACCAATGGAGATCTATTGGTAGATGAAATATTGCAAGAAACAATTTCAAACCTAACCCCAAATATTCAAATAGTTTCTGAAGAAAATGTTAATGAAATAAAAAAATTTGATAACAATAATTTCTGGCTAATTGACCCGATCGATGGAACTCGCGAATATATAAAAAACAAAAATGAATACACTTTAAACGCTGCTTTAATTCTAAATAAAAAACCTGTCCTTGGAGTAATTTATGCTCCAAAACTAAAAAGATTATTTTATTCTTTTGGTAAAAATAATGCTTATGAAATTAACAAAAATATTAAAGTAAAATTAAATTGTAAAAAATTATCCAAAGGTAATGAGATCTTGGCTTTGTCTAATAGTCCTGCACCTTCTGATATCATTTTAAATATTCATAAAAAAAACAATGTGACAAAATTTGTTAAATGCTCAAGTTCACTAAAATTTTGCCTAATAGCTGCTGGTGAGTTTGATATTTATGCAGCAAGAGCTAGAGCAAAAGAATGGGATATAGCTGCAGGTCATGCGATAGCAGAACATGCCGGAGCTATACTAACTACCTTTTCTGGAAAAAAAATTATTTATGGAAAAAAAGATTTTGCAAATCCAGCATTACTATTGAAAAGATCAAAGAATCTGATGAAATAATTATTCCCTTTTAAAGCGAATTTACGTAAAATAATATTTGATCATGAAAAAATTATTTCTAGTACTTTCAGTATTGCTATTAAATTCATGTGGAAGTTTAATTTCAGCAAGCTTAACTGAAACAATATTTAATCCAACTTCGATTGCTTCAAACCTTATTGATTATGGAATAAAGAAACATACTGGAAAAAAAATGTCTGAACATGCGCTTTCAAAAGTAACAGATAAAGATTGTGAGATTAACATTGAAAATTTAAGTAACCCTCAATCATTTTGCAAAGATAAAGAGGTCGCAGAAAGTAATATAACAGTACCCAAAATTAAAGTTGCGTCACAAAAACAAAATAACAAATCCTCTTTAGCCTCGATTGCACCAAAATTAAAAACGGTATCTGTAGAAAAATCATCACCGACTAATGAAATCTATCTGTTAACTTTAAATCAAGTTTTGCATAAAGACTTTAATTCCTTGGGAATTAAAAGAATTAATTAGTTACATTTTAAATGAAAACCGATGTAGCGCTAATAATTATTAGTTTTGCTTCTTTATTTGGGGTTATTCTCTTTTTTCTAGTTTCAAATATTCTTAAAAAAAAGATTGATGAATTAGTTTTAAGTGAAAAATTAAAAAAAAAATCTAAATCTTCTTCTCGAAAATCTTAAGTTCTTTTTTATCTAAACCTAAAACATTTTTAGAAGTAGCATAGCTAAAACCAGCTCTAGCAAGTACACCGGTATCTTTCGTATAAAAAATTTCTCTGTTTGCATCAGGACGATACGGACCTATCCTTCTTCTTCTACAAACTCTAATTGCTGCATAAAAATCAGGGTCAACATTATCTTTTTGAATATCGTTCATTGTTTTTTTTAACAAGTCTCCATCGATGCCTTTTTGAGCTAAGTTCATTCTAATTTTGTTTAATGAGTAGCCTTTTTTTAAATAATTCTTTGATTTTATTTCCGAATAAATTGTATCGTTTATAACACCCATGCTCTCAAGGTTATCAATAACCATATCTATTTCTCTTAAAATGCTTTCTTTATCTTTGTCTAAATAGTTAGTATCCAGCACTTTTCTGTATAAATAAATTCTAAGATCTTTTTTTGACGGTTGATATTTATCAAGATATTTTAGAGACAGCTCTTTAATATCTTCTCTGCTATTTATTGATTGTTTTGCAGATTTATTGAATCTCATATAATAATCGTTACTAACACATGCTTAGCACTTTAAAAGATTTTTTTACTCTTGAAATGATTTATCATTTCACAAACATTGGTGTTATTCCATTATGGATTCTTTTAGCTTTTTTACCGGGATGGAACGGGACTAAATTTTTAGTCAACAGTATACTTGTTCCTTTAATATTAGGTCTTACTTATTTTTATGTTTTTTATATTTATATAAATACTTCAGAGGGAATATTTTCTAACATCTTAGATAAAGGAAAAACATTTGAACTTTATTTGGGCATTGATCAACTTAAGAAAGTCTTGAGCGATAAAAATGTATTATTATTATTTTGGATACATTTCTTAACTACAAATCTTGTTCTTGGAGCTTGGATTGCAACAGATGCCGCTAAAAACAAAGCTCTTCAATACATAGTTTTGTTACCTTTGGTGCTTACTTATTTTGTGGGTCCTATAGGACTTGGCGTTTATTTAATTTTAAGACTTCTTGCTGCGCAAAAATTAAAATTATTTGACTAAGTCTTAGTAGCTAATAATTTATTTCAGAGTTATAAATAACTATGAAGAAAATAGATTTCTACTTTGATTTTGGAAGTCCTTATTCGTATCTCGCTCACACACAAATTAAAAAATTTGAAAAAGAAACCGGTGAAAAAGTTAATTATATGCCAACTCTTGTTGGTGGCCTTCATAAATTAGCAGGAATTACTGCACCAGCATTTATTCCTCTTAAAGCAAAATATTTAATTAAAGACTGCAAACTTTGGGCTGATAAATATAAAGTTAAATATCAATTCAATAGATATTTTCCTATTAAGTCTCTTAATCTAATGAGAGCAGCATTAGTTGCTGAGAAGGATAATTTCTTTAGATCTTTTGTTGATAAAGCTTTTAATGCCATTTGGATTGACTCTATGAACATGAATGACGAGGAAGTATTTTTAAAATTTGTAAAAGCACAAGATGTAAATGCTGATTTATTTTCATTAAAATTTAACGATCCTGTAATTAAAAATGATCTTATTAAGAGAACAAATGACTCTTTTAATAAAGGCGTATTTGGTGTTCCGACTTTTATAGTAAATGGAAAAATGTTTTGGGGACAAGACCGATTAGACTTTGTGCTAAATGAAGCAAAGAAATAATTATTTTTTTTTAACTTCAACTACTTTAAAATCAGATTTCTTTAATGCTTCAAATCCACCTTTAATATGAGCTACATTAGTAAAGCCCATATCTTTTAAAGTTTTAGCAGCCAGAGCAGATCTCATTCCTTGAGCGCAAAATAATATCTTTTTTTTGTCGACCGCAAACTCTTCCTTATAATAATGACTACTTGGATCTAACCAAAATTCTAACATGCCTCTAGGTATATGTTTTGAATTCTCAACGGTTCCTTCTCTCCATAATTCCCTAATATCTCTAATATCTATAAAAATAGTATTATCATTACATATTGCCTTGGCTTCTTCGGGGGTAAGGTTTTCAATTTCTAAACTAGCTTCTTCAACTAATTGCTTGTGTGATTTTATCTTCATTAAGATCATTTTATAAAGTATTTTCAATTTTTTAAATATAATATTAATAATGAAAGAAAAAGAATTAGCGCCTAATTTTAAAATTCCATCAAGTAACAATAAGGAATTTGAGCTTAAAAAGAATAAAAATAAGTTTTTAATAATATACTTTTATCCAAGAGATAATACTCCTGGCTGCACTAATGAAGCTAAAGATTTTTCAAAATTATATAAAGAATTTAAAAAATTAAACTGTGAAATCTTTGGAATTTCAAAGGATAGTATTGAAAGTCACAAAAAATTTATTAGTAAATTTAAAATTCCATTTCAGTTATTGTCTGATGAAAAAATTGTGGCTCTTAAAAAATATCAAGCTTGGGGTGAAAAAAGTATGTATGGTAAAAAATTTATGGGGATTAAAAGAACGACTGTTTTAATTAGTCCAAAAGGTAAAATAATTAAAATCTGGAATAATGTAAAAGTTAAAGAGCACGCAAAAGAAGTATTAAGTTGTCTTAAAGAGGCTATTTAGAAAATTCTTTTTCAGTAAATCCTAAATAAAATAAAATAGTTTTAAGGTCAGTAAATTGAATTTGATTATCAACTAATTTTTTTACTATTTGATGAGAATGATAACCTATTCCAAGTCCTGAATTCTGAAGCATTCCTAGATCATTTGCACCATCACCAACAGCAAGGGCATGTTTTAGTTTATCTAATTTTTTTTCCTTACATATCTCATTTAAATAAACTAATTTTGAATTCTGTTTTCCAGTAATCGGAATGTATTCTCCTGTAAATTTATTATTTTTTATAACAAATCTGTTACTGACTACTTTTTTAAAACCCAAAACTTTTCCAACATAAGTTGAGATTGGTTGAAAACCTCCCGTCACTAAACTTGTGTGATAACCATTCTTATTTAAAGTTTTTACTAAAATTTTTGAACCTTCGTTAAATCTGATTTTTTTTATAACTCGTTTTATAAGCTGTGTACTTTTTCCTTTTAAATAACTAACTCTAAATTTTAATGTATCTCTAAGACTAATTTTTCCATCCATTGCAAGTTTACTTAATTTATCAATATCCGCTTTTATTCCTGCAATTTTTACAAGATTGTCCAAAGTTTCATCCTTAATCATAGTTGCATCCATATCTGCTAAAAATATTTTCTTTTTTCTCCATTTTGATTTTTGAATACAAATATCAATCTTATTTTTAAAGCAAAATTGTCTAAGTCTATTTTTATTCTTTTTGCTAATATCCTCACAATAAAGATCAAGGGCTCTATCTGAGAGTATTTTATAATTGTTAGTATTTTGAATGTTTGAGAAAAAATTTATAATTTTTTTATAGTCTAATTTATTTTTAGTTACAAAAGTACAGACTAGTTCAGAAGAACTACTCATACTCTTTATCTTTAAATTGAATATATTTAGCTTGAATCACTAAAGGAATTTTCTTGATACTTTCTATAACGGAATTTTCGATCTTATTATCTGTTGAAATGATCGCAATCGCCTCTCCCCCGCTGCTTAACCTGCCTAAATGAAAAGTTGCTATATTAATTTTATTATCAGCTAAAATTTTTGATAAATCTTTTATAAACCCAGGCTTGTCCTGATTTGTTACGTATAAGTTATGCTCTGATAAATCTGCTTCAATTTTAATACCTTTAACCTCGACTATTCTAGCTCTACCACCAAAAATTGTTCCAGATACTGAACGTGATTGCTTGTCTGTAACAACAGTTAGTTTAATTAAAGACTGATAGTCATTATCTTTTTGATGTTTAACTTCTGAAATTGAAATTGATTTACTTTTAGCAACTAAAACAGAATTAATAACATTAATACTGTCTGTTGTTGGTTTTAATAAACTATAAATAATTGTTTGTGTAAGCGGAACACTATTTACATTTGCAGCCGTTCCTTCAAATTCTATCTGTATTGATTTAATAGCGTTCTCAGTTAATTGACCGGCAAAGCCGCCTAGTAAACTTGATAATTTTAGAAATGGTTTAACTGATTGGTATTCTTTTGCAGTTAAAGAAAAAGTATTCACTGCATTAGTAATAGCTCCTGTTTTTAAATAATCTGATATTTGCTCAGCAATCTGCACCGCTACTTTTTCTTGCGCTTCTGTTGTTGATGCTCCTAAATGTGGCGTAAGAATTAAGTTTTTAGTACCCAATAAAGGACTACCTTTTGGAGGCTCCTCGACAAAAACGTCTAAAGCGGCACTTGCAACATGTCCACTTTCTAAATTTTCTTTTAAAGCAGCTTCATCAACAAGACCACCTCGTGCACAATTAACAACACGGACACCTTTCTTCATTTTTTTGAATGCTTCTTTGTTAACTATATTTTTTGTTTTTTCATTAAGTGGTGTGTGCAATGTAATAAAGTCTGATCTTTTAAATAAATCATCTAAAGCAATTTTTTCCACTCCAAGCTCCAATGCTCTTTTGTCTTGTAAGAATGGATCAAATACAATCACTTTAAACTGAAGACCTAATGCACGTTGTGCAACAATTGTTCCAATGTTTCCACAGCCAATAATTCCTAAAGTCTTACCGGTAACTTCTACTCCTTTAATGGTGGATTTTTCCCATTTACCTTCGTGAGTAGTTTTGTCTGCATAAGGAATTTGTCTTGCTGTTGAAAGTATTAATGTAATTGCATGCTCTGCTGTTGTAATTGAATTTCCAAATGGAGTGTTCATCACAACTTTTCCATTACTTGTCGCAGCATCAAGATCTACGTTATCAACTCCAATTCCAGCTCTACCGATAACCTTAAGTTTCTTACAAGACTCTATTACTTCTTTAGTTGCCTTTGTTGCAGATCTTACAACTAGACCATCACAATCTTGTAATTCTTTTATTAATGATTTGACGTCAAGATCTGTCTTAGTAATAGCTTCAATTCCATTTTCTTTAAAGATGGCTAACGCTTCATTACTAAGTTTATCTGCTATTAAAACTTTATACATTTAAATTCGTTAAATAAGCCCACTTAATCCAGGGAAGTAATTTTTCAATATCGGTTGTCTCAATTGTAGCTCCACCCCAGATTCTAAAACCTGCTGGTGCAGTTCTATAAGAATTTATATCATAAGCAATATTTTCTTTTTCTAATATTTGATTGATAGTCTTTAATTTAGCTGTCTGATCTTCTTTGCTTAATTTTTTAAATTTTGGATCAGTAATTTTTAAACAAATACTAGTTGATGAAATTGTATTTTCTTTCTCCGCTAAAAAATCAATCCAGTCTTTATTTTCTTTAACAAAAAATTTAACTTCTTCTAAATTTTTCTTCGATCTTTTAATAGCTCCTTCTGAACCACCAATAGATTCAATCCATAATAACGCATCAACACAATCTTCAACGCAAAGCATTGATGGAGTGTTAATAGTTTCTCCTTCAAAAACACCCTCGATTACTTTTTTATCTTCAGCTAATCTAAAAATTTTAGGAATTGGCCAGTTAGGCTGATATGTTTTAAGTCTTTCCAAGGCTCTAGGAGACAATGCAATCATTCCATGCGCAGCTTCTCCTCCTAAAACTTTCTGCCATGACCATGTGATAACATCTAGTTTTTTCCAATCCATTGGCATTGCAAAAACCGATGATGTTGCATCACATATCGTAAGGCCTTTTCGATCATCTTTTATCCAATTAGCATCTGGAAGACATACTCCAGAGCTAGTTCCATTCCATGTAAATACAACATCGTTATTAAAATCGACTTTTGTTAAATCAGGAAGCTTTCCATAATCAGCTTTATGAACATTTAAATTTTTTATTTTTAATTGGCTAACAGCATCTTTAACCCAATCGTTACCGAAATTTTCCCAACCCAAAATATCAACTCCTGTAGCTCCAAGTAAACTCCACATAGCCATTTCAATTGCACCCGTGTCTGAACCTGCAACAATTCCAACTTTATAGTCGTTTGGAAGTTTTAATAATGATTTTGATAAAGTGATTAGTTCTTTTAATTTATCTTTAGCGATCTTAGATCGATGCGATCTTCCTAAAGTAAAAGTTGGGAGATTAACAACAGACCAACCAGGTCTTTTAGCGCAAGGACCTGATGAAAAAAAAGCTCTCTCTGGTTTTGAAGATGGTCTTTCAATTGTCATAATTAATATCTTAAACTAATAAAATAAATATCCTGTGGCTAAGTTTGCCACAGGATATTTAAAAAAACTTATTTAGGCTGCTGCTTGAACGCTTAGATTATGTTTTTGAGCTATGCCTGAAAGAAAATTCCACAAATGTTTTGCAGTTTTAAGAGATGCAGTTTCTGCTTTTGCTTGATCTTCTTTAGAAAGATTGTCTAGCAAAACCTCACATTCTTGTCTGTGATATACATCAGCTTTTTTGTGAGTTTCAAAAAATGCAAGTCCAGATTCTGAATCTACACCGTAAAACTTCTTAAGGCCTTCAATCTTAACGTCTGCGATTTCAGGGATTTGTCTTTCGTAAGTGTATAAAGAAGCAAGTCCTTCAGCGTAAGATGATCTTCCTTGTTTAAAGAAGTTATCAATCATCTCTGAAGTAAATTTTTCTAATTTTACTTTCTCGATTTCATTTTTGTCAGCTCCTAAGGCTACAGCAAATTGCTTCCATAGTTTAGGATGATCATTATGTTTATCTTCCTCATCATTTAAATTCTCAAGTAGAATTTTTCTATTAGCAATATCCTCACAAATTGAGTGAGTTGCGCTAATGTAACGAGGGAATGCTTTTACGTGATGATAATATTGTTCAGCGTAATCTTTTATAATTTCTCTACTTAACTTGCCTTCATTCCATGCTTGATAGAATGGATGTTTTAGAAGATGGAATTCATCTAATTTTGCATTTAGTTCTTTAGAAAACATGTTTTTCTCCAAATTGTTTAGTTAAATTATAGATTAATTAAATTTATATACAAACAAGTTAAGGTTGAAAAAATTCAAAAAACAAAAAAATGTTAGTAGTTTTAAATAACTTTTAATTTTAAAATATTTGAAAATTACTTGAGGACTTAAAGATTAATAACTCAGCCAGTAAAGGCTGAGTTATTAAAAACGAAATTATTTATTAAACATCTCTTTTAAAGCTTTTGCTGGCAAAAACTTAACTTTTTGAGAAGCACCAATTTGGATGCTTTCGCCAGTTCTAGGATTTCTTCCAGTTCTAGCTTTTCTTTTTGCAACTTTATACGTACCAAAACCTGCGATTTTTACAGTTTCATCATTCTTCAATGCATCAAGAATGATATCTTGTATTTTATCAAAGGTTTTTTCGGCATCACTTTTGCCCATGTTGCAAGCAGTAGCTATTTTAGCCACTAATTGTTTTTTGTTCATTGTTAACCCTTTTGATTCGTTGATATTTCAATAATGTTTAAAAAACCTAGGAAATCAACATAAATGTAGTATTTGCTCGATTTTTGAACACTACATGTTGATATGATTTATAAGGATTTTTTACTAAAGCTTTGTTTTGTATGACTTTTTAGAAAAGACCTAAGCCTTTAAGATCATTATAGGTCGAAAAAAACATTAAAGTAAAAAGTACAAACAAACCAAATTTAAAGAAGTAAGTTTGCATCTTTTTACTCAAAGGTTTGCCTCTAACAAACTCATAGAAATAAAATAATAAATGGCCACCATCTAATAATGGAATTGGGAACAAATTAATCAACCCTAAACTAATAGAAATGTAAGCCATAATAGAAAGAAACGGAATAATTCCAAGTTCAGCAACTTGTCCTGAGATTTGAGCGATCTTTATAGGTCCGCCCAACTGATCAGCCTTTTCAGTTCCAATAATCATTTTGCCGACATAACTCATAGTGGATGAAATAGTGAACCAAATTTCTTTTAAAGAATAATAAATTGCTTTTGCCGGTCCTAGCTTCTGTCTATTGATTTCATTGTTAAGAGGAATGATTTGAATTCCTATCATCTTACGACTTATATTGTTGCCTAAATTATCTTTTGTATCTTGAACAATTGATTGAACTTGAAAATCATATTCTTTCTTGTCTCTAAGAACTGCAATTTTAATTAAATTTGTGTCAGATAAACTAATAAACTGCGACACTTCCATCATACTAGTAATTTTTTGATCATTAATTCTAATTATTTGATCGCCTTTTTTAATTCCGGCTTTATCAGCTGGGCTATCTATTTTAACATCTTGTATAACTGGTACTGAAAAATCTTTTCCAAAGAACATGTAAACACAAGAAAAGATAACCAAAGCTAAAACAAAATTAGCAATCGGTCCTGCTGAAACTATAATTGCTCGTTGATATAATTTTTTTGTAGCAAGCAAATATGATTTTTCATTTTCAGAAAAAGTAGAATGCTTTTCAGGTTGGCTTGCAGGATTAGTGTCACCAAAGAATTTTACATAACCTCCCAAAGGTATAATACAAACTTTCCAACGTGTTCCATCTTTATCTGTCCAGCCAAATAGTTCTTTACCAAAACCAATTGAAAAATCTGTAACTTTGACACCGTATTTTTTTGCATAATAGTAATGACCATATTCATGCACAAAAACTACAACAGATATTAAAATTATAAATGGGATAATAATATTAATTATAGACATAATTTAAATTTAACTTAGTAATGATAAAATAACAATTGTTCCAAAACCTAAAATAATTAACCCCGAAATAATATTAGATCGTCTTATAAAAGTAGAATTGACTTTATTTTTTAAAAATCTTGCAAATTCAACTAATATTAGCCACCACGCCATTGAACCCACGAATGCCCCTACCGAAAAATTTAAAATTAAATCTGAATTAAAGTTTTTAAAAGTTAAATGCATATAAGAAAGTAAAGCTATAAATCCAATATAAGTTAATGGATTGCTTATAGTAATAATAAACCCTGAAATAATATCTTTTGGCCATTCATTATAATTAACTTTCTTATCTTCAATAGTTACAGGGCCACTAAATAACATTCTAATTGAAATAAAAATTAAGCATAATCCGCCTATAACTCTAAGTATATCTCCATTTTGTAAAAAAATATTTGAGATTGTGCTCAAACTATAAATGGCTATGAATGCGTAGAAAGCATCTGCAAAAGAAGCTCCAAGTCCAACAGCGAGTCCAGATTTAATTCCATATTGCAAAGTTTTATTAATACACATTAATGCGATAGCGCCAACAGGTAAGGCAAGACAAAATCCTGATAAAATTCCAATAAAAAAAGTTAGCATTTAATTAGTTAAAAATTCAAAAAATTAAAAACGCCACTCGTTTACTTTGTCAAAAATAAAATCTCTAAAACTTTTAATACGTGCAACATTTTTTAAAGATTGAGGATAAACAAAATGCGCTTCATATTTTGGACCATCAACATTTGGCAAAACTTTAACAAGAGTACTTTTTTCCTGAACCATATAATCTGGTAATGCTGCAAGACCCACTCCGCTTTCAACAGCAAGTAATAAAGAATAAATGTTGTTCACTCTCATTACTGACTTTCTTTTAGAAGAATCTTTTTTACCAACATTTAAAATCCAATCTGTTTGTGATAATGGTGATGGAGTTCCTTTTCCATAAACAATAAACTTATGTTTATCTAAATCTTTAACGGTATTGGGGTAACCATTTTCTTCTAAATATTTAGGTGAACCATAAATATGATAATTAATATCAATTAATTTTTTCTGAATATAACTTAGCTGAGTTGGTTGTCTCATCCAAATAGCAACGTCGGCTTCACGTGTACTCAAATCTAATTCTTTATCCGTTACGATCACTTCGACTTCCATTTCAGGATATTTATCCATGAACTCTTTAATTCTAGGTGTTAACCAAATGCTTCCAAAGCCAACAACGGTTGTAACTATTAATTTTCCAGATGGTTTTTCTTTTTTTTCCATCAAAGAAGTTTCAACCCCTTTTAAATGAATAATGACTTCATTTGCGGTTTTAAAAAGTATCTCTCCATCTTCCGTAAGCGAAAGGCCTCTAGCGTGTCTTTCAAATAAAGATGTTTTTAAAGTTTGCTCTAAAGATTGAATTTGACGACTAATTGCAGATTGACTTAAATTTAATGTGCCTGATGCTTCAGTAAAACTGCCAGCTTGAGCAACTGCGTGAAATATTTTAAGTTTATCCCAATCCATAATTATTGATTAACGTCGATAACTACTCGACCTGCAACTTCTCCTTTTAATATTTTCTCGTAAGAACTTAAAAGTTTTGACATGTTCCACACTTCTGTAATCTCATCTAATTTTTTCGTATCAATTAAGCTTGCAGCTTGTGACCAAACAAATTCTCTTCTTTTCATTGGTGTATCAACAGAATTAATTCCCCATAGTTTAACACCACGAATGATGAAAGGCATAACGGTCGTTTCTAATTTAAAACTATTAGTAAGTCCGCATGCAGCAACAATTCCATTAGGCTTAGTATGCGTTAAAGCTTTAGCTAAAACTTTGCCACCCACAGTATCAACGACACAATCCCAAAACCCTTTATCTAAAGGTCTTGTTTCACCTTCAAGTTCTGATCTATCAATGACAACACTTGCTCCTAATTTCTTTAAAAAGTCTGTCTTATCTTTCTTTCCTGTTAGGGCATGAACTTTATAACCCATCTTTGACAAAATCATCACGGCCACACTACCAACTCCGCCAGTTGCTCCCGTTACAAGTACATCATTTACTTTTTCACCTAATAATATTGTCTCTCTTGCTTGAACTGCAAAGGAACATAGTAGAGCAGTAAAGCCTGCAGTGCCAATTGCCATGGCATGTTTAGTTGAAATATCTTTTGGAGCTTTTACTAAAAAATTTGCGTCAACTTTAGCATACTGAGAATAGCCACCGTAATAAATCTCACCTACTCTCCAGCCTGTTAAAATAACTTTATCACCTGATTTAAATTTTTCGCTTTTGCTTTCTTCAACGGTCCCTGCAAAATCTATTCCTGGAATATGAGGATAATCTTTAACTAAACTTCCGCCATTCTTTAAAATCATTCCGTCTTTATAATTAAAGTCTGAATAATCAATTTTAACTAAAACATCTCCATGAATTAAAAAGCTTTTGTCTATACTTTTAACTTCTCTTGTAAATTGATCGCCAGTTTTATTTAGAACGATTGCTTTAAAATTACTCATGATTGTTTTTTTTCTTTAAAAATTTTTTTCCACAATAACCGCAAACAACTTCAGATTTTTCACCAAAATTATAATAAACAGTTGGATGCCCAATATCATCGTCTCCTCCATTGCACGATACGGATTCTATATCTGCATCAACAACGACTTGATCTAACATTTATTTCTGACCGATATAGTGTAGGAAACGATTTTGAAGATTATGACTTTCTTTAAATACACCTGTAAAATAATTTGTAACAGTAGTCGCTTCATGTTTTTTAATTCCTCGAGAAGTCATACAATGATGTACAGCATCGATACTTACGGCTGCTCCTTGTGCTTTTAAACCTTTAAATATTGTATTTGCAATTTCCATTGTTAATCTTTCTTGAGTTTGCAATCTTCTAGAATACGCCTCAACTACTCTTGCAAGTTTGCTAAGACCAACAACTTTTTCATGCGGAATATACGCTACATGAGCAATACCAATGATGGGTGCCATATGATGTTCGCAGTGACTGTAAATTGAAATATTTTTCTGAATAACCATATCATCGTACCCCTCAACATCACCGAATGTTTTTTCTAAATCTTTATAAGGATCTATTAAATAGCCTGAAAAATATTCTTCAAAAGCTTTAACTACTCGTTTTGGCGTATCAATCAAACCCTCTCTTTTAGGATTCTCCCCTGCCCAAGCTAGCAAAACTTTAATAGCCTCTTCAGCCTGTTGTCTGGTAACAGTTTTTTCTAACTTCCTTTTTATTAAATCAGTAACGTTCATTAAAAGTGATTATATTTTTTGTTAGGTTATAATATACTAAACGCTTAGAACAAATTAATTTTCATAAATGTTTAAAAAAAGAACCTCAATTAAGCAAGTAGAAGAAGGCAAGTATTTAAGCCCTAAATTCAACAAGGATGGCTTAATACCAGTGATCACTACTGATTATAAAACTAAAGAAGTTCTTATGCACGGATTTATGAACAAACTTGCATTACAAAAAACAATTGAAACTGGTGAAGCTTTCTATTGGAGCAGATCAAGAAAAGCTTTATGGCATAAAGGTGCGACGAGTGGCTTTGTTCAAAAAGTAAAAGATATTAGAATTGATGACGATCAAGATGCGGTGTGGATTACTGTAGACATTGGACAAGGTGCAAGTTGTCATGTAGGTTATAGATCTTGTTTTTATAGATCGGTACCCACTAAAACTAAAAAGAATATTAAATTAAAATTTAAAGAGAAAAGAAAAAAATTTAATCCGAATATTGTTTATAAAGGACAACCTAATCCAACAAAACTATAATGACAAATAATGTAAATGTCTTGGCTCCGTTCGGTCCAAGAATTGCAAGATTAAAAATTCCAAAAAATCTCATTAATAAAATGAATAAAGAGATTGATAGAATTGCAGATAGTCAAAATCTTTCAAAAAAATTTGATTATAGTAAAGAATTAGTCGGACAGGTAAGTCAAGAACTACAGCTTCCAAAAATTTTTGTTAACAAATACTTAAAAAGTTTTTTATTCAAAATTACTAAAAGCTATATTGAAAAATCTACTAACAAAAAAATTACTAAATTTAAAATTAATAATGTTTGGGTAGTTCGACAATTTGAAAATGAATATAACCCCATTCATTATCATGATGGACACATTTCAGGTGTTGGTTATTTAAAAATTCCAAAATCTTTAAATGAAGATACAAGATCTCATAAGCACAATCTTAAAACCCATGGTACAATTGATTTCATTCATGGCTCAAGAGCCTTTTTAAATAAAAGTATTTATAATCATCAACCAAAAGTAGCTGATATGATTTTATTTCCAAATTATTTAATGCACACTGCTTATCCTTTTCAATCTGGTGAGGAACGAAGATCATTCTCGTTTAATGCTGAAATTGATCAAAAAATAGCAAATGTGTTTAAGCATGAATAAAATTCCAAAACAAAAAAATGTCCTTGGTGAAGATATTGAGCCTTGTTCAATGAATCCGGTGACTGGTTGGTTTCGTGACGGTTCATGCAACACAGATAAAACGGATGTAGGTGTGCACTGTGTCTGCGCAAAAGTGAATGGTGACTTTCTAAATTGGTGCAAAGAAAACGGTAATGATTTAATTACACCTCATCCTGAGTTTGGATTTGAAGGATTAAAAGATGGAGACAATTGGTGTGTTTGCGCAAGTTGGGTAAAACGCGCAATTGATGCTGGTCATGGATGTAAGATTTATATTCGCAGAACTCATATGAAGACTTTAGAAATCATACCTATGGAGACTCTAAAGAAATTTGCTGTGGATATCTCGTAATTCGACTTTCCAATGTTCACGTTTTGATTCCCTTTTGATTCCATTTTGAATCAAATTTTCTACTTTTAAGGGTGTATGTGGATATTTATTAAAACTTACTTAATAACTCTTATTCCATCTTTACTAAAGAATACTTTTAAAACTTTTTGAGCGATGTGCTTAGCATTTAGGCCTGCAACGTCGTACATTCTCTCTGGTGTATCTTGGTCAATGAATACATCGGGAAGTATCATTGATCTAAATTTAAGTCCTTTATCAAAGATTCCATTTTCAGCTAATAAATTTGCAACGTGTGAACCAAATCCACCAATAGAACCTTCTTCAATAGTGATTAGAACTTCATGATTTTCTGCAGATTTTAAAATTAACTGTTTGTCTAATGGTTTTGCAAATCTTGCATCAATAATCGTAGTCGAGATTCCTTTATTCTTTAATTCGCTAGCTGCAATTTTACACTCTTCAAGACGTGTTCCTAAACTTAATAGACAAACTTGTTTTCCTTCTTGAATAATTCTTGCTTTTCCAATTTCAATTGTTTCTTTAATACTTGGAAGTTCAACACCATAACCATTTCCTCTTGGATATCTAAATGCAGAGGGTCTATCGTTAATAGTAACTGCAGTATTAATCATTCGAACAAGTTCCGCTTCATCACTTGGTGCCATAACTACAAAGTTTGGCAGTGTTGCAAGATAAGTAATATCAAATGAACCTGCATGAGTTGGTCCATCTGCACCAACTAACCCTGCTCGATCAATTGCAAATCGAACTGGCAGATTTTGAATAGCAACATCGTGCACTACTTGATCGTAAGCTCTTTGTAAAAATGTTGAATAGATCGTTGCAAAAGGTTTATACCCTTCTGTTGCAAGTCCCGCTGCAAATGTAACAGCATGTTGTTCTGCAATTCCAACATCGAAGGTACGTTTTGGGAATTTTTTTGCAAATATATCAACGCCTGTTCCTGATGGCATTGCTCCTGTGATTACAACAATTTTACTATCTAGCTCACCATGTTTAGCAAGTGTATCACCATAAACTTTTGTAAATGCTGGAGTGTTAACCGTTGATTTTACTTGTGCCCCTGTAACAACATCAAATTTAGTAACACCATGATATTTATCATCTGAATTTTCAGCTGGTGTATAACCTTTTCCTTTTTGAGTAATGGCATGAACTAAAAAAGGTCCTTTATGACTTGAGTCTCTGACATTTTTTAATACTGGAATTAGCTGATCAAAATCATGTCCATCAATAGTGCCTACATAGTAAAAACCTAATTCATCAAATAAAGTTCCGCCAACAGCAAGGCCTCTAAAGTATTCTTCAAATCTTGCAGCTCTAGTTTTGATTGATCTTGGAAATAATGAAGCAACTTTTTTTAAAAATCCTCTAAATCCTATATAAGTTTTTCCTGATAATAATTTTGCAAGATACGATCTCATTGCACCAACGGGTGGAGCAATAGACATGTCGTTGTCATTTAGAATAACAATTAATCTTGATTTCATAGAACCTGCATTATTCATGGCCTCATAAGCCATCCCTGCACTCATCGCTCCATCACCAATAACAGCAATTACATTATTATTTCTATCATCTAGATCTCTTGCAACTGCCATTCCTAATGATGCTGATATTGAAGTAGAGCTATGAGCTGTACCAAATGGATCATAAATACTTTCTGATCTTTTAGTAAATCCTGACAGTCCACCTCCTTTTCTTAAAGTTCTAATTCTATCTCTTCGTTCTGTTAAAATTTTATGAGGATAAGCTTGGTGGCCAACATCCCAAACTAATCTGTCTTTTGGAGTGTCAAAAAGATAATGAATTGCAATAGTTAACTCGACAACACCAAGTCCAGCACCGAGATGTCCTCCTGTAACTGAAACTGCATCTATTAGTTCTTCTCTAAGTTCTTTAGCTAGTGTTTTTAATTCTGATACTTGTAATTTTTTTAAATCTTGAGGATTCTTAATCTTATCAAGTAATGGTGTATTTGGCATTAGTGGTCTCTTCTTAATAAAAAGTTTACAGAATCTATCAAGCTATCCGCCCTTGTTCCATATCTATTTTTTAATTTTTCAGTAATACCGTCTGCTAACTGGTAAGAAAATTCAATGGCTTTATTAACTCCAAGATTTTTAATGATTGTAGCTTTACCTTTTTTCTTATCTGCTCTTGTGGGTTTGCCAATTTTTTTCGTATCTCCAAATACATCTAAAAGGTCATCAGTAATTTGAAATAACAAGCCAATATCAAGACCTATTTTTTTTAAAAATTTTCTCTCTGTTTCTTTGCCTGCCAAAATAGCAACACTCTCTAAACAAAAACTAGTCAACTCACCTGTTTTTTTGTTTTGCATATCCACTATTGAATCTTTGCTAACTTTTAATTTTTCAAATTTTAGATCTAAAAATTGTCCTCCTGCAATTCCAGTATAACCAGATGAAGATGCCAATGCATAAACTAAATCAGATTTTGATTTTGGATTTGAAATTATTTTATTAGAAGTTAAAATTTCAAAAGCTAAAGTTAATAAAGAATTACCCGCAAGTATTGCTGTAGATTCTCCAAAAACTTTATGTGTGCTTTTCTTTCCTCTTCTAAAATCATCGTCATCCATACTTGGTAAATCATCATGAATTAGTGAATAAGAATGGATACACTCAACTACCGCACTAATAGTAATTAATTTTCTATAATCTAAATTAAATAATTTTCCTGAAGAAATAATTAAATAAGATCTAAATTTTTTTCCTCCTGAGAATAAACCATATTTCATGGCTTCAAAGAGTTTGTTATTTTGCTGATTTTGCTTTAGAAAGTTTTTTAAAAAAATATCAACGTCTTTAGCAACTTTAGTTATTCTTCTCTCAGTATCTTTCATACTTAAGAATTTTTATTAAATTCTTTAGTTGAAAATTTACCATCTTTATCAATAGTGATTTGCTCTACTTTTAAAGTGGCTTCTTTTAATTTAGTTTCACAGTGATTTTTAAGATGAACGCCGCGAGTGTACTCTTGGATGGACTCTTCTAAATTAATAGAACCGTCTTCTAACTTGCTAACAATATCTTCTAACTGCTCCAACGCTTCTTCAAAAGACAGCTTTGTAATATCTGGAGAAATATTAGATTTTTTCATATAAGTATTATTTTTAAGAATTACTCTTTTATATTAAATAATTAATGAAAAATATCTATTCAAATATTTATAAACCTACAAACAATAATCTAAGCAAAGTCAAGGTTGCCATAGAAATAGGAGACGTAGTTGCGATCCCAACAGAGACTGTATATGGCCTTGCTGCAAATGCTTATAATACCAAGGCTGTAAAAAAGATTTTTTCTTTAAAAAAACGCCCAATTAATAATCCTTTAATCATTCACTTTAAAAATATTGAACAGATAAAAAAAGAGGCGGTTATTAACAAAAATTTTCTGAGACTTGTTAAAAAATTTTCACCTGGTCCTTTAACTTATGTTTTAAAAAAAAGAAGTAGTTCTAAAATATCAAAGCTTGCAAACAAGGGTCTTGCTACAATTGCGGTAAGAATTCCAAGTGAAAAAAATACAATTAAATTATTAAATATTCTGAAATGTCCACTTGCTGCACCGAGCGCCAATAGATCAAAATCTTTAAGTCCAACAACGGCAAAACATGTTGCTGAAGAATTTGGTAGTAGAATTGGAATGATTATTGATGGTGGCGCTTGCAAAATTGGAATTGAGTCAACGGTTATAGATTTAACAACTAAACCAAAAATATTAAGGGAAGGAGGACTTTCTTCTGAAATTATTGGTAAATTTTTAAAAATAAAATTATCTGAGAACCAAAATAAAATTATTAAATCTCCAGGTCAAATTGGTCTTCATTATTCTCCTGGTATGCCTATTTATATGAACAGAGAAAAGGCTACTGAAAATGGAGCTTTAATAACATTTGGTAACAAAAATTATGGTAATCAGAATGCTTTTAACTTAAGTACTGGGGGAAATTTAAAAGAAGCTGCTAAAAATTTCTTTAATACTTTAAGAATTATTAAAAATAAAAAATTTAAATCCATTAGCGTTAATAAAATTCCTAATAAAGATTTGGGCAAAGCAATTAATGAGAGATTAAAAAGAGCTGCATACTATGAGTGAAAATATAATTGAAGTTAGGAACTTATCAAAGAAATTTAGAAATCATCACGCGGTTAAAAATGTTTCCTTTGATCTAAAGCGAGGAGAGATAAAAGGTATCTTAGGAGCAAACGGCGCCGGCAAAACTACAACGATCACAATGTTGTTAGGCTTACTAACACCAACATCAGGAAGTATTAAAATATTATCAACGGATATTTCAAAAGACAGATATAAGATTTTAAATAAAATTAACTTCTCATCTCCTTACGTTGATTTACCAAAAAAATTAACAGTTAGACAAAATCTGTACGTATATGGAATGCTATATGGAATTAAAAATATAAATCAAAAAATTAAAGACGTTGCCAAAGAATTAGATTTTACTGGCTTGCTTGACATTAAAGTTGGAGAATTATCTTCCGGTCAAAAAACAAGAGTATCCTTAGGTAAAGCAGTAATTAATGACCCCGAGATACTATTTCTTGATGAACCCACCGCTTCACTTGATCCAGATACTGCTGATCGAGTTAGAACCTTTTTTGAAAAATTTTGTAAAACTCATAATACAGCAATCATATTAGCAAGTCACAACATGGAAGAGGTTACTAGGCTTTGTAGCTCTGTAATTATGATGAAAGATGGAAGAATTACTGACCAAGGGACTCCTAACAGTCTATTAAAAAAATATGGAAAGAAAAAATTAGAAGACGTCTTTCTTAAAATTGCAAGGGACAAGAATAATTAATGAAATCTTTAGTTAGAATTTTTGCACTGGTCGTTAGATATTTTTATTTAATTAAAACTTCTTTTCCTAGAATTTTAGAACTGATGTATTGGCCAACATTTCAAATGATTTTATGGGGCTTAATTTCAAAACATTTAACAAACTCTAATGACACAATTATTCAAATTGGTGGAGTTTTAATTGCAGGTGTTTTGTTATGGGATATTTTATTTAGAAGCCAATTAGGTTTTTCTATTTCATTTTTGGAAGAGATTTGGTCTAGAAACTTAGGGCAATTATTTGTCAGCCCACTTAGACCATTGGAGTTAGTTTTGTCATTAATGACCATAAGTTTTATAAGAACGACAATTGCAATGATTCCTGCTGCTCTTCTCGCTATACCCCTTTATTCTTTTTCATTATTTCAAATGGGACTTAGTCTTATGTTTTTCTTTACAAGTTTACTAATGACAGGGTGGATACTTGGAATATTTATTATAGCAGCAATTATTCGTTTTGGTGTTGCGGCGGAAAGTTTAGCGTGGGGAGCTATTTTTACTTTAGCTCCATTAAGTGCAGTTTATTATCCCGTTGAGACACTGCCAGAATGGATTAGATGGCTTTCATTATCATTTCCACAAACCTATGTATTTGAGGGAATGCGTGAAGTCTTATTTAGTAATAATTTTAATAGTAACTATTTTATAAAATCAATTATCTTAAATATAATTTATGCAATAATTGCTGTTATCGTTTTTTTAGTATCTTTCGAGGGAGCTAGAAAACGAGGCGGTCTTATTAACACTGGTGAATAAATTAATTATTAATCTAAATTTTTTATAATTTCTTCGACCATTTTTTTAGCATCGGCAAATAACATAAGAGTATTATCTCTATAAAATAATTCATTATCAACTCCAGCGTAGCCTGCCGCCATTCCTCTTTTTACAAATAATACAGACTTTGATTTTTCAACATCAAGAATTGGCATACCAAAAATTGGGCTCTTAGGATCAGTTTTAGCTGCAGGGTTAGTTACATCATTTGCACCAATGACAAATGAAACGTCTGTATTTGAAAAATCATTATTAATATTTTCAAGTTCAAATACTTCATCGTATGGCACGTTAGCTTCCGCCAATAAAACATTCATATGTCCTGGCATTCTTCCTGCTACCGGGTGAATTGCATAGGAAACTTTAACACCTAATTTTTTTAATTTATCACCCATTTCACGAAGCGCATGCTGTGCTTGTGCTACTGCCATTCCGTAACCTGGAACAATAATAACTGAAGATGCATTCTTCATCAAAAAAGCAGCATCATCAGCGCCTCCTTGTTTAACTGGTTTGGCATTTTTTTGAACAGTTGTAGATGACGTATCGCCACCAAATCCACCAAGAATTACATTAAATAATGAACGGTTCATCCCTTTGCACATAATATAAGAAAGAATGGCCCCTGAAGATCCAACTAAAGCTCCTGTAATAATAAGAGCAATATTTTCTAAGGTAAAACCAATTCCAGCAGCAGCCCAACCGGAATAAGAATTTAACATGGAAACCACAACAGGCATATCTGCTCCTCCAATTGGAATAATAATTAAAAAACCAATTAGAATTGAAATAATTATAATGGCCCAAAATAAATTTTCAGATTGTAATTTTGTAAAATAAAATATTAAAAATATTATTAATAACCCTATTAATAAGTTTATAAAATGCTGACCTTTAAATGTTATAGGACTTCCAGACATTAATCCTTGGAGCTTTAAAAATGCAATACAAGAACCAGAGAATGTAATAGCTCCAATTGCAACTCCTAATGACATTTCGATTAAAGATAAAACTTTGATATTTCCAACTTGGCCTATTCCAAATGAAGATGGATTATAAAATGCTACTATCCCTACAAGTACTGCTGAAAGACCAACTAAACTATGAAAGCCAGCGACTAGTTGTGGCATTGCTGTCATTGATACTCTAAATGCAATCAATCCTCCTATCAATCCTCCTATAATGATTGGAATTAAAATATAAAAAATATTTTCTTTAATTTGCTGAATGTCCCCGAGAGATAAAAGAGTAACAACTATAGCAAGTGACATTCCTAGAATTCCAAAAAAGTTTCCTGTTCTTGAAGTTTCTGGAGAAGAAAGTCCTCTTAAGGCCATAATAAACAATATGCCAGTTACTAAATACAATGTTGCTGTAATATTTGCTGAAATCATTTCTTTTTATTTTTTTTATACATTTTCAGCATTCTTTGGGTAACTAAGAAGCCACCAAAAATATTTACTGAGGCAAGTAAAATTCCAAGAATTCCTGGAAACTTTCCAAAAAAGCCTTGTGTGATTGGAGATAAACCTACGGCAACTAAAGCTCCAACTATAATTACTGATGAAATTGCATTGGTCACTGACATTAAGGGAGTATGTAACGCTGGAGTTACGCTCCAAACTACATAATAGCCTACAAAAATAGATAAAATAAAAATCGCAAATCTAAAAATAATTGGATCAATTTCCATTAGCTAATCTCCTTATTAATATAAACTGCTTTAATAATTTCATCATTTTCATCTATCTTTAATTTTTTTTCAACTTTGTCATAAATTATTTCTAAAAAATTTAAAACATTTTTTGCAAATAAAATTGATGCGCTTTCTGAAATTCTACTTGGAAAATTTTTATGTCCTATAATTTTTACTCCATTTATAACTACGATTTTCCCAGGCTCAGAGAAAGCTGAATTACCACCTTGCTCTACAGCTAAATCACAAATAATAGAGCCACTCTTCATTGATTTAACCATTTCCTCTGTAACAATTCTTGGAGCTTTCTTGCCTGGAATTAATGCAGTGCAAATAACAATATCTTGATTTTTAATTGTATTTTTTAGCAATTCTTCCTGTTTCTTTTTGTCTTCTTCATCTAACTCTTTTGCATAACCGCCACTTGTCTCTAAATTTTTTGAACTTTCAGCAAAAACAAACTTTCCACCTAAGCTCTCAACTTGTTCTTTTGAAGCAAGCCTAACATCTGTTGCTGACACAACGCCTCCTAATCTTTTTGCAGTAGCAATAGCTTGTAGTCCAGCAACTCCTGCGCCTATTATAAAGAATTTTGCAGGTGTTATTGTTCCAGCGGCTGTCATCATCATTGGAACTGCTTTGTTATATTCGTAAACGGAATCTACTACCGCTTTGTAGCCAGCTAAATTTGCTTGGGACGACAGAATATCCATAGACTGGGCTCTAGTTATTCTTGGAAGTAATTCTAAAGAAAATATTTTTATATTTCTTTTTAGAAGTTTATTAATTCTATCTTTATTTAGGTAAGGAAAAAAACTACCGATTAATACCGCGCCTTCTTTTATTAGTAAAATTTCAGAATCGCTTGGACAATTAATTTTAACGATGATGTCTGAAGTTTTGTAGATTTCTTCTTTGTTTAAGATTTTGGCTCCTAGTTTTTGTAATTCATTATCATCAATATTAGAATTTTTTCCAAAATCTTTTTCAAGCTGTACTGAAAAACCACTAGTAATATATTTTTTAATTGTATCCGGCGAAATTGCTATTCTTTTTTCGTTTATGTCGCTATCAACTACAGATCCTAATATCATCTTAATTAACTTATAATAAATTAACAAAATCTTCTAGTCCTAGACTCTCAATTTTGCTAATTTATGGTTGAATAATAAACATTAAGTCACGGTCTTGTAGTGAAATGGATATCATCCTAGTCTTCGAAACTAGAGTTCTAGGTTCAAGTCCTAGCAAGACCACCAAAATTACTAATCATGTCTACTAACGAATATAAATTTGAAATAACAGAAGAGAAAAATAATACACGCTTAGATTCTGCTCTGGCTGTTCTAATCCCAGAAATTAGTAGAACAAGAATTAAAAATATTATTAATGAAGGTTTTGTTAAAATTAATAAAATACAAATAACTCAAGCTTCTATTAAAATAAGATCTTCTGATATTGTAGAAGTTTCAATACCTGAGCCTAAGGAAGTTAATATTTCAGCAAAAGATATTAAACTAGATATTCGTTACGAGGATGCTGATTTATTAATTGTTAACAAATCTCCTGAAATGGTTGTTCATCCTGGTGCGGGAAACTTTGATAACACTTTAGTAAATGCTCTTATGTTTCATTGTAAAAATAAACTTTCAACCATTGGTGGAGAATTAAGACCAGGTATAGTTCATAGAATTGATAAAGGAACTAGCGGTCTGTTAGTGGTTGCAAAAAATGATAACTCTCATATTTTTTTATCAAAACAGTTTGCAGAACATACTATCAAACGAGTTTACGAAGTTCTTGTTTACGGAAGAATGAAACCAAGCTCTGGACAAATATCATCTATGATTGGCAGAAGTAAATTTAATAGAAAAAAAATGAGTATCAATACTTCTAGAGGAAAAGATGCTGTTACAAATTACAAAACTATAGAATTTTTCACAGGTAAAAAAATTCCTGATATGAGCTTTCTTGAATGCAGACTAGAGACAGGACGAACTCATCAAATCCGCGTTCATCTTTCATCTCATGGCAATCCTATTATTGGTGATCAAATTTATGGAAAGCAAAATAAATTTATCAGAGATATTGATCCTGAATTTAAAGAACTATTAGAAGGATTTAAAAGACAAGCTTTACATGCAAAATCTATTGGATTTATTCATCCGACCACTAAGAAAGAAATAGAATTTGAATGTGAAAAACCAAAAGATTTTGAGAATCTACTAAAAACAATCAAAAAGCTTAAGTTTTAATATCTTGTTATACGAGTTATAATACCCACATAAATATCATGGAAAAAATTGAAAAAAATTCTAATCTTCCAACTCTTACGCCTGAGGGAAGTTTAAATTCTTATTTATTAAAAATTAGGAAATTTCCAATGTTAGAGCCACAGCAAGAATATATTCTTGCAAAAAATTGGCGTGAAAAAGGAGATAGAGAGTCAGCTCACACTTTAGTTACAAGTCATTTAAGATTAGTTGCGAAAATTGCAATGGGTTACAGGGGTTATGGTCTTCCTGTTGGAGAATTAATATCTGAGGGAAACATTGGTTTAATGCAAGCAGTTAAAAAATTTGATCCTGAAAGAGGATTTAGACTTGCAACATATGCAATGTGGTGGATTAAAGCTTCTATCCAAGAATATATTTTAAGATCTTGGAGTTTGGTTAAAATTGGAACAACTGCTGCCCAAAAAAAATTATTTTTTAATCTTAGAAAATTAAAAAACCAAATTTTTGCCATTGAAAGTGGGGATATGACTCCAGCTCATGTTAAAGAAATAGCAAATCGACTAGATGTGAATGAAGATGAAGTTATTTCAATGAACCGACGAATGGCAGGACAAGAACAATCTTTAAATGCTAAAATTTCAGATGAAGAACAAAGTGGTCAGTGGCAGGATTGGATTGTGGACGAAAATGCTGATCAGGAACTATTGATTTCTCAACGTCAAGAATTAGATCAAAAACATGCATTATTACAAACAGCTTTAAAAGTTTTAGATGAAAGAGAAAAAGAAATTTTATATGACAGAAAACTTATTGATGAGCCAAAAACTTTAGAGGAGCTTAGTCAAAAATATAAAATAAGTAGAGAAAGAGTAAGACAAATCGAAAATAGAGCTTTTGAGAAAGTTCAAAAAGCAATGTTAGAGAATATTAAAACAAAACCTTTCATTACGCATTAAAAGGGTCTTCAACAAAAATCGTGTCATCTCTTTCAGGACTTGTTGAAATGCTTGCAATCTTAACGCCCACAAAATCTTCAATGGCTGCAATATAAATTTTTGCTTTCTCCGGCAATTCTTTGTAATTTCTTATTCCTTTTGTCTCAGACTTCCAGCCTTCAAAAGTTTTATAAATAGGCTCTACTGCAAATTGATCTTCTGATGCACTTGGGAAAAAATCAGTTTCTTTACTGCGTAATTTGTAGCCTACGCAAAATTTAATTTCATCCAATGTATCAAGAACATCTAACTTAGTTAATGCTATACCCGTAATTCCTGAGATAGTTGCGGATTGTTTAACAAGAACTCCATCAAACCAACCACATCTTCTTTTTCTGTTAGTTACAGTTCCAAACTCATGACCTCTTTGACCGATTAATTCGCCTGTTGCATCTTTAAGTTCTGTTGGAAAAGGACCTTCTCCGACTCTTGTCGTGTATGCTTTTGTAATTCCTAGAACATAATCAATTGTTTTTGGACCGCAGCCTGTACCAACTGATGCTGTGCCAGCAACCGTATTTGATGAAGTTACATAAGGATAAGTTCCATGATCTACATCAAGTAATATTCCCTGTGCTCCTTCAAATAATATTTTTTTATTTAATTTTTGATATTCAGCAATTTTTTTCCAAACCGGTTGAGAAAATTTTAATATTTGTGGT
The DNA here is from genome assembly GCF_965235095.1 of Fontibacterium abundans (SeqCode). Taxonomy (GTDB): domain Bacteria; phylum Pseudomonadota; class Alphaproteobacteria; order Pelagibacterales; family Pelagibacteraceae; genus Fontibacterium; species Fontibacterium abundans. The sequence continues at coordinate 256,739 of NZ_OZ249405.1, read as the reverse complement.
GCAATTTTCAATAATTCATTAATTAATTCATCTGATTTATATATCTTCTTTTTTAATCCTTTTCTTATTGCATTATGATGTTCTAAAATAACTTCAAGTCTTTGCTCTAAATTTGTTTTCGAACGTAAATCCATAACTCGAATAGAACGTCTGCCAATCTTATCTTCATACGCAGGTCCTATTCCTCTTCTTGTAGTTCCAATTTTAGATTTTGCTGCATCTTCTCTGATCTCATCCATTTCTTTATGAAAAGGCAGAATTAAAGTTGCAGTATCAGAAATAATTAAATTATTTTCATTAACATCAACTCCCTTTTTTTTAATCTCTTCAATTTCTTCTAGTAGTGCCCAAGGATCAATAACAACTCCATTTCCAATGATTGAAATTTTATCGCCTCTAACTATTCCCGATGGAAGCAACTTTAGTTTAAAAACTTTTCCGTTAATAACTAATGTGTGACCTGCATTATGACCGCCTTGGAATCTAATAACAACATCGGCTTGCTCTGAAAGCCAGTCCACAATCTTCCCTTTGCCCTCATCGCCCCACTGAGAGCCTACAACTACAACGTTTGTCATAAGTAAATTCTTTAAGATCTTTATAAAGATCTAAATTATTTAATTTAATAAAGCCATATGATTAATTGGCCCGTGTCCTCTTCCAAATTTTGGATTTAGTAAAATTGCTTTATGAACATATTGAATAGATCGTCTACACGATTCGTTCATATTGTAATTTTTAGAAATAAAAGAAGCAATCGCGCTAGATAAAGTGCAGCCTGTACCATGTGTATTTTTAGTTTTAATTTTCTTATTTTTAAAAATTTTAATGTTATTTTTTGAAATCAAAACATCTTCGATAAAAGATTTATAAGTGTGCCCTCCTTTTATAAGAACAAACTTGGGTCCAAATTTTAAAATTTCATTTCCAGCTTTAATTACATCTTCTAAAGTTTTAATTTTTTTTTTAATTAGAGTTTCGGCCTCTGGAATATTAGGTGTTACTAATAATGCGTAAGGTAATAATTTTTTTCTTAAATAGTTAATAGAACTATTACTAATTAATCTATGCCCTCCTTTTGCAACCATTACAGGATCTATTACTATATTTTTTAATTTATGTTTTTTGATAGCTCTAATAACTTCTTTGATCACACCCACATTATGCAACATCCCAATTTTTATAGAATTTGGTCGTATATCCTGTACCGAAAATGAAATTTGATTGAAAATTTCTTTTGGTGAAATAGATACAATTGATTTTACACCTGTTGTGTTTTGAGCGGTAATTGCAGTTATTGCTGTCATTGCATAAACACCAAGCGAAGTTGCTGTTTTAATATCTGCTTGAATACCAGCTCCTCCACTAGAATCTGAGCCTGCAATAATTAATAACTTGGACTTTAGTTTCAATGTTATGCGTAATTTATTATTAGTTTTTTAACTTCAGTCACAGTATCTTTGATTAATTTCTTATCTAAACTTTCAACCATTATTCTTACAAGATTTTCCGTTCCTGATTTTCTAACTAATAATCTGCCTTCTTGTTTTAAATTTTTATTAATCAGATTAAGTCTTGCTTTAAGAGATTTATTTTCAACAATATTTTTATTCTTAACTTTAATATTTTCTAAAACTTGAGGAACTTTTTTAAATACTGAAAATACTTTGCTTGCTTTACCATTATTCTTTAAAGAATTTAAAACTTCTAAAGCAACTAATAATCCATCCCCTGTAGTTGCAAGGTTTCCAAGTATAATGTGTCCGGATTGTTCTCCTCCTAAATTATATTTCAAGCTATTCATTTTTTCTTTAACGTACCGATCACCTACGTCTGCTCTATGAAATTTAATATTGTTATTTTTAAAATAATTTTCTAATCCTAAATTAGTCATTAAAGTTCCAACGACACCGCCTTTTAAAATTTTTTTCTTTTTCCAATTTTTTGCAATCATTGCAATAATTTGATCTCCATCAATAATTTCTCCTTTTTCATCGCACATAATGACCCTGTCTGCATCGCCATCAAATGCTATGCCAATATCTGCTTTATGAGTTTTTACCGATTGTTGAATAAGCTCTGGATGCGTTGACCCGCAATTTTTGTTAATATTAAATCCATCCGGATTTATTCCAATGGCGATAACTTCAGCTCCTAATTCTCTAAGTAAGGCTGGTGCTGATTTATAAGAAGCTCCATTTGCGCAATCAAGAAATATTTTTACTCCAGATAAATTAAATGATTTTGGAAAAATATTTTTTAATATTCCTATATAGTTTTCGGTAGCATCTTCTAGTCTTTTAGCTCTGCCTAATAGGTTTGGTTTTACTAAATATTTTTCAACTTTGTCGTCTATTAATTTTTCAATTTGTTTTTCAACTTTATCGGAAAGCTTCATTCCATTGGGGCCAAAAAGTTTTAAGCCATTGTCTGTATGAGGATTATGTGATGCAGTTAGCATAATTCCAAGATCTGCTTTCATAGATTTTGTTAACATAGCAAGTCCGTTTGTTGGTAATGGCCCTAAAAGCAAAACGTCCATGCCAGCAGAAATAAGTCCTGAAACTAAAGCGGGTTCTAGCATGTAGCCTGATAAACGAGTGTCTTTAGCAATGATTGCCTTGTGGCGTTGTTTATTTTGATTGGAAAAATATGTTCCTGCAGCAAGACCAAATCTGAAAAACATTTCTCCAGTAATGTTGCCTTTGTTAACTTCTCCTCTAATGCCGTCAGTTCCAAAATACTTTTTCATTATTATTTCTTTAAAAATTGCGAATAAACTCTAAGAGCTTCGTTCGTTTCTTGTATATCATGAACTCTAAATAGCTGAATACCTTGCAAATAAGAATATAAAACAGAGGCTATTGTGCCTCCTAATCTTTGTGGATTATCTTTTTCGCCCATAATTTTTCCTATAAAACTTTTTCGCGAAGGGCCAACCATAATTGGATAACCAAGACTGTGGAATATTGAAATCTTAGAAATAATTTCTAAATTATGTTCTAAAGTTTTTCCAAAACCTATTCCTGGATCGATAATAATTTGCTCATCCTTAACTCCATTATCTTTTAAAAATTTAATTTTATTTTCAAAATAATCAAAAATATCTAGTAATACATTTTCATAAGTCGGATTATTTTGCATATCTTCGGGTGTGCCCTGTGAATGATTTAAAATAATTTGTTTTCCTGAATCTTTTACAACTTGATAAGATTGCTGATCAAAATCTAATGCTGAGACATCATTTAATATATCCACTCCTATACTTATGCCGTGTTGCATTACTTTGGATTTTCTTGTGTCTAATGAAATTAATTGATTTGGATATTTTTTTTTTATCAATTGAATTGTGTCTGATACCCTTGTAATTTCATCTTGTACACTAACAGATTTTGCGCCCGGTCTTGTCGATTCTCCGCCAACATCAATAATATGAGCTCCTGAATCAATCATGCTCTTAACATGATCAATTGCTCTAAAAGTGGTATTATATTTTCCCCCATCAGAAAAACTATCCGGTGTAACATTTAAAACTCCCATCAAAATAGGATCGTTAAAATTTAAATTAAAAATATTATTTCTTTTTGAACTTATTTTATTTAAATCACTCTCAATTTCATTTCTAAAATCTAATTTTTCTAATTCTAGAACGCTATATTCTTCAACTGTATGTCCGTCAGATTGTCTTTTTAAAATTTCTACTGATAAAAAACCCACATCTTCCAATCCACAAAGGCTTTTAGCAGTTTCTTCTTGAATAAAATAATTAGCCCTTTGACCAAAGACAACATTGGTTGGCCTTATATAAATACTCTTCATGAAAGAAAAGTTAGATTAACTTTGCGTGTTAGGCTTTAAACCTATTGCTCCTAAGGCGCTACCTAGTTTTTTCTTTGTAGAACTGGCCTCTTCTTTTCCAGATAGGCGTTTTGGATAAACATTTTCAAATACTATTTTTTTAATTTCTTCACCTGATAATGTTTCATAAGTTAATAAAGCTTTTGAAACTTTATGAAGTTCGTCAACTTTCTCTGCTAATATTTTTTTAGCTCTTGCATAACCAGCTTCAACAATTTTTTTAACTTCTGAATCAATTTTCTTAGCAGTTTCTTCGGAAACATTCTGCGTTCTTGATACAGATCTTCCTAAAAATACCTCTTCTTCATTTTCTTGATAAGCAATAGGTCCTAACTGATCACTCATTCCATATCTGGTAACCATATTTTTTGCCATTTTTGTAACCATTTCAATGTCAGATGAAGCTCCAGAGGTTACATTGTCATAACCAAATATCATTTCTTCTGCAATTCTACCTCCCATAGCAACAGAGATATTACCAAACATTTTTTCTCTAGTTATAGATAACTGATCTCTTTCTGGCAGTCTCATGACCATTCCTAAAGCCCTACCTCTTGGAATAATTGTTGCTTTATGAATTGGATCTGATGTTGGCTCATACAAAGCAACAACTGCATGTCCGCCTTCATGGTAAGCAGTTAATGTTTTTTCTTCTTCCGTCATAACCATAGATCTTCTTTCAGCTCCCATCATGACTTTGTCTTTAGCTTCTTCAAGATCAGACATGGTAACAATTCTTTTGTTTTTTCTTGCAGCAAGTAATGCTGACTCGTTTACAATATTTGCAAGATCAGCACCTGAAAAACCTGGTGTACCTCTAGCAATAACTTTAGGATTTACATCTGGCCCAGTTGTAATTTTCTTAAGATGCACTTTTAAAATAGCTTCTCTACCAATGATGTCTGGATTGGATACAACAACTTGTCTATCAAAACGACCTGGTCTTAATAGAGCAGGATCTAAAACGTCTGGTCTGTTAGTTGCTGCAATTAAAATCACGCCTTCATTAGTTTCAAACCCATCCATCTCAACAAGTAACTGATTTAACGTCTGCTCTCTTTCATCGTTACCTCCACCTAAGCCAGCTCCTCTACTTCTGCCGACAGCATCAATTTCATCTATAAATATTATACAAGGAGCACTTTTCTTTGCTTGCTCAAACATGTCTCTAACTCTAGACGCTCCAACTCCAACGAACATCTCAACGAAATCTGATCCTGAAATTGTAAAGAAAGGAACATTTGCCTCTCCTGCAATCGCTCTTGCTAATAAAGTCTTACCTGTGCCTGGAGGTCCAACAAGCAAAGCTCCTTTTGGAATTCTTCCTCCTAATTTTTGAAATTTTCTAGGATCTTTTAAAAAATGAACAATCTCTTCTAATTCTTCTTTTGCCTCTTCAACTCCAGCAACATCTTGGAATGTAACTCTGCCATGAGCTTCGGTGAGTAATTTTGCTTTTGATCTTCCAAATCCCATAGCTCCACCTTTGCCGCCTTGCATCTGACGCATGAAAAATATCCATACACCAATAAGCAGCAACATGGGAAACCATGACAATATTATTCCCCACAACGAAGGTCCTTTTTCTTCTCTAGGCCCCGCTGTGATTGCGACTCCTTTTGCTGATAATTTTTCAACTAGATTTGGGTAATTTGGTGAATAAGTTTTGAAACCTTTGCCGTCTCTAAAATTTCCAGAAATTTCACTTCCTCTAATATCAACTGAAACTACATTTCCTTTATCTACTTCCGTTAAAAAAGTAGAAAAAGGCATTTCAGTTTTTCCAGTGACTGAACCTGGATTTTGGAAAAGATTATATAAGCCTAAAACGAGTAGAACGATTACGCCCCACATCATTAAATTACGCAAATTCATAATTTAAAAGTAACCATTATTATAGAATAAACAAGTGGTATTCTCAAATAAATCTAAGAAAACACACTGTAAAACTATCGTTTTTAATGTTGTATTTCTTATTCTTAAAATTAACAAAAGGAACAAATAACAACTGCCCTTCATTATTCCAAAAAGACGGTAACGTTTTTTTTGCATGAACTGGAATTTTATTACCATAATCATTAAATTTATTTTTTCTTAAATATTCAATTCCATGATTGCCTAATTTTTTAACAACAAATTGTTGTTGGTTATTAAAATTTTTATTAACTAAAAAACGATCGTCCCAATTTGTTTTTTGTTTTGTTTTATTTAAAGTTTCGACCGCAACATTTCTGTCTTCTCTATAAAATGAAATTATATTTTTATTTGTCTCAATTAAACATCCACCCAAAGTGGAAGATTTAAAAGATTTTGCTAATAAATTTTTCATTAAACCTTTTAAACTATCTGATCGTGGCGGATAATACTCTCCTGAGACAAAATGAATTGCTTTAATAATAACTCTAAAGATTACTTCTTGTGCTTCATTATTAAAAATAGAAGACTTTAACGTTGCATAACCTTCTTTATAAAAGTTTAAATATTTTTTCTCAGACTTAAAAATATAAAAATCTAATGAATTTTTTGCAGTATTTAGGTTATCAATAGTTTTAATAATACGTTTAGGATCAAACCCTTCTTTCTGTAACTTTGTCTGCATTTTTCTAATTCTAACTCTTAAAAATTTATCATTCTTATTTGATGGATCTTCAATCCAAGATGAATAAGATTTTTTAGTTACACTTAACAGTTCCTGTTTATTAAAATTTAATAAGGGTCTTAAAAGATAAAAATTTTTATTATATTCAAAAATATTTTGTAAGGAGGTTAAGCCTTTAATGCCGCTGCCTCTAATTAATCTTATGTAAAAATTTTCAATTAAATCGTCTTGATGATGCGCAAGAATTAAAAATTTGATTTTATTTTTTGCACAATATTTTTCAAATAAATCATATCTTAGATCTCTTGCTTTTTTTTGAATATTAGAAGAAAATTTTTCACCTTGATAAGTTAAAATCTTAGCCTTGATTTTGTTCTGAGTTAAATTTTTATAAGTTACTCTTGCTTCTTCAGCAGATTCTTTTCTTAGTTTATGATCAATAATTAAAGATACAAAATCATTATCATTTTCTAATGAATATAACTTTGCAAGTACACTTAGAGCTAGACTATCGCTACCTCCTGATACTGCGATTGCAAATTTTTCTTTGCCAATAAAAGATGAAATTTTTTCTCTGAAACTAAAATAAATATGATTTACTTTTTTATCTTCTAATAATTTAAGACTAACTGCAGTTAAATCTTTTCTTTTCATAAGATGATTTTTGTAAGATTGAAGCATCAGTCTTAGGATAGGCCTTTTTTAAATTAATGATCATCTTACAACCTTGTTCAATTTCGCCAAGCTCCGCAAGTGTTACACCTAATTTTAACAAATTTTCAGGAGCTTTTGGGCTGTTGGGATATTTTTGGTAACCCTCTAGGAATGCTGCAGCTGCATCTTCATAAAGCTGTCTAATATAAAAAGTTTCTCCATACCAAAATTGTGCGCTTCCTGCGAGTTCATGCTTTGAATGAGTGTCTACAAATTCTTTAAAAGCAATTTCTGCTTTTTCAAAATCTCCACTTTTCATAATATTCGTTGCATATTTATATTGCTCTGCGATTGAAACTTTTGGCAAAACTTTTGTTTTAGGTTTGTTAACTTTTTCTTTTAATTTAATATTTTCTGACTTGGTTGGCTGTTCCTGAATAACATTTTCTTCTTCTTTGTTAACTTCTTCAGAATTTAAAATATTAGTTTCATTTTTTTTTACCGTCTGAGCTTTTTCTAAAATCACTTCTTTAGGAGCGCTAACTTTTTCACTAATAGCTCTGTTACTTTCTAATTGCTGAAATCTTAATTGACTATCATTTGAAATTTTGTTTAATCTATCTGATAACTGTTGAAGTTTATAATTATTTTCTTCAAATTTTGATGTTGCTTGTTGAATTTGTTTTTCTAATTCTGAAATTTTAGCTAACTGTCTAGTTAAAGCTTCATTCACGACAACATTGTCTGATGGTAGAGCGGCGTTCTTGCTATAAACAGCTTTTTCTAAAGTTTGAATATCTTTTTGGATTTTTTCTAATCTATCTATTAATTCATTCGTCTTGTCTTGTTGTGCAAAAGACATGTTTGCAAAAAAAATAATAACTAAGATTTGTAATAAGAATCTATTTTTAAAAAACATATTTACTCATTTTATTTAATTTAAATGGCAAAAAAAAGACCCTAATGAATTTCTCATTAGGGTCTTTTATGAAGTTTTTAGTATTAATTAGTTTTAACTGTTACAGTTCTTCGGTTTTGTGACCAAGCTAAAACATTTGATGCTGGATTAGCAGGTTTTTCTTTACCATAACTAAGAACTTTAATTCTATTAGCAGCAACACCATTGCTGATTAAATAGTTTTTAGCAGCTGTCGCTCTTCTTTCGCCAAGGGCTAAGTTATATTCTCTTGTTCCTCTTTCATCGGCATGACCTTCAAGAACTACATTTAAAGTTGGATTTGCTTTTAAATAAGTAGCTTGTTTGCCAAGAGTTGTTGTTGCAGCTGATGTTAGTTCTGATTTGTTAGTTGAAAAAAATACTCTATCTGGAACTCCATCCGCTAAGAATTTAACTGTTTCTGTTCCAGTATAAGCATCGTCGCCTTTTGTAGTTGCTTGTTGTGTTGCGCAAGCACCCAAGAATAAAGTCATTACTAGAGCTAGTGAAACTTTATTTAGATTTTTAAATAACATTATTATTCCTTTGTTTATTAATTTTCTGAATTTACGTTGATATTTGAATAAGATGAATAATGCAACTAATAAGTTAGTTTTCTATTTTCCAGATAATAATCCTGACCAAGATGGGTCTGAAGCATCCGTTGGAGTTTGAATTAATCTCTCATTATAACCTGTTAAATCAATAGACCATAATTTTGCCCCACCTCCTCTTCCGCTGTTATCAGAGGCCGTCTCTCTATAAAATACAAGAACCCTTCCATTTGGCGCCCAAGATGGTGCTTCTTGATAATAGTTTTCAGTCAATAATCTTTCACCAGAACCATCGGATCTCATAACTCCAATATAAAATTTATTTCTATATAATTTAGTAAAAGCTATTAAATCACCTCTTGGTGACCAAACTGGTGTTCCATAAAGTCCCTCACCGAAGGATATTCTTTTTACATTCGTGCCATCACTTTTCATTGTGTAGATTTGTTGGAATCCACTACGGTCAGAATTAAATGTAATGGAAGAACCGTCTGGAGAGTAAGAAGGCGAAGTATCTATTGAAGGATGATCTGTTAATTTTTCAACAACTCTTGTTTTAATATCCATTGTATAAATATCAGAGTTACCTTCCTGCGCAAAACTCATAATTATCTTTTTTCCATCAGGAGAAAAACGTGGAGCAAAAGTCATTCCTGGAAAATCTCCAACTAAATCTTGAATTCCTGTTTCAATATTTAATAAATAAACTCTAGGTAAATTTTTAAAATAGGACATATAAGTTACGTGCTGACTTGTGGGGCTAAATCGAGGAGTTAAAACTAATTCATTGCCTAGTGTTAAATATTTTACTCCATAACCATCCTGATCCATTACTGCTAATCTTTTTTTTTTATCTACTTTTGGTCCAGTTTCAGAGACATAAATTATTCTAGAATCAAAATAACCTTTCTCTCCCGTTAACCTTTCGTAAATTTTATCTGAGATCATATGAGATACTCTTCTCCAATTATCAGGCGTAGTATAAAAAGCTAAAGCTGATAATTCCGTTGCTGATACAACGTCCCATAATTTAAATTCAACCCTAAGTCTGCCTTCTTTTTCTAACGAAATTTTTCCTGTAACAAGAACTTGGGTTTTTATAAAAGCCCAATCTTCAAATCTTGGTTTGTTATGGGCTGGTTCTGGTCTTTGAATAAAAGATTTTTTCTCTAATGCAAAAAACAAACCTGATCTTGAAAGATTATTTTGTATAAGTTCAGGAATTTTACTCTCAAGTTTTAAATTTTTTATGTTATCACCTAATTTAGAATCTAAATAAAAATCAGAAATAGCTGTTGGTAAAGGATCTAAATTTCCCCTTGTTATATCAACCGAAACAAGCGCAAATGACTTTGTTGTTAAAATAAAAAATAATGCAAAAATTGTAAAAATTTTATATTTCATATTACCCCTTTAACATTTCTTTAGCGTCAAAGTTTAATTGCATTTCTTTCCACTTTTCGTAACCAGTTGATGGTACTTTTAGAGGATTGCACAACTTAACGGCCCTCAATGCACTCTCTGCTAATATCTTATAATAAGTTTGTCCAGCTGTATTCATTCTTGCTAAATCTAAAATCTCGCTACTTACTAATGAACCATCGGGATTAAGTTTGATTTTTATTCTAACAGTTAAATTTTCATTATACGGAAGTCCGATTGGTATATTCCAGCATTTAAATATTTGAGCTTTAATCGCATCTTCCTGAGTTATTGTAAGTTTAGAAGTAACAACATTTTTTTGTTGACTTTGGGTAGCTTCTAAACTTGGCTTATTATTAGCTTCTGCATTGTCTTTTTTGGACTTGTCTATAAGTGCAGAAATCTTATTAGGGTCAAAAATCTCTTTTTTCTCAAATTCAGATGTTTGTTTTGTTAAGTCTTCAACTTTAACTGGGTTTTGTCTTTTTTCTAATAATTCTTTAATTTGTTTTATGTTTTCTGGCAAAGGTACAGCATCTGGTTTTTCTTTTGGAACAATTTTTGGTGGTGCTTGTTCCGTTACAACTCTATCTTTAATTTTTTTGTCAGTTTTTGCACCATCAGAAACTTTGGGAGCGTAAGGTATATTTGTTCTTTCCCCAATCTGAACAAGATCTACGGACATAACTAAAGGTGCCTGCACTCTTCCCATTAAGAAAGGTAGGGTTATGCTACTAATAATAAGAATAACTGTGTGAGCTATAAAAGAAATCTTAAGGCTCTTTTGCATGACATTATTTTTTGCTTTTAGAAAGTGCTGGTCCTGAAATTAAAGCAACTTTCGTAAAACCCGCTCTTGAAAGCAATCCCATTACTTCCATAACTCTTCCATAATCAATTGCCTTATCACCTCTTACATAAATTCTAGTATCAGTTCTATTTTTTGACATTGCTAAAATTTTAGGAACCAATTGGCTCGTTTCAACTTGTGTTTCTTGAATAAAAGTCTCTCCTTTTGCATTAATACTAAGAGTCAATGGCTCTTTATCATCAGGCAATGAATTTGCAGAACTGTCAGGCAAATTAACTGATACACCAGCTGTTAACATCGGTGCTGTGACCATAAAAATAATTAATAAAACCAACATTACATCCACAAAGGGCGTAACATTTATCTCACTCATAGGTTCTCGTTTTCGAGATCTATTGTTCTGAATTTTAAAAGCCATTTATGTAATAGAAATAAATGATTGGCTAAAATTTTCTAAACGAGTTGAATATCTTCTAGAGTCACTAGTAAACTTATTATAAGCAACAACTGCTGGTATCGCTGCTAGCAATCCTAACGCTGTTGCAAATAATGCCTCTGCTATACCAGGAGCTACGATTGCAAGACTTGTATTTTTTGAAATAGCTATAGATTGAAACGAATTCATAATTCCCCATACAGTTCCGAATAAACCAATAAAAGGAGCTGTTGACCCAACAGTTGCTAAAAAAGTTAATTTTTTTTCTACAACTTCCATCTCTTTGTCTATTGAGCCGCTCAAGGCTTGTAAAACTCTTTCTTGGGTTGATGCAGATCTAGATTTATTTTTTATCATAAAATCCATGCCTGCTTTAAATACATTGGCCATAGGGTCTTCATTATAGCCTTCTAATTTCTTATATAAACTGTCAGCTGACTTTGAGGACCAAAACTGATCTTCAAAAAATGAAGATGAACCGTTAATTTTTTTAAATAACTTATATTTCTCGATTATGATTGCCCAAGAATAAATTGAAGCTGCAATTAAAATAATAATTACAAATTTAACTACAAAATCCGCTTTTAAAAATAATGAGAAAAAAGAAAAATTACTTGCTGCAAAATTCATATATTTTATTTTGTTTTGTTTAGTTGTTTTGTATTTTTAAAACTTGTCATTTATTTGTCTTCGCAACAAAGATCTAGTTCTTTGTTATATGCAGGAGCTTAATTTTACCTTTAAATCCTCAGGAATTATTTTTGGTTTTCCGGTATTGTCAATGGTCACCAGTTCAACTATCGCCTCAGCTAAAACTTCTTTATCTCTTAGAACGTTTTGCGACATCTCAATTCTTAAGTTTGATACGTTTCTTACAAAGCTCTCAACAATAATTTTATCTTCAAAAAATAGAGGTTTTTTATAAGTAATGCTAAATTTATGAACAACAATTTTGATATCAAACTTATCATTTAATTCTTTATGATTATAACCAAGAGAATAGATAAGTTCAGTTCTCGCTCTTTCAAAATACTTTAAATAATTCGCGTAATAAACTATTCCACCGGCGTCAGTATCTTCGTAATAGACTTTAGTTTGGTAGATAAATTTTTTTAATACGCTAGCCATGAAAACTATCGTTTTTATAATTATCTATAAAATACTTTCCGATTAAAATGGCATCCGCTTTATTAGAATCTTTTTTTCTAGCTAATTTTGGGGATATAGTTGGATAAATTTCTATTACCTTTGTTCTACTTGCATCTTTAACTGATCCAATCAAATTAAAATGCTTCTTCCACTTTGCGGGTCTTACAAAGTATATTGGAAAACTTAATGCCGCACATATTCCCTTAATAATTCCAAAAGACTGTCCAAAATTAAACATGCTAGTCACTCCCTGCCCTGGCATAGCATTCACTTGTTCGACTATTACCGAAACTTTATCACTTTCATGTAAAAAACTTTTAAAGATGTGGGTGACCTGAGCTGAATTAATTTGTCTTTTATTTTTTTTTCCATCAACCATTGTTGGAACATCATATATTTCTAAAATATCTTTATTTTTAAAAACACAAATTGCTCCACTTACTCCAGGGTCAATAGAAAAAACTAACAATTTTTTAATTCGCTCCTTCTAATAATTTTTCATCAACTTCAAAATTAGTAAAAACATTTTGAACATCGTCATCATCTTCTATTTGCTCTAAAAAATTTACAACTTTAGTAAACGCTTCTTTATCCAAATTAACTTTGCTAAGAGGATTCCAAATTAAACCAGCAAAACTTAAATCTTTAATTTTTTTCTCTATTTGCTCTCTAACAGAATTAAATTCTTCTTTCTTACAATTAATTTCATGATGAAGATCTGTTGTAACACAATCTTCTGCTCCTGAATTAATAGCGATTTCTAAAGCATCGTTTGTATTCATTAACTCTTTCTTTATCTTGATTTGCCCTATCTGTTCAAATTGATAACTAACAGATCCTGTCTCGCCTAAGGTTCCTCCAAATTTTTGAAATATTGTTCTAATATTTGATACTGAACGATTTTTATTATCAGTTAACACTTCTATAATAACTCCCGTTCTGCCTGGGCCAAAGCCCTCATATCTTGAAAATTCATAACTATTATCGATATTACCTTGAGATTTTTTAATGGCTCTTTCAATATTATCTTTGGGCATATTTGCTGCTCTTGCTGCTTGAACCGCAGCTCTCAATCTTGGGTTCATCTCCGGATCCGGCGTTCCAAGTTTTGCTGAAACAGTTATTTCTCTTGAAAGTTTAGTAAACAGTTTGGAACGTATTTTGTCAGCACGTCCTTTTCTGTGCATCATATTTTTAAAATGCGAATGACCTGCCATGCTATTAAAATGATCTTTGATTAAAATGAGCGCCAATTGTGATGGGTTTTATATCCTTTGCAAGGCCCGTTTTTTCATCAGCAATAACCTTAATTCCGGATAATGTTCCTTTACCTAATGCTGGAGACAAACGTTCTAAATTTGGCTGTTTTAAAAATTTTTTTAAAGCTGCATCTTTATTCATTCCTATAACTGAATCATAATCACCACACATGCCGGCATCAGTTTGATATGCTGTTCCATGATTTAGAATTCTAAAATCAAAAGTAGGAACGTGACTGTGCGTTCCAACAACTAATGTTACCTGACCATCAAGATAATGACCCATTGCTACTTTTTCACTAGTTATTTCGGCATGAATATCCACAATAATAAAGTCTGCTTCTTTGCCTAATTTTAATGATTGTAATTTCAGAGCAATACAATTGAAAACATCATCTGTTTTTTTCATATAAATATTTCCCATAATATTAATTACAGCAACTTTTTTATTATTTTTTAAAGAATAAATTTCACAACCTGATCCTGGAGTGCCTTGCATAAAATTTAATGGTCTTAATAATCTTTTTTCCTCGGATATAAAATCTGCTGTCTCTTTTTGATCCCAAATATGATTTCCTGAGGTAATTACATCAACGCCAACTGAAAATAATTCATTGCATATCTTTTTTGTAATTCCATAGCCACCCGCTGCATTTTCTCCATTCACAATAACAAAATCTATTTCTTCATTAGCTTTTACTTTTGGTAATTCAGATAAAACTATATCCCTACCGGATCTGCCTACGATGTCTCCTAAAAATAAAAAATTCATTGAATATTTAAAAAACCTTTTTCTGTGAAAACAGCATCCAAACAAAAATCTGTTTTTAATGTTTTTAGTTTATCTTTTTTTTGAAATGAAAAACCAATTCCGATTGTTCTAAATTTTTTTTTAGCTTTATTTAACATGTTAAAATATTTATCATAATATCCAGATCCATAGCCGAGCCTATTACCATATTTATCAAAAGCTAACAGTGGAACTAAAAAAATATCGGGTACTAAAGTTTTAGAATCTATAAAAGTTTGTGGTATTCCATATTTATTTAATTGCAAAACATCCTTCGAATTCCATTCTTTAAACTCCATCAATTTATTATATTTATGAATAAATGGTAGCGATAATGAGAGTCCTTCTTTAAATAATAATGTATTTAAAATTTTTAAGTCTAATTCAAAGTTTATAGAATAATAAGTGCCTACAGTACTGTTCTTATATCTCGCAATCTCTAAGAGTAAGGGGCTAAAATCTTTTTCTTTTAAGTTAAAATATTTTTTTTTTCTTAAGGAAAAAAAATACTTCCTTAACTTTTCTTTCATTAAAATTAATTAATCTTTTCTAGAAAATTATTTATTGAATTTGAAACTTTTTCTAAAGACTCCGAATAATTTTGCTCATTATCCGATATTTTGCTTTTGAGTTCCTGTAATTCAGATTGAATATTCTGAATCTCTCTCTCTTTATCTTCTTTATATAAAATTGATAAACTTTTAATTTCTTTAAATTTTTCAAGTAAAGTTTTATTATGGTTTTTAAGTTTTTCTATAGATTCTTTAATAGTAAACATCTCGTCAATAACTTGTATTGAACTAATTAATAAGAGTTTGCTTTCGCCAATATTTCCAAGGTCATTTTTAAGTTGTTCAAATTTCTCATTTAAATGTAGGGATAATTTTTCTAACTCCTGCTCCTGTCCATCTTCGCAAGAGAGGATATAATCTCGATTATTAAATTTAACAGTAACGTTTACCATTTTTCAAATTCTCCTAACATTGCATCTGTCTCTTGGCTTAATTCGTCAATTTTTTTTACAAACATTTTTTTGTTTTTTAATATTTCTTCTAACTGTTCTTTTGTTGACTGTAATTCATTTTGTACAGAATTTACTTCTTCTTTTAAATTTTTATTAATACTTTCAGTTTCTGTAATCTTATATCTAGACTCTTCTAATTCAACTTCCATTTTATGTAATTGATCATTTATGGTTTGATTTTCTTTTTCTATTAAATCAATTTTATTTAATAATTCCTGATTTCCTGAGTCTTGATTATTTAGTTTTTGTTCAAAAACTTTTAACTCATGAATAATACTGTCTTTTTCTACTTCTAAATTTTTTGACTTTAGATGCAGTTCATCTTTTTCTTTTTCTAATTGAGAGCTTAGCTTTTTTAGATAACTGCTTTCTTCCTTAGAGTTTTTAATTAAATCTGCGATTGAATCTAGTTTATTTAAAGTTTCGAATAGCTGTGTTTCTTTATTTTTTAAATTCATTAAACTGAAAAAAATTGTTTAATTTGCATCTTAAACATAATAATAATTCCTGCAATCCAAGTCTATCTATGTTTCATGGCAAAAAATAATTACTCAGATCTAGCTAATGCAATAAGATTTCTGTCAATTGACGCAGTTCAAAAAGCAAATTCAGGTCACCCTGGTATGCCTATGGGCATGGCTGATGTAACAACGATTCTTTTTAATAAATTTTTAAAGTTTAATCCTCATAATCCTTCTTGGTTTAATCGAGATAGATTTGTTTTATCGGCAGGTCATGGATCGATGTTACTTTACTCTGCTTTATATTTGTCCGGCTACAAAACTATTAATATTGAAGATATTAAAAATTTTAGACAATTAAATTCTATTTGTGCTGGGCATCCTGAGTATGAAAAAGATTCTGGAATAGAAACAACTACTGGTCCTTTAGGTCAAGGTATAGCTAATGCCGTTGGTTTTGCTTTAGCTGAGGAAATTAATAGAGAAAAATTTGGTGATAAAGTTTGTAATCACAAAACTTATGTTATTGCAGGCGACGGTTGTTTGATGGAAGGCATTAGTCATGAAGCGATGAGTCTTGCCGGACATCTAAAGCTTAAAAACTTAATATTATTTTTTGATAACAACTCTATTTCTATAGATGGAAATACAAATCTTAGTATTTCTGATGATTATAAAAAAAGATTTGCTTCTTATAATTGGGATTTAATTGAAATTAATGGTCATGATCATAATCAAATTTCAAAAGCCATTAATAAAGCGCAAACAGCAAAAAAACCGACTGTCATATCTTGCAAAACTATTATTGGTTATGGCTCTCCAAACAAAAGTAATACAGCGTCTGTTCATGGAAGTCCTTTGGGAGGAACTGAAATTGAGTTGGTTAGAAAAAAATTGAAATGGTCATCACTACCATTTGAAGTGCCTGAAAATATTTTAAAAGAATGGAGAAAATTGATTATTAGCGGAAAAAAACATGAAGAAAATTGGAAAAATAATTTTGATAAATTAGAGAAAAATAAAAAAGAAGAACTTTTAAGAATTAAGTCTGGTAGCTTACCAAAAAATTTTAATGATAAAATTGCTCAAATTAAAGATAAATTTTTTGAAAACT
Source organism: Fontibacterium abundans (SeqCode) (assembly GCF_965235095.1). Lineage (GTDB taxonomy): Bacteria > Pseudomonadota > Alphaproteobacteria > Pelagibacterales > Pelagibacteraceae > Fontibacterium > Fontibacterium abundans. Next base: position 239,671 of record NZ_OZ249405.1, on the reverse strand, counting down.
CAAAACCGACAGCTACAAGAAAATCGTCAGAGGCATGCCTTGAAGCAATTACAACATTTATTCCAGAGCTTATAGGAGGTTCTGCAGATTTAACTGGTTCGAACAATACAAAATCATCGTCACAAAAAATAATTAAAGCCAATAATTTTAACGGGACATACATTCACTATGGAATAAGAGAGCATGGTATGTGCGGTGTAATGAATGGTTTAGCTCTAGATCAAAGCACCATTCCTTATGGTGGAACATTTTTAATATTCTCAGATTATTGCAAGCCTTCAATTAGATTGGCCGCTTTAATGAAACAAAGAGTTATATATGTATTAACACATGACTCTATCGGCCTTGGAGAAGATGGTCCAACACATCAACCAATAGAACAGCTCCTTAGTTTAAGATCAATTCCAAATTTAAATGTATTTAGACCAGCTGACTCAATAGAAACTTTGGAGGCTTGGGAATTGGCTTTGAAATCAAATTCCACTCCTAGCGTTCTTGCTCTTACAAGACAAGATTTACCAATGGTAAGAAAAAAAGAATCTAAAGAAAATTTAACTCAATACGGCGGTTACATAATAAGTGACTCAAAAAAAGATAATTGTAATCTAACAATAATTGCGACTGGATCGGAAGTAGAGATTGCCTTGGACGTTCAAAAAAAATTACATGAGCAAAATATAGAATCAAAAGTTATTTCTATGCCTTGTTTAGAATTATTTGAAAAACAATCTCAAGAATATAAAAATAAAATTTTAGGAAAAAACTCTTTTAGAGTAACTATCGAAGCCGGGGTTACAATGGGTTGGGAAAAATATACGTCTAATGGGATTTCTTTTGGCATTAATTCATTCGGAAAAAGTGCTCCTTACAAGCAAATATATAAACATTTTGGTCTTACTCCTGAAAATATTACCTCTGAAATCAAGAAAAATTATAAATAATCAACCTTATTCATGAACAATCTAAATACGCTTTCAAGCAACGAAGATATTAAAGATAAAATTATTTTTTTAAGAGTAGATTTTAATATTCCAATAAAAGACGGAAAAGTAATTGACGATACAAAAATCGTTAATATGAAAGATATTATTAATAAGTTGTTATCTAAAAAAACTAAAATTATTTTATGCTCTCATTTAGGAAGACCTCAAAAAAATGGCAAACAAGGACTGTCTTTAGATCAGGTTAAAAATAAATTAGAAAATATTTTTAAAAAAAACATAGTTTTTTTAAATAATTATTTAAACAAAGAGACTAAAAACAATATAAGACAATCAGATAAAGAATTGTTTCTTCTAGAAAATATTAGGTTCTATAAAGAAGAAGAAAAAAATGATCCTGAATTTGCTAAACAATTAGCAAGTCTTGCAGATATTTATATAAATGAAGCGTTTTCATGCTCTCATCGAGCTCACGCTTCTGTAACTGGAATAACTAAATTTATTAAATCTTACGCCGGGGAAACAATTGTTAATGAATTAAATTCTTTAGAAAAAATTTTTAATAAATCAAACAAGCCTGTTACTTGTATTATTGGTGGATCAAAAATATCTACAAAAATTGATTTAATTTCTAACTTAATCAAAAAAGTAGATTTTATGATTATTGGTGGAGCAATGGCTAATAATTTTATAAAATACAACAATTTTGAGATTGGAAAATCCTTATTTGAGCCCAATAAGGAAGAAACTATAAAGCAAATTATTTCTGCGGCTAATGAAAATAACTGCAAATTAATAATTCCTAACGATGTTGTTGTTTCGATTAATGAAAGTACTGCTGGTAAAAATAAAAGTTTATCTGAGATAGAATCTGGTGATATTATTTTTGATATTGGTGTTGATACTATAAAAAATATTAGTGAAATTATTAATCTATCAAAAACCTTGCTATGGAATGGTCCGCTAGGATTTTTTGAAAAAGACTTTTTTGCTAACGGAAGTAACGAAGTCGCAAAATTAATTAAAATAAATACTCAAAAAAAATTATTAATTTCCATAGCTGGTGGCGGCGATACTGCAGCAGCAATCAAAAAAGCAAAAGCTGAAGATGGATTTAGCTACATCTCAACTGCAGGTGGTGCTTTTTTAGAATGGCTTGAAGGGAAAATACTTCCAGGACTAAAAGTCCTTGAAAAATAATTTTTAAATAACTAAAAGATTAGTACTATGAACAGTATCGAGTCTATTGCTCTTGCAATGGTACAAAAAGGCAAAGGAATTTTAGCTGCTGACGAAAGCAACAGCACAATGACTAAAAGGTTAGATTCTGTAAAAATTCCCTCTACAGAAGACAATAGATTAAATTTTCGAGAAGCTCTTTTTACATCAAAAAAAATTAAAGATTTTATAAGTGGGATAATCTTGTTTGACGAAACAATAAAGCAAACTGCTTCTAATGGTAAAACTATTTCGAAATTATTGAGTGACCAAGAAATTATTCCTGGAATTAAAGTTGATAAAGGAGTGAAACCACTTGCTCTGTCAAATGATGAAAAAATTACTGAAGGACTGGATGATCTTAAAGAAAGATTAATTGAATATTATAAATTAGGTGCGAGATTTACTAAATGGAGAGCTGTTTACGACATATCAAATATCTATCCATCAAAAACTTCTATAGTTGCAAACGCGCACGCTCTAGCGAGATACGCAGCCATTGTTCAAGAAGCAAATATGGTTCCAATTGTTGAGCCCGAAGTTTTAATGGATGGTAATCATGATATTAAAAAATGCTACGACGTAACTACTGCAGTATTAAATGAATGTTTTAATCAGCTAGCTATTCATAAAGTAAATTTGAAAGGAATAGTGTTAAAACCAAACATGATATTAAATGGTTCTGAATCTGGAAAAAAAAATATAACTAATGAGGTTGCTGAAAAAACCCTTGATTGTATAAAAAGAAATGTTCCAAAAGAAGTTCCTGGAATAGCTTTTCTTTCAGGCGGACAAAGTGAACTTGAAGCAACTGAAAACCTAAATTCTATTAATAAAATTAATGATACAAAATTTGCATTTACATTTTCCTACGGTAGAGCTCTGCAGCAAAGTGCATTAAAAACTTGGGCAAAAAATATTAATGACAAAACTATCGTGCAAGCTGTATTTGATGCAAGATCTGAGATGAATAGTCTTGCCTCACTTGGTAAGTGGAAATTAGATTTAGAAAAAAGAGCGGCTTAGTTTATTGAGTAAATTTCTTTACTTAATTTCTCCTGAAAAAATTACTAATCATAAAATATTTCTTAAAAAATTAGAACTTGTTTTCACAAGTAATATTATAAAATTTTTTCAACTTAGAATTAAGAATCAAAAAAGAGAAAAAATTATGTCGCTTGGAAAAAAAATTATAAAACTTACTAGAAAATATAAAGTTAATTTTATTATAAATGACGATCCTTACATTGCAAAAATATTAAAAGCTGACGGCTGTCATCTTGGTCAGCAAGACATGTCTATTAACTTTGCAAAAAAAATATTAAAAAAAAATTCAATTATTGGAATAACTTGTCACAACTCTAAAATACTTGCTTCTAAAGCTTTTACTAATAAAGCAAGTTATGTAGCTTTTGGTGCTTTTTATCCAACAAAAACTAAGAAAGTAAAGTACAGAGCCAAATTGAGTTTAATTAGATGGGCCAGAAAGAATATTAAAAAACCTATTGTTGCCATAGGAGGAATTAATCAAAATAATTATAAAAAAATATTAAATGCTGGTGCAAATTATATAGCTTGTTCAGCTAGTATATGGAAAAGTGGCATGAAAAATCCATTAACTGCTGTAAACATGTTTAAAAAATAGATATACGTTCTCAGAATAAATATGAAAATTTTAGGATCAGATATCAGAGTTGGTAATATCATTGAATATAAAAATGATCTTTGGAAGTGCCTTAAAAACCAAACGTCAAATCGTGGAAACCTTCGATCACACAATCAAGTAGAGCTTAAAAGCATTACTAAAGGCACAAAATTAAATGAAAGATTTAGAGCAGACGAAACAGTGGAAAAGGCAAGTCTAGAAGAAAAAAAATTTCAATTTTTATATTCAGCAAACGATGAATTCTTTTTTATGGATAGTGAAAATTTTGAACAAATTTCAATCAACAAAACACTTGTTGAAAATTGCGAGAAATTATTAAAAGAAAATTTAGAAGTTATTATTGAATTTTATCAAGAAAAACCATTAAGTGTTATTTTGCCTAGATCTGTAGAATATGAAATTCTTGAAACAGACTCTGTTGTTAAAGGACAAACTGCTTCCAGCTCTTTTAAACCAGCTATTATCCAAAACGGTGTTAAAATAATGGTCCCTCCATTTATAGATCAGGGTGATAAGATAATTGTTGATACTGAAACTCAAGAGTATTTAAAAAAAGTTAGCTAATGCCTTTATTATCGGCAAATCTAAACATTATGGAGAAGGCTTGTAAAAAAGCATCTAAACTCCTAATTCGTGATTTTGGCGAAGTTGAAAAATTACAAGTATCAAAAAAAGGTCCTGGAGATTTTGTTACAAATTCAGACAAGAGAACTGAAAAGATAATTATAAACGAACTATCTCTTGCTAGACCAGATTATTCATTTCTAGCTGAAGAAAGTGGCTCATCTGGAAAAAACACTGAATTTAGATGGATTATTGATCCAATCGATGGAACGACAAATTTTTTACATGGCATCCCTTATTTTGCAATCTCCATAGGGCTAGAAAAAAATAAAGAAATTATATGTGGCATGATCTTTAATCCTATAACTAATGAAATGTTTTATGCTGAAAAAGGCAAAGGTGCTTATTTAAATAATTCAAGAATTCGCGTTTCATCAAGAAAAAATATTGATGAATGCGTTCTTCTTACTGGAGGACCTATTCTTTCTTATAAAAATAAAGAAATATTTTTTAAAGAGTATGAATCTGTCAACAGAAGAGTTGCTGCGACTAGGAAATTTGGTAGCTCAGCGCTGGATCTTGCTTATCTTGCTAGCGGAAGATGTGATGCGGTATGGGAAAGAAACTTAAATTACTGGGATGTTGCTGCTGGAATTGTAATTGTTAAAGAAGCAGGTGGTACAGTAACTGATTTTAAAGGTGGAGACAAATATATTGAAGATGGAAATCTGTTAGCTACAAATTCAAAAATAGATAAAGACCTTATTGCATTGCTTGCATAAATTCTTAAATGTTAAAAATCCTAATTTTTTTATTTCTTGATGTTCTTGCTTTTAGTGGAGTTTTAATCTCAACTTTACCTTTTCTAATTCATGAGTATGGAGGTAATATTCTTTTAATAACAATAATTTTTGGATCATTTTCATTTTTTCAATTCTTTACATCTCCGTTTTGGGGAAGTTTATCAGATAGATTTGGTAGAAAACCACTTATCATCTTAAATTGTTTTGCAGAAATTTTAGCTAATATAATTTTGGCAATTAGTGGAAGTTTATTAATGATATTTTTATCAAGAATTATTGCAGGTTTATTTAAAAATAATGTATCTGTAGGAACTGCTTATATCGCAGATATTACCACTAAGAAAAACCGTGCTAAAGGAATGGGTTTGTTCGGTGTTGCCTTTGGTTTAGGATTTACAGCGGGTCCATTGCTTGGTGGATTAGTTGCTGGGTCTAATTTTACTATTATGACGCTTGCAAATGTTGCTTGGATTGCATGTGCAATTAACATTTTTAATTTATTATTTGTAACTTTTTTTTTAAAAGAATCTAAAAAATCTTTCAATAATTTTTCAATAAAAAATTCTTTTAGTAAAATTTATTTACAATTTAAATTAATGAAAAAAAAATTATTACTTCCATTCTTTTTAATTATATTCATAGTTTATTTTGGATTCTCTGGAATGGAGGGAATATTTGCGATCTGGATAAAGGAAACTTTTACATGGGGTCCAAAAGAAGTTGGAATAGTTATGCTGTATGCTGGCTTAAGTCAGATTTTGGTACAAGGATTTATTTTAAGAGTATTATTAAAATTTTTTAATGAATCGCAATTAATAAAAAGTGGAATTTTATTTTTAATCTTTGGTTTTTTGTTAATTCCAACCTCTAATATTTATTTGGTACCAGTTGCAATATTTTTTTTATGTTATGGAATTGGTGTAACAAATCCTTGTTTGAATAGTTTGGTTTCTAAAAAATGTTCTAAAAATGAAAGAGGTTTTGCTTTGGGTGCTGCTTATTCTGCTCAATCGATCTCTAGATTTATTGGTCAGCCAACGGCTGGTATTTTATTTTTATTTTTTGGCAAAGACATGCCTTTTTATGTAAACTCAACAATTCTTGTTCTTGCAATAATACTGTATTTATCTTTGATTAAAAAAGTTAGCAAATAAGGACTTTATTCACTAAGAAGTGTTGTCTATTTATCTAATTTTGTTATAAAAACTTTCTTCTAAAATTATGAAAGAAAAAATACACCCAAAAACACATAAGATAAAAGTTGTAATGACTGATGGAAGTCAGTTTGAAACTTTGTCGACTTGGGGGAAAGAAAACGACGTTATGAAATTAGATATTGATCCAATATCTCATCCTGCTTGGACAGGTGGTTCGCAAAAAATTATTGATAAAGGAAGAATAAGTAAATTTAATAAAAAATTTGAAAATCTTACAATTAAAACACCTAAAAAATAAATATCTATGCTAGACAAACCCTTAATGCCAAAAGCTACGGCGGTATGGTTGCTTGAGAACACAAGTCTTACTTTCAAACAAATTGCAGATTTTTGTCAACTTCATGAATTAGAAATTAAAGGAATAGCAGATGGTGATGTTGCTGTTGGAATAAAAGCATACAATCCAATACTTGCAAATCAGTTAACAAGAGAAGAAATCGAAGAATGCAGTAAAGATCCTAACAAGTCATTATCGATAAATAAAAAAGTATTAGATTACGAAATCAAAACTGTTGTTGGTCCAAAATATACACCTCTTTCAAAGAGGCAGGATAGACCAGACGCAATTGCTTGGTTGATTAAAAATTACCCACAAGTATCTGAGGGACAAATTTCAAAACTTGTTGGTACTACAAAAAATACTGTGGAATCTGTTAAAAGTAGAAAACATTGGAACACTTCAAACATATCACCTAAAGATCCTGTAGCTTTAAACTTATGCACTCAAAGTGATCTACAAAAAGCAGTAGAAAAAGCTAATAGAAAAGTTGAGAATCTAAAAAAAGCGAAATTGAAACTAGAAGCCAATAAGTAATTTAACTTATTTTATAACTAAATATGTCTTTTAATCTAAAAAATAAATCTATTGTTTCTATAATTATGGGTAGCAAATCAGATTGGAGCTCTCTTAAAAAATCTGCAGAGATCTTAAAAAAATTAAAAATTAAATACAACGTAAAAATCGTGTCAGCTCACAGAACTCCTATGAGGCTAGTAGAATTCGCTAAATCTGCAAAAAAAAATAAAATTTCAGTAATTATTGCTGGAGCTGGTGGCTCTGCTCATTTACCTGGAATGGTTGCAGCGATAACGGACTTACCCGTTATTGGTGTTCCTATGGAAACAAAATCTTTAAAAGGGTTAGATAGTTTATTGTCAATTGTTCAAATGCCTTTTGGGATTCCAGTTGGAACTGTTGCTATCGGAGAAACAGGAGCAAAAAATGCTGCACTGTATGCCGCTTCAATCTTAAGTCTTAATGATAAAAAAATTGCAAACAACTTAAGAATATGGAGAAACAAACAAACTTTATCAGTAAAGCATAGTCCTAAGAAATGAAGAAAAAAACCTTTACCCTTGGAATATTTGGGGGTGGTCAATTAGGAAAATTCTTAGTTCAGTCTGCAAAAAAACTTAATATTAAAACATTTGTATTTACTGACAGCGCTGACTCTCCTGCTATCTATTATTGTGATAATTTTATCATTTCAAATTACGAGGATAAAAAAAAATTAGACTTTTTTATAAAAAATATTGATTTTGCAACTTTTGAATTTGAAAATATTCCTTTTAAAACACTTGATTATATTGAAAAAAAAATCAATGTCACTCCAAAACCTTCTATAATAAAAATTCTTCAGGATAGATTAAAAGAAAAAACCTTTTTAAATTCAATAGGAATAAAAACAACTGAATTCCATTATTTAAAAAAAGTTAATAAAAAAAAATTAAATAATAATATTTTTCCAGCATTAGTAAAAACAATACGACTTGGATATGATGGTAAAGGCCAAATATTTTTTAAAAATAAGAAAAGTTTTTTAAAATATTCTTTTAAAAATAAAGAATACATAATTGAAAAATTAATTGATTTTAAAAAAGAAATTTCTATTGTTATAAGCAGATACAAAACAAAAAGTGTTTCATATGATGCTTTCGAGAATCTTCATAAAAATCAAATACTACAGAAATCTCATATTCCAGCAAACATTAGTCCAAAATTAAATAATCAAGCAAAACAAATTGCAAAAAAAATTGCAGATAAATTAAATTATATCGGAACTATGTGCGTTGAATTTTTTGTGACAAAAAAAAATGAATTATTAGTAAATGAAATAGCTCCAAGAGTTCACAATTCTGGGCATTTAACAATGAACGCACATAATGTAAGTCAATTTGATAATCATATAAGAGCAGTATGTAATCTTAAATTAAAAAAACCTAAAAGAATTCATAAAGCAATCATGTTTAATATTCTAGGCCATGATATTAAAAAATACAGATCAAAAGAAACTATCGGTAATGAATTCTTTTACGATTATGGAAAAAAAGAGATTGAAGATAAAAGAAAAATGGGTCATCTAACTAAAATATTTTAATAACCACGACCTGCTTTTTGTATAGAAAAAAAACTAAAAAATTCTTTTAAATTTTTAAAAAAATCTAATTTGATTTTAAATTGAGATATTAATTTTACATGTTCCAATGATTTTGAAATTTCTTCATTAAGATCTTTCGGTGTCAAATTATCTTTATAAAAACTCAATATCAAAATTTTTAAATACACTGAGGATAATATTAATCTTTTTGTATAAAAATTAAAATCTACTGAACGATCATTGGCATGCTTCCACATAATATCAGAAACAGAATATATGTAAGTTAGAACTTTATTTGAGTTATTGTCTTTGATTAAGTGAATAAAAATTTTCTTAAATAAATCTTTATTCTTTTTTTCTATCTGCAATCTTTTATTTAATAAAAAAGATATTTTTTCATTAGTTTTAGTAATTTTATTAACCTTGGATTTAACTTCGTTCAAAAATCTTTCATCTAAATCCTCAAAAAACAAACTACTAATTTTAAGTAATAATTCTTTTTTATCAAAAAAATCTAAATCACCTATTTTTTTAAAAAAAATATCTTGATCAATATTATCAAAATCTATTTTTTTAAAATTTTTATATAAATGATTTAAAATTTTATTTTTTTGTAACTTAGTAAAATCAGACATTAAAAATTTAATAATAATAAAATACTTTGAGAAAAGTTCTTATAACTGGGTAAAAAATAAGACTTACGATTATATTAATGGCTAATAATAAATATTCAAAAGGAGCTTGAGAAAAATAACTTATGATAATGACTGATACAATTTGTGTAACCAATAATGATATAGCAAAAGCTATAAATTCATTTTGAAAATTTGTCTGCGTTCTTCTTTGTTTTAGATAAGAAGCTAATTTACTTAAAAGAATAAAACAAATTGGTGTCATTCCAAAAGGCATTCCTTGTAGTGAGTCAAAAATTAATCCTACAAAAAATAGAAAAGTAATTGAAAAACGTCCTTTATCAAAAAAAGAAATGTAAAAAACTAATATATATTTAATATTTATAATTGGCCCTGGCGCAATCCAAGTATTTATAAAAATACTATCATTAATGCAAATAAGCGTAAAAATAATGTGCGCCGAATAAAATTTAATTTTTTCTACATAAGAGTTCATTATTTTTTAACCTTCAAAATTGAAACATAATTCAATTGATGCTCCTTAAAACCAAGATCAACAGAATACTTTCTTTTTTTAATATCCTTTTTATTGTCAGTAATTATTTTTCCAACGTATAAACCTTCCTTAATAATCCCATCTGAACCAGAGGTATAAATTTGATCGTTATTTTCAAAAACAGCATTTTGAGGAAGAAAAAGTAATTGCGCCCCTCCAAGACCATTGCCTTTTAAAATTGCATTAACTCCTCTTGATGGAATGACTACAGGAATTCTACTATTAAGATCCGTGATCACCATAGCTTTTGAGCTGAACAAATTAACTTCTGAAATTTTTCCAAGATAAACATTATTTCTTACAATGGCTTGTCCTAATTGTGCGCCCTCATTAGATCCTATTGTTAAAATTAAATTTTTAGCAAATTCATTTGTGTCTTCATGAATTATTTTTGCATAAACAGATATATAGTCATCTCTATTCTTAATTCCTAAAACTCTTTTTAAATTATCATTTTCATTTTTAAAAAATTGCAATTCTCGTTTTTCTGCATTTAATTGTTCGATTTCGTCTTTGAGTTTTTTATTTTCTAAAACAATATTAAAATTAAAGTATTGTCTGGCTGAGCTACCAAGGTTAGAAACAAGCTTAACTGGAGTATTAACTACATAAATACTGTAAGTAATTCCATCATTTATTAAAGCTTTTAAAAATCTAATAGCTTTAAAATCACTTTTTTCTGAAAATAAGAATAAAAAAGAAATTATAAGATAAGTAGGAAGAAGAAATTTTTTACTAATCGTTTTTTGTAATGCTGATACGCCTGGAGTTGAGCTTCTTGCAAGCCGATTTTGACTCATATTAGATTAATATAACTTTTTAATATGAAGTTAGCATAGAAGAAAATATTCCTTCTTGCTCTAAAGCCTTACCTGTTCCAATCGCAACACATGATAATGCATCCTCTGCAATAGTAACTGGTAATCCTGTTTCTTTTTTAATAAGTTTATCTAGATTTTTTAAATATGCACCACCACCTGCTAGAACCATTCCAGAATCAACTAAATCTGAAGATAATTCTGGTGGAGTATTTTCTAAAGCATGTTTAACGGCATTGACAATTTGATTAACTACCCCTTCTAAAGCCTCAGCGGTATCTTTTTCTGTTAAAATAACTTCTTTTGGTGTTCCCGTTCTGATGTCTCTTCCTTTCATTAAAAAAGTTTTTTCAGAACCTGTTGGGATTGCAGATCCAATTTCTTTTTTAATTCTCTCTGCTGTTGAATCTCCAATTAGTAAATTAAATTTTTTCTTCATAAAACTAATAATTGCACTATCCATTGCATCACCAGCGACTCTTAAAGAATGAGAGTAAACAATTCCGCCTAATGACATGACTGCGATTTCAGTAGTTCCTCCTCCAATATCAACAATCATAGATGCTTGAGGCTCTGAAATTGGAAGTCCTGCACCAATAGCCGCTGCCACCGGTTCTTCTATAAGTTGTACTTTTCTTGCTCCAGCTGCATAACCGGCTTCTTGAATAGCTCTTCTTTCAACTGGCGTCGATCCAGTTGGAACGCAAATAATAATTCTAGGGTTTGCAAAAGCATTTCGTTTATGAATTTTTCTAATAAAGTGTTTGATCATTTCCTCTGTAACTATGAAATCTGCAATCACTCCATCTTTCATAGGTCTAATCGCTGTAATATTTCCAGGTGTACGTCCTAACATTTGTTTTGCTTCTTCACCAACAGCCAAAACTTCATTTCGTCCGTTTCGAGATATCACTGCAACAACAGATGGTTCATTTAGTACAATTCCTTTTCCACGAACATAAACTAAAGTGTTTGCTGTTCCTAAATCGATCGCCATATCTGTCGACCAAAATCCGAATAATTTATCAAACATTTTTTTCTTTCTTAATTAAGCAGAGGCACTCAAGTCTGGGCTTGGTGCAGTTCTTTTTCTCTTAATAATTAATTTATTTAGTGCATTTATATACGCTTTTGCCGAAGCAACAAGAGTATCCGTGTCTGCGGCCTGACCTACAGAAATCTTGCCTTTTTCTTCAATTCTTACACTCACTGTTGCTTGCGCATCAGTTCCTTCTGTTACCGCTTGTACTTGGTAAAGCTGAAGATTAACATTATGTGGGTAGATTTTTTTTATTGCTTTAAATATCGCGTCCACAGGACCATCTCCTTCTGACTCGGTTTTTTTAATTTCGTCATAAATCATAAGTTCAATTTTTGCTTTTTGTGGTCCTTTAGTTCCAGCAATAACTTCTAATGAGGATAAACTAATAGCATTATTATGCTTCATTAAATCATCATCGATTAATGCAATAATATCTTCATCAAAGACGTGTTTTTTTTTATCTGCTAAATCCTTAAATTTTTTAAAAGCATTATTTATTAATTCATCAGTTAAATCTGGATAACCTAATTCGGCGGCTTTATCCTTGAATGCATTTCTACCGGAATGTTTACCCATAACTAAAGAAGATTTTGTAACTCCAACACTTTCTGGAGTCATAATCTCATAAGTTTTTTTATTTTTTAACATCCCGTCCTGATGAATTCCCGACTCATGCGCAAAAGCATTTTTTCCAACAATTGCTTTATTAAATTGAACTGGGAAGCCCGTTACATTTGCAACTAATTTTGAACAGCTACTAATTTTTTTTGTATTAATATTTGTTTTATAAGGCATCAAATCACTTCGTGTTTTCATTGCCATTACAATTTCTTCTAAAGCTGCATTTCCTGCTCTTTCGCCAATACCATTAATCGTACATTCAATTTGTCGCGCTCCAGCTTTTACCCCAGCTAAAGAATTTGCAACTGCAAGTCCAAGATCATTATGACAATGAGTTGAAACAATTGCCTTGTCTATATTTGGAACTTTATCAAATAATAATTTAATTGTTTTAAAATATTCATCTGGAATTGTATAACCAACAGTATCTGGAATATTAATTGTTCTTGCTCCACATTTGATTGCAAGCTCTACTGTTTTGCATAAAAAATCAGGCGCAGTTCTGGTGCCATCTTCTGGTGACCATTCAACATCATCTGTAAATCTTCTCGCTAAAGTAACGCTATCTTTAATTAATTCCAAAACTTCTTTTGGAGTTTTTTTTAATTTATGCTTCATATGCAAAGGAGAAGTTGAAAGAAAGGTATGAATTCTGAAACGTTTTGCATATTTTAACGCATCTTTACATCTTTCAATATCTGCTTTGACTGCTCTGGCTAATCCACAAGGAATAGTTTTTTTTAAAATTTTTGCAATTTCTGATACGGCCTCGAAATCACCGTTAGAAGCAGCTGGAAATCCAGCTTCCATAACGTCAACTCCTAAATCTTCAAATGCTCTTGCGATTTGAATCTTTTCTTCAAGACTCATTGAGGCTCCTGGAGACTGCTCCCCATCTCTTAATGTAGTGTCAAAAATGATGATTTGATTATTACTTTTTGCCATATTTTCTAAACTTAATTTAGCTAAAATTAAAAATCTACTGATAAATATTTTTCAATATTTGGTCGATTTTAAACTATTAAGAAAGCTTAACTTTATTAAACAATCTTAATTTTTGCTCTTATCTACGAGCTTATTTTTGCCAATCCATGGCATCATGGCTCTGAGTTTTTCACCAACTTTTTCTATTGGATGCTCAGATAATTCTTTTCTCATTCTTAAAAAGTTTTTTTGACCAATCTTATTTTCATCCATCCAAAGTTTAGTAAATTTTCCAGATTGAATATCTTTTAAAACTTCTTTCATTCTATCTTTAGTTTTGTCATCAATAATTTTTGGTCCCGAAATATATTCTCCATATTCAGCTGTATTTGAAATTGAATAATTCATGTTAGCAATTCCACCTTCGTAAATTAAATCTACAATCAGTTTTACTTCATGCAAACATTCAAAATAAGCCATCTCAGGTGTGTATCCAGCTTCAACTAAAGTTTCATAACCCTTTTTGATTAACTCAACCAAACCTCCACACAAAACAGCCTGTTCTCCAAATAAATCTGTTTCGCATTCTTCTCTAAATGTTGTCTCAATTACTCCAGATTTTCCACCTCCAATAGCGCTAGCATATGACAAAGCGAGCTCTCTTGCTTTCCCTGATCCATCTTGATGAACAGCCATCAAACATGGAACTCCACCGCCTTTTTGAAATTCACTTCTAACTAAATGACCAGGTCCTTTTGGAGCAATCATAAAAACATCTAGATCTTTTCTTGCACTAATAAGATCAAAATGAATATTCAATCCATGAGCAAAAGCTAAGGTTGTTCCTTGTCTCATTCTTTGTTCGATATGATTTTTATAAATTTGAGATTGTAATTCATCAGGAGTTAAAATCATCGCAACATCTGCCCACTCTGCAGCATCTGATAATGACATAACTTTTAGTCCGCTAGCTTCGGCTTTTTTTCGACTAGGAGAATCTTCTCTTAAAGCAACGACAAGTTCTTTAACACCACTGTCTTTTAAATTTAGAGCATGAGCATGTCCCTGACTACCAAAGCCAAAAATTGCAACTTTTTTATTTTTAATTAAATCTTGATTAGCATCTTTTTCGTAAAAAATTTTCATATAACTTTTCCTTTGTTTGTCTCTGTTATCTCAGCTCCTTTTGCCATTGCTAAAGGACCTGTTCTTGCAACACTCGCAATTCCGTAAGGCTTTAATTCCTTAATAAAACTATCTATTTCTCGTCTTGTTGAATGAAATTCTACAATAAAAGAAGCGCTTGTTGTATCAAGATATTGCGCCTTATAAGAATTGCAAATTTCTTTAGCTTTTTCAAGATTTTTTTTCTCAGCTATTACTTTAATAAGAGCTAGCTCTCTAAAAATAGACTTGTCATCTACAGGAAAGGAGGCAACTTTATAAACTGGAATAAGTTTTAATAACTGAGCTTTGATTTGCTCTATAACTGAATTTGTTCCATTTGTTGCAATAGTAATTCTTGATATATTTTTTTCTTCGTCCACTTGGGCAACGGTTAATGATTCAATATTATAACCTCGTCCAGAAAAAAGACCCGAAACTCTTGCTAACACTCCAGCTTCGTTATCAACCCAAACAACCATAATATGCCTTTCTAATTCTTCTTTTGTAGTAGCTTCTGAATATGCAGATAATGATTTTTTCATACCAAGGTCTTTCCTGCTTTAGAAATTTTAGTTTCTCTTTCGTCTTCTGGACTTAAAATCATTTCATTATGCGCTTTTCCTGATGGTATCATTGGAAAACAATTTTCAACTCTATCTACAACGCAATCAAAAAGTACTGGTTTATCTGATTTAATCATTTGTTTGATTTTTGCATCTAACTCATCAGGAGTTGTTGCCCTAATTCCAACAGCACCATAAGCTTCCGCTAGTTTAACAAAATCTGGCAAAGCCTCTGTATAGCTTTCTGCATAGTTTTTTTCATGCAGCAATTCTTGCCACTGTCTAACCATTCCCATGTACTGATTATTTATAATAAATATTTTAACAGGAAGTCTGTATTGAACTGCAGTAGATAATTCTTGTATATTCATCAAGATCGAAGCTTCACCAGCAACATCAACAACTAACTTTCCAGGATTTGCTAATTGAACTCCAATTGCTGCCGGAAGACCAAAGCCCATTGTTCCAAGACCGCCTGAAGTCATCCATCTTTTTGGTTTGTTAAATTTATAATATTGGGCTGCCCACATTTGGTGCTGCCCAACTTCAGTTGTAATAAAAGTATCTTGATCTTTTGTTAATTCATACAATCTTTCGATTGCATATTGTGGCTTAATAGTTTTTTTTCCTTGAACAAATGACAGGCATTTTTTTTCTCTCCATTTATTAATTTGTTTCCACCATTCACTAATATTTTCTTTATTTGAATTTTTAAAATTTGGATATTTTTTCTTAAAAACTGTAATTAGTTTATTTAAAACATTTTCAACGTCGCCAACAATTGCATGATCAACTTTTATAATTTTATTTATAGATGATGGATCAATATCAATATGAATTTTTTTAGATCCTGGTGAAAATTTATCAATTTTTCCTGTGATACGATCGTCAAAACGAGCTCCAATATTTATCATCAAATCGCAATCATGCATGGCATTATTTGCCTCATATGTTCCGTGCATTCCTAACATGCCAAGAAATTGCTGATCATCCCCTGGAAAAGCTCCTAGTCCTTGCAGTGTTGAGGTAATAGGAAAACCAGTCATGCGAACTAAATCTTGAAGAAGCGCTGAAGCTTTATCTCCAGAATTTACAACTCCTCCACCAGAATAAATGATTGGTTTTTTTGATTTATAAATTAATTCAACAATTTTATCTAATTCTGAAGATTCAACTTCTGTTACAACTTTATTAATCTTTTGTATTACATCTTCTTTTTTTATGTATTCAGTTTTCTGAAACTGAATATCTTTTGGAATATCAACTAAAACCGGTCCTGGTCGTCCACTTGTTGCGATGTGAAATGCTTTATGCATAATAATTGGAAGATCTTTAATATTTTTTACTAACCAATTATGTTTTGTGCATGGTCTTGTAATTCCAGTCGTATCACATTCTTGAAAAGCATCCGTTCCTATTAAATGAGTTGGTACTTGGCCGGTAACACAAACTAAAGGAATTGAGTCCATGTAAGCATCTGTTAACGCTGTAACCATATTTGTTGCGCCTGGACCTGATGTAACTAAAACCACTCCTGGTTTTCCTGATGATCTTGCATAACCTTCTGCTGCATGTCCTGCTCCTTGCTCATGTCTGACAAGAATATGTTTAATTTTTTTATGATTTCGTAACTCATCATACAAAGGAAGGATGGCACCTCCTGGATAACCAAAAATATATTCAACGCCATGATCGGCGAAAGCTTTGAATACGATTTCTGCTCCAGTTATTTGTGACATATAAATTTTCCGAAAAAATCAATCTAAACTAGTTAATTTATCGGTCAAGATGAAGTCACTAAATTTATAATTTTTTTAGTTAAAATATCAAAATTAGGGTTAAAAATACTTGTCCATTCCTTCATCTGTCCCCTAAACCAAGTTCGCTGTCTTTTTACATACCTTCTTGTTCTCACAAAGGTTTCTTCAAAAGCCTGTTCTAATGAAACTTTTTTATTTAAATATTTTTTAATTTCTTCAATTCCTAAAATCTTATTAGCAGGTAAACTTGGATTTATTTTCAATTTTAAAAACTTTTTAACCTCATCGACCGCACCAAGTTCAAACATTTTTTTTAATCGAAGTCTTAGTAATTTCTGTAAAAAAGTATTTTCAGGATTAATATATATTTTTACAAATTGATAATTGCTAAAATAATTTTTATTTTTTTTCTGCCAATCAATTAAAGATTTTTTTGTAAAAGTTACAACCTCATAGGCTCTTATTAGTCTGTGTGTATCATTTTTTTTTATCTTGTTCTGAACTAAAGGATCTAATTTAATAAGCAAACTATAGAACTTATCATTACCTAAGTTTGCATTTAACTTTCTTGCTTTTATTTTGATAGAATCTGGAATTTTTGGAATATTAGAAATACCCTCGGTTAATAATTTAAAATACAATCCTGTGCCACCAACAAAAATAGGTTGTTTTTTTTTCTTTATAATTTTATTCAAATTTAATTTAATTTTTTTTAACCACTCTCCAGCAGAAAAATTATTTTTTACAGAGATATTCCCATAAAGATAATGAGAAATATTAGAATAACTCTCTGGTCTAGCTGATAAAATTTTAATCTCTTTGTATACCTGCATGCTATCAGCATTAATAACTTCACCATTTATCTTTTTAGCGAGTCTTAAGGCAATTTCAGATTTACCAGAACCGGTGGGTCCTGCGATAAGAATAATTTTTTGCATTGGTAAAAATTTTATTTAATTTTTACGCCAATAAATTTACTTTGATTATTGCTATCTAAGATAGTCAATAAAATTGAATTTGTATTTTTTTTAAGTTCTTTTTTAAATTGATCTTCAAAATTTTTAACATTACTTACTGCAATATTGGCAACTGCAATTATAACTTCACCTTCTTTAACTGGTAATAAAGCTAAAGGACTATCTCCGCTAATCTCCAGAATATACACTCCTTTTTTATCTTTTAAATTGGATCTTTGTTCGACGTCTTGATTGTTTATATTTCTAATTTTAATTCCAAGCTCTTTAATAGTTACAATTGAAGGAGTTACTTGTTTGTTATTTTCTTTTTTATATTCGCTTGTTTCTTCAAGTCTCGTAACGGTAATATTTTTTGTTAATATTTTTTTATTTCTCCAAACTTTAACCTCAACACTTTGTCCAATAGGAGTGTCAGCTACAATTTTTGGAAGCTTTCTCATGTTATCAACTTTTTTATTATTAAATTCTAATATGATATCGCCCGCTTCTATTCCCGCTTTATCTGCTGGTCCACCTGTTGAAGCGCTTGATACTAAGGCTCCTTCTTGACTCTTAAGTCCCAAACTATCTGCAATTTCTTTTGTAACTTCTTGAATTCTAACGCCAATATATCCTCTTTTTATTTCTCCAAATTCTGTGATTTGTTTAACGACATTCTTTGCAAAATTTGAAGGAATGGCAAAACCAATGCCTACAGATCCACCTGAGTTAGAAAGTATAGCGCTGTTAATCCCGACCACTTCACCTTTGACATTAAATAACGGTCCCCCAGAGTTTCCTTGGTTGATTGATGCATCTGTTTGAATAAAGTCATCATATTTTCCAAGACTAATATCTCTATTTCTTGCAGATATAATTCCAGCTGTAACAGTGCCACCTAATCCAAAAGGATTTCCGATTGCAACAACCCAATCACCGACTCTCGCCTTATCTGAATCTGCAAATGTTACTGCTCTTAAATTGTCTTTAGTGTTAATTTTAATAACCGCAATATCGCTGGTTGGGTCTGTTCCTAAAACTTTTGCTTCATATTCTTTACCATTAGTTAATTTTACAAATATTCCTTCAGCACTTTGAATAACGTGGTTATTGGTAATTATAATTCCCTCTTTATCAATTATAAATCCAGATCCAAGAGATTGAGTTTTTCTTTTTTGTGGACTCCCACCTCTATCAAAATCTTTAAACAAATCTTCAAATGGATGTCCTGGAGGAAATTGAAATGGAAATGGATTTTGAGGTCTTGTTTCTATAACTCGTGTTGCAGAAATATTTACAACCGAGGGTATTAATTTTTCAACTAAATCTGCAAATGAATCTGGTGCTTCTTTTGAATTTAAATTTGTAATTAATAAAACATTACAAAATATAATTAATAAAAATTTTTTAAAATTTTTCATTGAAATTTTTTTATATAAGCGATAATTACAAAACCTATAATAGCAAAAATAAGCCCTCCCACTCTTAATTTTTGTTCTGATAAATCTTTCATGGAATTTAACATGCTCTTCATACCCCTTGGAAATAATGCATAGAGAAGACCTTCAATAAACAGCAATAAACCAACTGCTGTAAAAATCTCAAGCATTAAGTTATTTTTTTAAAACTTTTTTAAGGCCAGACTCTCCGAAATATCTAAAAAATTCGCTATCGGGTGACAAGACTAAAGATGTTTCGCTGCCACTAATCAAAGATTTTTCATAAGACTGCATTGCTCTATAAAAACTGAAAAATTCTGGGTCTCGTCCGAATGCTTCTGCAAATATTTTGTTTCTAAGACCATCTCCTTCTCCCCTTGTAATTTGCGCGGTTTTTCTTGCGTCAGCTAATATGATAGCAGCTTCTTTATCAGCTATAGATTTAATCGTTTGTCCAACTTCAAACCCCTGAGCTCTAAACTCTTTGGCTTCTCGAGTTCGCTCGGTTTGCATTCTTTTAAAAATTGCCTCACTATTAGCAGATGGCAGATCTGCTCTTTTAATACGCACATCAATGACATCAATACCAAAGTCTTTAGCCTCTTCAGCGACATCTTTAGTAATTTGACTCATAAGTTTGTTTCTATTGGTCGAAATCAAATTAACTAGGTTTTCCTTACCTAAAACACCTCTTATTTTAGCGTTAATAATTGATGCTAATCTTGATTGAGCGATTCTCTCATTTCCTACTGAGATATAAAATTTTAACGGATCGTTAATTATAAATTTTGCATAAGCATCAACAATTATTCTTTTTTGATCTAACGCTATAACCTCTTCTGCTGGAGCATCTATATCTATTACTCTTTTATCAAGGAAATGAACATTTTGAATTAAAGGAATTTTAAAATACAAGCCCGCATCTTTATAAACTTTTTTTGGCTCTCCTAATTGCAAAACAATTGCCTGATGAGTTTCTTTTACAATAAAGAATGTTGAATAAATTAGTAAGCCAACCAATACAGCTACGAAAATTGAAATTTTTAATATTTTTTCAGACATTAGTTTTTAACCTCACTTTTTTTTGACTGAGTATCAGTATTCTTTTTTAATTCTGGTAAAGACAAGTAAGGTACAACGCCTGAGCCTGACTGCTTATCAATTATAATTTTGTTAACACCGGACAAAACTTTTTCCATAGTCTCAAGATACATTCTTTCTTGGGTTACAGTTTTTGCTTTTGCATACTCATTATAAATAGCAATAAATCGACTAGCCTCCCCTTCTGCTTGAGCAACTACTTCTTTTTTATAACCTTCTGCTTCTTGAACAATTTTAGCGGCCTCTCCTCTAGCTCTTGGAATTATGTCGTTCGCGTAAGCTTCGGCTTCATTTTGCGCTCGCTCTTTATCTGCTTTTGCTGCCTGAACATCTCTAAAAGAGTCAATTACTTGTGCTGGTGGATCTGATTTTTGTGCTTGCACTTGGGTAATATCAACTCCACTATTATAAGAGTCTAAAATTTGTTGCATTATTTTTTGAACTTCAATTTCTATTTCTGCTCTACCTTGCGTTAAAATTGTCTGAATTTTTTTTCTGGCTATAACTTCTCGCATTGCAGTTTCAGCAACACTTTTAATTGTTCCAATTGGATCTTGAATATTAAACAAATACTTGCTTGCATCACCTATCACCCAAAAAATAGAATAATTAATATCAACTATATTTTCATCACCCGTTAACATTGCGCTTTCTTCTTTAATATCCCCAATTACTCCTCTGCTTCCTTCATTTGATGATCTAAAACCAACATCAATTCTATTTACCTTGGAAACTTTAGGTGTCATCACAGACTCAATTGGGAACGGCAGATGATAATTTAATCCTGGTTGAGTCATGTTAGTATATTTTCCAAATCTTAAAACAACTCCTTGTTCGTCTGCACCTACTCTATAAAATCCACTTAAAGCCCAAACAGCAATTGCTCCAATTATAAAAAGTGTAATTGGTTTTTTTACATCTGGGGTTTTTGAAGATCCACCAAACATGTTTTTTAAACCATCTTGAAATTTTTTTGCTAAATCCTCCATATCATCAGAATTATTAGAACTAGGCTGCTTATTATTCTTATTAGGACCGCCCCAAGGAGATTCTTTTTTTAAGATATCTTTAGTATTATTAGACTCAATTAATGACATATTATTTTAAAAATAGTCTTACTTAATATAGGTATAAATGGTTATTTAAAAGGAAATTACAATGCGCCAAAATGACTGAAAAAGAAGCAAATCTTAGCAAGAATTTTATGGATCAAATTACTCCTAAAACTCAATTTAAAAAAAATAAAATAAATGGAGTAAAAAAAGTTATTGCTGTTTCTAGTTGCAAAGGTGGTGTTGGAAAATCAACAATTGCGGTTAACCTTGCAATTGCTCTCAAAAATTTAAAATACAATGTTGGTATTTTAGATGCTGATATTTACGGTCCTTCACTTCCTAAAATGATAGGTACTTCAGAAAAACCAAAAAGTGAAGATGGTGCAAATTTAATTCCGATTAAAAAATTTGATATCCAATGCATGTCCATAGGATTTATGGTTTCAGAAGAAACTCCCATGATTTGGAGAGGTCCAATGGTTGCTAGCACCATAAAAACTTTTACTAATAAAGTTTTATGGGACAACGTTGATTTTTTAATTATTGATATGCCCCCTGGAACTGGAGATGCTCTTTTAACTTTTTCTCAAGAAATAGATATTGATGGAGCTATCATCGTCACAACTCCTCAAGATATCGCAATCATTGATGTAAAAAGAGGAATTGAAATGTTTAAAAGAACTAATGTTAAAATATTAGGCATTATTGAAAACATGACCAGCTTTACATCGGATGATGGTGTTGAACATTTTATATTTGGGAAAGATGGCGGAAAAAATATAGCAAGTAAATTTAATATTGAACTTTTAGGGCAAGTTCCAATTAATATTAATCTTAGAAAAAATTCAGATGAAGGAACGCCTTTTGTAGATCAATTTAAAAATGATGAAATTTCTAAACTGTTTTTAGAAATTGCAAATAAAATTACAAAAAAAATTAAATAACTATAAGATTTTTTTTATCTATTACTTCCATTAATTCATTCCACTCTCTTTTACTAAGTCCAGAATCTTCATAACTAATTTTATTTCCATTAATCATTGATTTTACAATTTTTAATCCTTTTGATGATAAATGAGCAGCTCCAACTCTATAATCTAAAAATGCTGCATGAGTGATTGGGACCCATTTTTTAACTGTATCTAACATTTTCTCTGCATAAACTCTAATTTCATATTGCGCATGACTATCTCCTCTTAAAAATAAAAAATTCATGAGATTTAAAAGATCAGTTTTCCAATACCATTGAGTGTATGAATTTAATGTTAAATTCATTCTTGCAAGTTCCCTAGCTAGACCAGATTTTTTTTCATCAATAATTGTTCCATCAAATCTTTCGTTCAACATTTTTTCATAATTGTCATAAGTTCTCACCGCATCATCTTTTAAAATTTTAAGAACTTCATCGGCTTGTTCGCCCGTAATCAAATCGCCTCGACCTTGTCGATTATTAGTTGCCTGCGCCGATAATTGCTCTTTTGCTGGAAGGTAAAACTCTTTATCTAATATAGAGTATCTTGCTGAATACTCATTTACATTAGCCGTTCTGTGTCTAATCCACTGTCTTGCTATAAAAATTGGAAGCTTTACGTGATACTTAATCTCGCACATTTCAAATGGAGTGCTGTGCCAATGCCTCATTAAATATCTTATCAAACCTTCATCCGTTGAGACTTTCTTAGTTCCTTTTCCATAAGAAACTCTTGCAGATTGAACAATTGAAGTATCATCGCCCATATAATCTATAACTCTTATAAATCCATGATCTAGAACTGGAATTGCTTCATAAAGAACCTTTTCAAGTTCGGGAGAAGTTACTCTTTTTGTATAATTGCTTTGTGATTGCTGCTCTTGAATTTCTTTTTTTTGTTCAGAAGTTAGTTCCATTGTCTTAGAAAAGCTTAGATTTTAAATATATCTTTAATTTAGCGATTCAAAGTCTTATATTATTAATGTTGGTTTTCCAACTATGACGATAAACGAGATTCGTAATAAACATTGAGGACCAGGGGGCGGTACCCTGCACCTCCACCAATTTCAACTTATGGGGGTGAAATAGAATCGACTAATGTCTAAAGGCTTTTCTTTCGTCCGGTATAGTACCACCGTAAAGGACTAAAATATAAACGCAAATGAACAATTTGCTCTCGCTGCCTAATTAATTTATTAATTAGATAAGCACGGTCTGGGGCACCGGGTAACAGAACGCCCCACTTTATCTGTTTACGATAAAAATATTTAAAAAATATTATAACTAGAGTACTAGGATTATATTATGAGTAGAATTTCTGCTTTATTCCCAAAAAAAACAAAAACCTTTTTTAAAAAATTTAGAAAATTTAACGCTTTAAATAATTTAGACAAAAAATTACTACAATATATTAATTATAATAATGGATTTTACATTGAATGCGGAGCAAATGATGGTGTGGATCAATCAAATACGTGGTATTTTGAAAAATTTAAAAATTGGCATGGTATTCTTATTGAGGCACATCCAGAAATATTTCGTGAATTAAAAAAAAATCGCAATAAAAGAAATATATTAGTAAATAAATTTTTGGTCTCTAATAATTATAAATCACAAACAATTAATATTTCAAATAATGATTTAATGTCAAAATTTAGCACTACTAATGAAGAAAATAGTTTCTCTACGTCCATTACTTTGACAGAGGTATTAAAAAAAAACAAATCACCAAAATTAATTGATTTATTTTCGCTTGATGTTGAGGGATATGAATTTGAAGTCTTAAAAGGAATAGATTTCAAAAATTATAAATTTAAATATTTCTTAATAGAAACAAACAATTTCGATAACTTAAATAATTATTTAATTTCTAAAAAATATAAATTTATCGATAAATTCTCTAATCATGATTATCTATTCACAATTAATGAATAATATTTATTTTAAGCTAAAACTGAAAAGACAAAGTAAAATCAAAGTAACTGATATTTACAAAAAATATAGAACAAGATTTTTAAAAAGTCAGATTTTATGATAACAATTTATTACTAGGCATGCAAAAGAACACTCTTCTTTATTTATGAAAAAAATAGAAATATATACAACAAATTATTGTCCTTTTTGCGTAAAAGCAAAATCATTATTAAATAAAAAAAAAATTAAGTTCTCTGAGATCAACGTGTCTAATGATGAGGCTTTGAGAGAAAAAATGTCTGCTATGGCAAATGGCGCAAGGTCTGTTCCTCAAATATTTGCAGATAATATTCACATTGGTGATTGTGATAAAATTCATAAATTGGACCAAGAAAAAAAATTAGATAAATTACTAGGTCTCGTGTAAAAAGCTTAATGATTGTATCGCTTTCTATAGCTTTCTTTGCTGGTATAATTAGTTTTATATCTCCATGTGTGCTTCCTTTAATTCCAGGTTATGTTTCATTTATATGTGGAACCACACTTAATAATCTAGATCTAAAATCTAAAAAATTTATATTACAAAAATCTTTATTTTTTTCTTTAGGCTTTTCTTTAGTTTTTATTTCTCTTGGAGCAACAGCTACTTTTATTGGAAGTTTCTTACTGCATAACTCTCAAATTTTATCAATTATTTCTGGAATAGTAATAATTTTTTTTGGTATTTATTTATTAGAATTAATACAAATTAATTTTTTAAATAAAAATTTTGGCAATTATAATATAAAATATTCCAATAATCTGTTCTTTCCATTTATAGTTGGAGTAGGATTTGGATTTGGCTGGACTCCCTGCATTGGTCCAATTCTTGGTTCAATCCTAGCATATGCTTCAATGGAAAATTCTATATATAAAGGAGTTTTATTATTAGGCGTTTATTCACTAGGTCTTGCGATTCCTTTTGTAGTTTCTAGTTTAATTATTAAAAAATTTTTAATCGTTTCGAAAAAAAGTAAATCTTATCTAAATAAAATAAAAAAATTTTCTGGAATTATACTATTAATAACTGGAATTTTAATTGTTACTGGTAAACTTCAAACAATCGGTTTTTATTTAATTGAATTCTTTCCAATTTTACAAAAGTTAGGGTAATTTCTAATTTAGCATTTGAATAACTCTGATAGGCTTTCCCTCTTTAAATGCTTCTAAATTTTCAAACATCTGAGAATAAAAAACTTCGTAATTTTCTTTAGTTACATAACCTAAATGTGGCAACAATAGTGCATTAGGTAAAAATCTTAATTTATGATTTTCAGGTAG
The DNA here is from genome assembly GCF_965235095.1 of Fontibacterium abundans (SeqCode). GTDB lineage: Bacteria > Pseudomonadota > Alphaproteobacteria > Pelagibacterales > Pelagibacteraceae > Fontibacterium > Fontibacterium abundans. Next base: position 214,046 of record NZ_OZ249405.1, on the reverse strand, counting down.
CGGTTCAATATCGTAAACATCAAGACCTGCTCCTGCTATAATATTTTTTTCCAGAGCTTCAACTAAATCAAATTCATTTACTACAGGACCTCTTGAAGTATTGATCAAAAATGCTGTTTCCTTCATTAAAGCTAAATCTTTTTTTGCTATCAAATTTTTTGTTCTATCGCTCAAGACTGTATGAATTGTAATAAAATCAGATTTTTCTAATAACTCTTCTTTAGTTACAGCCAATACTTGATTATCTGTTGCTATAGAAAGTTTAAGATTTTCACTCCAGGCAATAACATTCATTCCAAATGCTAAAGCTACTTTTGAAACTTGAGCTCCTATTTTTCCAAAACCTATAATACCTAGAGTTTTACCTTTCAGTTCATATCCTAATGTAGTTTGCCAATATCCTTGGTACATGTTCTCTGCTTCTTCTCTTAAATTTCTTGCAAGCCCCAAAATTAAGGCCCATGTTAATTCTACTGTTGAATTAGAACTTGAATCTGTACCGCAAACTAAAATCTTTTTCTCTTTAGCGGTTAAAAAATCTATAGACTTGTTTCTCATACCGCTCGTAATGATAAGTTTTAAATTTTTTAAATTTGAAATAATTTTTTTAGTAATTGGGGTCCGTTCTCTCATCACCAAAAGAACTTCAAAGTCTTTTAATTGTTCTATTGCGCTATCTTCATTTTCAAATGGTTGATTAAATACATGAAAATAGAAATCTTTTTTTAATTTTTCAAAACTTCCAAGAATTAGTGAAACATTCTGGTAATCGTCTAAAATTGCAACTTTCATCTTGGTGGTGATTTTTTGGAAGAAAGATAAATTCCTATGAAAATTATAATGGCTCCTATAATATGAAAATTCATTAATCTTTCATTTAATAAAAATATTGCCATAAAAGAACTAAATACTGGCATTAGATGTAAAAAAATTCCAGCTTTATTAGGTCCAACAATAACAACTGCTTTATTCCATAATATATAAGAGCCTATTCCGGCAAAAAAAATAACGTAGCTTGTGATTAAAATAACTGGAATATTAAATTTAATTACTTGATGGTTCTTAAATTCATATAAAAATTGTGGAAATAAAAAAATTAAACCAATAGAAACAATTACTGTCATGAAACTTAGATATTTCAATCCTGTATTGTGAGTTCTAAGCATTGTTGAATAGATTGCCCACGATAACATTGCAACTAACAACCAAAGATCACCTTTGTTTAGATCTAGATTAATTAATTTATTAAAATCTAAGCGTGTAACAATTATTGCAACGCCTGTTATAGACAGTATTAGACCTAAAATTTGACTAAGATTTATTTTTTCAGTTCTAAAAATAAAGGAAATAAAAACAATTAATATTGGTATTGTTGAAATCATTAGGGCTCCATTAAGCACTTGAATAAAATTTAAAGAATAATAAACAACAGAGTTAAATACACTAATGCTAGTAATCGACATTATTAAGATTGAATAAAAATTATTTTTTATAACTTTAATATTTTTTAATATGTCTCTTAATGTAAAAGGAATTAAAATAATCCATACTATTAACCACCGAAAAAAATTTAATGTTAATGGTGGAACTTCATAAAGTGTTGCAAATTTTCCAACAATAAAATTCCCTGACCAAAAAAAAGCGCAAAGTGTAAGCATTAAATATGCCCTAAAATTAATGCTCATTTTGATTAAATCCTGTTCGTAACTTTATAATAAGCAAGACCAATTATTTCATGAAATATTGTATTCCAATTAGACACGCCTTTAGAAATATCAAAATTTATCCAAAACATTTTACTAGTGCCTGTCTGGTAATCAACAATAATTGGCTCTAAAATAATTCCTTGTTTCTTAAATGAAAAAAAAGATCTTGGCATGTGACTTGCTGTTGTTATTAAACCCCACGCACCTTTATTTTGAAGAATAAACTCTTTGGAAAAACTAACATTTTCAAGTGTATTTTTTGATTTTTCTTCAAATATTAAATTATCAATTTTAACTCCTTGATCGAAAAAAAATTTTTTTGCATTTTGAAACTCACTCCAACCTTCTGGATACAGTTGACTAGAAAAACCTGAAAATAATATTAAAATTTTAGGATTTTTCTTATAAATTTCTAAAGCTTTTGTTAATCTTTCAGCTCCACCATTAATTGATGTTTCATTTCTTTCTTTAGAAAGCAAACCAGAATTCAAACTGCCACCCATAACTATAACACCCTTTAATTGCTCAACCGGATATTTAGAAGGCTGAATATAATCCTCTATCTTATTAAGCAAAAAATTACTTAAAGGAATATAGCCAAAAAATAAAAATAAAATTAAAAATAATTTAGAAAAAAAAATAACAAATTTTTTTGAGTTTGTGAAAAATATTATAAAAATTAATGAAAATATAATTAAAAATAAAATATATAAAGGATTAATAAAAAAATTTACAATTTTTGATAAATAAAGTTCCATAAAAAATTTTATTAAATAAAATCTTCGTTATATAATTTAGAACTTAAAACAATTCCAAGTCCTATCATATTTGTGAGCATGGCCGTACCACCATATGATAATATTGGTAACGGTACCCCGACGACAGGCAATAATCCTGTTACCATTCCTAGATTTATTGCAATATATAAGAAAAAATTAAAGGCAAAAGCATAGCAAAATATTTTTGAAAAATTATTCTTACTCTGATCTCCAATCAAAGTTACTCGCTTAATTATCGAGAAAAATAACCACAATAATAACAAAGAACCTATCAATCCAAATTCTTCAGCAAAATGAGAAAATACAAAGTCTGTATGGTTCTCGGGGACAAAATCTAATGAACTTTGTGATCCTCTTAAGTATCCTTTTCCAAAAATTCCACCTGATCCTATTCCAATTTTAGATTGAATAACTTGATAATTTGCACCCAAAGGATCTCTTTCTGAATTAAAAAAATTAACAACTCTTTGTTTTTGATAAGGTTTCATTCCTGCAAAAATAAAAGGTAGACATAAAATAATAATTATAAAACCAGATATAAAAATTTTTCGATTTAAACCTACGATCCACAAAGTTCCTAGTGCTGCACCTAGAATTAATACTGCAGTTCCAAGATCTGGTTGTCTTAAAACTAATAAAAATGGAATTAAAATTAAAATTGCAGCAACCAGCAATGAAAATATCTTATTAGTATTTTCAACTTTTACCAGGTTATAAAACTTTGCAAGAACTAATATAATTGCAAGTTTTGCAACTTCTGAAGGTTGGACGTGAAAAAATCCAAAGTCTAGCCACCTTTGAGCGCCTTTAGCTGTTACACCAACAAATTTTAAGACTATTAAAAAAAATAATATTAAAAAATAAAAATGATATGCATATCGATACCAAAAATTTACATGGGTAAAAGCAACTATAATTAAAATTATAAATGCAAATATAAACCTAACTAAATGTTTTAAATAAATAGTTCCTTGCCCCTTATCTATTGAATACAAAGATAAAATACTTATTAATCCTAATGCTAAGATCATATAAATTAAATTTCTGTCTAATTTCTGAAATTTTTCAATTAATAAGAAAATTTTAGATACTTTTACTGTTTCACGCATTGGATATTCTCTTTTTAAATAAAAAATCAAACATGCTGCTGGCAATCGGAGCGGCAACCCTTGATCCAGGGCCAGCGTGTTCCGCAACTACTGCCACTGCATATTTAGGCTCTTCTACTGGACCAAATCCTGCAAAAAGAGAATGGTCTCTGTATTTATATTCTCTACTATTTGGGTTTGCATTATCTTCTCTATCTTTAATGGTCAGTTTTGTAACTTGGGAGGTTCCTGTTTTTCCGGCAAATCTTAACTTACCGGTTAATCTAGAACCATAAGAAGTTCCTCCCGGCTCATTTGTTGCTGCAACTAAAGCATCATTTATTATTTTTATATTTTCAGTATCAAAATCCATACGACTTAATTTAGATTTTTCATCAAGATAAAAAGTTGGATTAACTATATAACCTCCGTTTGCAAATTCAGCCATCGATTTACAAATTTGCATTGGTGTAGCCAATATATAACCTTGTCCTATTCCTGTAATTAAAGTCTCTCCTAGCAACCACGGTTTACCTAGAACATTTTTTTTCCATTTTGTATCCGGAACTAAACCTTTTTTCTCTTCGTCAAAATCTTTTAGTGTTGTTTGTCCAAAATTAAATTTTCTTATTGTTTCCGCTAATCTGTCAACTCCTAATAGTCTTGCCACTTCATAAAAATAAATATCGCATGATTTTTTTATCGCATCTTTTAAGTTAATTCTTCCATGCCCTCCATCTTTCCAGCAATAAAACTCTTGACCATATAGCTCAATCTTTCCAGAGCAAAAATGAGTGTAATCTTGATCGACAATTTTGTTTTCTAAAGCTGCCAAAGCTATAATTGGTTTTACTACCGATCCTGGAGGGTATTGACCTGATAAAAACTTATTAATTAATGGTTTTCTTTCATTCTTTAATAATTCATTAAATTCTGGTTGGGTTATCCCAAAAGCAAATTTATTTGTGTCAAATGAAGGAGTTGATACGCATGCTAAAACTTCACCTGTTTTAATATCCATCGCAATTGCAGATCCGGCATATCTACCAAATTTTTGATAAGTTAATTTTTGAAGTTCAAGATCAAGGGAGGTTTTTAAAGCATTGCCACTTACTCCATCTACAAATTCAACTGTTCTAACTGCTCTTCCAGCTGCATTCACTTCAAAACGAGTAAAGCCTGGAGTACCAATAAGTTCTCTATTTAATATTTTTTCAATTCCAAGTTTTCCAATCTTAATTCCTGGGGTTCTAAAAAGATCATCTTTTTGATTTTGCAGATCATTTTCATTAGGAACACCTACGTAACCTAATACATGAGCAAATTCATAAGGGTAATTATAATGTCTCTCCATTGAAATGAATGGTTGAACCCCATTTAGAATAAAAAGATTGCTGTTTATTTTTGAAAACTCTGCCCATGTTAAATTTTTATTTATAACATAGGGTTGAAATTTTCTTAGTTTTGTAAAATCTGTCTTTGTCTTTTCAATTATTTCGCTATCTAACCGTAAAAACTTATTTAATGTCACAAGAACAAAATCAAGATCAGTGACGTCTCCTTTTATTAAAGCAATTCTATAAAGTTGACGATTTTCTGCTATCTTGTTATTAAAACGATCTAATATTAATCCTCTCTCAGCTGCAATTTTCCATTCTTTAAAACGATTTCGATCAGATAGAATTGAATACTTGTTTTTTTGAAAAACTTGTAACCACAAAAGTCTAAGACCAATTAAACCAAAAAAAGTATATTTAGCAGTAGTTAAAATTGCTTTTCTTCTATTAATTATACTTGTTTTTGTTTGATAACCTTCTGTTGGTCTGTGCTTAAAAAGCTTCATAAAAATATAGACAATATAACATCAAAAATGCTAAATCGTCTCACTTTTTTGGAGGAAAGCAAATATTAAAATAGAAGTTAAAAATGACAATTTAGAGCAAGCTCTTAGAGCTTTAAAAAAAAAATTACAGAGAGAAGGTGTATTTCGCCTGCTAAAAATTAAAAGTCACTTTGAAAAACCATCAGAAAGAAAAAAGAGAGAGAAAGACGAAAACACAAGAAGAGTTAAAAAATTTAAAAAACTAAAAGCTCGTTACTAAACTCAAGATTATAGTAAAAAAATAGCCATCAAAATTAAAACAAGAACTATAGAAACCGATATATACACTGTTAATTTCTTGAAATTAGACCAAGTTTCTATTTGAGGATTTATATCCATAAAATTTCTAACCTTGTCGTGCTTTAAACTTAGGATTTTTTTTATTAATGACGTAAAGTTTTCCTCGTCTTCTAACCACTTTACAATTGATATCTCTTTTTTTAAGAGATTTTAATGAACTCACAACTTTCATAAGGACTTTAATTATACATTAAAAGACACTTTGTAAAGAAAAGTTAACGATTATTCATTAAAAAATTATTTACATAATCTTTTAGCTTAATTTTTGCAGATAATCTTATTATTTTATTATTAAGATTCATTTTTGTTAAAGCAGATGCAAAACGCTCTCCTTTTCTATTTGGCAAATATCTAATTTTATTTTTAAATAATTTTGCAAGTTGAATAATACTATAAGACTGTTTGCTTGCGATACAGTAGTGTTTGCATTTATTTTGTCTCCACGCAAAAATACATGCTTTTACGGTATCATAAACATGAGTAAATCTTCTCATTTGTGTCCCAGGTCTCACCACTGGTAATTTTTTTTTCTGCTTAAAATTGTCTTCAAATATTCCAACAACCGTTGCCATATCACCTTGGCAAATTTGCTTTTCTCCATACACATTATAAAAGTATACAACTTCATATCTAAAATTAAACCACTTCTTCAAATTCTCTAACAGTTCTAAATTTTTAGCTTTTGAAAAAGCGTAAGGAGATAAATTCATGTCCTTCCCTTTATTTCCTAAACTTGCAGAGGTTGCAGAATAAATTAATCTAATATTGTTCTTTAATGCAAAATTAAATACATTTGAGCTTCCTTCAATATTAGAGTTGAAGCATACATTTACTTGTTTGAAGCTTTGATAAATTCTTGCAAACTCACCAAAATGAAAGATGCTATGAATTTTACCAATATAACTTTTCAATAATAGTTCTAAATTTTTTGTACTTCCCTTGAAATACTTAACTCTTTTATTTTTAATATGATTTTTAGACGAACCGGATGAATAATTATCAACGCTTATAATGTTGAATTTTTTAAATTTTAAAAGTTGAGATACTAAATTAGATCCTATAAATCCAGCACCTCCAGTTACTACCAATATATTTTTCATTAAATATTTAACGAGGATTTATAAAGCCTGGCAACGTCCTACTCTTCCGTGCCTTAAGACAAAGTACCATTGGCGCTAAAGGGCTTAACTGCCGAGTTCGGAATGGGATCGGGTGTTACTCCTTTGCAATAATCACCAGGCAAGGTTTTATACATAAATAGTATTCGTTTGTAAATATAATTGAAATTTAAACTAAATCTTCTCAATTTAACAAAAGTAGATAATTTAAAATATAGTGCTATAAGATAAAAACTTTATCGCGGGGTGGAGCAGTCTGGTAGCTCGTCAGGCTCATAACCTGAAGGTCCTTGGTTCAAATCCAAGCCCCGCAACCAATTTAAGTGACGCCTTTAAGGACAAAAATTTAATAACACAAAAAGTGACATGAGAAGAAAGAAATTTTATTCGAAAATTATAAAAAAATACCTAGAAAATAAAATTGATAATACTATTTTAGTTTTAGGTGCGGGAAATTTAGACAAAGAAGTTTTAGAGAAATATTCAAATATTTTTTTTACTAATGTTAACGAACAAAATGAAAAAGAAATAAAGAGCAACATATTCATGCAAAATTTGCCATACAATGACAATAGTTACGACTACGTAATTACCCATGCATCAATTCACCATTGTTCAAAACCTCACGCTGCAATTTTAGAGATGCTTAGAGTGGCAAAATTTGGAGTAATTTTTATAGAATCTCGCGATTGCTTTTTAACCAGATTATCTTGTTCGTTAGGTTATTCAGAGAAATACGAATTTTCTGCAGTAAAAAATGACGAGCGTGGAGGTGTAGATAATACAAATGTTCCAAATTTTGTTTATCGATGGACTGAAATGGAAGTTTTGAAACTTATAAATTCTTACAAACCATTAAATAAATACAAAATCTATTTTGATTACGACTATGATTTTAAATTTTTGAATAACTTTTTTATAAATTTTTTTATCTGGATTTTTTTTCATATATTTATAAATCAAAAAAATTTAATGTCCGTTTATATTAAAAAAAACTAATTGTTATAACTTAAAAAAATAAAAAAGTTATTTTACATTATAGGTAACTAGGAAATTTATTTATCATTTTTTAATAAATAATTTTTAAGAGTTAAATCAAAACCTTTATTAAGGTCTATCCTTGGGAACCAGCCATATTTTTTAGCAATTGAACTATCAATAATTTTTCTTGGGGTACCATCAGGTTTAGATCTATCTAAAACAATTTTACATTTTAAGTTTATCTTTTCTAAAATGAACCTCGCATAATTTAATATACTTCTATCATTACCTGCTCCAACATTAATTAAGGTTTCTTTTGTCTTCTTATTCATAAAATAAATACATGCATCTGCCAAATCATCCACATACATTAATTCTCTTTTTGGTTTTCCACTCCCCCACAATATAATCTGTTTTTTTTTATTCTTTTTAACTTCAATTGCTTTTGCTATTAAAGCTGAAAAAAAGTGAGATGTTTTAAGATTATAATTGTCATTTGGACCGTATAAATTGCACGGCATTAAACATTTATAATTAGTTTTATATTGAAAATTATAACTTTCGCACATTTTAATACCTGCGATTTTAGCTATAGCGTAAGGTTCGTTTGTTTTCTCTAATTCTCCAGTTAATAAATAATTTTCTTTGATTGGTTGTTTAGAATTTCTTGGATAAATGCAGCTCGATCCTAAAAAAATTAATGATTTTACTTTATTTTGGAAACAAGAGTGAATAATATTATTTTGTATTGCTAGATTGTCATAAATAAAATCAGCCTTGTATTTATTATTTGCATAAATCCCGCCAACTTTCCCTGCTGCATTAATAACAGCATCAATCTTATTTTTTTTAAAAAAATTAAATACCTGTTGTTGATTTCTTAGATCTAATTTTTTTTTATCTACAGTTAAAATTCTTTTATAATCAAAATATTTTAACCTTCTAACAACCGCCGATCCTACTAAACCTTTATGGCCTGTTACAAAAATCCTACTTTTCTTATTAATCATTAAATCTTTTCATCTCTTCGCTTACCATTTCTTTTGCTAATGAATAAATATCATAATCTGGCTTCCATTTTAGTTCTTTTCTGGCTTTACGTGAATCTCCTAATAAAGAATTTACTTCTGAGGGTCTAAAATATTTTTTATCTACAGAAATAATTTCTTTATTATTTAAATAGCCTTTTTCATTTAAACCTTTGCCTTTCCAAATAATTTTTATTCCTAATTCTTTTGCCACTAAATAAACAAAATATTTAACCAAATACTGTTTACCTGATGAAATGACATAATCTTTTGGGTTTTTTTGCTGTAACATTTTCCACATAGCAACAACATAATCCTTTGCATGACCCCAATCTCTTCTGGCATATAAATTTCCGAGATAAAGATGTCCTAATCCAGTTTGTACTATTTGACAAAGCGCAGTGACTATTTTCTTTGTAACAAAAGTTTCACCTCTTATTGGACTTTCGTGATTAAATAAAATTCCATTACAAGCGAATATATTGTACGATTCTCTATAATTGACAGTAATCCAATGCGCATAAAGTTTTGCAGCTCCGTAAGGACTTCTTGGATAAAAATTAGTTTTTTCATTTTGCGGGGGTTTTGACGCACCAAACATTTCTGAAGTACCGGCTTGATAAAATTTAATTTTTTTAGAAAGTCCTAACGTCATTATTGCATCTAATATTCGAAGAGCTCCAATAGCATCAACGTTAGCGGTATATTCAGGTACTTCAAAAGAAACTCCAACATGAGATTGTGCTCCTAGATTATAAATCTCATATGGCTTTGTTTTTTTAATTATTTTTAAAACAGATAATGAATCAGTAAGATCTCCATAATGCATATAAAAATTAGTTTTCTTATGGGGATCTAAATAAATATCATCTATTCTGTAAGTATTTAAAGATGAGCTTCTTCTTTTAACTCCATGAACGATGTAATTTTTTTTTAATAAAAATTTAGCTAGATAGGCTCCATCTTGACCCGTGACACCAAAAATCAGTGCAATTTTTTTCATATAATATTAAAAATATATTTATAATTTTTTTATAATTTAAAATTATTTAAGTTATTTATCTAAAAATTTAATAAAGATGTTTGTAGCATAAATTATTTTAATTTACTAAATTTTCTATTTTTATACTTGATAGAAACTTCTTTAATATTAATTTTTTTATGGAACAAATTATATTTAAATATTGCATAAATTGCTTTCAATCCATCAATAAAAAATATTTTTTTACCTTGCTTATGAGTCCTTCCATGGTAAGAAATAGGAACTTCTAAAATTTTTATACCTAAAGAAGATATTTTTGCTGTAAATTCAGGACAAAAATTAAAACCATTCTCTCTTAATTTGATCTTTTGTAAAATAGCTGATCTAAAAACTTTATAACATGTATGAGCGTCGGACAAATTTTGGTTATTTAAAATATTAGATAAAAAAGTTAAAAAATAATTAGCAAGCATTCTTATTATTGTATCAATAGATTTTGGTCTAAATCTTTTTGCTCCTAACAAAACTCTTGAGCCATAAACAATATCTGCAGTAGAATTAATTATAGGACAAATAAGTTTTAAATAATCTTTCGGATTATATTCTAAATCTGCATCTTGCACTATCACAATAGAACCACGAACTTTTTTAAATCCTTGCCTTAAAGCATATCCTTTACCAAAATTTTTTTTTAAAAAAATCTTTTTTTGATAAAGACCTTTGCATTTATTTTTAATAATTAGTTTGGTTGTATCGGTAGAGCCGTCGTCTACTAAAATTACTTCTTTTTTAAAATCTTGAATTTTTTTTATTTTTAGTAATATAGCTTTAATGCTTTTTTCTTCGTTATAAATTGGAATTACAATTGAAATTAACATTTTTTTAATATTTTTTATATTTATGAATAAAAAAAATATTCCTTACTGACAAGGGGTTTAAGTGTCCAAATCTATCAAAATTAGTATTATTTATTTTTTTTATTCTAACTAATAAATTTTTTTCTAAATTATAATAATATTGAGAATAATTTTTTAACTGTTTGACTATTTTATCATGTAAAAGATTATTATATTCAATCAAAAATGCTGGTTTATATTTTTTTATAGTTTTTTTCATCCCTTTTATAACTTGAAAATCATGACCTTCGGTGTCAATTTTGACAAAATCTATCCTTTCATTAATTTTTAAATCATCAAATTTTTTGATCTTAATAACTTTTTTCTTTATAACTACTTTTTTATTAGGAAATGTACTTAAACAACTATTTTTTAAATAATCTTTGCTGAAACTAGAAAAATAATGAATAAATTTTCCGTTAATGAAAGGCAAAAAAAAATTTAGTTTATTGTTTTTTGAGCCTAATGCTAAATTATGAATAAAAATATTAGGATCTTTTTTTTTAATTTTTTTTAAAAATTTATTAAATAAAAAATAATTGGGTTCAAAAAGATGAATTGTATTTGTAAAGCCCATTCTTCTTAAAGCTAATGTGGACGTACCTGTATTAGCTCCAATATCAAGAAAGGAGTTAACATTTTTACTAAAAATTTTTTTAATACCATAATAATCTTTATCATGGGGCAAAAAAAATTTAAAATGAGTTATATTATTTAAAATTAGCAAAATAAACTGTGGATGTCTTTCTAATTTTCTTATAAATATAAATAAAACTGTTCTCAATAAATTTACTAACATAAAAAATAAGTTGCATTATATTTTTTTATATTCTTTTTTATCATCAATTTTTCTAGCATTTGCTGGCTTTCCTTTCTATAAAAATGAAAAAAATTATAAAACTTCTCCGTTATTATTAATTATTTTTGGATCAATATCATTATCAGTTTTAACTTTGCTGATTAATTTTTTTATTCCTTTAACTCCAAAAATTAACACATTAATTTTTTTTATTATTTTAATTTTCGGTTTTTTTTATCTTTTCAAAAAAAAAATTATATTAAAATTTTTCTATACTGGGCTTTTAATAGCAACACTATCTACATTAATAATCACACTAGATAATATATATAGACCAGATGCCAACTTGTATCATCTCCCTTACACGAAAATATTAAATGACAATAAAATTATATTTGGCATTTCAAATCTACACTTTAGATTTGGGCATACCTCAATTTTGCAATACTTAAATGCTATTTTTAATAATTTAATTTTTAATGAAAACGGAATCATTTTGCCATCGGCAATAATTTTTTCAGCAATAGTTTTGTATTTTTATAATGAAATTACAAAAAATTATTTTAACGACAAGATATATGTTTTTTATATATTTCTTGCTCTATCCTATATTCTTTATGGTTATAATAGATATTCTGAATTTGGCAATGATGTAGCGAGTCATCTCATATTTCTATTGACGTGTTCTTTTTTCTTAAAAAAAAATATGGACAACTCACTAAGACCGGAAGAAATTAGTAGAATAATTATATTATCAATTTTTTGTTTCACATTGAAGCCTACGCTTATATTAATTTTATTAATACCCCTGTATTATTATTTTTTTTTTTATAGAAAGTATTTTTTAGTTAACACTATTAATATTTTTAGCTTATTTTTTTTAATAATATGGTTTGCTAAAAATATAATTATTTCAGGATGTCTCATTTATCCAATTGAAATTACTTGCTTTGATCAGTTGCCTTGGTTTAGTTCAGATATAAATTTTGATTTCGCCCCTAAAATTCAAAGCCTTGAGAATGAAGCTTGGACAAAAGGTTGGCCCGATTATCGTGGAGAACCAATAACGCAGCAGTATTATGTAAAAAATTTTTTTTGGTTTAAAACTTGGTTTTTAGGGCATGGCATACTAATTATCAAAAAAATATCTATATTTATTATTTTTTCTTTTACTATTTATTTATTTTTAAAAAAATTTGAGAACAGTGATATGACTTATTACAAAAAATATAAATCGGAAATTGTAAAAAGACTTTTTTTTTTATTAATATTATCTTTTTCTGGAATTTTATTATGGTTCTTTAGATTTCCAGTTTTTCGATATGGCTCGTCTTATTTGGTAATTTTTATAATAACAATTTTCACTTTACTTGCCACTAAAATTAACCTGAGAAACAAAAGTGAAAAAAAGCTTTATAAATACATAAAATTTACACTAATATTATTATTTACATTGTTTGCTCTTAAGCACATTGTAAGAATTTATAAAAACTACGATACATACTACATCAATTATCCTTGGCCAAAATTTCATTCAAACAGACAAATTGATGGAAACTTTGAGATAACTCCGATTAAAATAAACGGCGTATTTGCATATTATTTATTAAAAAGCATAGATGGTTGCGGGTATACTATGTCGCCATGCGCAATAAGAAAATTAAAAAACATAAATTTTTTAGTTAAAAACGACTATAAATTTTTTAATTTAATAAAATAAAAATAATTAGGATATTTGCAGAATAATAACTATATTTTAAAGTATTTATTTATTATTTTGAAATTCTAAATTAATGTAATTTATTTTGTATTTTAAAAGAAATTTATGTCTAATGTTATAAAAATATCAATAGATAGAATTTGATATTAAAGAAAATATTATAAATTTTCTAATAAGTATTTATTATAAAAGAATTTCGAAATTGATTAACATTCTTTAATTGATCATTGGATAAATCAAAAAAAATAAAAAGAGAATTATTGGGTTTGAATCTTTTATAGTAGTTATTATTTTTTTTAAATTTATAATATTCAACAAATACAATTTTTGTCGGATATAATTCATATAAAATTATATCATTATAAAATGTATGTTCACCGGCAATATTATTGTTTGTATAATCAGACATACGGTCTTTGTGAATTAAAAAAACACTATCTATATTGTTAATATTTTTTAGTTCAGAAATTTTATCTCTATTAATCTTAAAATTTAGATTACTTAAATTTGAATAATAAATTTTATCGGTTACGAATAAGCCTATTGTTTTTTTAGGTGTAACAGAAATTAAAAATATTATAAAAAAAAATAGAACATAATTATTATAACTTTTTTTAAAATTCTCAATAATAATAGAAATATAAAAAAGAAAATTAGCAAGTAATAAAATTGCGATATATCTCTGTAATGCTAATATTGAAATTTTTTCAATCTGAAATTTAAGTATGAAAACTACTGAAGAATAAATAAAAATAAGAAAAAAAGAAATTAAAATTAAATAAAATTTGTATCTAAAATTAAATAATAATATTAACCCAAGTAATAAAATGTATATAAATAGAGGTATTTGAAATTGTAGAAAAAAATTATTTATAGAAAAAAAAGTTAATATACCATTAACTAATGTTCCAAAATGTGAAAAATAAATTGGAGAAGTAAATAACTCAATAAAATTTATGCTAAAAAGTTGGTATCTTATAAATTTTATAACATTCTCAATTATTGTCTGAATTTCATAATTCCCACGCAAAATTAGTTCCGTTGGTAAATAATAATAAAAAATTAAAATTAAAAAAGAAATTCCAAAAAAACAAGTTATATTGATAATAGGATTTTTATTATTTTTATAAAAAAAAATCGCAAAAAATAAAAATAATAAAATTAGTGCATAGATAGTTGAGGCTCTATTAATTAATAGTAATGTTAAAAAAATTATAATAAAGGAAATAGAGAATTGTAAAGTTTCTTTATTTTTTTCTTTTGTTGCAAAAAAATATATTAATTTTAATAAACAAGAAAAAAATACTGCTAGAATTGGATCTGAATAGATGGATAAAAAACCAAAACTTAGATTATTTAATAATAAATAGAAAATCAAAAATATAAAAATTTTTTCAACACTTAATAATTTTCTTTCATAAAAAAGATAAAAATAACCACAAATTAATAAAATATTGTTAGCAAATATAGCTAAACCTTCTTTATAATTAAAAAAAACTAATAAATATTGAAATAAAGAAGTTCCTTTTGGATGATGGTTAAAATGATTGTAAGGTTTTAAACCTAATAATAATTCTTTTAAAGAACGCCCCCAGTATGTAAATTCATCTTGATCAAGATAATATCTATCTTTACTTACATAAAAAATAATTAAAAAAAAAAATATAAACTCTAAATTAATACCTATTTTGATTTTAGTAAAATTAGGAATTAAAAATAGAAGTGAAAAAATAGAAAAAAAAAAAAAAAAAAAATTAATATGTAATAAAATAGGCGCTGACGTTGAGCCTTCTTTAAATACTAATTTTAAAATTCTTTATGGACCCAATAATAAAATTATAGAATTCAACAAAAAACCAAAATTCAATTTATTATTAGTTTATCCTTATTGTCAGCTACATCTACCTTAATATTAAAAAAAATTATATTTTGATCTAAAAAAATAATATTGAATAATGGAATTATAAACAAAAAAGAAATTAAATCTAAAAGAGTAACTATCGTACCTCCACCAAGCAGTATTAAAAAAAAAATTAATTCTTTTTTTTTATAAATCAAACTCAGAGTTTTAATTATATCCATGCATAATACCCGCAATATTGTTTTTACATTTATTCTTTTAACAAAAATTTAAATATTATTTTCACCCCAAAAATACTTGGGTTCGTATTTTAGATAAGAATAGTAACCTAATCTTAATTTAATTATAGATTTTCTTTTCTTAATATATTTTTTTACTAAATCTTTTAACTTTATAGGTTTTCCACTGCAAACATTAAAAATGCCATTATTTTTTTTCTCTATAACCAATAATATTTTTTTAACCATTTTGGATATAGGCAAATAATCAATCATTTGATCGCCTTTGCTCATTTTAAAATATTTTTCCTTATTTCTAATAGATAGTCTTAATTGAGAAAATATGGAATTTTTATTTTGCCACTTACCATATGAATAATAGAGTCTGAGCCATTTAAAATTAAAAGTATAGCTCTTTTGTAGATTGGATATTTTTTTATATAATCTAACTTTTGCCAGGCCATAATTTGTGACTGGATTGGCCTTTTCATTAACTTTTTGCAAACCTTTTTTCATTCCATACTCTTGGCAAGTTCCTGTAACAATTAAGTTTTTAATTTTTCTTTTTTGTAACAGTTCTTTTATAAATTTATAATGAATTAAAACATTTTTTTTTAACTGATCAGGTGAATTATAATTTGGTAATCCCTCCCAAGCTAAGTAAATAATAGTAGAATTTTTTGAAATTTTATTAAAATTTATATTGAGATTATTCAGATTAAAATTAATATAATTAATCTTAACAAACCATTTAAAATTTTTAATATCCTTAAAACTTCTTGCTAAAACTGTAACTTTATATTTATTTTTTATTAATGCTGGTATTAAGTGCTTTCCTATATAACCAGTGGCTCCGAATACAATAATTTTTTTACTATACATGATCTAGCTAAAAAAAACTTTTCTAAAAGCTTTTTTGAATCGTGAATCCAACCCTGAATCATATATATTTTCTATGTTGTTAAGAATATATTGCCTAATTACATCAAAAAACGCCCTACTTTTATTTTCTCTAAAAGACAAATAATTTTTTCTTGTTGTTGTTTTTAAATTCGTTGAATATGCATATTCAGTTGCCAACTCTGAATAATACTCTTCTTTATTTATACTCAATAAATATTTTTTAATAATATCTTTTAATACCATAATATCAGAATCATCATTTGATTTTAAATCTCTATATTCATGAATTGTTGGCGTATTATAATAATCTCGTAATCCAAAAAAATTAGGCAAAACTTTAACTCCGCCAACTAACAATATTGATATTTTTTCTAACTGCTCTACACTAACAAAATACTTGAGTTTACAGACATATCTGCTTAAAATTTTATGTGATTCAAAGCTTCTAACACCGTAGTGTGTGGGAGGACATCCCAATCTATAAGCAGATTCTAAAAGAACAATATTGGTGATAAAATTTTCAGTATTAATATCAAAATCATTAGGTAAATGATTAATTAATCTATATCCCAAAAATTTATATTTAGGATTATACTGTAAACACAAGTATCTCCCAGTAACAGCCGAGTAAGATTTGTTTTTTTTTAAAAAATCACTTCCTATAGAATAAAATCTAGGATCAACAATGTCATCATCTGAGCAGTATGAAATAAAATCGGTAGTATTAAGTGCATCAATTAATTTAAATCTTTTTTGATAAGAAACTTCATAATAGTAATTGACATTATATTTTTTTGCTATTTCTTGATTTTTTTTTTTTTCTGTTAAATTTGTACTACCATCTAAAATGTAAACTTTGCTTTTAATCTTTAAAATAAAAAAAACATTTAATTGCCTTTTTAACAAGCTATTCCTATTATATGTAAATATATATACTGAATGATTATACATTGTGAATTTTTTTATTGTACAACATTAAGTCCCGAGATGAATTTTTATTCATATATATCAAATTATGTTTACCAATATCTGTCCCAAGATCTTCATAATTATTATTCATAAAATTTGAGTAGTATACTTTGCAAGCTTCAATTTGAGAAAATTTCATAATTCTAGCTTTTTCCGGATTTATTAAAAAATACTTATATTCTTTTACGTTTTTAGGATCTTTAAAGATTTTAAAAGAGCTGGTTGGATTAATGCTTGCTGAAATTCCTATTTTATTAAAAAAAGCTAGCTCATAAAGAATACTTCCATTGATTGAAACGCCAAAATTAATTTTTTTTATTAGATCAAGATTATTAATATCATTATCAATCCACTCAACTGCAGGATACTTGTTTTTTAAAATTTTTATTATTTTGATATTTTCGTCTATTTGATTAGGGTGAGACTTAACTGCAATTTTTAAATTATACTTATTTATGCAATTAATTGTAAAATCTGCCCATAAATAGTGGTCTGCAAAAATATGTTTAAAACCCCTATCGTGCGGTGCATCAAAAAAATCATGTAAAAATAAAACACCATTAATTCCGGACTTATTTATAAATTTTAATTTTTTTTTGTAGGCATTGTTCTCATTCAAATAGTGTCCACTAATTTCATTTTTTCCATAAAATTTTTTGATAATTTCTTTTTTTGCTTGCTTGATCTTTGTCTTTTTATTTTTTAATTTTTCGAAATTTTTTTTTAAATTTAAAAAATTATCATTATGAAGAGGGTCCTTTATAGATAATTTTTTAGCATACGAATGTTTTCTTCCATACGAAAAAACATTAATTTTTTTTTCTAAAAAAAAACGACAGGGTATACCGTGATGGATGTAAGATGAAAAAGTTGTAAAATAATAACTAATTTTTTTTTCTAAAGAAATATTAGATAAACTTTCTATAATAGCTTTACTAATAAATAATAATTTTTCAAAATAGGCATCGCTAATATCAATAGTTTTTTGTGCCCTAAATCTTAAGTATGTATCGTAGATTAGATCACCTATATTTAAATTTTTTATTTTGATTTTCAGTACGTTAGTTTTCTTTTGGGTACTTTTATTTTTTTCACTTTTGTAGTAAAGAATATTTGGTGTAGTGTAAAATTTATTAACACCGATTGATTGATAAAGTTTTTTCCATTTCTTAATTCTTATTTTAAAAACTACAAAGTTTTTAAACTCATTAAAAAACTCGAATAAACTTACATTTTTTTTTAATACTTGGAAATTATATGGAATTATACCGATTGGTGTAAAGCCTTTTTTTAAAAAATTTTTTACAACAGATTTCATATTTAATAAGAAAAAATAATCTTGAGCAATTTGAATAGCTATATATTTTCTATTATTAGCATTTATTTTATATTCTGACTTATTTGAGGCTATAAATTCTTTTTCATTTGCATCAGCAAAAAAATTTAAATTAAGAAACTTTTTATATATTTTCATATTTGGATCCAAAATGTAAATTTTTATAAAGGCTCCTCAATAAATGATTGATTATAATATTATTTATTTTTTTTTCTTTTATTTATGATTTAAATTATTATATTAGTAGTTAATATAAATAAAAATTCAAATTATTTAATAGTCATTAATATGTATCTTTTGTTTAAATTTTAAATATGAAATTTTTAATTGCAATAAACGCATACATTCGATCTCAAAAAATTGTGATTTTTTTATATTACCTAATCTACTGTTTTATTTTTTTCCCGCTTTTTTTATTTGAAATAATTTTTTATAAACTTCGTAAAAAAAATAGTAATTTTTCATATCAATATATGATAAAAATTTTTATTTTAACTGGTGGCTGGTCAAATATTTTAATTAGTAAATTTTTATGTTATAAAAAAGGAATAATTTACAATCAAAATAGCAATAATAACAATATTTATTTAGGCAAAAATATTTCTGATATAAATACGGAAATTAAAAGTAAAGGATATTGTGTTTTACCAGAGTTGCTCTCGGAGGAAGTAATTGAAAACTTAAACTGTAAATTAATTAGCTGTAGGGGAAAATATAAGTCCGATATTTACTCCAGCATAGAAGATGAAACTTTAGATATAGAAAATCCTAAGGGAACAAAGTTTGAATATAACAAAAATGAACTTATTGAATTTGAAGAAGTTCAAAAAATTTTTTTTGACAAAAAATTACTAAAAATAATTGAAAATTATTTGGATGGATTGCCAATAATAGATATACTAGCATCTTGGTGGAATTTTCCATCAGTTGAAGCGGATCACGCAGCTGCTCAATTGTGGCATTTTGATATGGATAGACCTAAATGGCTAAAAGTATTTATTTATTTAACAGATTGCAAGGATGATAATGGACCACATTGTTACATTAACTCTACAAATAATAATGGCAAGATACCTTTTAAAATCAGGTCTTATGGTTACGCTAGATTAAACGATAAGCTTATAGAAAATTACTACGAAAAAAAAGAGATAAAAACTTTTACTGCAAAAAAAGGAACTATTCTTATAGAAGATACTCGTGGCTTGCACAAAGGTTTAAAGGTTGAAAAAGGAAATAGACTTTTGCTTCAATGTCAGTATTCGTCTTCATTGTTTGGATCTCAAATAGATAAAATAAAATTTCCCAAAAATATCACTGATAGTTTGGTCAAAATTAAAAAAGATAATTTAAAAATGTTTGAAAATTTTTATGAATAATTTTATTTTAAATAAATACATAAAAACTTGAACCTTTTTTTATCAACTCAAATCAGTATCATGGTAGATTTTTCCTGCAATATAACGGTGAGGGTTTAATGCTAACAAGGCAGTTGTACCAGTAAGTTCTATTGATTATGCTATTAATTCTAATGGCATTTGATTATTTAGATTTTTGATTTGAAGACCTGCTTAACAGAATTAATAAATAGAGAACAAATAGACTGAGCTACAATAATAACAAAAAAAATATTAAAAGATTTAAACAAAATTTTAATCTGAAAAATATATACTTAAGCACGAAACTAAAAGAAAATTTTAGATTATCTACTTTTTTACAATAGTAATATTGAAAAATTATTAATAAAAACACTTTAAATATAAATAATTTATAAAAATTACTATAAAAAATATTTGAAATGCATAAATTATGAAAAGAACTGTAACAGATTTATTTTTTTAAACAAAGTACTTACAAAGAATGTAAATTAATTAATAAAAAATCTGTCTCTATTTAAGAACACAAGAAGCAATTATTTATTAGAGTAGTAAGTTTAAAAAAAGTAAACTATATATATGCTAAATCAATTCTAATTTTTATAAAATTGAATAATCAAATTAAAAAAATAATTGAGACGGATAAAAATCTTGAGATTGCATTAAATAATACGCTAGGTTTTGTTATTAACAAGCTGAATGTCAGTAAAATTAAAACAGTCTTCGTGATTGAAGATAAAAAAGTTATTGGTTCGATTACAGATGGGGATATTAGAAGATCAATTATAAAAAATATTTCAATTAACACTCCAATAAATAAGATAATGAATAAAAAACCAATTTTATTAGGTCTTTCGAAAAATGGCTTTTTAAAAAAAACTGAACTTATCGTTAAAAAAAAACAAAATTATATATTTCCTGTAATAGATAATAATAAAAAATATTTAGGTTTTATAAGGTATCAAAACTTTAAAAAAAAATTAATTTTATCACCCAAAAAGTACGATGTTGTTATTATGGCTGGAGGATTTGGAAAAAGATTAGGTCCATTAACTAAAAAACTTCCAAAACCGTTAATAAGAGTAAATGGGGTACCGATTTTAAATAGGGTTATTTCAAAAGTAGATAACTTAAATGTAAATAAAATTTATATTACCTTGCACTATAGAAGTGATAAAATAATTCATTTTCTAAAAAAAATAAATTCTAAAAAAATAATAACTGTTATAGAAAAAAAACCTCTGGATACTTTTGGCTCATTGAATGAAATTAAAAACAAACTTACAAAAGATATATTGGTAATTAATAGTGACATAATAACTACTCTAGATACAAATGATTTATTTGATTTTCACATGAAAAAAAAATCGGATTTAACATTATGTACGAAAAAATATGAGTCTAGTGTTGATTTTGGTGTATTAAAAATCAAAGGTAATAAAGTTCTTAAAATAACAGAAAAACCCTCATTTGATTATTGGATTAATACGGGCATCTATTTTTTAAAAAAAAATTGTTTATTTAAAATAAATAAAAAAAAAATTAATGCAGTTGATTTTATTAACACCTTAATTATAAAAAATTTTAAAATTTTTTTTTACCCTATGTACGAAATCTGGTTTGATATAGGTACTCAAGAACAACTCAAGCTAGCAGATGCATATTTAAAAAAAATAGATAATTAATTATTTAAAAGTATTACCGATTGGATTAATTTTTTTTAATAAATATCCTGCCCACTCAAAATCTAGCAAATCATCAATATCGGCTGATCGCTCTCTAGGCATGATATATGGATATGTTTTCTCAGTATAATATTGACGTGTCGAACGCAGAACTTCTGTTTGAAATACATATACAGCACCATTTGGTACATATATCTTTTTATATTCTTGCCTATTTTTTAATGCATTAAATTCATGTGAGTGATTTTCTAATATACCTTCTTTCGTGATATGCTTATACCAATCTAGAGGAACTGGTGCTTCAGTAACACTGATGACAGAGCTTGCATTCTTGTCATTAAAAATTTTAATAGCTTCATTAATATCCTGAGGAGTTCTTAATGGAGCAGTGGGTAACAAAGCTACAAACGACTGTATTGGCCTTGAATTTTTTTTAGCAATGAAATCTACTACGTGCAAATAAGTATCCATCACCATCGAAGTATCAAGAGCAAGATTGGCAGGTCTCATAAACACTTCTGCCCCGCAATCCTTAGCGATGGACGCAATTTCATTGTCTTCAGTAGATACAATCACTCTATCAATTAAATTTGATTTTAATGCAGCTTTAACAGAATGGCAGATTAATGGTAAGCCACCCAAAAGTTTTATATTTTTTCCGGGTAAGCCTTTGCTTCCTCCACGCGCTGGAATTATAGCCAACATATCTATATAATATCATCTTTTGTTAATAAGTAATCAGCCTCACAATCTCTCTTTAACTTTTTACCTACAACAAATTTTATTTCGTCAGTAGAAAAACCTGTTCCTGGTCTTTTAAGAGATATGTCCTCTTCTCTAATGATATTTTCTGCCTTAAGATTTTTATTTAATACAATGCTTCTACGAAATACTTTTTTTTTCTCTTCTTCAGCTTTAGAGATAGTTCTTTTAAAATTACCCAATGACTCATGAATTATTTTTGAACCTTCAACTATTTTTCTCATTTCTTCTGGATTTGCAGAAATCTCATGATCCCAACCTGGCAAATTCTTGTCTATTGTAAAATGTTTTTCAATAATACAAACTCCAAGCGCAACTGAGGCTAGAGAAGCTACAAAACCTAGCGAATGATCAGAAAAGCCCACTGGATAACCAAATGTATTTTGGAGCATGGTAATATTTTTGAGATTTAAATCTTTATTTTCTGTAGGATAAATAGCTACACAATGTAAAATTACAATTTTAGAATTACCTTCATTTTCTATAATTTTAACTGCTTTTTCTATCTCACCCAAATTTGCCATACCTGTAGATAGTAATATTGGTTTATTAAATTGTGCTACATATTGAAGTAACGGATAATTATTTATATCCATGGAAGCAACTTTATAAAATTCTACATCTACTTCATTTAATAAATCAACCTCTTCTTTACTGAAAGGTGTAGAACAAAAATCAATACTCTTTAATTTACAATAATTCTTTAACTCAAAGTGCTGTTCCTTTCTTAAATAATATTTATCAACCATTTCTTCTAATGATCCAAAATGTTTTTTTTTACTATCATTAAAGATAGTATTTTGTTTATAGCCAGTATTGCTTATTAAGGATTTTTTATTCCACGATTGAAACTTCACTGCATCGCAACCACACTCAATAGCAGAATCTATCATTTTTTTTGCTAAATCCATATCACCATTATGATTGGCTCCTATTTCAGCAATAATATATGGACTGCAATAATTATAAATATTTTTTTTTCTTGTTAATTGTATTTTCATTTTATTGCAAATAATATTTTATATATATCATAGCTCCCACCAAAGTGGATTTTTAATTTCTCTTCTTTTATCAAAATTTAAAGAATATAAAATCTTAAGTTCATTATCGAATTGATTTCCATTAACACTCAAGGCTTTGAAATGTTGTATTTTAATATTTTTAACTTTATTAAAAGATTTTTCGTCTAATTGTTTTAGACCGATAATATTTTGTTCATATTGTCTATAAAAACTGATTGTCTCGTCCGTAAAAACTGCCTTGTATCCCTTTAATAAAAAATTTGAAAAAATATACCAATCAACAGCCACTAAATCATTTGGAATAAAAAGTTTTTTTTGATTAAAAAGCTTTATTGCAGAATTTGAAAAACCAAAAATATTTTTATTTTTGATAAATTCAAATTCTATAATTTGAAGATTTTTAACTCTATTTGATAAATATCTTTTATTGTACACAGTATTTTCATTAAACAGACTAAGATCATTTACAACTATATCGGCCTGATTAAGAATTTTTATAGACTTCTCTATACGATTATTTTTAAAATAATCATCACTGTCACCAAAAATTAAAATATCATAATTTTTTTCAATACAATAATTTATTCCTACTTCTCTATTTTTAGCTGATGTGCCAGAAGAATTAATATTTACAATATTAAGATTTGAATAAAGATCTTTATAATAATTTAAATTTTTAAAGCTATCATTTACAATTACCAAATCAAAATCTTTATAAGTTTGAGCGGATAATGAATCTAAAAAAGATTTTAAAAATTTTTCATTTTGCGGGAAAATTGTGGTCAAAAAAGCTACGCTCTTCATAGTTCTTAAATTTTTGATATTAAAAATAAATACTTTCTACTTTTTTTTGATAGATATAATCATTTAATTAAACTGCCTGCTTTGATGAAGTTATTCTTTCCTATTTTGATATATTCCTTAGTTGTCACGTTGCTGCCGATAAAACTTTTAGATCCTATTTGATTGCCACCATTTATTGTAGCATTGGTAGAAATATGACAATGATCCGATATTGAACAATCATGTTCAACTAACGCCTTTGTATTTATAATACAATTATTTCCTATGAATGAATTTGCATTAACAATCGCGTGATGCATAATAATAGTCCCCCTACCAATCCTTGAATGTTTTGATATATAGGCCTTTGGAGAGATAATTGATGCTAAGGTAAATCCAAATTTGGTAGCCAAATTAAATAGTTTTATTCTTATCAAGGCTGTTTTAATCTGACCAACAGTTATTAAAGCATATTTATATTTTTTTACTAAGTGATGTAAATCAAGATCACTACCAATAACTGCATACCCTAAAACTTTAGAACCTAATAATTTAGGCTTATCAACTATACCTGCTATTTCAAATTTTGCTTCTTGTTCAATAACATCAATTGCTGACTTGCAGTGGCCTCCTCCACCAATTAAAATAATTTTTTTCATGATATTTTGGCGCTACTAGGTATGTTAACTACTCTTTCAAATAACCACTCTGAGTTTTTTAAATCATCACACTGCGAGTATCTGAACATTGGAAGTTTATTCATTAATATCCAAATTGGTCTGGTCATAACTCCGTTAGAATTTGTATCCTCTAAAAATTGATCTCTTTGTTGTTTATTTTGAAGTAGAATGGAATTTAACCAATAATTTGATTTACTATTTCTTTGTTCTTTAAAAAAATTATAATTAGTATTTTTAAAAAAAACTTCATATTTCTTGGCTAGGTTACGTTTATTTTTTATAAAAAAATCTAAATTTTCAAGTTGCGCAACTAATAATGCGGCATTTAAATTTGGCATTCGATAATTATAACCAATCATGTCGTGATTAAAATCCCAATTATGGGGAACTTTAGCAGTTGTAGTTAGGTGTTTTGCTTTTTTTGCAAGCATTTTATCATCAGTAATGACGCAACCTCCTCCGCCAGCAGTAATGATCTTGTTGCCATTAAAACTTATAATTCCTAATTTACCAAAAGTTCCTGTATGTTTATCTTTGTAAAAGCTACCTAAACTTTCAGCGGCATCTTCGATCAAAAATATATAATATTTTTTTAGTATTTTTTTTATTTCGTCAATTCGACAAGGATGACCATAAGAATGCATAGGCACGCATGCTTTAATTATTTTATTAGTTTTTTTATTTATGCATTTTTTGTTTTTAATGATTGTATTATTTTTTAAAAAAGATTTAAGCGCAGATGGAGATAAGCCCATAGTATCTAAATCAACATCAACGAATATTGGTTTAGCTTTGCAGTAACTAATGGCATTGCAGGACGCAATAAAATTTAGCGGCTGAGTAATTACCTCATCGCCCTGTTCTACTCCAGCTAGTATTAATGATATATGAAGAGCTGCGGTGCCACTGGTCGTTGCAATCGCGTATTTTGCACCAGAATATTTGGCAATTTTTTTTTCAAACTTATCGACAAACTTACCTGCAGAAGAAACAAATGTTGTATCAATACATTGATTCAAGTATTTTTTTTCATTACCAATGAATTTCGGCTCATGCAAAGGTATGAACTTTTTAGTTCTATATATTTTTCTTACAAAATTAATAAAATCATTAAACATTATAAATTTCAGATTTATATGTTTTTAAATTTTCTGGCTTGGTTATCCAATCAATAGTTTTTTTTAATCCTTCTTGAATACTAACCTGAGGTTTGTATCCAACTAGTTTATTAATTTTTTTATTATCACACCAAAGTCTATATACTTCTGATTTTTTAGGTCGCTTTCTCTGTTCATCATTAATAAATGTAACATTGCTAGACATTAACTCTTTAATCAATTTAAGCATATCAGCAATACTTATCTCTGAATTAGAGCCGATGTTAACGATTTCGCCAGTTGTCTTTTCACTCTCTGCAAGCATAATAAATCCACGACAACAATCTTCAACGTAATTAAAATCTCGAGTAGGAGACAGATCTCCTAATTTAATTTCTTTTTTACCTAAAGCAATTTGAGTAATAATTGTTGGAATTATTGCACGAGCTGATTGACGGGGTCCATAGGTATTAAAAGGTCTTGCAATTGTAACTGGTAAATCAAATGAATTATAGAAACTCATAGCCATTGCATCTGCAGCTATCTTGCTAGCGCTATATGGAGATTGCGCATACAAAGGGTGTTTTTCATCAATTGGAACATATTGAGCAGTTCCATATACTTCGCTTGTAGAAGTGTGAATTAATCTTGAAATTCCATTTTCTTTTGCTGCTTGACAAATATTTAAAGTACCTTTTATATTGGTCTCCACATAACTATCTGGGGCTAAATAAGAAAAAGGAATTGCTATAAGTGCCCCTAAGTGAAAAATTATCTCCACATTTCTTGAGATCATTTTGCAATAATGAGCGTCTCGAATATCACCATTTAATATTTCAATATCTTTTTTGCAATTTACATTCTCTAGCCATCCCCAATTATTAAATGAATTATATTGAGAAAGAGCTTTGACATGATATCCTTGCTTTACTAGCATCTCCGTTAAATGAGAACCTATAAAACCGTCAGCACCTGTTACTAAAACTTTTTTCATTATTATTATAAGTATTTAATCTATACTTGTATAAGATTTTCTCTAAATTGATAATTAACTTTTATTAACTCTTCAAAAGTTTTCTTGTATATTAATTGACCATTATCTAATAAAAACTCTTAATTAAGTCCTATGTTTATAAAATAGTTCTGCAGGCTAAGTGTGTAAGTTAATGACATTGAGTTCTTATCTTTATTTTTGATTTCTGATAAATTTAGCTATACACAAGGTAAAGTAAATAAAATTTATAGTAGCTTTTTATGAAAAAATTTCTTAATCCGCTTAATTATATTAGTCACTTTATTCGTATACTTTTTTTTTATACCAATAAAAATTTATTTCATGGCGTGATACCAAAATATTTTAAAGATGGGACTGTT
The DNA here is from genome assembly GCF_965235095.1 of Fontibacterium abundans (SeqCode). Taxonomy (GTDB): domain Bacteria; phylum Pseudomonadota; class Alphaproteobacteria; order Pelagibacterales; family Pelagibacteraceae; genus Fontibacterium; species Fontibacterium abundans. Next base: position 186,704 of record NZ_OZ249405.1, on the reverse strand, counting down.
ACCAGTCATATTTTTGGTGGATCAACAGATATCGCGTTCCAAAAATCCATTAGAGATTCTAAAAAAGAATTTATCCATCCATTATATCATGAATGGAGATTGTATATTGCGTGCATAATTTTAAAAATGCTTATACAAAAAAGAAAAATAATTTATGTAGAGTGTTGAGTGGGAGAAGGACATACATTAAAAGTATTTACAAACTACATCAAGCATTCAAAAACAAAAAAATTAAAGAATAATTACAATAAATCTATTTATTTACTAATGGATACTTTTAGTGGCGTGGATATGAGTTTGGTTCCAAAAAAAGGTAGGAAGGGGGAATACATCACAAAAGCTTATGGGGGTTCTACATTATCAGTTATAAAAAAAAGATTTAGTTCATTAAAGAAAAGAGTTCACTTCATAGAAGGAAGTATACCAGCATCTCTTGACCGGATACCAAAAAAATTTAAGTCACCTGATTTTTTACATATTGACATGAACAATCCAATTCCAGAAGTTTCTGCAATTAATTTTTTTATTAGATCAATGCAACCAGGAAGTATTTTATTGCTTGATGATTATGCATTCGCTACAGCAAAAACTCAAAGACAACATATAGATCGATATTTTGATAAAATAAAAAAAAGCCGACCACTTACTCTACCAAGTGGTCAGGGTATCTATTTTTTTTAGTTTTTTAAATTTTTTATATTTACTGCAGAAAGGGAGCAATCTATTTTTCTGAAAATGGTTCGCTATTTTCACAATTAATAGTGTAGAGATTATAATTATTATACCTTAAGAAATCATACAGTTTTTAGACAAAATATTTTTTCAGTGCATAAATCAAGCCAATTGAGCTATTAGTAACGGTAAGCTTAACGTGTTACCACGCTTCCACACCCGTCCTATCAACGTCGTAGTCTACGACGGCTCTATAGGAAGAACTAGTTTTGAGGTGAGTTTCTCGCTTAGATGCTTTCAGCGATTATCTCTTCCGTATTTAGCTACCCGACACTACAGTTTTTTTTTATCAATAACTAACTAAATTGGTGAAATTAAATCATGTGAAATCAATATTTCTATTAATTCGTATAAATCCCAGGCTGGAAGATTAATTTTTTCAGCTATGTCTACTAATGAATGTTCACCATCACAAAAGCTAAGAAAATTCATCATTGTTTGAACTTCTCTTCCTGATTTTTTGGTAGAAAGTGTTGGATACAAACCTCTTTTTCCTAATTTTGGCTCGCACAAAACTTTAATTTTATAAACCCTGTTTTGCTCGAGAAGCTCCAAAGCTCTTCTTAAAGCCCAATAACCGCCTTCCAATCCTTTTGGTGTGACAACTTTATCTAGGTTATCAAGAGATGTGTGATACTCGGGGTACTGTCCATACTTTGTTCTTAAAATTGATGCTATTGGTAAATCTATTCCTGGGGCACAATATTGACGTTCATCGCTACCTCTATCTAACCATGTATAGCTTGTGTAATCAGGATCAATCCATTTAAGAACATGCTTTGCCACTTTATCGCTAATAGTGTTGCCATTACGGGAAGGCAGATAAGAATAAGTACGTTCATCACCTACGCATGAAATATTAAACCCTGCAAAAACTTTTTTTTTCAAATTGATATAGTTTTTACTAAGGTATGCAATTGACCCAATTGTTTCGGGAATAAATACAAATCTATATGTATAATGTCTTACTTTTAACTCGCTTAACCACTTTGCTAAATATGTTGCAACAGTAATACCGGAAAGTTCATTATTTGCCATGGATGGGTGACAAACATAAGTTGATAAAAAAACTTCTTTTTGTGATTTTCCTTTAATAAGTAGTTCTCCATACGTTAATGAACCATTAAACAATTCACTGTCGATACAAACATCGTACTGCCCTTCTTCTAATTTTTCTCGCTGTTTTTGAGATAAGCAAAATCCCCATTCCCTATTGTAATATGATGTAACATATGGGATGGCCCCTGGCTGGTCGGGTAAAGAATGAAGATGTTTTTGCAATTGAGCAAGGCTTAACTTTTTTCGAACAGGGATACTATAACCAACTAAATTAAGGTTATTTTTTTTAAATGAACATATTTTTTTACCTTTTGGAGTAATTATATATGCATCATGAACATGATACTCTTTAGGTATAATCCAATCAAAAACTTTTGTCCCAGATTTAACTTCAAAAATATTCAATTTAGGAATAATTTCTTTAATAATAGATAAGGTTTCCCTGACCCCACCTCCGGTAATACTTCGATTCAAAGGCCACAAGGTTTTTGCTAATAAATAAATATTTTCACCTATGTTCATTTTAATTTTTTTAAATCAAGTAAATATTACTTAACTTTGATTGAGCGAGCATTATCTTCTATAAATTCAACTATATATAATTCTAAAGTTCAAACAAACATATTAAATCTATTTTCATTAAAATTATTATTCATTATAGGCAAATTTAATCTATTAGTATTCTATTATTTTTTTTTATTAAAATTTTACAAACTGAAAAAAAATCCCTAGCCTTAAAGCTATAACTTTTAATTCTTCCAAAGTTTGTAGTGCGGATTTTATGTTTTTTTACCATTTCTTTTTTTAGAATATTAAAATTATAATTATAATTTTTATTATCTATTCTACAAAAAAACTTTATTTTTTTATTTATAATTTTTCTTTTTTTATTTATAATTTTTGCATTAAATATTTTAAATTTTCTATAGGGTACATTTAGGACTTGCTCGACATAATGAATAAAAGTTACCGCCTCTAGACCGCAGCCTAGACAAATTAATTTAACATTATTTGAATAAAGGTAGCCAAATATTGAATCTTTCCCAAAAGAATTATAATAAGGAATTTTTTTTATTTTTTTTTCTTTGCCATAAGTGCACACACTAAATATTGGGTCACTAGATCTTCCTGAAAGATTATTTTGTCTAAAGTCTTCGCTAAATTGGCCTATTTTGCTTTTGCTTTTATTTATATCGAATATTTTTGTCTTATTGATGCTATATGTAAAGCTTGGAACAATAATAGTACCTTTTTCACCAATAAACTTTTTTACACATTTCCAAAAAAAATCTGTTTTTTCTTTTGGTGTTGAGCCCTTAACCTGAGATATTCCCATGGAGTTACCGTGAAAAAAAATGGTATCATCTTTTTTAATATTTAATTTGTGTAAAAAACAATCTATTTGTTTTTTATCAAGGAGCATATACTTAATATTATAATGATAATCTTTTAATTATATAATTAGACAAATCAAAAAATCTATTTACAGAATTTTCATTATCAAAATATCCATGCACATAGATATTTTGATTTTTTATAGCTATATTTGGAATTATTATTTCCATACTATTTTTTGTTAAATTAAAGTTATTTGGATCTGAGTCTTTGTTTGAATAACCATAAATATTTTTAAGTTCACCAACATCAATTTCTTTCTTCAAATGTTTTATAAATTTTTCTAAAGTAATCTTATTTTGAACTGAAAATCTTAAGTCAATTGACGACACTCCTGTATAAGGAATTAGTGAATATTCAACATTAAAATTATCATTATTTAGAAAGCTCAAAAGCTTTGGTCCTGATTTCTCCAGGGTGCATATTCTTTTTTCTATAGTATTAAATTTATCAAGTTTATATCCTGGTATGTTATGAATTATATTTACACTGCTATCTTTAATATAAAAGTGCTTATTAATATAGGCAGCAAAAGGCACGTATGCATTTACTGTACATGAGCCGTAAGAGATTACTTTATTGCCAATTTCAAATTGATCATGATTATATGAATATATTAGAGTCTGGTCAGCGTCATGTGATGTAGCTGAGATTATTACATGACTAGTGTTATTTTTTAAAAATTTTAAACAATTATTTTTGGATGTGTGCTTTCCTGAAGCTTCAAAAAAAATTTTTGGTTTTCCTATCCAAGTAATATCTTCAGAGCTAGTGTGGGTACAGGTTATTTCATAGCTATTTTTATTTTTTTTATTTTTTATCAATAAGATTTCATTTTCTAATGAAACTTTATAATTACTAAAATTTATTTTTTTATCCTCTTGTATTATTTTCAAAATATTTTTTTGATCAAGTGTATCATCATTAATAAATTTTATTTCAAATTCCGAGATGGAGATATTTTCTAACCAATACTTTAAAAGATGAATACCGAATCTACCAAATCCATTTAGACCGCATATAGTTTTCATCGGGATTATTTATTAAATACTAAGTTAAGTTTTTTTTTAATGATTATTCTTTTAATTTTACCAGAAGCAGTTTTGGGAAAGTCGTCTAATAAATAAAAATATTTTGGCATTTTATAATTGCTAAGATTTTTTTTACATTGTTTTTTAATACAATCCACCAATAAATTAAATTTTAAATTAGAATTGTTAGGTTTAATAGCTACTGCAATTTCCTCACCTTGAATTTCATCATCAATTCCCACCACGCAACATTCTAAGAATTTTTTTGTTTTATATATTTCTTCTTCTATTTCCCCGGGAACAATATTTATTCCGTTTTTAATAATGAGATCCTTAGATCTGTCCAAAAAGAAGATGTTACCTTTTTCTTCTTTACCTATATCGCCGGTAATAAACCATCCTGTATTTGTAAAAGATTTTTTGAATAGTTGTTTGTTTTTATAATATCCAACAAAAACATTTTTTCCCTTAATTAGAATATTGTTTTTCTTATCTAGCTTAAATTTACATACAGAGAGAGGTTTGCCTATGGTTCCTGGCTTCCACTTTTTTTCTCTTGGATCATCTAAGTGAGTCGGCCCAGTTTCCGATAAACCATACAAATTTGCAACTTTAATTTTATATTTACTAATAAATTCAATTTGTTTTGATAATGGCAAAAATGAAGATCCGCATCCAATAAATTTGAGATTATTAAATTTTATTTTACTAATATTTATATTCATCTTGTTTAGCATAAATAAAATAGAGGGGACTATTTGGGTGTAAGTTATTTTATATTTTTTAAGTATATTAAAAAAATTTACCCCTATGTTTGCAAATCCACCAGAAATAAATAACTCAGATCCAACCATTAAACTAGGTAAAATATTATAATTTATTGATGCTGTATGTCCAAATGGCAGAAAGACAAGATGTTTATCTTTGTGTCCGAATTTAAAATCTTTATTGATAGAATCAATTAGTGACAGCATATTTTCATGAGAATACATAATGCCTTTGGGGTTTCCAGTTGTCCCTGAGGAATAATAGATACAAGCCAAATCTTTCAAGTCATTTCTAATTATATTTTTTTTATAAATCTCATGACCTAAAATATGATTAATATTTATGATTTCTTTTTTAAAAAATTTTAAATCTTTACTACCATCAGAAAGAATAATGTCTGGTTGAATAAATTCTAAAATTTTTTTTATTTCATTTTTTTCTGTAAAGAATGGTATGGGCACGAAAACTCCTTTGGACGAAGTAATTGCAAGAAAAAATTCAATATAAGATATGCAATTAGGCAAAATACATAAAATTTTTTTTTTTTTAAAACTATAATTATTTTTTAATTTATAAACAGTTTCAATTACATCATGAAAGCTTTTTTTTTTTCTATTATCTATTTCATATATAAATTTTAATTTTGTTTTATGTTCCTCAAAATATTCAAATATTGATTTTTTTTCAATTTTCATCGATTTACTTGATATTTTTTAATATATTTTTAATACTATTGAACTTGCTAAAATTTCTTTGGTTTATTCTAATTTTAAATTTTTTTTCTAAAGAAGATAGTATTGAAAAATTAGCCATGGAGTCCCAATTTTTACAACTGGTTTGCTTAGAATTTAAATCAATTTTTTCATTTAAGATGTTTTTAACAATCTTAATTATTTCTTTCTTTTTTTCACTTTCATTCATTTTGAATATTTTGTCTATGATTTTTTTAGTTTTAAGCTTTTTCATGTAAGTTTTATATTAATATTTTGCAAATTATTTATAAGATTAAAATGAAAAAACTCTTTTATAATTATTATTTCTCTAGATTGCAAACTTCATAATTATTTAATAAAACAGGAGCATTTCATGGATTTAATCATTAAATTTTTTTTCCAAGTTGTAATCCATTTCTTTTTTAATATCATTAGTTTGTAAAGATTTATAATTCAGACTTTTTACAAAATATCAATTTAATATCCAAAAATCTAAAATTCAAATAAATAGTTTGAAGAGTTATATTAAATAATTTTTTTACATAAAAGTTCATTATTACATCTCAATGCTCTGCGTATCATGAATTTTTTGTATAAAAGCAAATATCTTTATTGTTATTTTTGAAATTTAAATTGTTAATTATTGCTAAACTTTTCAAACTTATATTTACCCAATATTTGCTTCATGCATACCAATAACCATGATTTTAGAATGAGACTTATCTACGGTATTAGTTATGATAAAAAATTAATTTCATCTTTTGAAAACTTTGCGCCATTGTGTCAGAAGCGGGAACGTATAGTTGTTAAATTTTTAATAAAAAATTAAAAGTTTTTAATATTTATTGCATCATCCAAAGCGTTATTTTTGATTACAAAATTATCAATATCAAACAAAAACCAATGCAAATTGGTTCGACCTGTTAAATTTCCAAAGTTCCTGTATTTAAAAAATTTAAAAAAATTCAATGTCAAATACTTATACAAAATTTAATAAAATAATTTCTTACAGTTTTTTTTTAATGGATTTAACTATTACTAGCTATTTAATTAGAAAAATATGATACAAAAATTTATAAAATAAATAAATTCTAAAAATTTAACATGTATAACTTTTAAAAATTAATCAAAAAAATGTTTAAAACTAAAATGCAGAGTTCTTATATAAAGTTAAATCAATTAATTACATTTAGATTTTTTTTTAGACTTCCTATAATTATATTTTTTTTATTTACATCTGCGGTTGTATATTTTGTCATCTTAATAGCCAAACCATTTAAAACTATAAAAATATATACTTTCGATGCTGGAGCATTTGGTCATTACTATAGTGACTCTTTTCTTACTAACTTATTTAAAAAAAGAAATCACTTAATTTTTTCTTATATATCTGGTGATGATAAATATTCAAATAAATTTTTGAAACATTTTATAAAAAAAAAATTTATAAATTCTATTTTTTTTAAGTATTTAGATTTTCTAGCTACATTTTTACCATTTGGAAAAAATCTAAAATCATTTGATTTTAGATTTTACGCGGGTTCAAAAGATATATTTGGTCTATTTTATTACAAAAGAAAATTAGCAATAAATTTTTCCGACATTAAAGAAAGAGAGTTTAATAAATTTTTAGAAAATTATGGAATTGACCGAAAAGACAAAATTGTTACAATTAACATCAGAGACAATTATTATTATCATGTATTAAAAAAAAATATTACATCAAATAGCTTTGCGAGGAATTCTCTTGCTTACCAAGATTTAATACCTACTTTAATTGAATTAAAAAAAAGGAAGTATAAAATCCTTAGAATAGGTAGATTTAGAGAGCCTTTAAATGGCAATTTAAATAATTTAATTATTGATTTAGTTGATAAAAATTCAGATCCTGCCTTTGATTTTTGGATATGCAAAAGAACGAGTTTGCACTTAGGACATAATGGCGGGATTGATGCGTTGCCTGGTTATTTTCAAAAAAAATGTCTAATGTTTGAAATATCTTTTATAACAGAAGTATTTAATTGGTGCCCAGGAATAGCTTCTCTTTCGAGATTATATTGGAAAAAAAATGATAATTTTTTAACTTTAAATGAATATTTAAATTTATCATACAATAACCAGAAAAATAAAAAATTTTTAGAAACTGAAATTTATCGTGAGAAGGTTAATCCTCAAGATATACTAGATCTAACAATAAATACCTTAGATAACCAAATCCTAGCTAATGGTCGACAAAAAAAACTAATTAGATTATTAAAAGAATGGGACAGAAATAATCTAAACAAAAATAATATGAATAAAGAATTAAAAAGATATTTTATTTTTTTTCATCCAAAATTTAATTTTTCTGAAAAATTTTTAGATTATGCTGGAGAAAAGTGGATGGACAATTAGAAAATTTTTTAGTTATTTTGATATTCTTTATGATTTTTGGAAAACTGTTTATAAATTTAATAAATTTTATTATCATAAGTGTTAAGGTATGTAAAAATAAACAATTGCTAAGTTTTTTATTTTATAAATAATGAAAAAAATTTGTTTCGATATTGATGGAGTTATTTGCGATACCAATAAATCTAATTATAAAAAATCTATCCCAATAATAAAAAATATCAAAATAATTAATAAACTTTACGAGAAAAATATCATAATTCTTTACACTGCCAGATGCATGGGCAGGACTAATGATAATATAAAAAGAGCAGAAAAAATTATAAAAATATTAACTATATCTCAACTTAAAAATTGGAAAGTAAAATATCACAAAATTTTTTTTGGGAAGCCAAGCTACGATCTTGTTATAGATGACAGATCGTTATTTTTCAAAAAAAATTGGAACAAAAAATTAAATAATTACTTATAAAATTTTATTTCAATAAAGATTCAACGTATTTGGCATAATCAATATAATCAATATTTTTTGAATGCCCTATAATTGATACTTTCATTGAACCAGCTACATTGCCTAAAAATGTTATAAGCTCCGCATCATCAGATAATTTGGAGGCTAAAGAAGATATTGCAAAAAAAGCATCTCCACTTCCCATCGTGTCAACTACATTATAGTTAAAAACAGGAACATTTTTAAAAAATTTATTTTTAAAATACCAAGCCCCATTCTTTCCATCAGTTATGCATATATTCTTAAATTTTATTTTTTTAAACAAATCATTTCTAATTTCTTCTTTTGAAATATTTTTTTTTCCAACAGCAAGCAAAGCTTCTGGCTTGTCAATGCAAATATAATCTGCTTTATTATATTTCGTAACTAAATTAAATGGTAAATTGCCGCTATTTGTCTGAACGTTAATTGCTAGATATTTTGACTTAACAATCAAAATATCAATAATTTTATTTGTAAAAAAACCATGTCCGAAATCATTTAAAATAACTATGTCAAATTTTTTGAGATTTTTATTTAAGTATGATAAAATTTTTTTTTCATCTCTTTTACAAATATAATCTTCTTTCATTTCATACAGTTCAAATATTTTTTTTGGAAAATACGAATTTTCAATAAATCTTATTTTTTTAATATTTTTAAATTTATTAGAAGAAATAAGATTTATATTCAATTTTTTTTTTAAATTTTTCTTTATAAAGAAAGAATCTTTAGAATTATTTTCAGCAAGAGTTAATAAAGTTACATCATTGCAGAATGAAGAAATATTATTAGAGACTGCAAAAACGCCACCTAGAAAAGAACTTTTTTCGTTCCTTAAATATGAAATTAAATTTTCTTTTGGTGTTTTATTAAGGGGTTTTGTATATATATACTCATCTATTATCCCTTCTCCCAGAACAAGAACTTTTAAATTTTTAAATTTTTCTAAAATATTGTTAATTTTATCAAAATTATTTTTTTTGGAGAAAGTGCTTAAAAAAGTTTTGGCTTCCTCCTTAAGTAAATCAAATTGTGTATTTATTATATTCGATGAGCTGAACTTTTTAGTTTCTGTAAACACAACCTTACCCTTATATCCTTTTACTAAATCTAATTCTTTTTTTAAATTTCCTGTAAAATCTTTTAAATTTAAATAATCTTTGCCTTTAAAATAAATATTAGGTTTTATTAGATTTATAGAAGTTTGAGCTGTTTCTTCTTGAATTATAATAACATAATCTACAAAACTTATAGAGCTCAACATTTCCGCTCTTTGGTTTTCTTTAAAATACGGTCTGCCAGGACCTCTTTTTACATAATTATCTCCTGTAATAGTTACGAATAATTTAGCACTAGAATCTTTTTTTTTAATATCCTCAAAATGCTTAATGTGACCCAAATGTAAAATATCAAAAACTCCATGAGCTAAAAATATCTTAGCATTATTCGCTTTAAGTTTTTTTAGCAAAACTGAAGCTTCACTAATACTAATTATTTTTTTTAACATAATAATTAAAAACCTTATTTAATAAATTTTATGTAATCAACTAGCATTAACAACCACGATTGATGGATGTTTTCTACAATATTATATGTTTTGTTGTTTACCCAAAAATTAATATCTCCAATACTTTTCAGCCGATTATTTTTATTAAAACCAGTAAAAGTTATTAATAAATTTTTATTCTTTTTTATAAATCTAGCCGCATTAATCATATTTCTAGATTCTCCGCTGCTGCTTATCAAAATTACTACGTCTCCTATCTCTAAAAATTTTTTTAATGACTGAGTCACAGAATGCTCATAACCATAGTCGTTGGCATAACACGTAATGATAGACGCTTCATTAAAATGAATAGATTTTATATTGCAAACATTAACTAGATCTAAAGCAACATGACTTACAATTGATGCGCTACCTCCATTACCAAATAAAATTACTTTATTTTTTTTTAAATTTTTTAATATTTCTGCTAGTTTATTAAAATTATTGATGTCCAAGTTATTAAAGCTTTTAAAAAAAGAATTTTTATAATTTTTATAAAATTTATTGAAAAAAGTTTTTTTCATTTTATTGATTAAATGTGACGACAAATTTATATTTGGTATTTATATAAAAATATATTAATTCTTTTAAGTTAACAATATTAAAGAACTTTTTATATACTTATTATGTTATACTTAAATGTTTAAATGAAAAAAAAAATTTTAGTCTTGGGTAGCAATTCTTTTTCAGGTTCGCACTTCGTAAATTTATTATTAAAAAAAAATTTTAAAATTATTGGAATTAGTAGGTCAAAAGAGCCAATAAAATGTTACTTACCTTATAAATATAATAAAAAATTATATAATTTTAAGTTTTATAGAAAAGATTTAAATAAAAATTTAACTGAAATAATTAAAATAATATCCAAAAATAAAATAAAATATATAGTTAACTTTGCAAGTCAGGGTATGGTGGCTGAAAGCTGGAAAAATCCTAAAGATTGGTATCTAACAAATACTTTGTCTCAAATAAACTTTTTTCAAGAATTAAAAAAAATAAAAATTAAAAAATATTTACATATAAGCACACCAGAGATTTATGGCAGTTCTAAAAAAAAAATATATGAAACCAATGCGCATAATCCAACAACTCCATATGCAATTTCTAGATCTGCGGCAGACAAACATTTATTTGGATTAAATAAGATATTTGAATTTCCGGTAGTATTTGCAAGAGCTGCGAATGTCTATGGACCAGGACAACAACTCTACAGAATTATACCAAAAATAATTATAAGCATAAAAAAAAATATTTTAATACCGATTCATGGAATGGGTAAATCAAAGAGATCCTTTGTTCACATTGATGATACAAGCGATGGATACTTTAAAATTTTAATGAATGGAAAAATAGGACAATGTTATCATATTTCTGCAAAAAATTATTTATCAATCAAGAAACTTGCGATGCTAATATGTGCGATTTTAAAAAAAAAACATTCTAATTTTCTAAAATTTTTACCAGAGGATAGACCTGGTAAGGACATGGACTATTTTTTATCCTCTAAAAAAATTAAAAAAGAATTAAAATGGAAAGATACAATTGATCTTTACAAAGGTATTAAAGATACTATTGAATGGATTAATGATAATTATAAAATATTAAGTAAAGAACCTATGAAATATAGACACAAACAATGAAATTATTAATAACTGGAGGATGTGGCTATGTTGGTTCTGAACTTATTAAATCTTTACTAAAATCAGATCATAAAATAATTAACATTGATGTCCAATGGTTTGGCAACTATCTACAAAGCCATAAAAATTTAATAAATATTAAAAAGGATATTAGAAATATACCTGATAAACTTTTTAAAAATATTGATATTGTAATTCATTTAGCAAACATTGCTAATGATCCAGCTGTAGAGCTTAATCCGGTTCTCTCATGGGAAGTGAATGTACTTGCTTCTATGAAATTAATAAACCAAAGCATTAAATATGATGTTAAAAAATTTATATACGCGAGCTCTGGTAGCGTTTATGGAATAAAAAAAGAAAAAAAAGTAACTGAAAATTTAGAACTATTACCAATATCAATTTATAATAAAACTAAAATGATATCTGAAAGAGTTCTTATGAGTTTTAAAGACAAAATAGTTATAAATTGTATAAGACCAGCTACTGTATGCGGTCTATCTGCACGAATGAGGTTTGATTTGACAGTTAATCTACTAACTTTACAGGCGTTAAAAAATAAACAAATTACTATTTTTAATGGCAATCAAATAAGGCCAAATATTCATATAAAAGATATGGTAAGAGTTTATGAATTTTTTATAAAAAAAAATATCAGCTCTGGATTTTATAATGCTGGTTTTGAGAATCTAAAAATTAAAAGTATTGCCCAAAAAATAAAAAATAAGATAAACACAAATATCATAAAACTTAAATCGAATGACTTAAGATCTTATAGGCAAGATTCTTCAAGATTGATTCATCTAGGATTTAAAAGAAAATTCTCTGTAGAAAATGCAATTGATGAAATTATTGGTGCCTACAATGCAAATAAAATAAAAGACAAAAAAAACAACTACACAGTTCAATGGATGAAAAAACTAAACATCAAATAAAAAAAATTAAAATTCTCGCAAAAGAAATAAGACAAGACGTATTAAAAATGTCTTATGAAATGAGAACCGCCCATTTGGCTTCCTCCCTGTCCTGTGTTGATATTATTTCAACTATTTACGAATCTTTTTTAAAAATAAAAAAAAATTACTTACAAAACATAAAACGTAATAGATTTATCTTAAGCAAAGGCCATGCCGCAACTACATTATATTCTGTATTATTTAGAAAAAAAATTATTTCTAAAAAGGAATTTAATTCTTTTTGCAAACCAAACTCTTTACTTGAAGAGCATCCATCCCCGAAAACAAAAGGAGTAGAATGCGCAACCGGATCTTTAGGGCACGGATTGCCGATTGCATGCGGCATTGCATTAGGAAATAAAATTAAAAAAAATAAAACAAAAACATACGTGCTTATTAGCGATGGGGAGTGTAACGAAGGTTCTACTTGGGAAGCGGCAATGTTTGCATCTGCAAAACAATTGAATAATTTAATATTGATCGTAGATTATAATAAATGGCAAGCTACTGGTAGAAGCAACGAAATACTCTCTTTGGCTCCTCTAGCTAAAAAATTTGAAACTTTTGGCTGGAAAATATTTGAAATTAATGGTCATAATTATTATCAGTTAATAAATGCTTTAAAATATTCTTCTAAAAAAAGACCCATCGCAATTATTGCAAATACTATAAAAGGAAAAGGTGTTTCATTTATGGAAGACAATAATAATTGGCATTACAAATCACCAGACGAACAAGAATTAATAAGGTCATTAAAATTTTTATAACTTAAAATAAAATATGAGAAACGCTTTTGCAAAAAATATAACTAAGCTAGCAATTAAAAATAAAAAAATAATTCTTCTATCTGGTGATATTGGAAATAAACTATTTGATGAATTCAAGAAAAATTGCCCAAATCAATTTTATAATTGTGGGGTTGCTGAAAATAATATGGTTGGCGTAGCTTCCGGACTTGCTAAATTAGGCTTTATACCTTTTGTTTACACAATAACGCCATTTTTAGTTGCCAGATCATATGAACAGATAAAAATTGACGTTTGTTATCCAAATCTTGGGGTCACTATTGTTGGGACAGGAGCTGGTTTATCGTATTCTAGATTAGGGCCGACGCATCATTCGTTAGATGACTTATCTTTAATGCAATCGATACCAAATATAAGGATTTTATGCCCTGGAGACTCTATAGAAGTAGAGGCGCTCCTAGAGCAAATAGTTAAAAAAATAGGGCCAACATATTTTAGACTGGGAAAAAAAGGTGAGCCATTAATAAATACATCTAAAAAAAAAATAAAAATAGGCAAAGCAAATTTAATCAGAAAAGGTAAGGATGTATTAGTAATATGCGTTGGTAATACAATTGGAATCGGCCAATCACTAAATCAAACTTTAGAAAAAAAAAGAATTAAAAGCACTATTCTAAGTTACCATACAATTAAACCCATAAATTTTAAAGAATTACAAAGCTATATTAAAAATTTTAAAAAAATAGTTATCATAGAAGAGCACTCCGTTCATGGAGGACTTTCGTCTACAATAAAGAATTACTTTTATAAAATACTCCATAATAAAAAAGTTATTTCAATTTGTGCTCCGGATTTATTTTTTAATGGACTAGGAGAACAGCATGAAGCAAGAAATAAATTAGGATTTAATATAAAATCTATAATAAAAAAAATTCTAAGTGAATAAAATAAAATTAGCTATAGATCTTGATAATACAATTATTAATTACGACCATCTATTTTATAAAGCTGCCAGGAATAAATTAAGCATTCAGTCTAATATAAAAAATAAAGAAAATATTAAAAAGTTAATAATAAAAAAATACAGCGAAAAAAAATGGACAGAAATTCAATCTGCGGTTTATTCTCAGAAAATATTTCAAGCCAAAATATTTCCTGGATTTATTAATGAAATTAAAAAATTATCTAAATATTGTGAAATTTTTATCGTTAGTCATAAAACTTTGTGGCCAATCTACGGTAAGAAAATTAATCTACATAACAAAACAAAACAATTCTTAAAAAAAAAAAAAATTTCATTTTGCAAAAATTATTTAATTAAAGAAGAAAATATATTTTTTGAAACAACAAAAGAAAAAAAAATTAAAAGAATTGAAAGAATAAAACCTGATTATTTTATTGATGATCTAGAAAGTATCTTAAAAAACATTCCTAAATCTATAAATAAAATTTTATTTAACAATAAAAAAAATAATCATTTTGAAAATCTTACAACCTGGTTTCAATTAAATAAATTTATTAATAAATACCAACTATATCTAAACTCAATAAAAAAAAAATATGGTAACAATGTAAAAATAATAAAAGAAATCAAAAGAGGAACTAACAATTATTCTTTAATAATAAAAATATCGAATAAATTATTTTACCTTAAAATATTTCCCAACGAAGCAAATTCACTAAAAAAAAATATAAAAGAATTTAATTTTCTTAGTTCTTTAAAAAAAGCAAAAATATTTCAAATAGCAGATCCTATTTATATTAATTTAGAATTAAATTATTCTCTTTATTCTTTCATAAAAGGTACAGTTAATTCAAAACCGAGTAACGAAGATATCAATCAATGTATAGAATTTATAAGAAAAATTCAAAAAGCTAAAAAATACTTCTTCAAATATTCAAATCGAGAGCGTTTATATGCTACTGATTATTTAAGATCTATTTTCAGTTATTCCTCAAATATAGACCAGAGAATATTAAAACTTAAATCAAAGTTAAATAATCAAAAAATTATCAATTTTTTATCAAATAAAGTGCTGCCTAAATGGAACCTTTTTAAGAAAACTTATAAAAATGACATTAAAAATTTAAAGATTGATAAAAAAGAATTTATACTTTCTCCTTCAGATTTTACGTTTAAAAATACTTTAAAAGTAAAATCAAAAATATTTTTCTGCGATTTTGAATATTCGGGGTTAGACCATCCTTATAAACTTGTATCTGATTTTATTTGTCAGCCTGATATTAATATTTCTTCTAAAAAAAAACTTTATGTATTAAGTAACTTTCAAAATTTTATAAAATTTGACCACACAATATTTAATCTAATTTTAAATATCACTAAATTTAAGTGGTGTTTAATAATTTTGAAAGCACTAACTAAAAACAATAAAACTTCTAATCCGAAAGAAGATTTATTTCTTAAATCGCAAATATATTTTAAGAATTTATAAATAATTAAATGCCATATATTGTCTCGATTGACCCCCGTCTGGCTGTAGAATGGATCCGTGAAAAAAAGATGCATATTCAGAACTCAAAAAGACAATAATACCGACCAACTCATCCATAGTACCAAATCTTCCTAGTGCAGTTCTATTTTTTAAATATTGTTTTGCATGTTTTGATTTAATATTTTTAGGGTTCCAGTGTCCTTTCTCTGTAATAACCACTCCAGGAGCTACCGCCGTCATTACAATATTTCTTTTTTCTAAAGCTAATTGTCTTCCCACGCTTCTCGTGTAAGCAGTAAGAGCAGCTTTCGAAGCATTAAATGCGGAGGGCCCACTAATTTCAAGGCCAGCAATAGAAGTAATGTTAATTATACGTCCCCAATTATCTTTCATCATATCTTTGATAAAATTGTTAGTAACATTAACAGTCGTAAAAAAATTTAAATTCATGACTTCCTCCCATTTTTTTACATCAACGAAAGGATCTGTTATATTTAATGTATGACCTATATTATTGATTAATATATCAACCTTTGAAAATTTATTTTTAATTTTTTTATATAAGATTTTAACATTTTTTTTTTTAGATAAATCAATATTAAAACCAAAACTATTCTCTCTGCCTAAAACTTTTAATGTATTTTGAATATCAGTTTTTTTTCTCGAGGTAATAATTACTGTTGCATTTGCTTTGGATAGAGCAATAGCGATACCTTTTCCTATGCCTGTGGCACCGCCAGTTACTAAGGCTATTTTTCCTGTAAGATCTATTTTCATAAATTTATAAAGTTAATGAGGGATTAATAATAATTCTTGGCTTTTTATCAAAAAGCAACTGATTTATCCTTCTTGTTGAAATAGATGATGCCGTCGAAGTTGTTATTACTAAAGAATTTCTCAAATCAGTATTCCTTAAACCTTTAATTTTAATATTAAGATTAGGAAAATATTTTCCAATTTTTTCTTTGTCGTCATCTAAAATGGCATCGCATAAAGAAATTATATTGTTTAATTGGTAATTAATAATTGGCAACATAAGCCCCCCCCCCCACGCGTAAATCTTGAGTTTTCTCTTTTTATAATACTTAATAACATTCGTTAAATTTTTTATGTACAACTTATAACGGATATACACCTCATTTAGATCAAATTTTAAATAGTCGATTTTTATAAATTTATTCTTTTTAAATTTAGATTTTTTTTTCTCAAAATAAATCATCAAAGCACCATAATGTTCTTCGCAATAATCAAATTTCTTTATTTGGGCTCCAACCATATCTAAAATTTTTGAGCTAGACTTTAAAGAAAAAAGGTTAAAATGCTGATGGTGTATTTGATCAAAGGAGCATCTGTTAATTAAACTTTCGCAACTTGGGTACTGGAAAAAAAATTTAGTTTTATTACTTCCTAACATCATAACTTTTTTTAAAAAATATAGTGGATTCTCAATATGCTCTAATGTATGGCCACAGATAACAACATCCGGAACAAAACTAATTTGGCTTTGGTTAACTTTTTCAAAAAAATTTTTTATAATTTTTATTTTTTTAATATTTGAATCTAGTTTTCCAGTTGGGTCGATCGCAACAGCCTTATTAATTCTTTTATCTTTATAAAATTTATTCAAAAGATATAAATCGTTAGCTCCTATTTCTAATATATTTAATTTTCTTTTATTTAAATTTTTATTTATAAATTCATAAAAAATATCATTTGCATATCTCCCGGAAAAAGCTTTTGTTGAAGAAGTCATGTAGCTATCATTGTAAAACTTTGCGGTATCGTACAAATAAGTTAAGCTTAAATGTTCACATTCAGAACAAAATTTTATTTTTTGATCATAAAAAATTTTAGCTCTTGATGGTTTTTTGAATAAAATCTCTGTTATTGGTAATTTTTTTAAATAGAGGATATTGCTCTTAGGGGGTATTTTATTACACAATGTGCAATGAGGTTGAAATTTATATTTCATTAAAATAATCTATTTTTTTTAAAAAATTTTTAACTTCCTGTTTATTATCTTCATTAGGTGCCCATTTGGGATAAGAAACGTCTTTATGTTTTATAAAAGGTCCAGAATAAACTTCATGATAAATACACCATTTGCTTACTGCGATAGGCATATGATAATAACCTTTGCTCATCCTATAAAAAAAATCTAAGTTTGATTTATAGTCACCCATCCTAACTATTCTAATTTTTTTTCCGTTTTTATCAAATAAATAAACATTCATTTTTCCTTCTATTACATGATAAGATTCGCTTTTTCCATTTGGGTGAATATGTGGAGCAATGAAACTTTTATTGCTTAATGCTATAATCATTTCTTGCGTTTTTTCATTATTGTTTTTATGAATGCATATTCTAGATCTTTTTTTTGAATTTCTAGAAGCAATTAACTTTAATTTTTTTACTAAAATTTTTTTATAAATAGCGATATTGTTTTTATTCTGAATTTTACTAATCATTTAAAACTACTATCTAAAATCGCAACTTTTTTTCTAATTATGTCTTTAAAATTTTTGTATTTTCTACTTTTTAATTCTTTATGCGAAGTCAATAAATTATTAATTTTACCTCTTGGTTCAGAATATCTTATTTGATTAAATTTGACAGGTGCATATTTCATTTTACTTCTCTTTTTACTAAATTTTATAATAAAATCGGCTAATGCACTTCTGACTATTTTTTGAGGAGAACAAATGTGAGCTATCTTTATTTTTTGCAACTTTTTATTTACAATTAAAGATGCTAATGAGCTACACAAATCATCTATATCGGTCATACTAAAAATATTGTCATAAGCCATTTTAGCATCTTTTTTTAATAAAGATTTATAAGTCATAGAAATTACACAGCGGTTTAAATTCTCTCTGCCAACCACCCAACCTGTTCTAATAATGCAATAATTTTTTAATTTTTGTTTGATATATTTTTCAATAAAAAATTTAGTTTTTCCATAAAAATTTAAAGGACTGGGTCTTGAATTCTCATAATAATTTCCATTTTTTCCATTGAAGACCTCCACTGATGACATAAAATATAATTTGCAACCAATTTTATAGATATCTTCTATTAAATTTTTTGTAGATAAAATATTTAATTTTTTTGCTTCTGCTTTATTTTTATATATCCAATGTGGATTACTGTACGCGGACAACAATATAATCACATCGCTAGAAGAAAGATCTGGAAAAATATCTTTAACTTTATCTTTTAATAAATCAAACTTTATAAGACCTTTAATTTTTCTTAATGAATAAGTTCCAATAACTTTAATTTTTTTTTTTTTTAATTTATGAATTAAAGTAGATCCGATTAAGCCGGATGCACCAATAACAAATACTCTCATTAATAAACAATTATTGATTTGCCAATAATTTTACTTTTACGCATATCACTAAATAATTGATTAATATCATCAAGCTTTATCTTGTTATATATAAAGCTGTTATTATTAAATTGTTCCTTACTTATTATTTGAGAATAACTTAAAAAATCTTTATCTGGATTAAAATCACCGCCTCTGCTTCCAATTATTTTTTTACCTAAATTAATATCTAAAGTATAAAATTTTGCCAATTCTTTAAAAGAGGGAACGCCTATCAAAATTTCTGAACCCTCTTTATGTAAGGCTTTAAAAGCCTGAGATATAACCACCGAATTTCCACTGCATTCAAAAAAATAATCAACCCCATTTATAAATCTTTTTTTAATTTCAACATCAATGCTTCTTGATTTATTATTTAACAAAAAACTTGCTCCATACTTTTTTGCTAGATCTAATTTTTTATTATCTAAATCGATTGCAATTATATCTTTAACTTTCAAATAATTTAAAATCTTGATAACGTACAAACCGATTGCACCGCAACCACTTACAGCTGTTACACTATTTTTTGCAACTTTTGATAGTTTGAAAACAGAACTTAGCGCGGTACTTGCTGTACAGCCTAATAATAAAGAACTTAACATATCAAAATTTTTTTTAATCTTGGTAATTCTATTTTCAGAAACTATGCAATGCTCATTAAATGTTGTAACTAATCCTGCATTTATTTTTTTATTTTTCCAAAAATAATTAGGATTTTGAGAGTTTATCCCACTAGAAGGCATCCAATGCAGAAGCACTCTGTCATTCTTTCTTACTTTTTTTACTTTAGGACCAACTTCTAAAACTGACGCGATACCCTCATGACCTAATAAGTGTGGTAAAAATTTATCTGGACCTTTTACTCCTTCAATTTCTCCTAATTGAGATCCACAAATTCCAGAATAAATAAGTTCGACTAGCACTTGTCCTGCTTTTAATTTCTTTGGTAAAATAATAGTATCAATTACTAAAGGTTTTTTTTGCTTAACTAATATTGCTGCTTTGGTTTTTTTAATAAACATTATTTATTTAAAATATATAAATGAAAAATCACCAGTATAACCAGATTGCTTAAAAAACCATTTCCACTCTAGAGGTGTGTAAAAAGCCTCACATGTCACCTGCCAATATAATAAATTAACTTTTTCAAATTCATTTCTATAAGACTCAACGCAAATATATTTATGCTTACAAGAAACCCTCTCGATCTCTCTAAGAGCGGACATCAAATCATAACAATATAAATTATGTAAAGTATTTAAAGAAATTACTAAATCAAAATAATTACTTTTGTAAGGCAAAGATTTGGCATGTCCTTTTTTTAAGTGTGGTTTTATCTCTGACTTTGATTCTTTAATTGCATAACTGGAAATATCTAAACCATAAATTCTGCACTTAGGTAATAATTTTTTAAATTCATACAATAAATAACCTTTTCCACAGCCCACATCCAAAATTTTAGATTTATTATTTAAATTATAGTGTTTAATAATTTTTTTGGCGATTGGTAACCATCTGCTGTCATAATGATAACCGCCATAATTAATATCTCGTGAACCATCCCAATAATCGTATCCCCACTTTTTAGCTTTTATGGCCGCTTTTGCTTTATCAATCTTATTTACTCTTTCTAAATAATTTCTTTTAACGCTATTATGCTTTTTAGATAAAAAGTTAATTTCCATAATTGTATTTTAATTATTACCTATAACTATTATAAAATGTAATTAATAAGAATAATTTATTTTAAAAAATTAAATGAAAGCTACTGATTTAATAGCTAATATACTAAAAAAGAATTCTTTAAAATGTGCATTTGGTCTGCAAGGTGGTGCTGTGGTTCATATTTTTGACTCTTTAGTTAAAAATAAAATTAAAGTTATTTTTACTCATCACGAAGAAAGCGCGGCATTAGCTGCAACTGCTAATGCAAAATTAACTAATGAGATAGGCTGCGCAGTTGTAACCACAGGGCCTGGAAGCACAAATGCCATAACTGGGTTGCTTGCAGCATGGCAGGACTCTGTTCCTGTAATTTTTATTAGCGGGCAAGCTAGATCAAATCATACTTCTTACGGCAAGAAAGTAAGGCAGGTTGGCACGCAAGAGGTAAATATTTGCGATATCATAAGACCAATATCGAAATATTCTAAATTTATTTCTAAAAAAGAAGATATTTTAAAAGAGTTTAATAAAGCTATATTAATTGCAAAATCAGGAAGACCAGGTCCTGTTTGGCTCGATTTAGCTCTAGATATTCAATGGAGTGAAATAAAAATAAAAAAAAATAATATAAAAAAAATTTCAGTAAGAAAGAATCCTATAAAAAGCACAGATGTTAAAAAAGCAATTAAATTAATAAATAAATCAGAAAAACCATTATTTGTTCTAGGGTATGGATTAAGATC